>JAWKKL010000008.1:0-75762 GCA_041393275.1 Bacteroidales bacterium
CACCTTTGGCGTCAGCAACAGCTGTTTGTCCAATGATGGAGGTCATTGATCGAACGATCTGGGTAGGGGTGATGCCATGTTCTTCGTTGTACTTCATTTGTTTTTCGCGACGACGGCTGGTTTCATCCATGGTCTTTTTCATTGAATCGGTTATATTATCTGCATAAAAGATCACCTTCGAATTCACATTTCGTGCTGCCCGCCCGGCAGTTTGCGTCAGTGATTTAGCCGACCGAAGAAATCCTTCTTTATCCGCATCTAAAATGGCTACGAGCGAAACTTCCGGGAGGTCCAATCCTTCGCGTAACAAATTTACACCAACCAGCACATCAAAATCGCCGAGGCGTAATCCTCTTAAGATTTCAACCCGGTCAAGGGTATCTACTTCACTATGAATGTACCGGCATTTGATGTCGAGCTTTGCCATGTATTTTGTTAACTCTTCGGCCATCCGTTTGGTAAGTGTTGTTACCAGCGTCCGTTCGTTTTTATTATTTCTTTGGTCAATTTCATCCAGCAGGTCATCTATCTGGTTCAGGCTTGGCCTCACTTCAATAATTGGATCAAGCAATCCCGTTGGCCTTATCAATTGTTCTACAATTACCCCTTCCGACCTTTGCAATTCGTATTCCGAAGGGGTGGCTGTAACATAAATTACCTGGTTTTGTGTGGCTTCAAATTCAGGAAATTTTAACGGGCGATTATCCATGGCAGCCGGTAACCGGAAACCATATTCCACAAGGTTTTGTTTTCGTGAACGGTCACCACCATACATGGCTCTGATCTGAGGAATTGTTACATGGCTTTCATCTATCACCATCAGGTAATCATCCGGGAAATAATCAATGAGGCAATAACCGCGTGTACCCGGTTCGCGTCCATCAAAATAGCGCGAATAATTTTCAATGCCTGAACAATAGCCCAATTCCCGCATCATTTCAATATCATAGGTTACCCTGTCGCCCAGACGTTTGGCTTCCAAATGTTTTTCCACTTCTTTAAAATATTGAACCTGGCTTACCATGTCTTTTTGAATACCGGTTATGGCATTTTTCATTTTTTCGTGTGAAGTGATAAAAATATTGGCTGGATAAATTTTCACACTTTCCAGTTTTTCAATTATATGGCCATTCACCGGGTCGAAGGATTCGATGGTTTCGATTTCATCGCCCCAGAAAATGAATTTAAATGCCACATCGGCATAAGCCGGAAAAACATCAATGGTATCGCCTTTTACCCTGAAATTACCATGGGCGAATTCATATTCATTCCTCGAATACAAACTATTCACAAGACTTTTCAGGAATTTTTTCCGGACAATCAAATCGCCGGTTTTCAGAGAAATGACATTGTTTGTAAAATCATCAGGATTGCCAATACCATAAATACATGAAACAGATGATACAACAATCACATCGCGCCTTCCGGAAAGCAATGCAGATGTGGCCGATAAGCGGAGCTTTTCAATTTCGGCATTAATAGAAAGGTCTTTTTCAATATAGGTATCTGTTACAGGCAAATACGCTTCTGGTTGGTAGTAATCATAATAAGAGACAAAATATTCCACACGGTTATCCGGGAAAAACTGCTTAAACTCTCCATAAAGTTGGGCGGCGAGTGTTTTGTTATGGCTTAATACCAGTGTTGGCCTTTCTATTTGTTGAATTACATTGGCAATGGTAAACGTTTTTCCTGATCCGGTTACCCCCAGCAATACCTGGTGGTCATCACCCCGTTTTAAGCCTTCAACAAGCTGTTTGATGGCTTCGGGTTGATCTCCTGTTGGTTTGAAATCACTGGTTAATTTGAAGTTCATGGTTGTTGTTCGAAATTTGAATTTCCTTAACCGACTGCGTCAGCATGTGGGGAAGTTCAGAGTCTAGAGTTTTATGTTTTTGCAACTCAAAACAAAAACTTTAAATGTATAACAATTTCTTACTTTTTCTTTTTTGCAGGCTGGACTCCACGCTGTTTTGCCGCTTCTTCAAGTCTTTTTTGCCAGCCCGATTTTTTCTTGGGCGGTTTCTTTTTGTTTATTTCAATTTTTGCCCTGATCTTATCCTCGTCAATGGTTTTGCGGATGAAATACATTTGTCCGAAAGTAAAAACATTGGCCAGAAAATAATAATAACTCAAGCCAGAAGCATAGCTGTTAAACATGCCGAGAAACATAATAGGCATTAGGTACATCATGGTTTTCATGCCTGGCATTTGTGCCTGGGTTGACCCCATCATATCCTGGTTCATTTTTGTATAGATAAGGGTTGAAACCGTCATCAACAAAGTAAACAGACTTACATGGTCGCCGTAAAACGGGATTTCAAACGGCAGGTTATAAATGGAATCATAACTCGAAAGGTCGTCGGCCCAAAGAAAAGATTGTTGCCTTAATTCAATGGCTGACGGGAAAAACCGGAACATGGCAATCAATATTGGGAACTGCAATAGCATAGGAACACACCCTGCCATGGGATTGACCCCCGCCTGTTTATAAAGCGCCATCGTTGCCGATTGTTTTTTCATCGCATCTTCCTTTTTCGGGAACTTGCTACTGATTTCTTCAATTTCAGGCTTCAATGCCTTCATTTTAGCAGAAGAAGAATACGATTTATAGGCAATGGGGAATAATACAATTTTTAATAAAATGGTTAGCACCAGGATGATAATGCCATAATTCCAACCGAATCCTTCAAGGAAATTAAAGACCGGAATTACCGCATACCGGTTTATCCAGGCCATCAGGAAAAAACTCCAGCCCAACGGTATCTGACGTTCCTGGTCGAGTTTGTATTTACGAAGTATTTTGTACTTATTTGGACCGAAATAAAGCGACATGGGTATACTTTCATTTTCCGAAACATTAAAAGGAATTCCGATTTGGGTTTGCATTGAGCGGAGGTAATGATCGCCCTGGTCTTCCAGTTCAAATACTTTAATGCTTGCATTCTGAAAATGATCTTTGGCAATTAATGTTGAACTGAAAAAACGGTGAGTGAATGAAATCCACTTTACCCGGTTAACGAGTTCTTCTTCATCGTCCTTTTGTTCAGATAAATAGTCAACATCATCTTCGTGGAATTTGTAATATATAGTGGGTCCGTTAAAACGGTCGCGGCTTTTCTCAAGCCTCAGAAGTTCAGAACTCCATGTCAGGTCAAGATAATTTGTCCCTTTATCGATGTATGGGTCCATACCAACAAAATTCATATCGAAATCGAGCATGTAATCATCACCCTTTATGGTATAAAGAAACTCGATGTAAGCGTTTTTATTTACCGTTGAATCTGATTCGTCAGCATAAAGCCTCATGGATAAATTGCCCGTATTGCTACCTGATATATAAAGATTGTTTTCACCAGATGCATTCCGGAAAAACAGATCATTGGTATTGATGATACGGTTATTGGCAAAAAAAGTCAGTCCAAATTTGGTTTTATTAATATCAAAAAGGACAAGTGGCATCGAATCATATGTCTGAAATTGTTTGATCTCCACATACACTACTTTTCCACCTTTAGATGAAATACCTAATTTTAATAAATCTGTTTCAAGGAAGTATAATTCATCCAATCCGCTACCGGAACTTGCAAAAACGCCAAGTTTATCCCTGGCGATAGTGCTGGTTTGTTCAGTTGATGGAGCGGTACTCTCAACATCAATGCTTGCAGTTTCACGGGCGTTGATAATAGAGTCCTGAATTTCGCGTTCGATTTTTCTTACATACGCAATTGAATCCCTCTCACGCTGCACCTTAAGAATTGAATCCTGTTTGTGCTGCATAGCTTCTCTTTCTTCCTGCGACGGGGTTGTCCAGATGCTCCAGCCAATCAGGATGGCAAACATAATTACTATTCCGTAAATTGTATTTTTATCCATGAATATTACTTTATCCGCGCCATATTGCCGCCAAAGGTAAATAGAATGTTAATTATTTAAAACGGTGGGCAAAGATAGGGATTTGTTCATAAAGCATAAATTTATATTTACCTTAATTTTGTCAATTCTTAATGTACGTATGAATAGGACGTCAACACAAATATTTATTGCACTTCCGGTGATGGATGAACGGGAAAATTTGCCAGGCTTTATGGAATGTTTACGGAGGCAGTCTTTCCAGGACTTTGAATTATATATTTGTGTCAATCAACCCGAGGATTGGTGGTCTTTAAAAGAAAAAAGGCATGTGTGCGAGGATAACAAAAGTTCACTTGAATATTTAAATTCACTGAACGATTTAAAACTTGAGATAATTGACCGTAGTTCTATTGGAAATGGTTGGAAGGGAAAAAAGAAAGGAGTAGGCTGGGCCAGGAAAATCCCCATGGATAGAATTGCGGAAATGGCGACTCCTTCAGATATCATAGTTAGCATTGATGCCGATACGGCTTTTGAACCTGAATATCTGAAATCACTGGTCGAATTTTTTCATGGAAATAAAAACGCTGTAGCAATCGCTATTCCATATTATCATAAACTTACCGGCGATGATGAAAAGGACCGCAACATCCTTCGTTATGAAATTTATATGCGTTATTATGCCATAAACCTTTGGCGGATAAATAATCCGTATGCTTTCACAGCTATTGGATCGGCCATTGCGTTGCCGGTTAAATCCTATAAAACCATCGGAGGAATAACACCACATAATAGTGGTGAGGATTTTTATTTCCTTCAAAAACTTAGAAAATTTGGACAAATTGCCACCTGGAATCGGGAGAAAGTATACCCTGAAGCCCGCTTTTCCGACCGGGTTGGATTTGGCACAGGCCCGGCCATGATCAGGGGCAGGGCAGGGGACTGGTCGGGTTATCCGATCTTTCCTTATCCACTTTTCGATGAGATTAAAAAAACCTATAATTTGTTTGATGATCTATTTGAAAAAGATGTGCCAACCCCCATGGATGAATTTAATGGGATGAAATTTGGAGATGTAAGCATTTGGCAACCGTTGAGGATAAATTCCAAAACCAAAAAACAATTTATTAAGGCATGCACTCATAAAATTGATGCTTTTCGGATAATACAGTTTTTGAAATGGGAAAATACAAAACTTCAACAATCAGACGAAGAAAATCTCATTGATTTTTTTAATCATCACTATTCTGAGTTGATCCCAACATTTTCGTTTGAAAGGGAGAAATTAAATTTTGCAAAATCTCCTATCGAAGAGTTGAATGAAATACGAAACCTACTTCTCTCCATTGAAGAAAAATACCAAAAATCAAATGCAAACAAATCGAAATAATCCCGACCTGATTGTGATAACCGGTCCGACGGCTACCGGCAAAACTGCCTTTGCAGCGAATCTTGCAGCTATGTTTGATGGTGAGATCATCAGTGCTGATTCGCGGCAGGTTTACCGGGGAATGGATTTGGCAACAGGGAAAGATATAAATGATTACAAAGTTGGAGATAAAACGATTCCTTATCATTTAGTGGATATTGAAGATCCGGGTTATGAATACAGTGTTTTTGAATTTCAGCAGGATTTTTTGAACGTATATAAAGATATAAAGGAGAGGAAAAAAACGCCTGTGTTATGCGGTGGAACAGGGATGTATATCGAATCTGTTTTAAAAGGATATAAACTCATCAATGTTCCTGAGAATAAAAATTTGCAAAAAAAACTTGTAAACAAATCCGACCATGAACTTAAGTCATTGCTGAAATCATTTAAAGTTCCTCATAATGTCACCGATACAAAAAACCGGAATCGGTTAATCAGGGCTATAGAAATACAGCATTTTTATAGTGATAATCCTTCAATTGACACCTCTTTTCCGAATATAAATTATACTATGTTTGGCTTATACTTCGAAAGGGAAGTGATCAGAAAACGAATTACTGAACGCCTAAAATCTCGTCTTGATAGTGGAATGGTTGATGAAGTAAAAGACTTGCTTAAAAAAGGGCTTACACCTGAACAGCTAAAATTTTATGGGCTTGAATACCGCTACCTTACCTTGTATGTATCCGGTGAAATAAGTTATGAAGAAATGTACCGGTTGTTGAATACGGCCATTCACCAATTTGCCAAACGGCAGATGACCTGGTTCAGGCGAATGGAGAAACAGGGTTTTAAAATTCATTGGATAGATGGAAGTTTGTCAATGTCGGAAAAGTTAAGAGCTGCCTCTAAAGTGTTACCCGCTTAGCGGGATTCAGACTTTCCCCCGACGGCAGGGGCCAGGGGTGGAATATTAAACCCAAAACTCCTCTTGTCTGTCCAATAATCAATTGTACGAGTTACATTTTTGATGTCATTCAAAACTTCTTCGTCATTGAATCTTAACACTTTAAATCCAACTCTTTCAAGGTTTTTTTCTTTTTTCTTATCCTTTATAAATGTTTCTTCCAACAAATGTGTAAAACCATCTACTTCGATAACAAGCAAAAGGTCAGTGCGCATAAAATCAGCAATGAAATCTAAAACCGGCCTTTGTCATCTGAATTTCCAATTCGCTAACTTACCTGTCTTTAACACATATTTACATAAACATGCTTCCGCTTTGGTCATGCTTTTTCGCAATTGGTTAGCAAATACTATCAGGTTTTTGTTGAAATGAAAATTGTTTACAGGGTTTGCTTTTTGAATGGCTTCCACCCCCTAACCCCCGCCGGAGGGGGTTAGGGGGTGGTATAGTTTATAAATCTTCGATTAATCAAGATATTATTCACACTCAGAATTTTATAAAACCAATCAATTCTTACCATCTATTCATTCAATTATATATTTTAATTTTGCCAAAAAGCGATAAAATGAAAAGAATATTATTCCTGCTATTGGCAATTAGCTTGCTTTTCGGTTGCAACCCTGAGAAAACAAAGGAACAAAGACAATATGTAGTGATGCTATCGATGGATGGTTTTCGATGGGATTATACCGAAAAAGTCCCAACCCCTAATTTTGACAAGTTGGCTGCCATGGGCGTAAAAGCGAAATCGTTAAAACCCTGTTTCCCCACCAAAACATTTCCGAACCACTATAGCATCGCTACAGGTCTTTATCCCGATCATCATGGCATCGTTTTAAATTCATTCTTTGATCCTGAATCAAATCGTAATTTTTCAATCATGGATAGGGAAACAGTGCAAGATGGAAGTTTTTATGATGGAGAACCTATTTGGGTAACTGCAGAAAAACAAGGGATAAAATCAGGTTCATATTTTTGGGTTGGCTCGGAGGCAGAAATCGA
Source organism: Bacteroidales bacterium (assembly GCA_041393275.1). GTDB lineage: Bacteria > Bacteroidota > Bacteroidia > Bacteroidales > JAADJA01 > JAADJA01. Next base: position 7,197 of record JAWKKL010000008.1, read on the forward strand.
TGGATTCCGCCCTACTTACTGGAAAACTTACACTAAGGATTTTCCATATAAACAACAGATCGACTCAGTCATTTCATGGCTGCAGAAACCTGAAGATTACAGGCCTCAGTTAATTCTTTGGTATTTTGATGAACCCGATCAAACCGGCCATATTGCAGGGCCGGATAGTCAGGAACTGGAGTCAAAGATCATTGAACTGGATTTTTTGTTGGGCTATTTTATCAATGAAATTGAAAAGCTTCCGTTCCGCGAACAGATAAATGTTATTGTTACTTCCGATCACGGTATGTCGGCGACTTCGGAAGAAAGAAAAATCGTTTTGTATGATTTTATCCCAAATGAATGGGTAATTGAGGTTCAGGGTTATAACCCCAATTTTAATATGAAAGCAAAAGAAGGATATATTGATAGCATCTATTTTGCATTAAAAGATGTTGAAGGAATTACTATTTGGAAAACCGGCGAACTGCCTGAACGGCTTCAATATGGCCATCACATCCGTACTCTTGATCTGGTTGTTGTAGCTGACAGTAGTTGGAGTGTGGAATTATCTCATGAAAAGAATGTTGGAAATGGAGCGCATGGTTATGATAATAATAATAGGGATATGCAAACCATATTTTATGCTTATGGCCTGGCTTTTAAAGAAAATTATATTTCTGAAACCTTTAATAATGTTGACATATATCCATTGATCTGTGAAATAATAAAACTCAAACCGGCTCCTGTTGATGGGAAGATAGCCAATGTTCGTAATCTATTAAAGGAATAAATTGAACCATTCGCAACATATTCACCATTCACTATTCCCCATTCGCGTTTAACAGCTCTAATGTTCTTCAAATATTTTCTCTCCCGCTTCAATGCGAATTGGTAAGCGGTTTTCTTCGGGGGGAAGTACACATGAATATTTTTCATTATAAGCGCAGTATGGGTTGTAAGCTTTATTAAAATCAATGATAACCAATTCACCTTCTGCCGGAATCCGGCAATCTACATAGCGGCCTCCACCATAGGTTTCTTTACTACTGGTTTCATCTTTGAAAGGAATGAATAAAGTAGGGTCTTCATTTTTAACAATTAAAAGCTTTTTACTTTGATATACTTTTAATGTTAGTTCCTGTCCATCAATTGTGAAAGTTAATTCTCCGAAAACTACATACTCTGGTAATCTGTCGCCTGAGGTTTTCATTGCAACAACCTCCTGATCGGGAAACTTTGTAAGCCTGGCCTCTGTCTGATACTTTAAATTTCCGGGAAAATATTTCAGCCCTTTGAAATCCTTTTGTTGCTCAGGTTTAAGTGGCGTGTTTTCGGAGTACATCAATTTGATATTTTTACCTTTTCTATAATTTTCAAGCGAGGTCAAATATGAATTTATACTATCTTTTGAAATTTGACCTATCCCGGTATGGGGAATAACGCAAATTATTAGTAATATAATAAAAGAGATAAAAAATCGCATAATAATTATCCTTATAATTTTTGCCAAAATTAAAAAGAAATTTTGGAGGTAAGGCTGAATTCATCTGCTTAAAGTTTGAAACATTAAACGTAGAACATCAATCATCAAACATTTTTAGTATACTTGCACATCTTTTTTTAATTTGAATAGCACACTTGTATGTACAATAAATTAATTGCTTTCTTCCCTCTAATATTTGGCCTTTTTCTTTTATTTAATTCGTACACAGTATTTTCATCAGTTTCGCAGGATACATTAAAGGTTGCAACAGAAAATGTAACCCATGGCCAGGAAAATATTGATGATTTGACTGTTAGCCAACGAATTGATAGGGCATTTCGACCTATTGTAGATAAAATGGGAAGTGTATTGTTTTGGGATCCTCTTTCAGCCACGGGTTTATATGATCCGCAGATATATGATGAATATGGAAACCCTGTATTCAATGAAAATGGTGAACCTCAAGAATCGCATATACCCCTGGTTGTACTGTGGTTAATTTTTGGAGCTGTTTTATTCACCATTATGATGCGATTTGTAAATATTCGGGGATTCTGGCATGCCATAAACCTTGTGAGGGGTCGTTATGATAAACCCGGTCAGGAAGGGGAGGTGTCGCATTTTCAGGCGCTTACAACAGCCTTATCTGCCACCGTTGGATTAGGAAATATTGCGAGTGTAGCCATTGCCATATCCATTGGCGGACCAGGGGCCACTTTTTGGATGATCCTGGCCGGACTTCTCGGAATGTCGTCAAAATTTACCGAATGTACACTGGGTGTTAAATACAGGATGATTGATAAAAATGGGATTGTTTCGGGTGGTCCGATGTATTATTTACGCGACGGGTTAAAGAAAAAAGGGATGAAATGGTTAGGAATTTTCCTCGCCTTTTTATTTGCCGTGCTTGTTATGGGCGGTTCATTTGGAGGAGGAAATATGTTCCAGGCGAATCAGGCGTTTGCACAGTTATCCTATATTTTCCCTGATATAGCCGATAAAGGGGCCTGGTTTGGGGTTATCCTTGCCATCCTGGTTGGTGCGGTTATCATTGGTGGAATTAAAAGTATTGCCAGGGTTACAGACAAAATAGTCCCTATTATGGCTGTTATTTATGTTGGGACTGCTTTAGTTATAATTTTTATGAATATCCGTCATACCGGCGATGCGTTTCATTTAATCATTGATGGCGCATTTGGTGCCAACGCAATTAAAGGGGGATTTATCGGGGTATTGATCGTAGGTTTTCAACGGGCTGCCTTCTCCAATGAAGCCGGGGTCGGTTCAGCTGCGATTGCCCATTCGGCTGTGAGAACAGATACTCCGATAACTGAAGGATTTGTTGCATTACTTGAACCTTTTGTTGACACTGTCGTTATTTGCACCATGACTGCCCTTGTTCTAATCTTTACAGGGACTTATGAAAACCCCGATGGCCTGGAAGGGCTCAATTAACATCCCAGGCTTTTGGAAGTGTATTGCCCTGGTTTCCATATCTACTTGTGATTGCTATCTTTCTTTTTGCTTTTTCAACTATGATTTCATGGTCGTATTATGGATTAAAAGGATTTGATTATTTATTTGGCGATTTATCTGAAAAATATTTCAAAAACCGGAATGTAGCCAAATATACATTTTTTACTATATTCCTCTTATTTATTATTGTAGGATCAGCCTCAAATCTTGGCTCAGTTCTTGATTTTTCGGATATGATGATCCTCTCCTTGGCCGTCCCTAATATAACAGGCTTGCTAATTCTGGCACCCGAAGTAAAACGGGATTTATCCGATTATTTTTCAAAACTTAAAAGCGGCGAAATTAAACGATATAAATAATTTTTGGCAGGAAAATAATCAAACCAATAAAAAATGCACCAATAGCCGAAACAAGAACGGCTGCGGCTGCAAAATCTTTAATCAATCCGGCAGTTTGATCAATTTCGGGGCTTATTTTGTCGGTAAGTTTTTCAATGGATGAATTGAATATTTCTGCACTAATAACCAGGACAATCGCAAAAATAATAATACACCATTCGACAGGAGAAATTGATAAAATCCATCCTAAAATTAAAACAAAAAGTGCAGCCAGAATATGTATTTTAGCGTTTCGCTCATTGGAAATAAATTGTCGGATACCATTGTAAGCAAATTTAAAACTAATCAATTGCCTTTTTACCGGGTTCTGATTTTCAGCAGTTGGATTCATTTAATTGTCGGTTATTTTAAATTTTCAGATAAAGATTTGAAGTTGTCAGTTGAGCCTATAAAAAATAAAATATCTCCATCGTTAAAGCGAAAATCGCTTTCAATTTTTGAGAAAATTTCTGTATTGCGGCTAACAGCCATCAAGGAAATATTAAATGATGAAAATGAACATTCCGAAAAGGTTTTGCCAGTTAGTGTTGAGTTTTTTGATAATGAAAATGAATGAAACTCCGGAATGGGGGCATGGACCGCGAATTTTTCATAATAGTCTTTACCAAGCGACAATGTCCTGAACATTTTAAATTCATCAGTTCGAATCTCATGCACCAACTTTTCGATTTCTTCTGAAGGAATGCTAAACTTTGCAAGTACGCGTGAAAAAATTTCAATTGATGTTTCAAATTCTTCAGGGATTACTTCATTGGCGCCTAGTTCATACAATAATTTCATATCATTGATAAAACGAGTGCGGATAATGATATGCACATCAGGGTTCATTTCCCTTGCACGTTGTGTGATCAACCGGGTATCAACGGGGCCTGGAATTGTGCTTACCAGAATAAGGGCAGAATGTATTTGTGCGCGTTCCATAATGGTTTCCTGAGTAGCATCGCCATAATAAATGATCTCCCCTTTTGCCATTTCCTCTTTTACCGTATCCGGATTCATTTCTATAATAATATGTGGAATGTTGGAATATTTTGCAGCCTGTGCAACAGTTCTGCCAATAACGCCATAACCAATAATGATAAGATGATTTTTCATCTCTTCATTCGTTTTTTCCGACAAATTATTAAGGCCTGTTTTGATTTTCTTGGGGATGGGCAATTTAAGCAGCCATTCAGCAATATGGCTTGATTTGTTTATTATCAAAGGAGTTAATGATAAACTTATAACAGCTGAAGATAAAAATAACTGATTATTAAAATCGGAAAGCAAACCGTATTTAATTCCATACTCTGAAAGGACAAACGAAAACTCACCGATTTGACTAAGCGATAATCCAACAATGACGGATGTTCGCATAGGATAGCCTAATACAAAGGCTACAAATCCGATAACCGTTAATTTTAACAGCATCACGCCGATGGCAGTAAGAGGGACCAGGATTGGGTGGTTGACAATAAAATCAAGGTTTAGCAGCATACCGATGGATACAAAAAAGAAACTCGTAAATAAATCCCTTAATGGAATAATATTTCCAAAAGCCTGTTCATTAAATTCCGATTCCGAAATGATCAAACCAGCAATGAAGGCCCCCAGCGCAAGTGATAGCCCGATAGACGATGTAAGCCAGGCTGTTGCAAAAGCAATTACGATAATGGTTAAAAGAAATAATTCTTTGCTTTGCGTTTTGGCAATTTGGTGCAGAATAAGCGGTACAGCATATTTTGCCCCAATGAGCAGAATAATCACAACCCCAATTCCTTTGGCAACGACAATGAGAATGGATTGGCTACTGGCATCGGATTCTCCGGCCAGCATCGGAGTTATAAGGATCATCGGAACAATTATAATATCCTGGAAAATTAATATAGCCAATGAGGTTTGCCCCTGGAATGTCCCCAATTCGCCCCGGTTCTGAATTACTTTCATGACTATTGCCGTTGAACTAAGGGATGCTAAAAATCCTGCAAAAATTGCCTGTTGGTTATTGAGTCCAAGATATTTTGTAATTATAAAAGTCAAAAAAATAACAAGGCCAACCTGCATGGCTCCACCTACAATTACAGCTTTTTTTGCCTTAAGTAAATTTTTAATTGAAAATTCAATGCCGATGGTAAACAATAAAAGAACAATCCCAATTTCGGCAAGAATTTCGACTTCATGGGTATTTTCGATTAATTTTAAACCATGTGGGCCGGTAATAAGTCCGGTAATCAGAAATCCGATAATTGCCGGAAGATGAAGTTTATGGAAAAGATATATAACAACGATGGATAGTCCAAAAATCAGGATTATGTCTTGTAATAAAATAAACTCCATAAAATATTGCCAATTTAAATTTTGTTGTAAAATTACTAATTCCTGCCGTCCATGGCAAATATGCCATAAGGGCAAAAAAAAAGCTACCGGCGAAGGTAGCTTTTAAAAATATGATTTGTTTTAAAATCTTTTTTCTTTGATCCTCGACTTTTTACCACGTAATCCTCTGAGGTAAAAAATTCTTGCCCTGCGGACAACACCTCGTTTATTAACGATGATATCATCAATAAATGGGGATGCAATGGGGAATATCCTTTCAACTCCAACGTTGCCTGAAATTTTCCTAACGGTAAACGTTTCGGTTTTTCCGCTTCCGCGACGTTGTAAAACAACTCCCTGGAAATTCTGGATACGTTCTTTACTTCCCTCCCTGATTTTATATTTAACTGTTATTGTATCACCGGCTTTAAAGTCGGGATACTCTTTTACTTCAATCTGGCTTTCAACAAATTCTAGTAATCCGTGCTTGCTCATTACATTATATTTTATATGGGGTTACTCTAAAAATGGGTGCAAATATACGGCTTTATTTTTTTTACAGACAATAATTATTTTTATTTTTTTTCATAATCATCTGTATCCGGTTTCATTAGATCCGGCCGCCTTAATTTTGTTCGCTCCAACGCCTTGTTGATACGCCACTTATCAATTTCTTTGTCATTGCCCGAAAGTAAAATATCAGGAACTTTTAAGCCATTAAATTCTGCAGGGCGGGTATAAACGGGAGGGGATAAAAGGTCATCTTGAAAGGAATCCGATAAAGCGGAAGTTTCATCATTTAATACTCCCGGAATTAATCGTATGATAGCATCTGAAAAAACAGCAGCGGCAAGTTCGCCCCCTGATAGAACATAGTCGCCAATCGAAATTTCTTTGGTGATCAATGTTTCTCTTATCCGTTCATCAATACCTTTATAATGGCCGCAAAGAATAATAAAGTTATTTAATGTTGAGAAATGATTGGCCATATGCTGAGTTAACAGTATCCCATCCGGTGTCATAAAAATCACTTCATCATAATCCCTTTTTTGTTTTAAATGATTTATACAATTTGAGATAGGTTCAACCATCATTACCATGCCCGATCCCCCCATACTGATAATCGTCTACCCGTTTATGTTTGTCAAGGGCAAAGTTGCGAATATTTATCAGGTTAATGGTTACTAATCCCTTTTCCTGCGACCTTTTAATTATGGAATGTTTAAAAGGGCCCTCGAACATTTCAGGAAATATGGTAAGAATATCAATGTGCATAATAAAATTTTCTATTGCAAAAGTATACAATAGTTCTTATCATATTTATTACGATTACCGTTAAAGGGTAAAATGATTGGATAACCGTATACAACGTTTTGGCTTTCTCAACGGTCTGTTAACAAATTGACATTTTATTAAAATAAAGATACATCTCACGAATTATTGGATGGTACAACTCAATGATTCTTTACTTGTAAAGTATCACTAATAAAATATTATTTTTGTGCGTTATTAAAACGATTATAAAATACATGATATGAAAAAATATTTATTTTCTCTATTTTCCTTGTTTGTTACTACCATGTTAATAGGCCAGGTGGCCCCCAACAAATACTGGGTAAAATTTACTGATAAAAATGGTTCGCCTTATTCTATAGATGATCCTGCAGCGTTCTTAACTCAACGGGCAATTGATCGCCGGACCGCGCATGGAATAGCCATTGATGAGAGTGATATTCCCGTAAACCAGGCATACGTTGATGCAGTTGAAGCCATTGGGGTAACCATACTAAATACCTCAAAATGGTTTAATTCGGTAACGATATATACAACAAATTCATCTCTAATAAATACAATTAATAACCTTGATTTTGTTGAGTCGGTTGAAAAAGGAAATTCAAAGCCAAATATGTTGAATGATAAGTTTTATAAACCATTTTTTAATAATGAATCGTATGGTAAAATTCCTGAGACTGGAATTTTAAAGTCGTCAAATTCAGGCTTGAGTTACGATTATGGTGATTCATTCAACCAGATTAATATGCTTAATGGTGTGGCCTTACATGATTTGGGGTATGACGGAGAAGGAATGGTAATAGCTGTATTGGATGCCGGGTATTTAAATGTAAACGACCTTCCGGCTTTTGATAATTTATGGAATAATGGCCAGATTTTAGGAACCAGGGATTTTGTTGCCCCACATAATCCTGATATTTTTAACTCCCATTCTCATGGATGTATGGTTTTATCAACTATGGGAGGATATTTGCCTGGCGAAATTATTGGAACTGCTCCGCAGGCTGATTATTGGCTGTTGCGTTCAGAAGATGGAGACTCAGAATATTTAATTGAAGAATTAAATTGGGTTTCTGCTGCTGAATTTGCTGATAGCGTTGGGGCAGATGTAATAAACTCATCTTTAGGTTATACCACTTTTGATAATCCTTCTCAGGATCATTCATATGAAGATATGGACGGAAACACAACACCCATAACAATTGGCGCTGATAAAGCTGCCAGCAAAGGAATGATCGTTGTTAATAGTGCCGGAAACAGTGGAAATGATCCCTGGCATTATATTGGCGCTCCGGCCGATGGCGACAGTGTTTTTACGATTGGTGCAGTTAATGGCAATGGTGAATATGCTTCATTCAGTTCAGTGGGTCCAACTTATGATGGTCAGGTGAAACCCAATGTCGTTGCTCAGGGACAGGGTTCAACCATTGTTGAACCATGGGGAGGAACAGTGACAAATGGAAACGGTACATCTTTTTCATCTCCCATTACGGCAGGCATGGTAGCCTGTTTATGGCAGGCTCATCCCGAAAAAAGAAATACAGAAATAATGCAAGCCATTCAATTAAGTGCCACACAGGCGAATACCCCTGATGACCTGTTAGGATATGGTATTCCAGACTATATGCTGGCCCATGATATCATCACAAATTCAGGAATAGAATACAGTGTTGATAATTCCATTTCAATTTTTCCAAATCCTTTCAATGATGAGATATTTATTACATCTGATATTGAAAGAAAAGGACCAGTTAATATATTATTGTTAGATGTTGCCGGAAAAATACTTCATCAGGTTACACTTAATAATATTGTAAATGGGGAGGAAATATTGCTGTCTGATCTTGGGAAATTGAAACCAGGTGTATATTTTACAAAGATTAATTACGATAATTACTCATCTGTAAAGAAAATTGTAAAAAAATAATAGGTTGAATTTATTAAAGAAACCTTTTCAAATGTTGGGAAGGTTTTTTTATTTCAAGTTGACAGAAGATTTATTAAACCCTCGAAGATAAATGGAAGTAATTATTCGTTTGGTGTACCTCGGAAACTGGCTTTTCATCATCCAATCGTAATATTGTGGCTCGTTTGAAAAAATCTTTTCTACCGATTTTCCTTTGTATTTACCAAAATTAAACACTTCTTCTCCTTTATCATTAAAAACTATCTGCCCACCCAAATCCGCATTTTTTGTATGGAACGAAAATTCGGAAAGGGCAGAAATGTCGTTTTTAATCGGATGTGAAACCGTACCATCTTTATCCTTATAGGGTGTATTTTCATACATATCAAGCTGTGCCTTGAGGATTTCATAGGTTGCTATGGTATCTGCCTCAGCGCTATGCGCATTTACCAGATCTTTCCCGCAATAAAATTTATAAGCTGCGGCAAGGTTTCGGGGTTCCATTTTATGAAAAATGTTTTGTACATCAACCAGTTTGCGTCCTTTTATTTCAAAATCAATTTCAGCCCTAAGAAATTCTTCAACTAAAAGAGGGATATCAAATTTAATGGCATTATAACCACATAGGTCAGCATTGGCAATAAACACCGAAAGGGAAGGGGCAACTTCAGAAAAGGTGGGTTTGTCTTTCACGTCTTCATCAGAAATACCATGAATAGACTGAGCTTCAGCAGATATAGGAATGGTTGGATTGATCCTTTCGGTTTTTGTTTCAATACTCCCATCTGGCATTACTTTAATCATACAAAGTTCAACTATTCTATCGCTGCCAATATTTATTCCGGTAGTTTCAAGATCAAAAATGATAAAAGGGCGGGTTAATTCAAGTTCCATTGGTATTGATTTAAAAAAAAAAGTCATCCCGGGAAAATTTTAATGCAAGTAGTGTGAAAGATTTCGAAAATTCCGGAATGACTTATTTTTAATATATATTCAAATTAATTGATGCAAACCTAACTAAATTTCCCCACTATTTGGAACAAATAATGGAGGAAAATATTTTGTTATTTTAAATTTAACTTGTACGATTTGTGTCAAAATTTTCAAGATACCCGGCAACTTTCTGTAGGAACATGCCACCCATTGCCCCATCAACAATCCGATGATCGAAAGCAAGCGAGAGGATCATCATGTGGCGGATACCTATCAAGTCACCATGTTGGGTTTCTATCACCACAGGCTTCTTTTTAATGGTACCAATGCCAAGTATAGCAACTTGCGGCTGATTAATGATAGGGGCACCCGTTGCGTTTCCAAATTGGCCGAAGTTGGTTATGGTAAACGTACCACCCTGGATTTCATCAGGATTCAGTTTATTGTTGCGTGCCCTGTTCGCCAGGTCATTAACATCCTTCGCCAGGCCTACCAGGTTTTTTTGATCGGCATTTCTTATGACCGGTACAATTAAGTTGCCGTTTGGTAATGCAGTTGCCATACCAACATTTACATTTTTTCGTTTTATCACTTTGTATCCATCCACGGACGCATTGACAAATGGAAATTCACGCAATGCACGGGCTGCAGCCTCAATAAATATTGGCGTAAAGGTTAATTTTTCGCCCTCTCGTTGTTGAAATTCATTTTTTATTTTATTCCGCCAATAAACAACCTGAGTCATATCTACTTCATGAAACATAGTTACGTGTGGCGATGTATGTTTCGACATGACCATATGGTCAGCAATCAGTTTCCTCATGCGGTCCATTTCCACAATTTCATCTCCTACACCTGAAGTAACGGGAGGGGTATCAATAGCTTTTAAAGTTGGCGATGGAACAGTTACCCTGCCCGATTTTTTATCTTCAATAAAATTCAGAATATCTTTTTTTGTTACCCGGCCATCCTTTCCTGAACCTTCAAGGGCATCCAGTTCAGAAAGAGCAATGTTTTCTTGTTTTGCAATATTCTTTACAAGGGGAGAATAAAATTTTTGAGAATCAGAAAAATCAATTCCTATAGAAGGCCCGTCCTCTTGAGTGACCTCTGCTTTGGTTTCTTCTTTATTAGCTATAATTGGCTCTGGTTTATCTTCTGATTTTATTTCTGATTCGACAGGTTCGTCATCGCCATCCATGTTTACCAGGGCAATAACTGCTCCCACCGGAACTGTTTCTCCTTCATTGTAATGTAACTTTGTAATTTTTCCATCGACCGGCGATGGAATTTCCGAGTCTACTTTATCGGTAGCAATTTCAACAATGGGGTCTTCTTCTGCAATGGTATCTCCTTCTTTCACAAGCCATTTTGTAATGGTAGCTTCAATAATACTTTCCCCAAGTTTGGGCATGATAATTTCAAAAAGTGCCATAATCTATTTCATTCTTTTTGTTTAGCTTATAAATGTTATAAACAAGCCTTACATTTAAAGGTTTTGCAAAAGTAGAAATTATTTTGAAGTGGTTAAATTCTTATTTTATATTACCTGATCTTCCCAGGTTTCTAAATCCTTTAAGAATGATGTTAAGGTCGTTGATTACTTTGTAATCACGGGAATAGAGTAAATTCAGCCGGTCAATGGTATCGGGCGTAATGTTTGTCCCTTTTAAGGCATCTGTAGGATTTAAAACACCACTGCGGATTTTAGGTAAGCGGTGCTCTCCAGAATGTCCTGTTCTTTTATAGCCTACCCATGTTTTATTACCAAACAATACCCTAAAAATATTCCCAACAAAGTTCAAAGGATTTTTCATAAAAAAGACAGACAGGGGTAATGTCATTAAAAATAGAACAGATCCTGAGATATCAATGAATCGTTTGTTTCTCCGGTTATTTACTTTTGATATAGAATCCAAATCAATTATGTAAATATCCCCAATTGTACTTATCGACTGGCTCCCAATAATTGAAAGGCTTTCGGGTGGGGCTATTTTAAAATCAACCTGCGATACGTTTAATTCGGCCATCTTATCAATTATGATTTGGGCAGGGAGATCGCGGGCACAAAAAATCACTTCATTAATTCTGTAAATAGTTATAATATCCTTTATTTGGTGAATTGAACCAATCATTCCTTCAGATGTCTTCGATGTTTCATTTACATTAACAAGGCCTATAAAACCAGGACTGTTTACTGTTTTTCTAAGCAATTCAGCTACACGTTCAGCCTCTTCTTCATTACCAACAATGATATACCGTTTATTCAGGTTGGCGCCAATCTGGTAATCTTTAATTTTAAAAAGATGTAGGATAATTCGAATTCCGATCATGCTGACAACACCCCAAAGTGCTCCAAAAACTATAATAGCCCTCGAAAACCTGAAATCTTCGGGTAATAAGGCATAAATTGTTAAGATAAAAATTGTGCCGATAAAAAGGCCCTGAAATACTTTAGAAAGGCGCAACGGTTTATCATAACCGCCACTCATAAATACGCTAAGTATCCAACACAATAAATACATCGGAATTGCTACTGAAACCAATTCAACCGGGTATTCTCCCCCTTGCGGGAATATAACTTCATTTTCCCAGTAATTTTTGATTCCAATCATCCCTCCGGCTAATAATACCATATCGGTAAGAGGTAAAAACATTTTCGATAAAAACCTGTTCATAATGGCAAGGAATGCCCTGAAATAAATTGCCAGATTGATCAGAAAAGAAAACAGTGATGCATTTTTTGAGGAAAAATGTTTCTTCGCAAAAATGATCATGGCGTTATAAAAAGTAACCACATAATTAACACTGCTTTTTTTTGTGCTCTCACCTTTGTAATGTATTATCCTTGTTCCCGCGAAGTAGTAATTTTTATATCCTGCTTTAATGATTCTGTATGATAAATCAATGTCTTCACCGTACATAAAAAAGGATTCATCAAGAAGTCCGATTTTATCTAGAACAGATTTTCGCAAAAGCATAAATGCCCCCGAAAGGATTTCCACTTCATGTGTTTTATCTTTGTCAAGAAACCCCAAATGGTATTTCCCAAAAATTTTTGATTTGGGGAAGAGTTTTGAAAATCCAAAAATCTTATAAAACGCAACATCTGGCGTTGGCAGCCCGCGCTTTGATTCGGGCAGAAAATTTCCTTTACCGTCAACCATATTTACCCCAAGCCCGCCTGCATCCTCATGCAAATCCATAAAATTGATAATTTTTGAAAATGTATCCTCTTCAACTATAGTATCGGGGTTTAAAAGTAAAATGTATTCACCGCCGGCTAGTTTTATGGCCTGGTTATTTGCACTTGAAAATCCAACATTTGTTTTGTTCGAAATTATCTTTACTTCGGGAAACTTATCCCTGGTCATTGCAACTGAACCGTCAACAGAATCATTGTCAACCACAAATACTTCCATATCAATTCCCTGAGACGCTTTTCTCACGGAATGAAGGCATTGTTCAAGGAAATATTGAACATTATAATTGACAATGATAACCGAAAGTTTCATCAAATATATTCTACGCTTCAAATTTACTATTATTAATTTATTAAGCTAAAATCTTTGGTATGCCTGTTAGGATATAATTTGGAATCAATTTAATTTACTTTTAAACAAATGTTGTAAGTGGTTATAAATCAGTAATCTGATTGATTATTAGCACCTGGTATTATATAATTTGAAGGGTAAAATTTATACTTATTTGAATAAATACATATTTTTGCTAATCAGTAATTTAATGCTTAAAAATGGAAGAGGTTATTCTAGGTGTAATTAAAATGGCAGGCAAGCCACTGAAATCAAGCGAAGTAGCTGATTTAGCCGGCTTAAATAAGAAGGATGTAGATAAATCGATAAAATCTTTAATTGAAAGAGATAAAATTTTCAGCCCGAAAAGGTGTTATTATTCCATTAAATAAATAATCCGGCTCATTAACTTATAATTGTAACTGTAATACATATGGCACACGTGATACAATTTTCAGAGGCAGCGTTTATCGCCCTTCATGGTGTGGTGATCGTTGCTAAATCAAAAGAACAAACGAATGTAATAAAAATAGCAGAACAGCTTGATAGTTCAAAACATCATGTTGCTAAAGTTATGCAACGATTGGTAAAAGACGGGTTTCTAAATTCGCATCGCGGGCCAACGGGTGGATTTACACTCAAATTACCCCCCGATCAAATAAGTTTGCTCAGCTTATACGAATCTATTGAAGGGAAGATTGTCATTGGCGATTGTCCATTGGATAATCCGGTTTGTCCGTTCGGTAAATGTATATTTAATAATGTTACCCGGAAAATGACTGAAGATTTTGTTGCCTATATGAGTTCAGAAACGATTGATAAGTTTTTATAAACAACACATTATATAAAAAAACCGGGACTCACCATCCCGGTTTTTTTTATTTGGCAAAATTTATTGACCGCGTTTCCCGAATGACAGTAATTTTAATTTGACCCGGATACGTCATTTCATCCTGGATTTTTTTAGATAAATCATAAGAAATCTTGGATGATTCATTGTCCGATATTTTTTCGGCATTTACAATAACCCTTAATTCTCGCCCAGCCTGAATAGCATAAGTTTTTATAACGCCAGGATAGGTAAGGGCCAATTCTTCCAGTTTGTTTAATCGCCTGATGTAGGCTTCAACAACTTCGCGCCTGGCACCCGGACGCGCTCCGGAAATGGCATCACATACCTGTACAATTGGGGCAATCAATGTTTCCATTTCAACCTCTTCGTGATGGCTACCGATAGCATTACAAACTTCAGGTTTTTCTTTATACCGTTCGGCAAGTTTCATCCCATGCAAAGCGTGTGGTAGTTCCGGTTCGTTATCAGGTACTTTCCCGATATCATGCAAAAGGCCGGCCCGTTTTGCTAGTTTTGGATTTAATCCTAATTCGGCGGCCATAGTAGCACACAAATTGGCGACTTCTTTAGAGTGTTGTAAAAGATTTTGCCCATAAGAAGAACGATATTTCATTTTGCCAACGATCCTGACTAGTTCATGGTGCATACCATGAATTCCAAGATCTATGGTTGCCCGTTTTCCTGCTTCAATAATATCCTGTTCTATTTGTTTTTTTGTTTTCGAAACGACCTCTTCAATTCTTGCCGGATGGATTCTTCCATCTGTAACAAGTTTATGTAATGATTGCCTGGCAATTTCACGCCTGACCGGGTCGAAGGAAGAAAGCAGGATGGCATCAGGGGAATCATCGATTATAATTTCTACGCCGGTCAAAGCTTCCAAAGCACGAATATTTCTGCCTTCACGGCCAATGATCCTTCCTTTTATTTCATCGCTGTCGATATTGAACACCGACACCGAGTTTTCTATGGCATGTTCGGTAGCCGTTCGTTGAATGGTTTCGATGACGATCTTTTTCGATTCGCGATTGGCCGTAAGCCTGGCTTCATCTAAAATGTCAGAAATTTGAACCATGGCTTCTGATTTGGCTTCGTCTTTTAAGGTTTCAATTAACTGTCCTTTAGCTTCTGCTGCTGATAAACCTGATATTTTTTCAAGTGCTTCGACCTGTACTTTATGCGATTTTTCAAGATCGGTTTGTTTTTTATTAACGATGTCAAGTTGTGCGTTCAGGTTTTCGCGGATGGTATCAACTTCTTTTTGTTTTCTTTTAAACTCTTCAATTTTTTGATTAAGAACAGTTTCTTTTTGTTTCAACCGGTTTTCGCTTTGTTGGATAACCGAATTTTTTTCCTGAATGTATTTCTCATGTTCAGCCTTAAGTTGCAAGAATTTTTCTTTTGCCTGCAGGATTTTATCCTTCTTAATGACTTCGCCTTTTTCCTTTGCTTCTTTTACAATATGTTCGCTCTTTTTTTCAATTTTTTTGCGAAGGACAGTGCTTGTGATAAGAAAACCCAGGAATAATGAAACAAGCCCTACAATTGTGCATACTATTATTTCCATATTCCTTTCAATTTATACAGAAGTAAAAAAATGAAAAAACCCGCATTATTCAAGGAGTTTAGTAAACCCCAGTTCGACACGATTAGGGTTGCCCGGATTTTCGAACGTCCACTGCCTCTGACCTAACAGAAGTCACGCCTAAGGCGTGATGAGGCCTGCTCTAGAAACCGATAAGCTATCCCTGAAGTTTGTAGTGTTGAGTTTACAAACAATATGTTGAAATAATGCGGGTAAATTTTATCCGGACAAGTAGCCGGAAATTTCTTTCAAAGAACGCAGACTTTATTTTTTTTCTTCCTTAAGATTATTGGTAAGAAATAAATCCAAATCAGTTAATGTTTTTAAAACAGTATTTTCCTGATAATTTAAAGCATTTGTATGTTTCCGAGCCGTAGTTGCCTCTTCCAGGGCAACCATTGCCAACAAATCCTGCTTGTCATTAAAAGCGTAATTTTCTGAGTATGTTTTAATTTTTTCATTAATAGTATTTGCCCCACTCCTTATCATTTCCTCTTCCTCTCTGTTTATTTTTAACCTGTAGGGCCTGTCGGCAATTATAACTGAAATTGTTAATTCATTCATTACTTTGACTTGACCTATTGTCTATTTATTTAAAAGTCCAATACTTTTATCAATCTCCCGCACTAACTCATCAATCTTTTTCTTTACTTCACTTTTTTCTTCTGACTGTGTTAATAAATCTGTTATTATAAAATTATTTTTAGAAATTTTTAATTCTTCAATTTCATTTTTAAGATCATCAATGACCTTCTTTTTTTTTTCGTACTCAGAAAACAGTTCATCATGTTTTATTTTGAGTTCGTTGTGTTTTTTTATCAGGTGTTGAACCTTTTGAACAATTGCACCAGATAATTTTTCAACGTCTCCCATTAACATACTTTCTATGACGAACCGAATGCAAAGTTATCGATACATATGCTCATTTGCAAGTTTTCATATATAAATTATTAAATAATTTATACTTGATATCAAACTTTGCGGTTACAGCACTTGTTTACTCATTAGCGTAAGATTCTGTTGGGGGGCAGGTACACACTAAATTTCTGTCGCCATAAGCGTCGTCAATTCGGGTTACGGGTGGCCAGTATTTTGCAACCTGGTGTTTATTTGCCGGAAATGCAGCTTCGTTTTTAGTATATGGATAATTCCACTCTTCACTCATGATCATTTCGAGGGTATGAGGGGCCTTCTTAATGGCAGTTTGTTCAACTTCTTTCCTGCCTTTTTCTATTTCTCTAATTTCATTTCGAATTAAAATCATGGCTTCAATGAAACGATCCAATTCGTTTAAAGGTTCACTTTCAGTCGGTTCCACCATTAACGTGCCGTGGACCGGAAAAGCAACTGTTGGGAGCATGGAACCCAAAATCCATTAATCGTTTGGCAATATCAGTTACCGTAATGTTAGCGGTTTTGCTAAATTCATTACAATCAAGTATCATTTCGTGGGCCACACGACCATTTTTACCGGTATACAAAATTTTATAATCCTTCTCCAGAGCTGACTTTAAATAATTTGCATTAACAATTGCAATTTCGGTTGCTTTTTTCAGCCCTTCTTTACCCAACAACTTTATATAACCATACGAAATCGGCAAAATAAAACTGCTTCCAAAAGGGGCAGATGAAAGGGCTGGAATCCCTTTTTCTCCTCCGGTTTTGAAAAGAGGATGAGAAGGTAGAAAAGGAGCTAAATGTTCAGCCACTCCAATAGGTCCAACGCCGGGGCCTCCACCTCCATGAGGGATAGCAAATGTTTTGTGTAAGTTCAAATGACAAACATCGGCTCCAATAACTCCTGGGTTGGTTAATCCTACCTGAGCATTCATATTTGCACCATCCATATAAACCTGTCCGCCATTTTTATGGATAAGATTTATTACTTCATGGATGCTTTCTTCGTAAACACCATGAGTAGAAGGATAGGTAATCATACTTGCCGCCAGATTGGCACTGTGTGTTTCCGCTTTTTCTTTCAAATCCTGTAAATCAATATTGCCTTTCTCATCGCATTTTACAACAACTACTTTCATGCCCGCCATGATTGAACTTGCCGGATTTGTACCATGGGCCGAAGCGGGAATAAGACAAATATTACGATGTCCCTGCCCGATGCTTTCCATGTAAGCTTTTATGACCAGCAACCCTGCATATTCGCCCGAAGCACCAGAGTTGGGTTGAAACGAAACAGCTGAAAAACCTGTAATTTCGCACAAATCTTCTTCAAGTTTTTGAATGAGTTCAAGATATCCTTTAACTTGTTCGGCAGGTGCATAAGGATGTATTTCACCGAATTCGGGCCAGCTTAATGAAAATAATTCAGCCGCTGCGTTTAACTTCATAGTGCATGAACCCAATGGGATCATTGTACGGTTGAGTGCCAGATCTTTATTTTCAAGGTATTTCATATACCTCATCATTTCTGTTTCCGAATGGTAAGTATTAAAAACTTCATGAGTTAAAAATGACGTAGTTCTCGTTAATTCGTCCGGAATATTCTTTTGAACTGGTTTATTTGAGAAATTCCGGAATGAAGTACCGGCCATTTCTGCAAAAACTTCAAGTATGTCCTTAATATCCTGCAATGAAGTTGTTTCATCCAATGAAATTCCAACATTATTATCATCAATATAATTGAAGTTTATCTCCTTTTCAATTGCTTTTTTTCTAAGATTTTCTATTCTGAATGACTTAGGTAGATGGATTGTCAATGTGTCGAAAAACATACTATTTACAATCTGGTAACCAAGATTAGAAAGTTCTGTAGAAAGCCTTACCGTATTTTCATGAATATCGGATGCAATATTTTTAATTCCCTGCGGACCATGATAGGCAGCATAAAATCCAGCCATTATAGCTAAAAGAGCTTGAGCAGTGCATATATTTGAGGTGGCTTTTTCGCGCTTGATGTGTTGTTCCCTTGTCTGGAGTGCCATCCTCAATGCACGATTCCCCTGTGCATCTTTTGATACTCCAATAATCCTTCCCGGAATATTACGCTTAAATGATTCTGTTGTAGCAAAATAACCTGCATGCGGACCGCCAAAGCCCATTGGAATTCCAAAACGCTGTGTTGTGCCAACCACTACATCGGCACCCCATTCGCCCGGTGGGCTTAATAAAGTCAGGCTTAGTAAATCCGCAGCAACGACAACCCCTGCCTCATGTTCATGTGCTGTTTCTGTGAATTTGCTATAATTAAGTATTTCCCCTGTTTTATCGGGGTATTGGACAATGGCACCAAAAATTTGTTTTGTAAAAATAAAGGATTTATGATCTCCAAAAATTAGGTTAATACCCAATGGATATGCACGGGATTTCAATACTTCAATTGTTTGTGGGAAGAGCTGCCCCGAGATAAAAAATGAATTTGCATTTCGCCTGATGGCATCCCGCGATCTTGAATTATGCAGCATGATCATGGCTTCCGCAGCGGCAGTTCCTTCATCGAGAAGTGATGCATTGGCCAACGGCATTCCGGTTAAATCCGAAACCATCGTTTGAAAATTTAATAAAGCTTCTAATCTGCCTTGAGATATTTCGGCCTGGTAAGGAGTATAGGATGTATACCATCCAGGGTTTTCTAAAATATTCCGTTGAATAACTCCCGGCGTAATGGTGTTGTAATATCCGGCTCCGATATACGACCTGAAAACTTTATTTTTTGAAGCGATTCTTTTCAGATGCTTAAGGTATTCATATTCATTTATACCGCTTTTTAAATTTAATTCATTTTTTAATCGTATTGATTCCGGCACCGTCTGGCCGATTAATTCCTCTACACTTTTTACCCCAATTTTCTGCAACATTGACTTTAATTCATGCTTGCGTGGACCGTTGTGCTTATCTATAAAATTATTTGAGATCATGTGCCTGTTATTTGTCTTTTTATCCAATTAATAAAGTGGGCAAAAATAAACATTGTCGTAAGAAAAAAAAGGAAATATTTATAATTGTTATTAAATTAACAGATCGAATTAAATGAAATGAATAATACAGAAATATATATTGTAGGTTGCTGGAATTCAGGATTCTTCTGAATTGAATTTGTTATTTTCAATCTCAGTGAAAACCAACATCCTGTTTTATGGTTATTTTAGCGACATCATGAAGGGGAAAAAACAAATACATGCGAATAATTTTTACCTAATTCTATCAGGAATATTTATTGCATCATTGGTGACAAGCAATTTAATATTTCAAAAATTTTTTCATTGGGATGCATTTGGTATTTACACGTTTGAAATTTCCGTTGGGATAATTCCTTATCCAGTTACATTTTTAGTTACCGATATTATCTCCGAATTATATGGGCGAAAGAAAGCCAATCGGGTTGTATTGGTAGGTTTATTTGCCAGTATTTTTACCCTGCTTATTGTAATGGTTTCTGATTTTGTACCAGCTACTTCATGGTCGTCTGTTACCGGCGATGAATTTCATCATGTGTTTGGGGTTACTTTTATAGGCGTTGGCGCAAGCATGGCTGCCTATCTTACGGCACAATTCATTGATGTACAGCTTTTTCATTTCTGGAAACGATTAACCAATGGGAAACATTTATGGTTGCGAAACAATGCTTCCACCTTTACCTCCCAATTTATTGATACATTTACTGTATTACTTCTGCTATGTGTTTTCAGGGTAATTCCATGGGAATATTTTTGGGGCTTATTGTGGAATGGATTTTTATTTAAAGTGATGGTTGCCCTTTTCGATACTCCAATTATTTATATAGTCGTTTGGCAATTCAGGAAATATTTCGGATTAAAAGGGCCAGGGGCAGAGTTGCCGGAATAATTGCATGATCAACCAAATATTTTCAATTAGGGAAGTACCCATTGGAAAGGGTGGTTATTTTTGAGGAGGTGTTTAATATCGTTATAAGGTAAAAAAAGTTCGGTTGCCCCCATCGCATAGGAAGCCAATTGATACACATTATAATAAAATCCCATACCATCATTGTTTACATAGAAATTTTCAGTGCATTCCAGCCGGTCAATAAAGAAACCTGCATCCCGGAGGCTCTCATCGGCTTTTATTCCGTTTATTTTCCGAAGTTTGCTATCAAGTAATTTATTTAAAGCCGAATTATATCCTGCAATAAAAATATCATTTAACTGAAGTTGTTTGTTCCAATTTAAATAGTACACAAAAAATTCTTTTATTTTTATTCCATGCGCACCTCCAGTGTAACCATATTTTTCAAAGCTTAACGAAACGATGCTATTTGCGTTATACCTAACATCCATTGATAACCTCTTTTCCCAGTTAAATGAAGCAGTCCGGGTAATGTCGCCTATTCCATTCGTTGCTCTTATGTAAGATTGGAAAAAGTCGAAGGTTATATTTTCCATAAGTAACTCAGGCGAATTTAAACTCTCGGCTTTGTTGTACATAAATTTTGTAATCACGCGGTCGAGGGTATCTTTTAATGTAGTATTCAAGGTTTGATCAGGATATAGAATGATAATGTTGATTTTCGCACTGGGAAGAAGGCTTTCATCCACCTCTTCATGGATTATTTTTTGCCTTCTTGTAAGTGTATAACAGGTTAATGACAAACTTCCTATTGAATAGTCTTCTCGTAGTTTAAAATGGATAGGGTCCTCATATTCCCTCCGTTTCCATGTGCCTGTGATTTCATTTTCGCTGATATTTCCTAAAAACTCTGAATCAGAATTTCCAAACTCCTGCATTTTAATTTTTGTTCCGGAAATAACTCCTTCAATAGGAACAGTTTTCCCAAAGTGAAACACGTTTTCATTCCCGGGCATTTTGAAATAATAGTAGTAATTTCCGGCAACCTTCCCGTCAATGGCAGATAAATCAAGCACTAACTGCATGGTAGTATCCATTGTGCCATTGTAATGCTTATAAAATGTCAGTTCTGGCAGGCTTTGTGATTCCAGATTATAGACAATATTTATAAATAAGATTATTATTGTAAATTTGTGGTCAATTTTTACCATTATTTCAAAATCGTTTGTACAATATTATATTGATTCCTAATCTATAAGTCAATTATACGCAATAATTATGAATGAAGTTTTTAACAAAATGAACAGTGCAGAATCTAAATTGTTAGTTGTCAGACAAAAAATTGATTACAAATTCAATTTACAAACAATGAAGAAATTATTGCTACTGATTACTTTTGCTTTTTTAGTCTTATTTTCAAAACTAAATGCACAAAATAAAGCCCTTGAGTTTTCTGATAATGTTGATCAATATGCTGAGGTGCATGGCATTGATTTTAATGGGTATTCGGCCATTACTGTAGAAAGTTGGGTAAAACTGGATTCCTATTTTCATGGCCTTTATAGTGGAAGTTTTATTGTAACCAAAGAGGAATAAGGTTGGCAATAATTATCATTACGGGCTCTTGTTCGTGGTGCTGAGCGATTGTGCCGGTTGTCCTGATCCTGGTACGACTGGCCTTCGGGTTAAACTTTAATGGAGGCTCTCTTCATAAAGGATTACACTCAAATAAAAGTACCATTAAATGAATGGATACACCTGGCTGCAACATGGGATGGCGACTCAATGAGTGTTTTTATCAATGGAACTTTTGATAAATCGCTTGATGTAAGTACTCTGGGTTCTTTCTTTGATCCCGCTCAGGATACCATTCATATAGGGGCCCGCGAAATCTCATCATATTTTTATGATGACCTGGATGGTTTGGTGGATGAAATTCGAATTTGGAATATTGCCCGAACAGAAAGTGAAATCCAGCAAACAATGCACAATGAATTAACCGGAAATGAAAGTGGATTAGTTGCTTATTACAAACTAAATAATGAGGGGACAGGAATATTTGCAAACCAAAAAATAATTGATTCAGGCCCAAATGGTTTTAATGGTACTTTAGGTCCGGATTCTACAACTGCCAGTTTTGATCCTTCTTGGACAAATTCTACTTCACCTGTACCTTACTATACTGTACAGGACGGCAATTGGAATGCCGATGCAGCCTGGGCTACGGGAGCGCTAGCACCCGGACAGAGCCTGGGCGCGTGTTGAAATAAATAATGCTGTTGACGTTAATACAGATGAAAGTGTGAATGATTTATATATTAATTCTACCGGTGAATTAACCGTAAATGCTAAAAACACTAATCATAAACGATGAGTTTAAAATTACGTCAGGTAGTTCATAAACAGGATCGTTTATAGATAATGGAACAATTAGTTATTCATCAGCTACTATTGAAGATACCTTACTCAAAACCAATGGCATTTTATCGATACCCTGTATCTGCTGCAAAAGCCGGAGTATTTTTATTACCGGGAGGTTCGCAGATTTTTTGAGGACTCATATTGAATCAAACAATGGCCTGGGGGCCCTGGATTACAGATGTGAATGAGGATCTTATAGTAGGTCGTGGATATAGATATTGGGTTGATGATGATGTAAACCGAGACGAAACTATTCAATTTACAGGAATACTTAATACGAAACTACACTACCGGAATGGGAAGTTTTACGATCTTGAATTTACTTTGGGCCATGGATTAAATTTAATATCAAATCCTTATCCTTCAGCCTTAAATGCAAATATACATTCCTGGACAAAAACAAATGTTGCAAATTCGGTGTGGGTGTGGGATGCAACTGCAGGAAATTATGTATACTGGAATGGTACCGAAAATCCGTCGGGCAGTGGTTACGGTACATTAACAGGGGGTATTATTCCGGCTATGCAAGGATTTTTTATTGAAGCCACCGGCGCAAATCCTTCCTTAACAATGCCCCAAAGTTCAAGGGCGCATGATAGCCAGAATTTTTATAAAAGTTTTGGGTCAGGAAATCTAATCCGTTTGAATGTTTCGGGGAATGGGTATAAGGATGCCTTGTTTGTTTTGTTCGAACAGGAGGCCACAACAGGCTTTGATGCAGCTTATGATGTTAAAAAAATCTATGGGCTTGATGAAGCGCCTCAGCTTTTCTCTTATGCTGAATTTTTTGAGTGTCAATAAATTCGCTACCGGAATTATCTGAGCCTACCGTTGTTGATATTGGATTTGTGTGTGCCGAAGAAGGCCCCGCTGACTTTGAAGTTGCTGAACTGGGAGAGTTTGAAGAAGGAACAATCATTTACCTTGAAGATGTGGTTAGCGGCACAATGACTGAACTTTCAGAGAACTTTGTTTATTCTTTTAGTCATTCAACAGGAAACCCGGAAAACAGGTTCAAACTTCATTTTGCTGTGTTAACCGATATTTCCGAATCTTATTCTAACTCTATAAAAGCATGGTCTCATAAAGGTACAATTTATGTCAGTCCTGGATCCATTCAAAATGGAATAATTAATGTTTTCGACATTCAGGGACGAGATGTCTTTACAAGAAATTATAGCAGCGAGTCAACAACAAGTTTTAGAACAAATTTGAAGAAAGGAATTTACATTGTGGAGGTTTCTGCAGAAAATGAAATAATCAGAAAGAAAGTTTTTCTAAAATAAGACTTTGAGATTTAATGAATCGGGCGCAGCCTTTGGCTGCGCCCGATTCATTTCTACAAGTTCATGTCCTTAATAATATCCTGAATTCGTTTTGAAAGAAATGCCTTTGTTTCTTCAAATTTTGATGTGTCAGCGAAATCAGTTCGTACACTAAAATAAAATTTAATCTTAGGTTCGGTTCCTGATGGACGAACTGAAATTTTACTTCCATCTTCAAGGAAAAACTGAAGCACATTTGATTTCGGAAGATCAATGGTTTTTTCCTGCCCAGATTGAACATCGATTTCTTTTTGCAATAAATAATCTTTTATCACAATCAATCTTGAACCATTGATGGCGTAGGGTGGTTTGCTTCTGTAATCGTCCATCATTTGCTGAATTTCTTCGGCACCTGCTTTCCCCTTTTTAGTAACCGATTTCAAATCTTCAAGATAAAAACCATATTCGTTGTAAATTTCGGGCAATAATTCATACAATGTTTTGCCCTGATCGGCAGCCCAGGCGGCTGTTTCTGCAATCATGCAACACGAAATAATGGCATCTTTATCACGGACAAAATCACCCACCAGGTAACCATAACTTTCTTCTCCACCACCAATAAAGGTTTTTTTTCCTTCAAATAATCTGAGCAATTCGGCAATAAATTTAAAACCGGTTAATGTGTCGTAATATTCAACACCATTTTTTATGGCGATGTCTTTTAATATTTCAGAGGTTACAATTGTTTTAACGATGTATTCATTCCCTTTGATTTTGCCGGATTCCTTCCATTTTGTCAGCAAATAATAAATCAACAATGTGGCTGTTTGATTTCCATTAAGGAGTACAAATTCACCTTTATCGTTCAATACTGCTATACCTACCCTGTCGGCGTCGGGGTCGGTGGCCATCACCAGGTTTGCCCCAACTTTCTTAGCTTTTTCTATGGCCATGTTAAGTGCAGCCGGTTCTTCGGGATTTGGTGATTTTACGGTAGGGAAATTTCCGTCGGAAACATCTTGCTCCGGAACATTAAATATGTTTTGAAAACCAAACGCTTTTAGTCCATCAGGAACAAGCTTAACACCGGTACCATGAATTGGTGTGTAAACGATCTTAAAATCTTTTTGACGCTTAATAATGTCAGGGGAAAGCGATAAAGAGTGTATATTTTTAAGGTAAATGGTATCAATATCATCTCCTAAATATTCTACTAAATCATTATTCCGATTAAATTTGACCTCATCCAATGTGGTGATTTTATTAACCTCGTTTATTACATTTTTGTCATGCGGGCTGATCAATTGCCCGCCGTCTTCCCAATACGCTTTGTAACCGTTATATTCAGGAGGGTTGTGCGAAGCTGTAATCACAACACCAGCCTGGCAACCCAGGTGCCGGATGGCAAACGAAAGTTCGGGTGTTGGCCTGAGTTCTTTGAAAACAAAAACTTTAATTCCATTGGCTGATAATACATCGGCAGTAATGCCGGCAAAAAGGGTATTGTTATTTCGTGAATCGAAGGCGATGGCAGCTTTTATCTGATCCTTGCCGGCAAACATTTTTTTCAAATAATTGGCAAGTCCCTGGGTGGCCATTCCAACCGTATATTTGTTCATCCGGTTTGTCCCAACGCCCATGATTCCGCGCAAACCTCCCGTGCCAAATTCAAGGTCTCTGTAAAACGCATCAACAAGTTCCGCCGATTGGCCATTGATCAATTCCTGTACATTATTTTTGGTTTCCTGGTCGTAATTTCCTTCCAGCCATTTGTCAGCTCTTTCTATAACAATCGGATCAATTGTATTCATCATGTTTGGTAATGTTTTTATAGTTTATAATTTCGGGTTGCAAATTTAGATTAATTCATCAATTTTTAGCAATGTTTTCGATGTTAAATACAACTACGATTTATCAATTCTTTCCAGGCATTTTAACAAACTATTTTTCCAATATGGAATGGTATAATTAAAAGTTTTGGTGAATTTTTCCTTGCTCAATACACTATAAAAGGGGCGTGGGGCAGGCAATGGATAATCTTCCGTTTTAATGGGAAATACCCTGCAAGATATGGATGATTGTTTCATGATATCAAGAGCAAAATCATACCACGATGCAATACCTTCATTAGAAAAATGAAATAATTCAACCTTATTAAATTTATAACCGCCAACAATTATGTGAAGAATGGCATCAGCCAAATCACCGCCGTATGTTGGCGAACCCACCTGATCAGAAACGATTTTTAATTCTTCCCGTTCATTTCCCAACCGGAGTATAGTTTTTACAAAATTCTGACCGTATTCCGAATATAGCCACGACGTCCGGATTATAACTGCACGATTTGAGAATTCAAAAATTGCTTGTTCTCCTTCATATTTTGATTTTCCATAAACACCATTTGGTTCAGCTAAGTCAGTTTCAATATATGGCCTGAAATTTTTACCTGAGAAAACATAATCAGTAGAAATATGAATGAGTGAAAACATGTATTTCATTGAAAATACTGCAAGTAATTTCACTGCGTCGCGGTTTATGCGATAAGCCAGTTTTTGATCTTCTTCTGCTTTATCAACAGCTGTGTAAGCCGCACAATTGATTAATACATTGATTTTATTGATCAAAAAAAATTGATCTAAATCGGTTTCACTGGTAATGTCAAGTTCTTCAATATCAGTAAAAATAAAGGTATGTTCAGGGAAATTCTTCACCCTATCCTGAATTGATTTCCCTAATTGTCCGTTACTGCCTGTAACCAGGATTTTCATAGGCTTAGATAATGATCTTTTTAAAATATTCAATGGTTGGCTTTAATCCTTCTTCGAGTGAAACTTTGGGTTCCCAGTTTAGTTCTTTTCTGGCCAGTGAAATATCGGGCTGTCGCTGCAATGGGTCATCTTCCGGCAAAGGCTGATAAATAAGTGTTGATTTGGAATTGGTCAACCTGATAATTGTTTCCGCTAATTGTTTGATGGTGAATTCGCCCGGGTTGCCAACATTTACCGGCCCGATAAAGTCAGCCCTTGAATTCATAAATGAAACCATCCCATCAAGCAAATCATCAACATAACAAAAACTGCGGGTTTGTTGCCCATTGCCATAAACGGTTATATCCTTATTTTTTAAAGCCTGGACAATAAAGTTTGAAATAACCCGGCCATCTTCCGGGTCCATTCTGGGCCCGTATGTATTGAATATCCGCATGATTTTTATATCTACCCCATTTTGCCTGTGATAGCTCATAAACAACGATTCGGCACATCGTTTTCCTTCGTCGTAACACGACCTGTAGCCGATGGGATTTACGTGGCCCCAGTAATCTTCGGTTTGCGGATGAACCTTTGGGTCGCCATACACTTCACTCGTTGATGCTTGCAGGATTCTTGCTTTTAGCCGTTTGGCCAGGCCCAGCAAATTGATTGAACCCATCACCGAAGTTTTTATGGTTTTTATTGCATTATACTGGTAATGTATCGGTGATGCCGGACAGGCCAGGTTATAAATTTGATCAACCTCAATAAAAAAGGGCATGGTTACATCGTGGCGGATCACTTCAAAATAGGGGTTATCCAATAAATGGATGATGTTTTGTTTATTTCCTGTAAAATAATTATCCAGGCTGATCACTTCATGCCCCTGATTAAGAAGCTTTTCGCAAAGATGCGAACCTAAAAAACCGGCCCCTCCCGAAACGAGTATTTTTTTTCTCATAAAATTATGTACTTCAAAATTTAAAAATTAAATGCACCAATAACAAAATAATAACCCATAATTATTGAAATGGCCAGCTTCATCATGGTTCCGGCTACAAAGCCAAGAAATGACCCAAAGCCTGACTTAAATGCTTCATTGCTGTTTTTACCCGCGATCAGTTCACCAACAAAAGCCCCAACAAATGGCCCTATAATTAGCCCAAATGGCGGAAAAAAGAAAATACCGATTAGTAACCCGGCGGTCGCCCCCCAAACCCCTGTTTTCGACCCCCCAAGTTTTTTAGTTCCCCAAATAGGAACATAATAATCAAGCAATGTTACGCCCCCTGTAATCAAGGCCCAAATTACAATAAATTTAGCGGTGAAGGGCGGTTCCGACATCAATTGTAAAATCAATAATGAACCCCAACTTAAGACCTGTCCGGGGAGTATGGGCAGGATACAGCCAACAATCCCAACAATTAACAGTATTAATCCAATGCTTATCCACAACCAATCCATAGCTATCAATAGTTGGTTTTGTTTTCTTTAATTTTCCATGCTTCGAATAACTCTTTTCCTTCTTTAAGCGGAATATATTGAGTCTCTATTTTCCGGTCTTTAAAATCAAGTTTAATTTCTTCGTAAATCCTGGAATCATCAAACCCTGCCTGTGCTGCATCAACCCGGTTGGAGGCAAAAAATAATTTTTTAGGCCTTGCCCAATATATGGCCCCGAGACACATGGGGCAGGGTTCGCAACTGCAATAAATTTCACACCCTTCAAGCTGAAACGTGTTTAAGTTATTGCACGCATCCCTTATGGCATTCACCTCCGCATGGGCCGTGGGGTCGTTGGTGCTTGTTACCGTATTAATTCCCCGCCCAATGATTTTTCCCTGCTTTACCACTACAGCGCCAAAAGGACCGCCATTATTCGTACTTAGGTTTTTTTCGGCGAGTTTTATCGATTCCTTAAGAAATATTTCCTTGTCGTGCATACATCAACTATTAATTGTACAAAACTACCATTTTCCGTTTACTGTAGGAAATTTCAATGCTTCATTCAATAAATTTAAAAATGATTCACGCGGTATGTTTTCGGCGCCCAGGCGTTTTATATGATCCGTATCCATCTGGGCATCAATAAACTTAAAATCCCATTCTTTTATTTTTTCAACCAGATGCCAAAGCGCAATTTTTGATGCATCCCGCACTTTATAAAACATCGATTCCCCAAAAAAGGCAGCCCCGATCGAAACTCCATAAAGTCCGCCAACCAGTTTATGATCCATATAAACTTCCACAGAATGGGCATACCCCTGGTTGTGCAATTCAGCATATGCTTTTATCATGTCGCTGGTTATCCATGTTCCGGGTTGCCCCGGCCTTTGGGTTTGTGCACATTCTTTTATTATTGATTCAAAATCTTCATCAAACTTAATTTCATATTCCTTATTTCGAAGTGTTTGACGGTAACTTTTGGCTACCTTTAATTTATGAGGGAATAAAATTGTCCGTGGGTCGGGCGACCACCACATAATCGGATCCTTTTCTGAATACCAGGGGAAAATTCCATTGGCATACGCCAATAAAAGCCTGTCAACGCTTAGATCGCCCCCAACAGCCAGCAATCCTGAGGGGTCGGCCAGGGAAGGATGGGGAAAAATCAAATCATCAAGTAGGTGATAAACCGGCATTACCTGTATTCTTCTTTTTTTATTGTATATGTTATTTCGATTGAATCCTCCTCTGATTCATTCTGCATCAATTCCTGTTCTTCTTCAATTTCCCAGTTATATTTCTTTCGTTTTGGGCCTTCTTTCCTAAAATAAAAAGCTAAAACAGTTCCCGTTATTAAACCCCAAAAATGGGCTTCGTATGAAATATTTTCATTTGGATAAAAATCGGGGAAAATGCCCCATACAATACTCCCATATAAAAAGGCAACAAGCAAAGTAATGGGCAACAAACGATTGTCTTTTCTGAATATACCACTAAAAAACAAAAAGGCGGCCAGCCCGTATACCACACCCGACGCACCGACATGATAAGCTTCACGGGCCCCCAGCCATACACTTATGCCCGAAACGAAATAAATAAGCAAAAATGTTTTAATGGCAATTCCCTTATAAAAATATAATAGGCAGGCACCCAGTATAAAAAAGGGGACTGAGTTCGCCATAAGGTGTTTGAAATCGGCGTGAATAAGCGGACTTGTTATAATTCCGATAAGCCCCTGAAACGATCGGGGATAAACACCCAAAAAAACAAGGTCGTAATTGGTAAGGACTTCCCCGATTTTTAAAAGCCACAATAGTAAGAGGAATAACAGGGGGGGAGTCAGGCTTTTTATGATATTTCTTTTTTCATCAACCATGTGCAGGTTTTATCAAATGATATACCATGACCAAGATATACAATTATTGGCAGATATTGATTATTAATCTCATAAGTATTGTTAATTTTACCAAAACTTTCCACGGATGAAAAGATTGATTTTATTTATTGTATTATTCATAAGCATATGGGGGCTTGATGCACAAGT
Organism: Bacteroidales bacterium; assembly: GCA_041393275.1. Classification (GTDB taxonomy): domain Bacteria; phylum Bacteroidota; class Bacteroidia; order Bacteroidales; family JAADJA01; genus JAADJA01. The sequence goes on from JAWKKL010000008.1 coordinate 37,621, forward strand.
TGTCATTACCCAAAACGATATGCCATCTGCCGGCGATACCATTCGATTGAGTAATTCAATTGATCTTAGTGGGATCAATTTCCAGGAAACTGGAAACAACTATACGTGGGATTTTTCGTCACTTGTTCCGCTATACCAGTCAGTTGATACGTTTGTCAATGTTGATGAGACGCCTTTTGTTTATCAATTGGTGTTTTTCCTGTCGGCCAATCTGGCACAACCGCTGGCAGAATTTAATCTGTTTCCTGGCTTTGAGTTGACCGACGTTTTTAACTTTTATAAAAAATCATCTTCAGATTTCCGGTCGGTTGGCCTCGGTTTTACCATCAATGGTATTCCATTGCCTAATAAATACAACGAACCCGATATTTTATATCATTTCCCAATGGTAGCCGGAAATGTTGATTCGTCAATGTCAAGCTATAACATTGATATTCCGTTATTAGGATATGCAGGCGGATGGATTAAACGAGTGAACCATGTCGACGGTTGGGGAACCTTAATAACACCTTACGGCGATTTTCAAACCCTTCGTATGAAATCGCAAGTAACCCAATTCGATAGTCTGTATGTCGATTCGTTGGGTATTGGTTTTCCCATTTACCGCAACTATGCCGAATACAAATGGCTCGGAAACGGTTTTGGGTTGCCCTTGTGCAAAATAACGGTGGAAGGCCTGCTCCCCACTATTTCATACATTGATTCAGTCAGGACCATGTTTGTGGGAGTCGAAGAAAAAAAACCAGCTGCAAACATGAACATTTATCCAAACCCGGTTACCGATAAACTTTATATAAACCTTGATTTGCCATCGCAAACAGACCTTGAAATTCGCTTGTTAAATGCAATGGGCACCCTCGTGTCAGTTCTCGAAAAAAAACCTGTTGTTTCCGGAAATTATTCGCCTGGTTTTTCCTTGGGTGAAATGGCTCTGAAACCTGGTCTGTATTTCATTTCAATCCAAACGGGGATAAACATAACCAACAAAAAAATTGTTATACATTGATGACAAATTGATTTCAAAAAATCTCAATAGGTAAATTCTCAAACAATGGCTTTCGGAAAAATCCCCGGAACGGAAGATTCCGGAATATACCGTTGTTTTTTAATGAAAACCCTTTTCATGTTTTTCAAACTACTACAACAACTAAATTATAAACTAAATATACCATGAGAAAAATAATTGTTCTGTCATTCATTACGTTGGATGGGGTAATGCAAGCCCCCGGAGGCACCGGTGAAGACACATCAAACGGGTTCGGCTATGGCGGATGGGTTACCCCTCATTTCGATGACGTGGCCGGTGAAGTCATGGATAAACAAATGAAACCCGCAGACCTGCTTCTGGGCCGAAAAACATTTGAAATTTTTGCCTCCTATTGGCCGAAACATGCAGATATTTGGCCGGGGATCAACAACGTCACAAAATATGTCCTGTCAGGGACGATGAAAAAATCCGACTGGGAAAACACCGTTTTTCTTCACAGTTTAACCGGCATTTAAAAGCTTAAAAATTCATCGGGTTCCGATATTCAGGTTCATGGCAGCGGAGAGCTTTGCCAACTGCTTTTTAAACATGATTTGGTTGACGAACTTTGGCTCAAAATTTTCCCATTAACCCTGGGAACGGGGAAAAAACTGTTCGGCCAGGGCACAATTCCCGCTGCGTTTAAATTAACAGAGAGCCTGGTAACGCCGGCCGGAGTAATTATAGCCAGTTATAAGCGCGACGGAAACGTAAAAACAGCAACCTTTGAAGATGAATGAACCAAATCCCCGTCGTTCCTGATTCTTAACCCTGATCGGTAATGTTCGGTAACGCCACCCACCTGTACTATTTTTCACTATGGTACGATAAAGATAATGTTTCGTCCTTGCCCTCCATTATAAATAATCCTGCAATCCTTATTGGCAACATTTTGTCCCTGACAAAAACAGCCCCGTCAGGGGCATCCTATGGGTAGAAAAAAAGTAAACCCCGAATCCATTAAGTCCCTTAGGGACGATATTTCTCAAACAATCCCGAATAATCATTCCTTTTTATCCCGGCAGTACGATAATTTTAATAAACCCGTCACCTGAATTCAAACTTCTTTTTTTATCTTTGAACTTCATACCGGGGAGAGAATGGATAAAACACGAACAAAGTTTTGAAAAAAATAAAAAGCCATTTGGATCATATTTTAATGCTTAAAAGCAACCATAGCAGTAAGTTATGGCCATTGGTGATACAACTATATAACAGTAATATACTGTTACACATACGTTATGCTTAATTTGAGATATGAAAGGATCTTTACGAAATCAAATATTATTATACCTTGATCAAGGAGAATTATCGGAAAAAGAATTATTTGAAAAATTCAGACTTTCACTTGAACATTATTTTATGGTATTAAAAGCTACAAAGAAGCAAAATCTCATTTCGTATAATGAAAGTAAAGTTCCATTCAAATTTGAAAGTAGTTATATTTATCCGGATATATCAATTGAATTGGGATTAACGGAACTTGGTAAACAATATGTTACTCGTTCAATCAAAAACTTAAATAAAGCTATCGATTTTACACCTGATAAATTAGATTATTTCCAATTTGGTAAGTCAGGTGATATTCTCCTCAAACATTTCGAAAATATACCATATTCTGAATTTAAGGAAAAGCACCTTAATTTGGCACGTTCTTCAAGGATAGATAATAGAGTTTTATTTTATATTCTTACAGGCACTTTTATAGAAAAAGAAAAGATAAAAAATCTGACTGCAATTCAACAAACACTAGAATGGCTTGAACCTTACAAAATAGCTTACAAATATTTTAATGAAGCAGTTGACCTATATGATAATGGGAAACTGGAAAGAAAATTACTAGATGATTTAAGGTTTTCACTTGAGCAATTTCTAAAAGAATTTTTCAAGAATGAAAAGCCCTTAGAAAAACAGGGGGAAGAAATTAAAAACTACTTTAAAAATGCTAAAGTTAATACTCATATAGGTGGAATATATAAATCTGTTTTTGAAAGATATTATTTATATCAAAATGATAGCGTGAAGCATAATGAAAATTTCACGGAATTAGAAGTTGAATTTATCATCGAATTGACAACCTCGTTGATGAAATTATTATTAAAAAATAAGCATAAAAATAGCTAGAATTAAAACTATTAAAAAAAACTGTAGATGTTTGGTATTTTTTCAAATAATAAAAAATCAAAAAACCTTGAGAGCAAGAAAAATCTAGTTTATCACGATTTAAACGAAAAAGGTGAAATATTGTTCTACTTCAATGAATTAAAAGCAAAAAAAACTAGAGGTGAGTATATTCATGATTTTAAGGGTTTTACAAGGAGGAATCCCCAACCTAGTGAAAGTAAAACAAGTTCATTTTCAATCTATGAATGGGCAATAGAGGATAAAGATTTCATAAACAAGGGAGACACATTATTAATATTAAGAAAAAATGAAAACGACTTTATAAAAGGAGTTCAAAATGAAGTTCTTATTCTGCCAGATATTATAGCTCAAGAAAATGGTGTTGTGGAAATATTGAAAAATGAAAATGAAAAAATCTCACATAACGATATTCTATGCAAAATTCATACAAATGATATAATTAATAATTCAAACCATCCTGACAATGAAATCTATGTAGGTAAATTCAACAAATACGAAATTCCTAAACACATTAGAGATTTAAATTCAATAACAGGTAAATTTATTTTTCTTAAAAACTGGTTAATCGACGACGGAGAAATAGTAAAAGAAGGTGACGAAATTCTTCAAGTTGCTGGTGGACTTAGTGAACAAATATACTACACCTATAACATTAAAAGTAAATCAAATGGAATAATTGAACATTTGAAACTTGCAAATGTCGGAGATTATTTAATTGTATCAGACAATATAATGCAGAATGAGGTTCTTTATAAAATTTTCAAAAGTGAGAATATAAGATATAATCACAAATATTTTAATGTTCCGAAAATAATGAAAGTTAAGCGAATTTAATGGAACAAAAATTATAATGTGGGAAGTTGTTGGTGGTTATTATTTCCCATTCAATTCACCAATTAACAATCCTTGTTAGGGGCAATAGTTTCACAATTAAAAATAATCAATATTTTATTTTTTCATTTCAAAAAACCCATAAAGGACTAGATTTCTTAACAGTAAACTTTTTTACAGATGAATATAAATTATCTATCGGTGATAAAATATATTTTATGTTTGAAAATCAAGATATAATAAAATTTGAAATAGTTGAAAACCTCTACAAGTCATCGTATAACTGGAAAAACTATATGAGACTAAGGTAGTAATTGCAAAGGATGAATTGGAGAAATTTCAAAGTATTAATTTAAACCAGTGGAAAATTGAATTTATTTTCAAAATGAACAAATTTTTGGTGATCAAGGAAACGATTGGTATAGTGATGAAAATTTCCATAAAGTAATCTCAGGAAATATGACTGCTGAATATCTAAATCTTGTTCATGAAGAGATTGAGGACTATAAGCCATTAGTAAGTGGGATTCTATCGACTCTTAATTCAAATATTAAAGAATCTGAAAAATGTTTTGTTTATTTAATGATTGATACGACAAATAGTTTCCATAAAATTGAATATCAAATACACCTGAATACAGAGAAAAACCCTGCAAAGTGAGAAACCAACAAGAATTAATTTGTGCAAAAGAAGCTTCCAAGTCGTCAAATTGCTGAAAGTATAGAAAAAGCTACATGAAACATTTTTAGCCAAAAGAATACGTGGTGAATGGTTTGAATTAACTGATTCTGATATTAAAGAAATAATAGAAACACTTAAATAAAACTAAGCATAACAGCCGCTCAAAGCTCATTAAAACGACGCTTTAGCGGCGATCCGTTATGGCCAAGCCAAAAACAGCAATCTGCAAATGAAAAATATTGAATGATAAAGATATTTAACCATAACTCAGACAGACTTCATGGATTAGACCATCTGAGAGCGATTGCAATTCTTCTTGTTATGGTTTTTCATTTTGGAAAAGACATTCCTTCATGGTTAGAACCCGTGAAACAAATTGATGGACAGGAGTAGATTTATTCTTTTGTGCTCAGTGGTTACTTGATAGGTTATCAACTTCTAAGGGAAATCAACAACTCAAACAAGATCTCCTTAAAAAGATTCTATATAAAACGATTTTTTAGGATTGTACCAGCCTATGTCGCTGTTCTCATTTTATATTATTCAATGCCAAATATCCGGGAAGGAGCAGGAATGCCACCTTTATGGAGATTCTTAACATTCACTCAAAACTTGGACTTGATGCTCAAAGTCAAAATACTTTTTCACATGCCTGGTCTTTATGCATTGAGGAACAGTTTTATTTATTGTTGCCAATCACAATATTTGCAATCTTCTATTTTAAAATTCAAAGAGGGACAATTTACCTTATCTTAACTTTAATCATACTTGGATTTGCACTTCGACTATATTCCTGGAATGAGTATGTACAACCTTTTATTGAGAATGGTGATAGAAGACAAATGGTTTATGGATTTATTGAGAGAATTTACTATCCAAGTTATAACCGAATGGACGGACTAACAATTGGTGTTGGGATTGCTGCAATTTTTAGTTTTAAACCAAAGCTTAAAGATTTCTTGACGAAACACGGCAATATTGTTCTTGTCATTGGATTGGGATTATTCATTTTTGCCTATATGTTTTGTGATAATTTTATTTCCTACAAAACCGCGATTTATGGATTTCCATTATTTTCAATTGCATACGGATTAATGGTTATTGGTGCAATAAGTCCAACTTCGGTGTTGCATCGTTTCAAATCCAGGATCACCCTGATTATTGCAATGTTATCTTATTCTATATATCTAACGCATAAGCAATTGTATTATCTGACAAAGATTGGGATTGAAAAATTGGGATTTGAAACTACAGGAGTTTGGACATTTTGGATTTGCATTATAATAGCATTAATGGGTGGATTCATTTTACACTTGATAGTCGAAAAACCATTTTTAGGACTTAGGACAAGAATATTAGAACAAGTTAGAGAAAACAAAAAGTCAACAGGATTGATGATTGTGAACTACATGAAAAGTAAAGTAAATAATAAGGCCAGGCCATAATAAATAAGGCTTCATGTGGTGTAGCCCAACATGAAGCCGTGTTGCACGGAAGCCCGTCCCACGACCCCCCACCGCTTCAAGCGTCCCGCTTGAAGACATCACTTCCTCAATAAATGCGCAGCATTTACCCTTCCCCTCTAAAGAGGGGGTGCGCAGGCAAAAGCGTAAGCAGGGGTGTGTCAATAAACAAGTTTTTAAACCGCGCGCCGGCCTGTGTGAGGATAGGGATCGTTTTTTCTTGAATGGAGTTTATCCTGAGTTCATCGAACGCGTTCCTTTGTATCAAGACAAAGGAACATGATAAAAAAAACGATCATCCCACAAAAAAAACCGCTTCCACCCATCCAAACATACCTTCCACCCACCAAAAGTCTCCACCCGGTTCGCAAATGTATCCATCCGGTTATCAATTGTATCCATCCGGTTCGCAAATGTATCCACCCGGTTATCAAATGTATCCATCCGGTTATCAAATGTATCCATCCGGTTATCAATTGTCTCCATCCGGTTAACAAAAGTATCCATCCGGTTAACAAAAGTATCCATCCGGTTATCAAAAAATAAAAAAGGATATTAAAAGGATATCTCCCACGATCTCTTGCGGTTGTTGTATAAAACAACATAGGCAATTCCGGGCTGAAGGCGGTAATTCGTTATCCCCGATTTGTTGCCATCGATGCGAAGATAGACTTCCTGTTGTTTTTCGATATTAAATCTGCCTGTTTGCAAAGGCTCCAATTTAAATTGCTTCCATGAAACATGGTCATAACTCAACTGAAAGCTAAAACTCTTTTGAGCCTTATTGCTAATGGCAAGTTCCCGGGCATCAACAGCTGCTATTGAATTATCAGTCATTGCATTTGGGTTTCCTTGTTTAATCGGAATAATATCGTCAATGGAAGTGTTTAGCGTTTCAACCGAAAATTTGTTTTTGAAATAGTTCCCTTTTTCACCCAACAACCTCATGCCCGGCCCTGAGGTTTCGGCAATTAAATAAGTTGAATTATTATAGGTGATAAATGTCTGGCCTTTGTTTACCTCCGATTTTATAGCTGACAATACATGTTCGTTTTGATTCAGAAAAATAATATCCTCAGCAGGGATTAAATAAACGAGGATACCGACAAATAAGATGACCTTTGAATCGCAGTCGCCAAAGCCTTCAATTAATAATCGTGGGGGAGGGCTTACCCCGCCATAGTGCCTTTTTTTATCCTCATATTTAGGAATTCCATAAGGAATATCCTGCACAAAGCGCATGGCCATTTCTATTCGGTTCTGACGATTGTCAAGCCCATAATCGGCTAAGGAGGAAACGATCATTTCAGCAATGGGTCTGCAAAAAGCCGGAGCGTAATAATTTATCACGGCACTTTTATCCACTTCAATGGTATTTTCGTTCAGCACAAACAGCCCCTTTTTAATTTCCAGGCTTCGTGTTTTAATATTTGCTTCATTATCAATATAAGGATCGAACAACCAGGTTGGAATGCCAAATGTAAAAATCATCTGCAACGTTTGTTCTTTGGGCAAGGTAAGGTCGTATTGCTGAAAATTGTTGAATTGGTCAAGAAATTTGTATTGGATTTTATAACTTTCAGCAATTTCGGAAACATTATATTTCACATGCTGATTTTTCTGGAAAGAATGTTGCGCAATTAGATAAACTGGCAGAACCAGCCAAACCAAAGCAAAGCATGTAAAAAATTGGAAGCTGTTTTTTTGCATACGGTTAAAAACGGCATAAGCGCTTCAATATTTTTAACCTGTGAGAATTATTTACTCAGGATATCAGCCAGGAAATCTTTTGAGTTGATTTTATAGGTAATGCCAATGGTTACAAACCAATACTTATCATTTTTGTACCTGATTTTTGCGTCCAACTTATCGCTGTTGATAAAACGTGATGCAAACTCCAGTTCAATGTTCCATAGTTCGTTGAGTTTATAATTTACCCCGGCACCTAATGGAATAATAAACTCGGTCGTTCTTTTGGTCTTGTTTGGATTTGTCCCGTTTAGTTCAGTGTTTCCTTCGGTAACGTCGTAACCGTATCCGTTTACAACCTTTCCTTCTGAATCCCAAAGAAGGGAACGGTAACTGATTAATCCAACGCCAGCAAACGCATATGGCCTGTATTTCTCAAATTTGAAATTACGATTAATCCACCGGTTCATGATTACCTGCAAGTTAATGGAGGCCTCAAAAAAACTGTTCTTAAAATTCTCATTATTCTTTTCCCCTTTAAACTGCCCGAAATTTAGCTGGCCTTTAACACCACCGTTTAACATTCCGGTTGAATGGAGCTTCTTCTGTGCCGCAAATCCATACATTCCGGGGAACCTGACGAATTTATCCACATCAATATCTCCCCTGAAAATAGATAACCCAACCATCCCTGTTACTGACCAGTTATCCTTAATTCCGGGTTTGTTGATGGAGTAATAATATCCTTTGTCTTTGGGAACAATGTTCCGCATTTTATATTCTAGTTTCCACGATTCGGTATTAAATGCCAGTAAATTAAAAGATATAGCATGGTTGTCGAGATTGTTTTTCGTAACGACAGTAGCTGTTTCATCATCACGGATAAACTTGTAGGATGCGGCAAATACCTGGTTGTTCCCGTTTTCGTTATAGTTGTTTTTTATCAGGTTAAAGGCTTTCTTCAATGCTTCTGTAAAGGTGTTTTCCCCTTCCATAAGAATGACATCTTTTACCTGTAACGATTGAAGGTCTTTGTCTTCAAAATTAATTTTTTTCGGGCTTACATCGTAGTTGCTTGAATAAAGTAAAATTTTAACATCATAATTAGAATTTATATGTTCGCGATTTACGAGCAGGAATTTGTATGATCTTATCACTTCATTAATTCTTCGCTGATCAAAATACAGGTCGGCTGCATCCATCATAAGTACAATCCTGTTTTGAGGTTCAATACTTAACATGGCAGGCATGGCCTTTTTTGCTATTTCTTCTTTGGCAATGGTGTCTTCTGCAATGTCAGTTTCGGAAATTTCATCCGGTGAAAGAACAATGTCCCCGGCAACAATTTCATCATTGTTTTCTTCTTCCTGTTTAATATCAGGATCAGGTACAAGAACAACAACCGGGGTAATGTTTGTATCAATTTTAGTTTCTATTTCTGTTTTATTTTCGGGTTTTTTCTCTGATTTGTTTTTAGTTTCCGTTTTAACAACTAAAGGTGTTGTTATTGCCGGCGTAGTTTCTGTTTGAACAGGATTTAAATCAGTAAGTTGAATGATCCCGGAGCGTTCCGTTCCGACATAAATATTGTTTTTATGATAGGTCATGCAAGTGATTTCATCATCAGGCATTGCTGAATTCTGAAAATCGTATTTTGCCCAAATCTTTCCATCAAAAAGATTTATGCCGCCTATGTATGTACCAATCCATTTATTGTTTTTTTCATCAATTATAATGGGCCGAATATTATCATCAGTCAACCCGGAATTGACTGTACCGTATTTTATCCAAAATACATCATTGAATACGGCGAGTCCGCCACCTCCCGTACCAATCCACTTTTTATTTTCGTTATCAACTGCAATAGAATAAATATAATCATTGGTAAGTTTGGAGTTTCTTTCAGTATAAACGTTCCAGTTTTTTCTATCGAAAGAAGCGGCGCCTCCACCCTGGGTGCCTACCCAAATAACATTGTTTTGATCTTTTGTTATACAAACAACTTTGTTTGATAACAGGGGCGAATTTTCGTCGCTATAGATCGTCCACAAGCCGTTGTCGAGATGGGCAAGACCACCAAAATAAGTTCCTATCCAGATGGATCCGTCATCATCGCAAAAAACACTCATTACCACATTTGAGGGTAATCCAGAATTTGAAGTTTTATAAATTTCCCAGGTGGAACCATCAAACCTGGCCAGGCCACCCCCGTCAGTCCCAATCCATTTTACATTATTTTTATCAATGGCAATGGTATTTACATAATTGTGGGGTAGTTCAGAGTTGGAGGTGTTGAATATCGTCCACTGACCATCTTTCAGGTAGGCAACTCCACCCATGTAGGTTCCAAACCAAATACCGTCTTCAGAATCGACCGAGATGGTTTTAATTGTTTGATTTGGCAATTCGGAGTTGTCAGCGTTTATTGCACTCCAGTTGAATTCCTGGCTATATAAGGTTCCAGTTGAAAGTAGGAGAAATATTAGAAAATATCTAAACATCAAATGCCATTATTTAATAAAACACAACTCCTACTACGATGTGTGGATACAAATTGTTACCAAATTAATCTAAAAATAGGAAATAATCCATTTTTAGGAAAAACTTCCAATAAGCTTTTATTTAAGAATCAATTTTAAATAATGGAAAGACCCATTGCCGTAAATTTTTCCAAAATAAATTCCGGTGTCCAATTTGTTTCCCTGATCATCTTTTCCATTCCACTGAAATTGCAAATTATCCGTATTAATTTCGGCAGCTTTTAATACATTAACAATATGGCCGGTCGAATTGTAAATATATAGATCGGTCAGTCCATTCCCTGGATTCGAAATTAGAATAGTAGTTTCGTTTGAAAATGGGTTTGGGCAGGCCTTGATTTGATCCGGTTTGTTCCAGGCCCTAATACCAACGGCTGTATCCGCAGTTATATAATCCGGTTTTAATAGTGTGTCCGAAGTATTCTCATTAGTAATAATAAGCTTAACTGAATAAATCCCATAATTCTCAAAAGTATACATTGGATTTTGCTCATATGAATCAATGATGCCGTCATTTTCAAAATCCCATTCCCAGGAGGTTATGTCGCCAATGGAAAGATCGGTGAATTGAACATCAAAAGGGGCAAAACCATAGGTTTCATCAGCTATAAAATCAGCCAGCATAGTTGCACTGTTTAATCCGCCCGAATAACAATATAATTTTCCATTTCGGCCTCCGGCAACCATTTCCCACGAACCGTCACCGGTAATGTCGGGCATGGCACTTATGCCATCAACAGCTTCAATAAAATTAAATGAGTGCAGAGTGGCCCCGGATGTCCCATCAAGAAAATAACAATAGTTGCTGCTGTACAACGTGCCTATTATCACATCATTTATTCCATCACCGCTGACATCTTCAATCCTGTCAATATTCCAGCTTTGATCAGCTAAAGAAATGTCCCAAATAAAATTACCATTATATCCATCAACAACGATGGCCTGATTTCCGCTTTTTGCAAGGGCGAAGTCAGAATACCCATCTGCATTAACATCATCAAGTTTTTCAAATCTCAGGATGAAAGAACTTCCCACAGGGTTTGAATTAATGACAGAACCGTTGACAGGGTTTATCAAATAAAACCGGCTTGTTAGCGAGCATCCGGCAATGATGTCTTTAATGTCATCATTATTTAGGTCATCGGCTTGTTCGAGTGCCCAAACAGAAGACCCTTCCGTGGGTAAAAACCATTCGATGTTTCCGTTTTCTCCATTTATACCAAGTACTTTCCCTTCAGTTTCGTTGGCATTCGAAGCCCCACCAATGACATCAGGTATTCCGTCGCCGGTAAAATCTTCAACCCCAATTACAGAAAAATTGGGGCCGTCAGTAAATTTTACCCAAATAGCATTTCCTGTAATACCGTCAATACAAAAAATCCGTCGTGATCCCTGGGCGGTACCTCCGCTTGAAGCAAGAACATCGTTGCTGCCATCCTCATTGTAATCAAAACCACACCACACCTGGTAAATCCATCCACCGTCGCCAAATTGTTGTGTACTGAACGACCACAATAAAACGCCGGTTTTCCCCGATAAGGCATTCACTGCACCAATTCCTGTTTTTCCGGCAATCACATCATCATACCCATCACTGTTTATGTCGTTGATTATGCAAAGGTCATTTTGATTGTAAACAGAACCGATTTCATTTTCCCATAAAACTTCCGCTAATCCCGAGGCATTTCCATTAAAACATCTTACATATCCGTCTTCTGACCCAACCACTATATCAGGCACTCCATCACCTGAGATATCCGGCACGGGGGTAATGGCTTTCACACTGTTGTCCCAACTTGTATTTATAGTGTAGTTCCACAGGCTTTCTCCCATGGGATATTCTTCATCAATAGCACTTCCTGAAAGGTTTACGTTGATATTTCCCTGCGAAATATCGTTGTGTGAAATAGAAGCTATGGCAGAAAATGCAATATCATCGTCTGGGAAAAACCAAATGCCTAAACTGGCACTTTCCAAAACACCAATATTTATGGGGAATATGATACTTTCATCCAGATAAAAATGATCGTCATCAATGGTTATGTCTGAAATCTCCAATGTTTGATTCCCATCATTTACTATTTCGAGATACCAGCGTTTGGTTGCATTCATGCGCATTGTACCATAATTGTGGGAAGCCGTTGGGACAAAAATATGAAGGCCATCAAAAACGGCTTCACCCAGAAGGGTAATATCAATTTCAGGATCAACCGGATCGGTAGAATGAACGGAAACGATCGTATTTAATGACCCAATTTCGGAGGGTTTAAAATTGAATGGAATATCAATTGAGTTTCCAGGGTTGATTAATTGAGGAAAAGGCATATAAACGAAAATTGGCACGGCATTTTGTATCACCAGGTTTGTGATCTCTAAATCGGCTGTCCCGGTATTTGTTACGGTACAATTCCACACGACCGAATCGCCAACTGCTATACTCCCAAAGTTATAAGTTGTAACCGGAATATTTATCTGAGGTGTTCCGGCCCCACCCAAATCTATTTTGTATATTTTGCTTGTTCCGTTTGCCCCATCAAGATACCATAAAAACTGCCCGTCGTATTCAATGCCTGAAGGCTGAATGTTCTCGCTGGCATGGCTTTCGAGTAGATTGCCCGATAAATCGGTTTTGTATATCATGTCCCCATAATAATCAACCATCCATAAATTATCGTTTTCCCTGCATAAATCCCAGGGTTGATTATCGGGAGCCTGAAACTGGCTTAGCACATTCCCCGCATTATCAACTTTGTAAATCGTCGACGGATCAGGGGAATAAGCGGCTACCCAAAAATCACCATCATCATAAGCTATTCCAGACATATAATGAGCCGGCAAATCAATTTGCTGCAAAACATTTCCTGTAAGATCAAACTGCATGGCAAAAGCTGGTATTGCGGTACTTGTAACATGATCTGTGATCCAAAGGTGTGAACCGTCATATGTCATTCCGTATGCATCACCCAGGCTAGTGGAAGTGAATTGCAAAACGCTGTTTCCGTCCGAAGGGTCGAAGCGGTATACTTGATCACCATTCACACCATAAATGCCATAGTAAAAATAGGTTCCATCCCAGGCTAACCCTGATGCCTGTCCCGGGGCGGTAAGATCCCATGACTGAAGAATGGTCCAGTCTTTTTCACCCGGATTTGCCTGCAGGGTTTGCAGGGTTGATCCAATAATAAGAAATGAGGAGAATATCAACATCGATTTTCCGGTTAATCGGTATAAAAAATTTGAGTTTTTCATGAGAAAAAGAAATTAAATTAATAGGCTAAATTACAATAGTTCTTATCAAAATTCAAGTTGGTTTTATTCTTTTTTCAAATAAGGCATAATTAAATCCGCCATAAATTTGTGTCCCTCCTGATTCCAGTGAACATCGCCAGGAATAAAGCAGGTTTTTAGAATAGTTTCTTTATGGACACCATTGATAAACGGTGGGTACAAATCAATAAATCGGATTTGATTTGTGTTGCAAAACTCTCTCCAAAAATTTACCTGAATATCATCCACAAGGCCTTTCGAAATATGCAATGGCCAGGGATAAATAATGACAGTTAATTTAATGCCATATTTTGTGCAGAGATCAGCTAGTAACTGCATGTTGTTTTTTGCTAGTTTTAATCCCTCCTTACCCCATTTATTATACAATGCCGGTGTAAAACTCCAGGTTGGAGTTGCCGCTATAAAGCTTTCATCTTCTGTTGCAAACTCATCCAGAATGGCATTTCCGCTCATGGGATTCCAGCTTTGGGTTATTTCGTTTTGCTTTGTGTTTGTTATTAGCGATGAAATTGAAAAGTAAAGATAGGAATATTTATATAAGAATCGTTTAATTCGGAGTTTTGCTTTTTCGATAAAGTCTTTGTTGTATGGTTCAAAGTTTCTGTATGATATTTCATTAAGCGGGTCGCTGTTGTCGATAAAAACAAATAGCTCATCAAATTGTAGTTTTTTGATTTCGATCAAATATTTGGTTTTCAAATAGTACAGTTTTGGACTGTAACTTACTACAGATGCATTTAAAATTTCAATCTCTGTAAATTCTTTTTCTAAAATACCAGGAAAACTCTCTTGCCAGGTCATACCGACACTTTCAGTAAATGAATCGCCCATAAACAGTATCCGTTTTTTCGATGCCGAAGTTTCAATAATCCTGGCAGATTGATCTTTAAAGCCGAGGGAATTTGTATGCATATCGAAAACCCTGTCGCCCCACTTATTTTGTGTTTGCTGAAATGGTTTTAAATCATGGTGGTAAACCGGGTGAGGTATCCTGAACGCGTTATAATCTTTCGGGATCAGAAAATAAGCACATATGGAGTCAATGATCAAAACGCTAATAATGATAAGCATTCCAAAGATGAATACCGGATGTTTCTCGAACCAATTTTTTGTTGCCATAATCCCATCAAAAGTAATGAACATTTCAAAACTTTTCAACCGGCAGGTTTTAACCCTTAAAAAGTTTGTAATTTTGGAGTTTCATTCTAAAATCTGCTCAGTATATCCAATGGAGAATTTTATTGTATCAGCTCGAAAATACAGGCCTCAAGCCTTTGATACGGTTGTGGGGCAACTATCCATTACCAATACATTAAAAAATGCCATACGTAATAACCAACTGGCCCAGGCCTTTTTATTTTGTGGCCCGCGTGGTGTAGGAAAAACAACTTGCGCTAGGATTTTGGCAAAAACGATTAATTGCTATAATTTATCAGACAGCCTTATTGCCTGTAACACTTGCGAATCGTGTACTTCATTTAATAATAATGCCTCGTTTAATATTCATGAACTGGATGCTGCTTCAAACAATTCTGTTGAGGACATTCGCAGCCTGGTTGACCAGGTTCGCATCCCGCCCCAGGTTGGTAAATATAAAGTATATATTATAGATGAAGTACATATGTTGTCTTCACAGGCTTTTAATGCCTTCCTGAAAACCCTTGAGGAACCACCTGCCTATGCGAAATTTATCCTGGCCACAACCGAGAAACATAAAATTATCCCAACCATATTGTCGCGTTGCCAGATTTATGATTTTAAGAGAATAACCATCGAAGATATTGCTACTCACCTGGCGTTTGTGGCTAAAGAGGAGGGGGTATCCGCCGAAGCAGATGCCCTGCATGTGATTGCCCAAAAGGCTGACGGTGCATTACGCGATGCCCTTTCCATATTCGATCAGATCATCAGTTTTAGCGGAAAAAGCATTACTTACAAAAATGTTATCGAAAACCTGAATGTGCTGGATTACGACTATTATTTTCGGATTCTTGAAGCCATCCTTTCAAAAAATATCAGTGAAACATTAATTATTATTAATGAAATCATTGATAACGGGTTTGATGGACAACATTTCCTTATTGGGTTTGGCGGGCATCTGAGAAACCTGCTGGTATGCAAAGATCCGCTTACCCTTAATTTGCTTGAGGTAGGAGGAGGTATTAGAGAAAAATACAAAGAACAGTCAGGGCAAAGTTCGGTGGAGTTTTTGTTGAAATCACTTGAAATAGCCAACAAGTGTGATATTGATTATAAAAGCAGCAACCATAAAAAACTCCACCTCGAATTGGCGCTTATGCAAATGTGTAACCTGGGTGCCGATTCTTACAAACCTTTACAAAAAATACCTGTGGTTTCTGAGAAAAAACCTGTCACAACTTATAAACGTGAGTCAACGGAAACAAAGAATGTTTCTGAAGATTTTGCAAAAACACCTGATAAACCCATTTCTCAAAAGCCGGGCACCTCTTCTATCGGTACGGTTTCTATTAAAAATCATTCGGCCTATAAAAAAAATGAGGATGAAAAAGAAGAAGATATAAGAAATAAACCTTCTGATGCATTCACTCAGGAAGACCTCGTTAAAATCTGGAAAAATATGGCAGAAGGGTACAAAGCTGATAAAAACTTTTATCTGACAATTACCAGGAATGAGCCCGTATTAAAAGATAATTTTGAATTTGATTTGATGGTTGACAATAAAATTCAGCAAAAGGAAGTGGAGGACCGGAAGATGCAGATATTACCATTGATCAAAGAGAAACTAAATAATTTTCACATCCATTTAAATGTAATTGTAACAGAGCAAAAAAAAGAAACCATTGCTTATACCGACCAGGATAAGTATAAAAAGATGGTCGAAAAAAACCCGGCATTAAAAACCCTGAAAGACAGGTTAAACCTGGAAATTGAATTTTAATATTACCCTTTAAATTTGCTAATAAACAGGCCGAAGGCTAATTACCGGTGCTTTCTTTAATAGTTCGTCTTTAACGAATAATGATAACATGAAATATATTTCTTTTTTTATTTTAAGAATGATAGGCTGGAAAGTTACAAATTCACTTCCTGCCGGAATTCCAAAATGTGTTGTTATCATGGCACCACACACGAGTATGTGGGATTTTGTCCTGGGGCGCCTGGGTTTTTTTATTCTTGACATAAATGTCAGATTCCTTATTAAAAAGGAGATGTTTTTTTTCCCTCTTGGCCCATTAATAAAATGGTTGGGGGGAATTTCCGTTGACCGGAGTAAAAGCACACAGACAGTAGATTATATCGCCGGATTATTTGCCAAATATGACAACCTGTATTTTACAATTACACCGGAAGGAACCCGTAAACAGGTTGAACACTGGAAGAAAGGATTTTATTACATTGCCCAAAAGGCAAATGTCCCCATTGCCCTGGGTTTTTTGGATTATTCGAAAAAACATGGGGGCATTGGTCCGGTCATTATTCCAACCGGGAATTTTGAAGAGGATTTTAAAATGATTGAGAGTTTTTACCGGGGTATGGGTGCCAGGCATCCTGAAATGTTTAATCTTTCGTGATGTTTTTATCTTTAACCGATTGATTATCTGATTATTTTTATTTCTGAATTTATATCAATTTTGAGAAGCAAATAAAAGGTTAATGTGAGCTCATAAGTTGATTAAATATACTTTTTAACTTCAGCTTCCCCTTTTAGAATTCTCACACCATTAAAAGCAAGCGCCCGCATTTCATCTTCCCCGGGATAAACATGGACCGGCGCGATAAACTTTACCCTGTCAATAATAAGGCTGACAAACCATTTGCTGTTGGCCACACCTCCGGTTATAAGGATACCGTCCACCTCACCATGTAATACAGTTGCCATTGCGCCCACATCTTTTGATACCTGGTAAGCCATTGCTTGTAAATATTGACTTGCTTTTTCGTTCCCTTCAAAAGCCTGCATTTCTACTTCGTAAGCACTATTTGTTCCGGTGTAGGCAGCCAGGCCCCCTTTGCCTTTGATCATTGACATGATCTCCTTTTGGGTAAATTCACCCGTAAAACACAATTTTACAAGGTCGCCAACCGGAAGCGTTCCTGAACGTTCAGGCGAGAATGGCCCTTCGCCGTCAAGTCCCTGGTTTACATCGATTACCCGTCCTTTGCGGTGAGCACCAATGGTAATACCTCCGCCTAAATGGACAACAACCAGGTTCAGTTCTTCGTAGCTTTTCAGGATAGATTTTGCATGTTCGCGGGCAACTGCCTTTTGGTTCAAAGCGTGAAAAATAGATTTTCTTTTAAATCTGGGGTGTCCGGTAAATCTTGCCAGGTCGATCATTTCATCAACAACAACCGGATTGGCAATATAGGCTTTGGCATCAGGCAATGATTTTGCTATGTCATCGGCAATTAATCCACCCAGATTACTGGCGTGTTCGCCTAAGGGGCTGTTTTTTAAATCGCGTATCATGGCAGGGTTTACCTCATATACGCCTGATTCTATGGGTTTGAGTAATCCCCCGCGGCCCATTACAATTTGAATACTGTTTAAATTAATTTCAGCTTCGGTAAGCTGGTCGATTATTAGATTTTTCCTGAAGTGAAATTGATCAGTAATTTTTTCAAATTCTTGCAGTTTTTCATTGGAATGTTTAATATTTTTCAGAAATATAGGCGTTTCCCCCTCGAATACAGCAATTTTTGTAGAGGTTGATCCAGGGTTTATCGCCAGTATCCTTTTTTGATTATCCATTCCAGAGATATTGAAACCGAAACAAGTTTAAAATTGTTCAGTTTCAAATTTATGTTTTTACCCAATAGCAGCTGCCAAAGAAATGGATAAAAACTTACTTTTTTCAGAATCGGCCCTTGATGTAAGAACAATAGGGACTTTTGCACCCATAATTACCGCGGCTGTTTGGGCACCGCCTAAAAAGTTAAGTGCTTTATACAGAAAGTTTGCCCCATTAATATCGGGAGCCACAACAATATCTACATTTCCGGCAACATCGCTTTCGATCCCTTTTATTTTTGCTGCTTTTTTTGAAATTGCATTATCAAGGGCCAGTGGGCCGTCAATAGTACATCCGGTAATTTGCTGGCGCTTGTTCATCATTGACAGGGTAGCTGCGTGCATGGTTGATTCCATGCGCATGTTAACGGTTTCAACGGCTCCAACAACAGCTACTTTCGGATTGGGTTCACCTAACAAATGAAACACTTTTACTGCATTATTGATCAGGTCTATTTTTTCTTCAAAAGTAGGCGATACATTCATTGCAGCATCTGTAATACCCAGCAATTTATGATAATACGGTGATTCGAAGATGGCCACGTGGCTTAATACGTTGCCGGTTCGAAGTCCATGATCTTTATGAAGCACAGCTTTAAGAAGTTGCCCGGTGCTTACCAGCCCTTTCATTAAAATATCGGCCCTGCCTTCTCGTATTAACTGACTTGCCTGGAGCGAAGCTTCAAACCTGTCTGTGATGTTAATGATTTCGTATTTGCTGCAATCAAAATCAATCTCTTTACCTATTTCTACAATTAGATCTTTTTGCCCTACTAAAACGGGTTCAGCGATTCCTGCTTCGCTTGCATTTTTAAGAGCCATGAGTACATCCATATCGCCTGCGGCTGCAACAGCAATTCTCCTCTTTCTTTTGGCTTTCGCCATATCCACTACTTCTGATAATTTACTGATCATTGTAATTTTTTTTATAAGTATTAAAGTTCGGGCAAAAGTATAAATTGTTATTAGATTAACAATGGAAATATTAAGTGGAATTTTTATGTTGAACCAATGATTTCATCAGAATAAAAGTTAAGCTCAGGTTGTTTATTTTGTGTAGAACAAAATCATTTCCTCTATTGCTTCTGAGCAAACTTTACAAAAGTTGTCTTTCTTAAATGTATTCATCAAACAATCGGTTGCCGGACGATAAACACCCTTTGATGCATAACCGCCACCTTCAAATACACCGGTTTGATCAAAATATTTTTTTTTATCGGGCGTTGGCACCGGTGTTTTGTCAGAAAGAAGGTGAGGCCATTTGCTTTCAAAATTTACTAGAGTTGTCAGGTTTGGCTCCCAGGCTTCAATATCCACCGGATAAAAATCGCTGTAAGGTTCTGCTGAATTGTAATATTCATCCCCCAATCCGGCAAACCCATGCCCAAGTTCATGGATAAAAATTTTAGCAGCATTTTTATTGCTATTCACACTAACTGAATAATAATTATAAATGGCACCTCCACCGTATCTGGCTGTATTTACAAGGATATAAATCTGGTCGTATGGTGCATTTGCCGCCAAATCCCTTACACTTTTATAATCATACGTCATACAGTACCGTTCGCTGTCAAACGTATAAAAGGAAGTATTCAACAATGTTTTTTTCCACACCGAATCGGCCGGAATATCATTTCCTGATTCGGGTGAAGGGGCAAGTATTCCACGGATATTAAATTTGTCTTTGTACTTTATATATGGCTCAAATGCAAACAAAACTTCAGCAAATTCATTGCAATCGGAAATAAACTTCCCCATTTCAGCTTCAGTATAACCGTCAGGCAGGATCACTATATCAACACAGGTATGGTTGTTTCCTGATATGAGTGCATCAAAAAATGGGTAGGTTAACCTTCGTTCTGTTGAAATAAAATAATCGTCTGGTTCGTAAATATATTCAAACTTTTCTTCAAATTTTCCTCTTGTGTTTCTACTGAGTAATACAATTTTTGATTTGTATTTGGGTAAAGGACAAATAACAGATTCCGTAAAAGCACGATTGGTTTTTTTTGCCTCATCGGTGGTTTGCCATTCGCCAAACAGGGTACTGTAGCCCTTTGAATAAATCAACAATCCCGATTCAACATCAAATACTTTCATATAATATTTACCGTAATGGAAGGTGTCGACTAAATTAACAAGCGATCCTCCCCAGTATGGCTCGATTTTAATCTCATCAAAATAATAAAACTCGTTTACAGAATCGCCGGCATGAATATAATCAAGCCTAAGTGTTTTTAAATGAAATAAGTTGTCGAATTCAGCAAAGCTGTTAAAATTTATAAAAGTAATGAACAGAAAAATCAATGAAATAATTTTCATAGCAAATATTTTTTAATCAATCGAGTGTAAATTTCGGAAAACAATTACAAAATCATCCGATTTCGGGAAATATTTAAAAAAATAAAAATGAAAAAAACAATTTCGTATTCTTTTCATTCGTTTAATACTTTGATTGCTTGCCTTTTAAATTTTTATTATCAATCATGGCACAGTAATTGAAAAAGTGTACCCGATGAAATATTTTTTCATTAGCGTAGAGGGTGAAGCCTGTTAGCATTTTCTGCTTTCAGGCTTCATGTTTTTTTTATGAATCCTTCCGGGAAATTGATCAAATATAGATTTTTTGTAGCCCTGGTAAATGCTGTGTAAAGCCAACGATAAAAAGAAGTATTTAAGTGTTCTTCGTTTATATATCCTAAATCAATAAACACATTTTCCCACTGGCCACCTTGTGTTTTATGACAAGTAAGCGAATAAGAAAACTTCACTTGCAATGCATTAAAATAGGGGTTGTTTTTCACCTGTTCAATTCGTTTTCTTCGTGATGGGACATGCTCATAGTCCCGCAACAATTCCTCAAAAAATTGTTGATTTTCTTTTTCAGAGAGAGATGGGCCATCAAGGGTAAGGGTGTCAAGCATCAAGTTTACGGTCAGGTCGTTTTCTTCGGGGTAATCAATTAAACGGATTCCGGCTTCGATAAACCGGCGGCCATATATTTCTTGCATCCTGCCAATGCGAAGTATTTCTATCATATCGCCATTGGCAAGGAATCCGGCATTTGATTTTTTATCGATCCAGAAGTAATTGTTTTTTACGATCATAAGATAATCGCCTACCGAGATTTCATTTTCCATGAACAAAATACGTTTTCTGACTTCCTGGTTAAATATATTAGCCCTTTTATTTGATCTTGTAATAATTACAGAGTTTGACAGATCATCTCCATGAAAAGTGGTCATTAAAGTTTCTTCAAGTATTTCGCCATTGATAAGGAAAACATCCGAAAAATCATTTGTTTGAACAAAAGGTAACATTCCATTATAATCCAGGTTGAGCCTGATGGATGTTGCATTGGTTAAAATTCCAGATTCCAGCGATTGCCTGACAACTTCCTGCAATTCGTAAGATTTTAGCGAAAGTTGATAGTTTCTTTGCAGGAATTCCGCATCAAGGGCAGGGCTTACTTCAAGACCGACAGGCGGTAATTGGGCAACATCACCAATGAGTATCAGTTTATTGTTTTTGCCTTCAAAAGTATAGTCAATTAAATCTTCCAATAGGTTATTTCGCGAAAACATACTGAAATCATTTGCCTGTGTTGCATCCGGTATCATAGAAGCCTCATCCACAAAAAACAGAGTGTTAGAATGTTTATTTGGCGAAATGATTAATTTGATATGTCCATCAGGGCCGGTGGTGGCCATATAAATTTTTTTATGGATAGTCATGGCTTTTTTCCTGAATAGGTTGCCAGCACTTTTGCTGCACGCCCGGTTGGTGCCAACAAAACGTATTAACCTGCAAAAGGCAGAAGGTTGATAAGTGAGCCAATAAGGGTGGTTTTTCCGGTGCCTGCGTAGCCCTTTACTAAAAATGCCGGCCTATGAGAGAATTGGAATATAAATTTGGAAATTTCCCATAAGAGCCGTTTTGTCCTTCGGTTGGTGGATAGGGAAATTTATTAAATACGGCTTTGGCAAAAGTGGTTACGTCCATCTGAAGTTGATTAAAATGGATATCAATCCCCAGGTTTACAATCAGGTTGAACCAGTCTTTCGCATTTCCCGGAACCCAGCGATGCCCTTTATCGAGTTCAGGATCTTTTAATCTTTGTGCAAAATCAATCCGGAAAATGAAATATGAAAAGTCAAGCCTTACGCCAACCCCAATATCCATAGCCAGTTCACTTGCAAACGATTTAAACTCAAATTTTCCCCGGGGAAAGTTTCGTTTTCGCTTAACAACAAATGTTACCAATATCATAAAAAACAGCTCCGGTAAAGAACCGATAAATCTTGAACCGGTATTCGGCATTAACTTCAAGCATCAAATCACCCACCCTCTCAATATTGTTGCCAGAAGGTTTGTATGATCCAGGCCCCAAATATCTTAATGGCCATGCCCTTAATCCATTAGCCCCTCCGCCATAAAACCCTTTCAAACGGAATATCAATTGAGTTGCCATATGGAATGGCTACCCCTAAGAACGACCTTAGGGCCACACTGTGCTTTTTATTTATAGTAATATAATAACGAATATCAAAATCAGTTTTTGCAAACTGTGAATACCTGATACCAAATACTGTTCTGTAACCTTGTTCATTTGGATCGTACAATAATACTTTCAGCAAAATTGAGTAAGTTACCGGCCATTCAAAATTTCCTCTGAAATACATAAAATTCTTTGCCACCCAATTCCTGGTTGTTAAAAATATAGCTGTATTTTAAACCGAGGATCAAGTGGTCGGTGTACTGATCGCGATACCGCTGTGGCTCAGTTACTAAAATTGAATCAAATTCAGGCGTTGTTTGAACTTTTACTATGTTAATATCAAATGGAATTAAAATGTGGTTTTTAAATTGGGTTTCTGACCATTCGTAACCAAAAGAAAGGTTTGTAATAATCCGGTTGTATTCAATTCTGTCCTGCCAGTTGTATCCGATGTTTAAGTTTGTTTTAGGCCTGTGAAATAGCGGTTAAAGATGTCAGAGTTTATTGGGGCAAGAAACTTTGGAATATAAATATTTGCATCGATACCAGCTTCAAAGGTATTAAAAAGAGAATTTCTCTTTTGGTCTGGATTTTCAACAACCGTAGATTCCTGAGAGCTTCCATCGCACCTTTTAACCGGATGGCAAACTTCTGCACCTCTGAAAATATTTTTATTTGAGTAAACGAGGTAACCACCGATACCAAGATCTCCACCCGAATTTGTTACCTGTGTTTCAATCAGTAGAAATTGAACAGGATTTCGTGTAGGTTATTCATAACAATCCAGGTAATTCAAATCTGTGGTTTTTTCAGGAACAGAATCATTTCGCTCAAACTTGATATCAACGTACTTGTAATTCTTAATTCACTGAGTTTTTTAAACGATTGATTAACATCGGTCGCATTATATAATTTATCATTACCTAAAAAAATTGAACACTTGAAACCACCTGGTTTTATTTTGAGCGAGGTTTCTATAAATAAAATTATAATTATAAGGATGGGGTTGATTTTTTCGTTGAGGGTTTTTTACCAGGGTGTCATAGGATAATGTATCAAATGAATAAGGGATATAATCGGGTCTGATGTATATGCTGTTGATATGATAAATTTTATGATTTTCTTCACTTTTCGTTTCAGACGTAGGCCCCATGGGACAAATTGCCTGATATTCAAGGTGAGATTTACATTCCTGGATTCTAACGAACTGTGGCTTCATAAAAGATATAATCTTTTGTAAAGTCATGCCACATTATTATTAAGGACTTTTTGTTATTCTTGACCGTTCTTTATCAAGCACAAACGAATTGAAAATTTGTCCGCTGTCGATTAACCGGTATTCATTTTCAGCAAGTACCGTTTGCATAACTTGTTTATCGGGGATTTTATAGTCAATTTTTTGAACAAGGTAAGGTTCAGAGAGTTTTATGTTATATATATTACTTTTCTTTTTTCTTTTTTCTTCCCCTTTTGCAACAATTGAATCCTGAATGGACGAATTATAAAAACCGGAATTGTTCAGGTATTTGTACATTTGTTCTTTCGATTCTGCAATAAGAGATTTATCAAGCACTACCGGAGGCTCACCAGACTTTTAAACATACTGTTCCACAGAAGCTTTAACGGTAATACCAAAAACCCTTTTATTGGGTTGTTGTATAATGAGCTTTCCAGATTGGATGCGGGTAAATCCTTATGCGGATTTATCATCTCTATCTCTCGCTTTTAACAAGCAAATAATCGTTCTCTCAAGGCCTTTTGGTAGTACTGCAAGAGCTTATAAGAAAAATGGCCAGAGAAAAAAGCTTAACGAATATAGATTATGTGTCCTCAAAGGTATTTACCCATAATAAATTTAAATACAAATGTAACACGAAAGAAATTATATGAATAAACAGCTAAAATAATTTGTAATCAATCCCCTGTTAATATTGCAATTCTAAGTAAACAATAACATATCAGTTAGTTGAGTAATTAAATATTTTTTCTTGTTTTTAAAAAACATTTATGTAGTTTTGCACACCTATTTTTAAAAAGTAGTTCTTTAACAAATGGGAGTTTAGCTCAGCTGGTTCAGAGCACCTGCCTTACAAGCAGGGGGTCACTGGTTCGAATCCAGTAACTCCACCAAATTTAAAACCAGATATTTAACTTCTAAATGTCTGGTTTTTTGTTTTGTTGTGCCCTAATAACTTACTGTTGTTAACAAGTTTTTCCTTGTTTGTTCTTGTTTTATATTGTTTGTTTGCTATATTTGTTTACAAATAGTTTACAAATGTTGTCCAAATGATTACAAATTTAGATGACCTTGATTACAAATTTGAGCGAAATGTTTACAAATTTGGTTTACAAGTAATCCTAAAATAAAAATTATGAGCACAAGTACAGTTTCAATTGTTTTACGACCCCATGAAAAACCAGACCAAAACAAGAAGCTTAAATCTTCGAATTACGCATAATCGAAAAACAGCTTATATAACTTTAAATGTCTTTGTGACTAGAAGACGAATGGTCGCCAAAACAGCAAGAGATTAGCAGAAAGTGTAAGCGGTACGAAAATGTAAGTAGGGTAAATGATTATTTACTGGGTAGAAAGTTGCAAGCAAATCGAAAATTAATGAATTGTACGAGGCAGGCAATGCGGGTATTATTCAATAGTAGATCTCAAAAAGGCAATACTTAATCAGGGAGAAAGCTCATTCTTTTGCAAGTTTTACCAAGCAAATTATTGCAGAAATGAAAGCTGCAAATAAATATGGCAATGCTTCTATCTACGAAACGACAATGAATTTTGTAATTAAAAATAATGACGGCAAGGATTTGATGTTTCAAAAATTAATTACCAATATCTAAAGCAACTTGAAACTAATCATATTGGTGCAGGAAATACAGTAAACTCCTTGAGTGTATACATGCGCACTCTGCGAGCTATATTCAATCGGGCTATAAAAGAAAATGTAGCTAAAAAGGATTGGTATCCTTTTAGCAACTATTCAATTAGAAACACGAAAACAAAAAAAAGAGCTATTTCAAAAGAAGATATCCAAAAAATAGAAAACTATAATCCGGAAGAAGGGTCGCCGAGATTCCATGCTCGGAATTATTTCTTATTTTCTTTTTATATGATTGGATTGAACTTTGCAGATATGGCCCACATAAAACCATCCAACATTATTAATGATCGCCTGGAGTATTCCCGAAAAAAGACCAATAAAAATTATTCCCTGGCATTATTTGATAAGCCGCAAAAAATCCTTGAATATTACAGCAAAGGTAAAAAGAAGGATGAATATATTTTCCCCATTATTAATCGAGAAGATCCGGAATGGATCAGAAAGGATATTAAAAACGGACTAAAAAAATTCAATAAATATCTAAGGAAGATAGGAGAGGAGTTAGAAATAGAAGGTGAGATGTCTTCTTATGTGGCTCGTCACTCCTGGGAAACAATTGGTAAGTTTTTAAATGTTCCCATACAGGTTATCAGCGAAGGTCTTGGCCATGACAGTATCCAAACCACTCAGATTTACCTGGATAGTTTTGATAAGAATGTGATTGATGATGCGAGTAGGTTGATTACAGGTTAAAGTGGTCTGATTCAAAATAAAGGTTCTTTAACCCTTAAAAAGTTAATAAAAATTCAATTTTGCACATCTAGATGTGCAAAATTGCTCAAAAGATAAATTTTAATCATAATTTATATAAAATTCCTTCATCGTACTGAAGGAATTTATATTAATTCCTTCATTGTATTGAAGGAATTTACTATATTTGCATCAATTAAAAATTTATAAATCCGATGAAAACGTATATTAACAGGGCAATACGACAAATATTTTTAAATAAATTGCAACCTAACAAAGTACTGGTCTTATTAGGGGCAAGGCGCGTAGGCAAAACCCAATTCCTTCGGAATTTAGCCGACAATTATTTGGATGAACCATATTTGTTTTTGAATGGAGAAGATATCTCAACTTCTGCTGTGCTTAATGAACGAACAATTGCAAACTATCAACGACTGCTTGGTGACAAAAAGTTATTGATCATTGATGAGGCTCAAAAGATTCCTGAAATTGGCCTTAATTTAAAGTTAATGGTTGATAATATTGAAGGAATAAAGATTATTGTTACCGGCTCATCAGTATTTGATATGACCAACAAATTAGGTGAGCCCCTGACAGGAAGGAAGTACACTTTTCATTTGTATCCTTTTAGCCAGATGGAGCTTTCCAAATATGAAAATTTGATCCAAACAAAAGCAAACCTTGAAGAGCGGCTTATCTATGGATCCTATCCGGAAGTGATTAATTTGGAAAGCAACAATGAGAAATCGGCTTACCTGAATGAAATTGTCAATTCATATTTGTTAAAAGATATACTGGAAATTGATGGCGTTAGGAATTCAGATAAAATGCTAAACTTATTAAGGCTGGTAGCATTTCAGATTGGAAAAGAAGTTTCGCTGGAAGAATTGGGCAAACAGCTTGGCTTAAGCAGGAATACAGTGGAACGTTACCTCGATCTGCTTTCAAAAGTATTTGTTCTGTATAAGGTTTCCGGTTTCAGTAGGAATCTTAGAAATGAAATAACCAAAACCAGTCGCTGGTATTTTTATGATAATGGAATTCGGAATGTGTTGACAACCAATTTTAATCCAGTGTCAATCAGAAATGACATTGGGGAATTATGGGAAAACTACCTCCTTTCTGAGCGGATTAAGTCTCAACATTACAATGAAATGCTCGTGAATAATTATTTTTGGAGGACCTACCAACAACAAGAGATTGACTGGATTGAAGAGCGGGAAGGGAAGTTGCACGCTTACGAAATTAAATGGAGTGATCGTAAAAAACCCAAAGTCCCTTCAGCCTGGATAAAAGCATACCCAGACAGCAGTTACAACGTTATAACTCCAGAAAATTACCTGGAGTGGATTGAGTAAAGGCAACTAATACATTAAATTCAATTACTAAATCTAGCAAACATTAAAAAACCATTGTTTTAATGTTTACTTGAATTTTAACCTTAAATAACTAAATAAATAGCAAGTAATTTATATGCGATAGGGTATATTATCGTACTTAATTTTCTTTTTTATACCCGTAAAGGTATATTAATTAAAAATATATTATATTTGTACCCGAAAAGGTATAATTATGGATTCAAATTCGATGTCATTATCACTTTATTTAAAAGATAAAAGAAAAAGTCTGGGATTAACGCAACAAAATCTTGCATTTAAAGCTGGGGTAGGTATCCGGTTTATCAGGGATATGGAGCAAGGAAAGGAAACGTTACGCATGGATAAGGTCAATCAGGTATTGAAGTTGTTCGGACAAGAACTAGGGCCAGTCCCCATAGATAGAAATCGTTTAATATTAAAAGAGCTTTAGTTTAAAATAAATTAGTGAGAAAAATAAAGAGATAATATTAGTAGACTTAAAATTATGCGAAAAGCAAAAGTATATATGCATGATCTGTTGGCTGGAGAGATAAAAGAATCTGATGAAGGTTACTTGTTTTTATACAACCGGGATTATCTTAAATCAGAAAAAGCAGTAGCCGTGAGCTTAACTTTACCTTTATCAGACAAGGTGTATGAAAGCACTATAATGTTTCCCTTTTTTGATGGATTAATTCCTGAGGGTTGGTTGTTAGAAATAGCTGAGAAAAACTGGAAGCTAAAAGAAAGAGATCGGATGGGACTATTACTGGCTTGTTGTAAGGATTGTATTGGCGCAGTTAGTATTGTGGAAGAAAGCTAAAACTAAGAATTATGGCCAAAAAATGTTTATCCTGTTATGAATCCTTAAGTGAAAAGAATACTAAATTTCATGCATCATGCAGTAGGAAATTATTTAATTCTCCCATACCACCGATACTCGACTTTACTGAGGAGCAAATGCTAGAACTTGGGACTAAAGTTATTAAAAGTCAAGCGGCAGTTACTGGAGTTCAGCCAAAATTATCATTGGAAATAGAAAAGTTAAAATCAAAGGATATTCCTGACAGGTTTACAATAGTTGGATTATGGGGAGGGTATATCCTTAAGCCACCAAGTGTCATTTACAAGGAGTTGCCGGAATTGGAAGATCTTACGATGCATCTTGCGAAATCAGCTGGCATTGAAACTGTGCCACATTCCTTAATTAGACTAAAGTCCGGGACCCTCGCTTATATTACAAAAAGGGTTGACAGAACAAAGGCGGGGAAGATTCATATGGAAGATATGTGTCAGTTGACGCAGCGCTTGACAGAACATAAATACCAGGGTTCTTATGAACAAATAGGAAAAGCAATTATTCAATACTCTGAAAATCCATTACTTGACATCATCAACTTTTTTGAGCAGGTAATTTTTTCATTCCTTATTGGAAATGCTGATATGCACCTTAAAAATTTTTCGCTGATAAATCAACCTGGAATTGGATATACATTATGTCCGGCTTATGATTTAGTTCCTTCCGAAATTATTGTTGAAGGTGATGATGAAGAACTTGCCTTGAACCTGAATGGGAAAAAAAGGAAAATTTCAAGGAGTGACTTTGTTGCTGCTATGGAAAGATTTGATATTGACTCAAAAACCATGGATAACATATTTGCAAAGTTTGTAAAGTCAAAGAAATATTGGGAAGAGTTTATAAAAATTAGTTTTGTAACTAAAAAGAAACAAATTGAACTAAATAAGTTAATTCAGAGAAAGTTTGAACAATTAGAATTACGTTAAGAAATGTTACGCTTCAAATCTGAATACCTGGTCTAATACGGAAGTCTTTTTAATAAATAATTTCGATGCAATCCGGTCTTTGCCTCTTTCTTCAGAATTTACCAATCCATACATTTTCATGAAAAAATGAAATGTACGCAGTGTATAACAATTAATAGCTTTTTCTTCAATCGTCTGATATAATGAAGCTTCAAGGTGCTCCAGTATCATCGGAAATGCTTTGATATATTTGTCTGCATAAAATTTACCAGGTAACCATTTATTTCCATATTTAGAAACCAGTTCAATCGAAAATGCAAATCCAAGTTGCCCGAGGGGGTGATCACCATACCTGTCGTTGTAGGGCCAGTTGAAGTTAAGGTATAAACGATGAAAATTTCTTTAAATAAATCAAAAAGCTTTTCCTCTTTTATTAATTCTTTTCCTTTAGCCGTCAATGATAATTCTCCTTTTTGCTTCTTTATGAGACCAGCAATTTCACAAATAATTCGCATGTTATGGATATAGGCATCATCTTCTTCAGACCTGATTGAAGAAAATCCGGAATCAATAAAATAACTTGGGAAGAGTCCTAGTTCGTAGACCGATTTTACAATCTTTAAAAGGCAAATTTCCCTTGGGTGTCAATTTTATGGTTTGTGACTCTCTAATTGTTCTCAGAAAAGGTAATCATTATTAATATCGGGATTTCTATATAACTGCCATCATCTAACTGGGTGGAAAACTGAAAGGGAGTCCTTATGAAAAGGATGGTAAAGAATGTAATACATTTTCCCTTGAAGTACGTCCTTCAAAATCATCTAATGGCTGATTGTTTTTGGAATCAGCTTCAACTTTAAGGCGTTTGTTTATTTCTTCAAGGTCCATGTGAATTTTAAAAATGTAGAGTGCTGAACAAATCTAATTAAAATTCTGTTGAAGACATCAACAACTAGATTAATCCCTTTAATAAAATTATAAGGGAGGAGAATTTTTATCAATTTGGTTGTGATAACTAAAAATATCACTTCCACTAATTTAATCCCATTTTGTAATTCCTTGTATTTAAATATTGAATGCCATGAAGTGATTTCGTCAAAGATGACGTTAATTCTATTGTCAGATAACTATACTTTAAATAGGTTAAATATTATTCCTCTATTTTCATCTTGTGGATAATGACATTTGAAAGGTCGCAGTCCTTCTTTCTTACCTGGAGCCACATAATAGAGTTTGTGGTGAAGCATAATTAAACCAAAATTCCAGATCTTGTGACCCCTGAATTATTGTTTCCAATTGCTTCAGGGTCAGGATGATTATGCCTATCGCCGTTTGTACTGATAAGGTAATGTTTCGCATCAAGTAGGTCAAGAAGTTTTTTACTAATATTGGATTTACTACCATGATGTGATACCTTTGCCATCACAACCCAAGTCTTTGCTGGTCCTTTGGGATTAGTTTTTTTATAGAAGTTGCTAGAGTGCTAGCATGTGCATCACCGAGCATCAGGCAATTCTTGCCCTGAAATTCAAGAAGAAAAGCGATGCTTGTTCCGTTT
Organism: Bacteroidales bacterium; assembly: GCA_041393275.1. Taxonomy (GTDB): domain Bacteria; phylum Bacteroidota; class Bacteroidia; order Bacteroidales; family JAADJA01; genus JAADJA01. Next base: position 68,821 of record JAWKKL010000008.1, read on the forward strand.
GCAGCAGATTGATCGTTCTGCAGGTTGGTTAAGCAGTTCTTTATCTATTTCTCAGGGTGCCCAATATCCCTTCGGGAGGGTGATATTTTTTTCTTACTGACAATTGCTCCCATTGCTTTATCAAGATAACCAAGTTCAAATCATGTTTTTCTACATCTTTTCATCCATTTTTTTACCATCCTCTTTAGTTTTTATATATCAGGGATAGGATAATATATTTCATCCCTCTTCAAAAATCCAGGGAGGGATCCATCGGGTAGAACGGTTATCGCCTTGTGTCCAAATTTTTTATTCCAGTACTTATAGGCTCTCTTGTGGATCAAGGCACTTAGGAAGTCGCCTTCCCTGCCGCCTAATACTCCTGGATCTTTCATGTGACGATAGCCGTTGAACCAAATATCTTCAGGCGATATCAACCATTTGTGTCGTTTCTCAGCAAACATTCGGATTATGCCTTCAATGTGGTCGGTATCTACATGGGTAATGACAATTACTTCCACTCGTTTATCCCCTGCGGGAAGTGTTTTTACTTTTTCTTCTAGTTCTTTATATGCACTTATCGGTCCGCCATCTATGAGAATACGACGGATTCGCTCCGTTTTACCATATTCAATCCAAATAGCATCTCCTTCATTTGCTGGAAGCATTTCAATTGTAAAAAATGGCTTATTCATTTAATTCTGTTATTTTATTCTATTCTAAGTTTCCAGTCTGCATCTCCAAATGCAACAACGCAGAGTGACATCAGGAGCCCATTCAATAAAGCTTTTCGTTTTACAGATCTCATAATCTCACCCAAGCGCTCTTCATCGTTTATTTGGTTATACATTTGTTCTATTAATATTTCAGCTAACTTGGCTGCATGACCTCCAAAAACTGTCGCAATAGTGCTAATGACCACACTGGCACCTTTTATCCGGAATTGCTGAATATATTTGGCGTATTCAGCAGCAGAACCACTTGTATCACATCCTAAAAGTGCCACAATTGGAAATGCACCACTTTCATCAGGCCTTACATGTGAGTGTCTAATTTGAATACTTTTTATGCTTGTGTTACCAATTTCCATTGTTGGATTAGTGATATCGCCCTCAGTATGTGGCAGTGCAAGAATAAAGTTAGGTTTATTTTTCGATACTAGTGTTTCCCATTCTTTCCATGAATTGACTTTTGCAGGCGGGGTGCCATATATTCTCCCAAAAGTTTTTATAAATGATTTAGCATCGCTTGGTTTTACTCGCTCACTAGTAGCAAAAAGAGTGTTCTTAGAGAATGATAAGGCTGACCTACTATCTATAGCTTCGACTGCCTGAAGCAAGTGATCAGGATTTCCTGGGGCAAATTTTCTTGTTACATCATGGCGTTCGATCACTTTGCTTAATCCCCAAAAACCAAGAGGACATATTTTTTCCCGATTATTTTCCTTACAGCTATCCTTGCAACTTCCATTTTCTAATGCTATTTTCCAATTGTCACAAAGTATAGCATCATCATCTGGTACTTCAAGGTCATAAATAAATTCAAAGGGGATAATAGAATCATCTTTTGTACTAACTATCTGCAAATATTCTTTTTTTGCAAAGCTTTTTTTCCCTGTTGGGACTAATTCAGATTCAACGATAGCGTTATATAATTCACAACCTTGAAATACTAATTTTAGAAGTACATTTTTGCCCTTATCTGATTCGAGGCCATTGTCGTAGTCCTGAACGGAACGAGCTACTTCAGAAAGTATTATATTTATATTATTCGTAATTGGGTTACATTTATCCAGATTCACCAACCAGGCATTTTCATCGGCAATAGCTGTTAAGTAGGGCCGTTCATTTGATGTATGGTTAGTGACAAGAGCCAAATCGAACTGCCGTCTTTCTTCCAGGTCGCCGATATTTGTCCGTACGGGAATAAGCTCGGTCAATTTCAGTTTTTTACTTCGGGGTTTAAGTTTACTTTCCGCCACAACTGGTATTTTCAATACAGCAGTTTGGATAATCCGGCCACGGTGGACAATGGTAATCCGTCCTTCAAAATTTTTATCTTTTTCCGGGGTGAACTCGAAATCACATTCCGTGCTTGGACCAAATTTTGGCAGGAGTATTTCCTTTCGTTTAGGTTTTTTAATATGTGTTGGTTCTCCTAAAACTACAGTGAGACGCCATGCTTCTTTCTGTAAAGGTAGTTTTTCAATTGGAAATGATTTCAAAAGACTTTCCCATTTTTTGTCAGGTGGACCAATACGCACCCGAATACGCGATGGTACACCGGTTACAAATGCTCTATCCTCATGTTTGAAACCTTCTTTTTTTTGAATAAAGGTCTTTGTTTGAATGAATCGGTTTGCTTTTTTATACTCCTCCATTTTAGAGCCTTTGGAACGGCCAATTGAACTGTTTATGTCGGATATTGCCTCACCTGTTCTTTCAGTTTCATACGTGATCTCACTTTTGTGTTTGATCATTGTCTCGAGAAGTGCTCCCGTATTTTCAAATGTCACGAAATCATATCCCCTGATATTCATTTTATTCAATGTATCTGGGGAGATTTTAATCTCCGTTTCACGGGGTAATTCTCTAAGGCGTGTTATTGTTTTTTCCACCAGGTCATTTAACCGTAGGTTTGCCAGGTTATTGCTCAAGAAGACCAGAGGATTTCCATTTGGGGTATATTGTTTTCTAAAACTGGTGGCTATAGCGACATCCATAGTAAAATTATGACTAAAATTCTCCACAAATTTGACGAGTGAATCTTGGAAGTCAAAATCCATCCACTGGGAATTGAGGAAAACAACACCGTTACAACGGGTTTTTTGAGTTATGCTCATCATCAATTGGTTTGAAGGAGCCATTTTATCAATATTTCCTCTAGTAATAATCATATTGCATTTCAGTGGGACCTGAAGTTTTTCTATTGATTCATGTAAACCTGTAAAATCGCCATCAAAAATCAATATATCGCAATTGTCATTCTCCCTGTTTATCTCGGTCGGAATGGAATTTGTGTCTGCTGGCCATCTTGTTGAGGCATCCATAACTATTTGCTTAGCTAGGTTTCCGGGAAAATATCCCAAACGAAGCGGCCATTTAACATGTATCTGTTTGTGTATTGTATTGATGGGAATATACGCAGCAATGTTATCAGGGGCGGCGTTAAAAAATAATCCGAACCATTGATTAACATCATCTTGAACAGGACGGTCGGTTACCTTGATTCGTAATCCATCAAAATTCAAGTGATCAGTTTGGATATTATTGGCAACCGACTCCCAGTTTGAAGAAATAGATAACGGATCAATATTGGAGAGGTTAAGGCGATATGCTCCAAGATTTATCATTTTATCGGGTCGGGGAAACTTCCAGGACGTAAGAAATGAGAGCCTGTCTCTATTATTAATCTCAACTGCTCTTTCCAATTCATTTCGAATAAATTGACTGGCATCGTAACTTACTGGAGTCTCAATTACCTTGTTGCCGGGAAGAAGTCGTGACCGGGAGCGTGCCATGAGAATGCCAAGTGCCACGAAAGTATTGGCAAAATTCCTATCACTTAAACCAACGCCCCAGTTTTTCCAAAATTCAAAATTTTTCATAACCATAGATTTTTAATATATTATCAAGAATTGTCTTTCTTCTGATATTGGCCTGTGGCATCATTCTTCTTTGAAAAGATCGTATCCGAAATTGTATCCAACCTGTCGGCGAAACGGGTGAAAGAGAAACCTGCCAGGAAAGCCAACGCACAATAGAACATGATCCCCTTGCTGAAAATCACCTCAGAATTGTTACTAATGCTCAGTAGTCCGCCCACGATAAGGAAATACGCGAACACTCCGACAACGATACTCATTAATGGCCGGAATATGTACCACCAGACCCAGTTCGGTTTGAAAGTGCCGCCCCCTAAATTTCTGTAAAAGCCCCTGATGGAGTAGATGGTGCCGCCAATACCCCCTGAGGCTCCGATATAACATAGGGATCTGATCAATTCATTGTTTATGTGTAAGAAAAAAACGATTACAGGAAATGCACATAATATTACCAGTACGAACAGCAGGTAAATCCCTAACCAGTTATAATTTTTCATATATCTCAGATTTTGGTCTCTAACAATTTTTTGGTTTCTAATACTTGTCGATCATCGAGTACGGATTTTTGTTAAAGGTCTTCCAGTCTTTCATCATCGTGTCGTATAATTCCTTGATTCCTGCTTTAAGTGTTTCCGGGTATTTATCGTATTCCTCCTTGTTTTTTTTATGCCATAATACTTTTTCGATGTATTCCAACAGGTTAAAACAAGCTGTAAACTGCCCACAGGCGATGAGGTCGTTCAGTTTATTTTCTTTCTCCCCCTCAAGTTCTTCCGGTGTGAACCAAAGGGTGGTGCCCATGTTTTTTGCACTTTTCGCGATTTTCATCACATCAATGCTTACATCTTTTAGTTCCTGACTCAGGATATCCTTTTTATCCTTATTCCTATAGGTAGTTTGCTGGGCAGTCAGCTCATATACGGCGTTCATGATCAACCTGGTTTTCCATTTTACATCATTATACACTCTCCCGTATTCCTGCCTCCTGATCTGTTTCATAAATACTTCAGAAACCATAGAGCGGACAGATTTATACCTGTTAGCTATAAGTGTTTGATAAATACCAAACTTCAGGCTGGTAAAATGTTTAATTTTTTTCTTGAAAAATTCAGGAACGTCAGCTATTTTCATGATCCAGTCAAATATCCTGGAGAGAAAAATACTAATGATACCAAGCAGGAAAAACAGAGCTGCAAGTACACCCCCTAAAAAGTCTAGCCAGCGAGGTTCAGTGAATAAGGATAATAATACAGAACCCACTCCCAGCAAGATTAATATTGTACCGTATGAATAAATACGATTTAAACTTAGTTTTCTGAAAAAATTGAACGGCTTTTCCACTGTTTTTACATATTTATCCATGAATGGAGACGCTACATCAGAGATGATATAGAGGTCGATTACTGTTTCATCGTCCGAAATAAATTTTCTAAGGTCTCCATTGTAATCTTTCATCCTTTCTTCTGCCCAAATAACACTGTCTATTCCTTGGTTATCGTCAATTCCACCATCCATCAATCCAATGGGAAATTTGCATTTGTTACCCCATTTGTCTGTATGGTAAGATTCCTTTAATGAATCCAGCACCGGAGAATTGTCATATCGAAAATCATCGGGAAAATTAATCGGTTCGAAGCCCAACGGAAAGCAGGATGATGCGGCGATGACATCAGACAGTCGTACTTTGAGGGCTAAAGGCGGCATGTTTACCTGCCTGTTGCCCAGAAAGCGTAAAGATATTCATCCTCTGTTTGCTGGCAATGCTGAAAGCGGAAAGGAAGACCATAACTGAATTCGGTAGCGTTGAATATAATCTCTTTTAGGTGAATATCCTTTTTGTGAGAGCATCGAAAATGTATTCTTTTCCAGATTTTGAAAATAAACCATTGAAAAAGCATTGATGAGGCTTCTGCCCTTTTCACTTTTCCAGTTTTTAAAATTATCCAGGTTTTTAAGACTCTCTTCAATCAGGTCCACCTCCTTCATGAAATGATATAGTTTCTTATAGCAATCGGCTAGTGATTTACCATCAGCCAGAGTGGTAGCATAGCATACACCGGTAAATGTACCCCCGGATACAGTCGAAAGTATCCTTGTCCTTTTAAGCAGGCTTTCCCCTTTCCAAATGACGGAGTCAAGATAAGTTAATAATCCAAGGTGAAATGATGCAGCACGATAACCTCCACCAGATAGAGATAGAGCTAAGGTATCAAGAGGATTCTTTGGTAGATGGGCTTCCATAATTATTGTTTTAAGAATTAGTATTTAGGAATATTTGATATGTTAATAAGACAAATGTAATAAAGATTACTTTGAAATGCAAGTATTAGTAGTATGAAATATGCTAGTTCTTAGGTAAATATGTAATATTTTTGAATTAATCAAGCATATGAGGTGATTGTATAGGTATGGTAATTTCACCCTATTAAAGCATTCTAATCTTTTTTTATTAAATCCAGTATTATCCACTTCTCAAAACAAGAGCTCATATAAGCAATAAAAAGAGAATTAACTTCCAGAAAATAACGTCACAGGTCGATACCTTATATTTATAAGGCTGACGATAAAATAATGGTCCATGATTATCCGACTGAGGCTTAATTATTAAAGGCAGAAGAAAATTACAATGCAATTAATTCAACTTTAGCTTCCCAACTGGTCATTTAGGTTTAAATGGCCAGATTACCCTATTTTTTCCTTTCAGAATGATTTAATTAGATCAATCGTTTTGTGAAAGAAGCTAATAATTGAATATCCATAGTTTCAATGTACTCCTGCTCCTTAAGAAGGTCCCTTGAGTGTTATAACTATCAGAAAACCAATACCTATACAGAATGCATGAGGGTTGTTTACAAGCAATTAGTAAACAAACACTCTTAAAATCTCTTTCGATAGTATTAACATACGGAGAAACATACTAAATTTACGATGAAGCTCTTCGTATTATTAATTTTTTCATCGGAGATTTTATCCTCATATATCATTTCACCATCTCCATGCAGCATCCATTTTGGACTCAGTTCCGGATAAACCTCATATAGCTTTATAACCGGTTTATATCGCGGGAAAAGTCATCATTATAACCACTGATTAACAGTTCCCCGGACAATGCTCAGCAAATCCACAAGTTAGTTCAAATTGAGAAATCTTTGATTTTATAAACAGCCTAATTCAATGATAGTGACATGTTCAAAGATCGGATGTTAATAACAATAATACCCCCGGATTTGGTTTAGATAAATCTTTGATAGTATCTTTGTAAATAATTGAAAATCAAGTATATAAACAAGATAAAACAAGAAAAAACAAGGTAAAACAAAGCATTTAGTATAAAAACAATGAAAAACAAACGAGAGGCA
>JAWKKL010000009.1:0-75178 GCA_041393275.1 Bacteroidales bacterium
TTTGGCGATTATACAATTACCGAATCTGACCTTTCGAAGATAGAAGAAAAGATGATGGATTTTGCCAGGCAGAGACAGGAATTTATCCGTGAAGAAGTTTCAAAACAACAGGCCCTTGACTTTTTCACAAAAAAAGGGGATGAATATAAAATTGAACTGATAAGTGAACTGGAAGACGGGGAAATAACTTTTTATAAGTCAGGTGAATTCGTTGATTTATGCCGCGGGCCCCATTTACCTGACACCTCCCCGATAAAATCCATTAAATTGCTGAATATTGCGGGCGCTTACTGGCGGGGCAACGAAAACAGAAAACAATTAACAAGGATTTACGGCATTACATTTCCAAAGAAAAAAGAACTTGACGAATTCCTGGTTAAATTGGAAGAAGCCAAAAAACGCGATCACAGGAAAATCGGAAAAGAGCTGGAACTGTTTACCTTTTCGCAAAAGGTTGGTCAAGGGCTTCCACTTTGGCTGCCTAAAGGGGCAATGATCCGTGAACGGCTGGAGCAGTTCCTGAAAAAAACACAAAAAGAAGCAGGTTATCAGCCTGTAATTACACCTCACATCGGGAATGTAAATCTTTACAAAACATCTGGCCATTACGATAAATATGGGGTTGATAGTTTTAAACCAATCTCCACCCCTGTTGATGGTGAGGAGTTTTTCCTCAAGCCCATGAACTGCCCGCATCATTGTGAGATTTATAAAAGCAAACCGGTTTCATACAAAGACCTGCCCATTCGTTATGCTGAATTTGGAACCGTTTACCGGTACGAGCAAAGCGGTGAATTGCATGGGTTAACAAGGGTAAGGGGTTTTACCCAGGACGATGCCCATATCTTTTGCACCCCCGACCAGGTTAAAGATGAGTTTAAAGGGGTAATGAAAATCGTAATGAAGATTTTTAATGCTTTAGACTTCAATGATTTTGTTGTTCAAATTTCGCTCAGGGATAAAGATGACCGGGATAAATACATTGGGACAGATGAAAACTGGGAGAAAGCAGAAAAAGCCATTTTAGAAGTTGCCGAAGAGAGTGGAATGGATACTGTGATAGAATACGGCGAAGCAGCCTTTTATGGCCCGAAGATGGATTTCATGGTGAAAGATGCCCTGGGCCGTAAGTGGCAATTGGGCACCATTCAGGTTGATTATAATTTACCCGACCGATTTGAACTGGAATATACCGGCAGTGACAATGAAAAGCACCGCCCTGTAATGATCCATCGCGCACCTTTTGGTTCCATGGAGCGTTTTGTTGCCGTTTTAATAGAACATACAGAAGGAAAGTTTCCGTTATGGCTTACGCCCGAGCAGGTTATCATATTGCCAATCAGCGAAAAATATCAAAATTATGCTGAAAAAGTTTTTAATTTCCTGAATAATTCCGAAATTCGCGCCCTGATTGATGAGAGGAGCGAGAAAACCGGCCGTAAAATCCGTGATGCAGAATTAAGAAGGATTCCGTATATGCTTATCGTAGGTGAAAAAGAAGAGGCTGAAAATACGGTTTCGGTACGAAAACAAGGCGATGGCGACAAAGGAACATTTCAGTTACAGGAATTTGCCGATATGATCCTTGCCGAAGTGCAACAAGGAATTAACAAATCGTAAAAAATATATTTTATTAATTAACATAGGAGGATTTAACATAGCTAAACAATTCAACAGAAATCGAGGAAGGCTTTTCAGGAAAAAGCCGGAAGAACCTTTTAAGATAAACCATAGAATAACGGCACCTATGGTGCGCTTAGTCGGTGAAAATATTGAAAACGGAATATTTCCATTGAGGGAGGCCCTGAATATGGCTAATTCAGAGGAACTTGACCTGGTTGAAATTTCACCAACAGCAAATCCACCTGTTTGCAAAATTTTTGATTATAAAAAATTTATTTACGACAGGAAAAGAAGCTGAAAGAAACCAAGGCGAAAACACATAAAGTTACCGTGAAAGAAATTAGGCTTGGACCGAATACCGATGATCACGATTTTAACTTTAAATTAAAACATGCTGAAAAATTTCTGTTGGAGGGGGCAAAAGTGAAAGTTGATGTATTCTTTAAGGGGAGATCGATTATTTATAAAGATAAAGGCGAAATCATACTATTACGCTTTGCCCAGGAACTTGAAGAAATTGGAAAGGTTGAGCAATTGCCCAAACTTGAAGGAAAAAGAATGATAATGATAATTAGTCCGAAAAAATAACTCACTTAATATAAATTTTGAAGTAATGCCAAAAATGAAATCAAAATCCAGTGCAAAGAAAAGGTTTACCTTCACCGGCACCGGTAAATTAAAAAGGAAGCATGCTTACAAAAGCCACATTCTGACCAAAAAGTCGAAAAAACGGAAGCGTAACCTCGGTTACTTTGCCATTGTTGACAAAACAGATGACGCTAATATCAGAAGCTTGCTCGCTAAGTAATTAAAACAAATGTTTAACTTGTTGTCAGCTTTTTAAGATTCTGCTCAAAAACAGAACGCTGAAACAAAAAAATTAAAAAAAATGCCACGATCAGTAAATGCAGTAGCATCACGGGCCCGAAGGAAAAAAGTCCTTAAAAAAGTAAAAGGACAATTTGGGCGTCGTAAAAATGTTTGGACGGTGGCCAAAAATGCATACGAAAAAGGCCAATTGTATGCATACCGCGACAGACGAACTAAAAAGAGGAATTTCAGAAGTCTCTGGATTCAGCGTATTAATGCAGCCGTCCGCGAATACGATATGTCGTATTCCGAATTTATGGGCAAAGTGCATAGTAAAAACATCGACATCAGCCGCAAGACCTTAGCCGATCTTGCCATGAATAATCCCGAAGCCTTTAAGGCCATTGTGGATGCTGTGAAATAATTTAAAGTCCGGTCAGCCGACCGGACTTTTTTTTACTTTTATCTCCTGAAAATATTTCATAAATTTTCTCGTTTGATTCATTCATTAGAGGATTATTAAATTAAAGTTGATCAGGTGAAAAAAATATTATCATTATTTACCCTCGTTTTTTTCTTTTTAAGTAGTTCCTTACTTTTTGGCCAAATTGGGGGCGACAATACCTATGCCGTATTAGACTTGACACCCTCACCACGGATTGCCGCTATGGGCGGCGATTTTTTGACCATTAATGATAACGATATTTTATTAACCTATGATAACCCGGGCCTGATCAATGCGAATTTACATAATGATCTCGGAGTTAGTTTTGTTAATTATTATTCAGGCATAAATTATGGATTGGCTTCCTACGCGCGGACTTTTTCAAATATCGGTAGTTTTGTCGGATCGATGAAATACATAAACTATGGAACCTTTGATGGAGCCGATGCCACAGGTACAAGAACGGGAAATTTTTATTCCAGCGAAATTGTTCCAAACATTGGTTGGGGAAGGCAATTAGATTCCCTTTTTTCCATAGGGGCCAATGTTAAATTCATTTATGCCTCCATGGAAAGTTATACATCCTATGGTCTTGCTGTGGATGTAGCGGGTAGTTATACAAGCCGTGACAGAAGTTTTACAACCTCCCTTATTTTAAAAAATATGGGCCGTCAGTTAAAGGCCTACCACAGTGGCAATATTGAACCGTTACCCTTTGAGATACAAATAGGAATAGCAAAAAGACTGAAACATTTACCCTTCCGGTATTCAGTTTTATATAACCACCTTGAAAAATGGAATTTACGATACGAAGACCCCAATGCACAACAAGTTGACCCTATAACAGGCGAGACTATCGGTCAGTCGGGGTTTGAAGAATTTGCTGACAACTTTATGCGTCATCTTGTTTTTGGGGGAGAACTTTTAATAGGAAAAAACATCATTGTACGAGGCGGCTATAATTATCAACGCCGCCAGGAAATGAAGATTGAATCGAAACCTGGAACTATTGGATTTTCATGGGGTGCCGAAGTCAGGATTTCGAAATTTCATTTTAGTTATGCCCGGTCTACCTACCATGCAGCCGGTTCGCCAAACTATATAGCGGTAACAACAAGTCTTTCCGATTTTTTTGTTAAAAAGAGCAATTAGTGCGAACTTTTTTTTAACAAAGCTAAAATCATGCTTAGGTTTTTCTTTTGCCTCAACGGAGAGTTGAGCGGATAAAGCTATATTATCAATGAAAGGATCCCAACTCCATTCTTCAATCAACCCAGCGTTCCATTAATCGTTTTTATCAAATAATTGTTCAGATCACTAATCAGGGTAAACGGATTAATTAATATTTTATAGTCCTCTGTACATTAGTAAGTAAAAATCTGAAACTTTTATTTAAATAATTAAAGTCATACTCTGAGCAACTCTGTGCCTACTTAGTGAAACTCTGTGAAATAGCTAGACACAGGAGTTCACAAAAAAATTTCAATGCCTTTACCCTGAATCACCAATAGACATATTATGTTGAATCCCAAATTAAAATTACTTTTGCAACTTTCTGAATACGTTTAAAATGAAGGTCACAATTGATCCATTTGCAGGATTTTGTTATGGTGTAAAAAAGCTGTTGAGAAAGCGGAAAAAAACTTTCACGTAATGAAGTTCTATATTGCCTTGGTGATATTGTACATAACCAGGAAGAAATCAATCGTTTGAAAAAAATGGGGATGAAAACCATAAACCATGATGAATACAAAACTTTAAAAAATGTATCTGTTCTTATCAGGGCCCATGGCGAACCACCCGAAACCTACGCGATGGCTAAAAAAAACAACATTGATTTAATTGAAGCCACCTGCCCAATCGTTCTGAAATTGCAGAATAAAGTAAACCTTGTTTATGCGAATGCAAAAACTTCCGGTGGGCAGCTTGTAATCATTGGTAATAAAACCCATCCTGAAGTTATCGGGTTATGGGGCCAAACAAACCGTCAGGCCATCATCATACAATCAATTAAAGATATAGATAAAATAAATTTTAAAAAACCCATACACCTTTTTGCGCAAACCACTATTTCGGCTGATTATTACGAAGATATTAAGCTAAAAATAGAATATGGAATCAAAGAATCTGGCGGCGATTTGGAATCATTTAAGGTCGTTAATTCTATTTGTAAGCAAGTTTCGGGAAGAATCCCAAAACTAAAGGAATTCTGCCGTAACCATGATGTAGTCATTTTTGTGAGTGGTAAAAAAAGTTCCAACGGAAAATCCTTATTTCAGGTTTGTAAACAAGAAAAACCTGCAAGCTATTTTATATCATCACCGGAGGAAATAGATATGGCGTGGTTTTCGAATGCCGAAAAAATTGGTATAAGCGGGGCAACCTCTACACCAACATGGCTGATGAAAAATGTGGCTGACAAAATTTTGAATAATTAGTTTATGTTTTTGCACAAATTAAAAATTACAAACTTTAAAAACTATCCATCTGCTGAATTTAATTTCGACAGAAAAATAAATTGCTTTATTGGAAATAACGGGGCAGGAAAAACTAATATCCTTGATGCCATCTATTACCTATCTTTTTGCAAAAGCTATTTTAATTATGTCGACAATCAAAATATTTTACATGAAGCGCCCTTCTTTTCCATCCACGGGCTATACCATAAAAATGGAAACGCGGGGGATACGGTCAGTTGCATTCAAAAACGAAATGCAAAAAAACAATTCAAACTTAATGATAAAGAATACGACCGCCTGGCTGACCATATTGGGGAATTTCCATTGGTAATGATTTCGCCCTACGACCGCGACCTTATAAATGAGGGCAGCGAAACCCGGCGAAAATATATTGATTCGGTGATTTCACAATTCGATAAAATCTACCTTGACGACCTGATAAATTACAACAAAGCCTTGTTGCAAAGAAATAACCTGCTAAAACATTTTTCCGATAAAAATTATTTTGATAAAAATGCCCTTGAAATTTGGGACTTGCAATTGATTAAATTTGGCGAAAAAATCCATTCCCGGCGAAAAGAGTTCATTCATGAATTTACCCCATTGTTTCAGCAATATTTTGAATTTATTTCAAACGGAAAGGAACAAGTATCTATTATCTATGATTCGCAATTGAATGAAAAGCCCTTTGAAGAACTTCTTGTTGCTTCCGTTTCAAAAGACCGTATGATAAAATACACTTCGATTGGCATCCATAAGGATGACCTTCATTTTAACATTGATGGATTTCCTGTAAAAAAATTTGGATCGCAAGGACAGCAGAAATCTTATGTTATAGCCATTAAACTTGCCCAGTTCGACTATACAAGAAATATCAAAGGTTTTAATCCGATTTTATTGCTGGATGATATTTTTGATAAACTGGATGAAGAACGGGTACATCAAATCATTCACCTTTTGGGCGACAATAGTTTTGGCCAGGCATTTATTACGGATACACAAAAAGAGAGGATTGAAAATATTTTTAAGGAAGTAAATATCGAACATAAAATTTTCTTAATTTCGGATGGTCGGGCAAGTGAAATAGAATAATCAATCAAATTATTTAAGTTGTGGTTTATTCCAATGAACAAACATTAAAGGAAGTCATCAGAAATTTACTTGATGCTTATAAACTCAATGATAAGCTGCTTGAGACAAAGCTGATAAACAACTGGGAAAAAATAGCCGGAGGTTATATTTCAAAATATACCGAAACCCTTTATGTTAAAAAAAGAATTCTTTACATAAAGCTTAATTCGCCGGCCATAAAACACGAGCTTTCGTTTGCAAAAAGCAAGCTTATAAAGTCATTGAACGATTCGGTGAGCAACGATGCAATTGACGAAATTGTCTTTCTTTAGATGGTTTTCAAAAAAATTGTTTTTTTTCCGGTTTATCCATTCTTGTAAATAATGTATTTTAGCAGTTCTCAGAAGTTGATTTGAATTAAATATTAAATACTAAAAAACATACCATGAAATATCTTACAAAAATATTGAAGGTTATATTTGCTTTATTGTTGATGGCTGTTATCGTAACTTGCACAAAAAAAGAAGAAGAGGATATTCCTGAAGAAAATCCGACTCCTACCGGCGTACCTGAAGTATCAACAGCATCCGTTTCACTTATTACGCTATCGTCGGCCCAATGCGGTGGCGAAGTAATTAATGAAGGAGATTCGGCGGTTACTGACCGGGGCGTTTGTTGGAATACAGCAACAAATCCGACAATTGCCAACAATTATACCAATGATGGAAGTGGATTAGGCGGATTTTTAAGCAGCCTGACAAACCTTGAACCGGCCACCACATATTATGTAAAAGCCTATGCTACAAATGCCATAGGGACAGCCTATGGTGAAGAACTTAGTTTCTCGACACCCATACCTGGCGCTCCTGAAATATCTACCTCTGCAGCTACATATGTCACTGAAAATTCTGCTAAAAGCGGCGGGAATGTAATTGATGAAGGGGATTCGGAAGTAACAGCCAGGGGAATTTGTTGGGGACTTCAAAAAAATCCAACATTAGCAGATAGTGTCACCATTGATGGCAGTGGGATTGGTCAGTTTGTAAGTTCTATGTCGGGCCTTACACCGGCAACAAAATATTATGTAAGAGCTTATGCTACCAATTCAGTAGGTACATCATATGGTAACGAGATATTTTTTTCAACGATTTCTCAACCCGAACTGCCCGAAGTAGAAACCTATGAAATAACAGCTATCGCGCAAACATCAGCACAGGGAGGTGGATATATCAGCAGCCAGGGATCAACCCCAATAATTGCCCGTGGGGTTTGCTGGAGCAGTGAACCTGATCCATCATTTGACGACAGCCATACCCTTGATGGACATACAATTGGCGAATTTCTCAGTGAACTTACGAATCTCACACCAAATACCTTGTATTATGTAAAAGCCTACGCCCGAAATCAAAATGGTTTTGGTTACGGCCAGGAGGTTACTTTTACAACTATGGAAGATGGTGATCCACCAACCGTTGTAACGGAAGAAGTAATAAATATTTCATGGAATTCAGCTACAGCAGGAGGAAACATTACTGATCAGGGAACTTCATCAGTAACTGAAAAAGGAGTTTGCTGGAGTACTGAACAAGATCCCGATTTAAATGATAATTTTACAACAGAAGGTCCTGGTAGTGGTTCGTTTACAAGCCAAATTGGAATGTTGCTTTCAGAAACTACTTATTATGTCAGGGCATATGCCTCCAACAACTCAGGGTTTTCTTATGGCAACGAAGTCAGCTTCACGACTGATGTGGAGGGGATTTTAGGAGAACCTTGCCCCGGATTACCCAGTGTAACCTATGAAGGACAGGAGTACAATACGGTTTATATTGGCGGGCAATGCTGGTTAAAAGAAAACCTGAACGTAGGCCTGAAAATTTTGGATTCGGAAGATATGAGCGATAATGGTGTAATTGAAAAATATTGTTACGACGATTCGGATGCAAACTGCGATACCTATGGTGGATTGTACAAATGGGAAGAGTTAATGAATTATACAACCGATCCTGAAACGCAGGGCATTTGTCCCGATGGCTGGCATATTCCAACCCAAAATGAGTATAATTATATGATTGGATATTTAGGAAGTGAATTTGTTGCAGGAGGTAAAATGAAATCCACCGGAACATTGGAATCAGGGACGGGATTATGGCTGGCGCCAAATACCGGGGCAACCAATGAAAGTGGATTTACTGGCCATCCCGGAGGGCAACGATTGGCAGAAGGAACATTTTATGACCTTAGTGAACAAGCCAACTTCTGGACATCAACTGAATTCTCTCAATCTAAAGCCTATAGCATCAATATTCAATCCAATTGGGATGATGTGAATGTAAATAACGATTATAAAGGACCGGCATTTTCAGTCCGGTGCATAAAAGATTAAACTCACGCAGGTTACCCGAGCGTTCACGTTTTTCTGAAAGAAAATTTATTTACTTCCTATAAATAGGAATTTAGATTATTTAATCTCTAATTCAAAAGGCAATCTGGCCTGGACTCCGGAAGAATTTCTTAAATAATCGGCATACTTATAATAGTGATAGAAGACACCCAATTCCTCTTTTAATACGCTGGACTTTACTCCGCCAAAAAGGTCTTCAATTATTTGTTCTAAAGGCTCTTTTTGTTCAGGCAATTCAGTAATCCTGTAGTCTTCAAGGCCTGCCAGGTCAATTGCCATATTTATGGCATCATCCAATCCTCCAAGTTTATCCACGAGGCCATTGTTGATGGCATCGGTACCTGTCCATACCCTACCCTGAGCAATTGAATCCACCTGGGCATAGGTCATGTTTCTGCCATCTGCCACATGATTTACAAAGGTATCGTAAAATCGGTCGACCTCCTTTTGAATCAGTGCTTTTTGATAATCGGTCAAGGGTTTATTTACCTGGACATAATCGGAATTTTCGTTGGTTGAAACACCATCGAAAGTAACGCCCATTTTATTTTTGAAAAACATTTCGAAATTGGGTATAAGTCCAAAAACACCTATTGATCCGGTAAGGGTTGTTGGATTAGCAACAATTTTTGATGCGCCACAAGCTATGTAATATCCACCGGAAGCTGCATATTTTCCCATAGAAACCACAACAGGTTTAACTTCGTTTGCCAAAACAACCTCGCGGAGAATTATGTCCGAGGCAAGGCCATCACCGCCTGGAGAATTTACACGCAAAACGATGGCTTTAACTTTTTCATCAAGGCGGGCTTGCCGAATTGTTCTGGATATTTTATCAGATCCGATAATATCCTCGCTGCCTTCGCCTTGAACAATATCACCGGTTGCATAAATAATGGCAACTTTGTTTTTGCTTCGTTTCTCTTTTTTGCCCTTAGCCGGTGCTTTATCGTATTTATTTATGGACATTAAATTCTCTGACTTTACATTTTCAACATTGATTTCGTTTGCTAAAATCGATAAAAACTGATCCATATATAATAATGAATCAACCAGTGAATTTGCCAGGGCATCGTTAGGATTCAGGCTGCTGAGTTTATCTGTAATCTGATTTAATTTCACCAGGTCAATTTGACGAGCATCTGAAATATCCTCAGAAATATCATTCCATATAGAACTTATGAAAGTTAAGGTTTGTTCTTTGTTTGGTTCACTCATATCTTCACGAATAAAAGGCTCTACGGCACTTTTAAATTTTCCATGCCGAATTATCTGGGCCTCAATTTCGAGTTTTTCAAGCAACCCTTTAATGAAAACGACTTCACCACGGTATCCCCTTAATTCCACTAAACCTTCCGGGTTAAGGTATATTTTATCGGCGCAAGAAGCCAGGTAGTAAGCACTTTGAAACAACATATCGCCATAGGCATAAACAAATTTCCCTGACTCTTTAAAATCAACGATTGCATTTCTTATTTCTTCAAGGGTGGGCAGGCTTGATGGCACATTCGCTAAATCAAGATAAATTCCTTTTATATTATCATCCTCTTTCGCCTTTTCAATATTTTTTAGGATATCGTTTAAACCAGGCTTTGTTTTAAACGAATCGAACGAAATCATAAAATTCATCGGGTCGGTTGTTGTCCGGTCGCTTATGTCGTAATCGAATTTCAGGTGAAGAATCGTTGGTTCACTAATAACCACTTCCTCTGTTTTAGTGAACGATATCATGGCCATGATAAAAGCCATAAATAAGAAAAATACGATAATAAATGTCAGGAAAAAGCCCAACATAGAGGCAAACATAAATTTAAAAAACTGTTTCATGGTAGTAAATTTTGATTATATGCAATATTAGTGATTTTTTATAAAACATTATCAACTTAAGAAAATATAATTAATCGTAGTGCCATTTTAATATTGAATTGTATTTTTACCATCAAATTAAACATTTTTGAAAAAAGCAATTTTACTATTAGGAGGCAATAAGGGCAACAGAGAACGTACCTTGCAATTAGCCCTTATGAAAATTGAAGAAATGGCTGGAACGATTATTAAAAAGTCTTCGGTTTACGAAACCGCTCCCTGGGGTTTTTGCACAAATGAATTCTTCTTAAACCTGGTGATTCTAATTGAAACAAATCTGTCAGCTCACGATCTTCTCGATATAATATTAAATATAGAACAGGATTTAGGAAGAAGCAGGTTTGGTAATAAATATCAGTCGAGAACTATCGATATCGATATTTTACTTATGGATGACCTTGTTTTGAATGAACCGCATTTAACCATTCCTCATCCACGCTTGCATGAGCGATTGTTCACCCTGATACCATTAGCCGAAATTGCCGGAAAAGCAATACATCCTGTATTCTACAAAACAATCAATCAACTTCTTGATTCGTGCAGCGATAGACAGAGTGTTAATATATATTCTCAGAAATCTGGAAACATTCCGGTAGATAATGAAATATAACTACGTAGCCATAGAAGGAAATATCGGGTCAGGAAAAACAACCCTGGCTAAAATGATGGCCCGCGACTTTAATGCCAATTTGGTGTTGGAAAGGTTCAAGGATAATTCATTTCTCCCTAAATTTTATAAAGACCCTGAAAAATATGCGTTTCCATTAGAAATGTCGTTTCTTGCCGACCGCTATCAGCAATTAAAATCAGCAGGTAGTTCACCGGATTTGTTTAAAACCTTTACCATCGCAGATTATTTCATTGACAAGTCCCTGATTTTTGCAAAAAATAATCTTCAAAAAGATGAGTATTTATTATACTCCCGTTTATTTGAGATCATAAACAGTTCATTACCAAAACCCGAATTGATTGTTTACTTGTACAATTCTACAAATCGTGTCCTGGAGAATATTAAACAACGGGGCCGTTCGTATGAGCAAAAGATAAAACTTGAATATCTTGAAAAAATCCAGGAAGGATATTTTAATTACTTCAAACATTATACAAAATCAAGAATATTAGTGGTTGATACACGAAATATAGATTTTGTTGAAAATAAAAAAGACTATGAAAACCTTATAACAGCAATAAATAAAGATTTTAACCTGGGAATACATCGAATTACTTTTCTTTAGAAAATGCCAAAAATGCTTTTGAATACGAGATGCAAATTGAGAAAATGAGGAAATCAGGGCATTATTAATAAATTATTTATCAAAATTGTTATGTTCATAATTATACTATCATATACCCTAAGGAATTGAAAAATAGAATCTTTAATATATTTAGGTTTTTAAAAGAAAAAGTATATCTTTGTTATAGATAAAAAAATTAGTATTTTCGAAACATACTAATTAGAATATTTTATACTTTTGAAGAAAATTAGCTAGATTGACCGTTGTTGTTGTAACCAGATTAAAATAAAAAGAAAAAATTCATACACTATGAAAAAAATTTATCAGATTGTATCAAAGTTAGTTATATTAGCACTAATCTTTATCCTACCCGGTGCTGCGATAGCTCAAAATGCAAACCGTGATGGTGAAAATAAAGGAGACAAGCTTTATTACCAATGGTATTTAAACGCTAATGTCGGGATGACCCAGGCTTATGGTGATATTTTAGCAGGGAACTGGCATGGTGACATGTTACAAGGTGAAAGTATACAAGCAGGATTAGGTTTAAAACTTGGGAAGCACGTAAGTACTGTTTTTGGTATATACGGATCATTTTTGGCAGCAAATCTTTCAGGAATAAGTGGTAAAGACACTAAAAACCTGCGGTTTCAATCTAACCTGAAGGAAGGGATACTAGGTGTTAATATGAGTTTATCTAATTTGATATTCGGTTATAAACCACGTTTACTTAATTTTTATCTGACAAGTGGATTAGGCCTGATAAACTTTTCACCTTCAGTTTATAACTTAGATACTGATGAAAGGGTAATTGTCCCCGGTAAAGCTGAAGATTGGGATAATACGACAGAAGCCCTGGTTCCTGTAGGTGGTGGACTTGATTTTAGATTAAATAATAGGTGGGATATAAATCTTGAAACAACACTTCGGTTGGTTGATGGTGATAAACTTGATGGTTACGTATCTGGCGAAAATACAGATGGATTCTTTTATACATCTGTTGGTGTTGGGTATAGCTTCTGGAGGCCAAAATCAGGACCAAAAATGAAGATTGAAACTGAACCAAGCATGTTGGCTCTGCATGGCGATTCTATCCCGATAGAAATTAAAGGTTCCTTCCCCGATGCTTATAATAAAAGAGCTGTGGTTGATTTTACACCAGTTCTCAAATACGGAGACCAAAGTAAACAATTAGAAACCATGTACTTCCAGGGAGAAGAAGTTGCCGAAGAATTTATGAAGCCGGGTGCTGTAATTGTTCCTGAAGCGGGTGGAACGTTTACCTATAAAACCTATGTTAAATACGAACCAGGCATGGAAGTGTGTGAGCTTTATGTTGAACCAATGTCGTCGGTTAAAGGCCGTACCCCTTCTACAATGGGTGATCGTAAAATTGCCGATGGCCTTATCATGACCTCTAAACGTCTTGAAAACAGTGAAGAACTTACACTTGGCGCCCATGGTTTCCAAAGAAATATTATTGTAACCGAAATGGGAACAATATATTACGTTGTCAACAGGCATAATTTGAATTTTAATTATGATCTGAATAAATCAGATGAAGCAAAAACAGCTTTGCTTGATATGAAAGAATTTATTCAAAAGGGATGGGAAATTAAAAGTATTGATATAGCTGCGTGGGCTTCACCGGAAGGAGAAGAATCCTTTAACCAGGGATTGTCCCAACGAAGAGCAGAATCTTCTCAACAATATACTCAGGATGTATATGATAAATATATTAAAAGAGTCGCTAAAGAGTTAGGTGTTTCTGTTGACGAAGTTAAACAGGAGCTTAAATTCAATGCGTCCGCAAATGGCGAAGATTGGAATGGGTTTATGCAATCACTTCAGAATTCCGATATTAAAGATAAAAATATCATTGCCAATGTTGTTAATTCACAATCGGACCTTGCTAAGAGAGAACAGGAAATCAGAAATATGACTGTGATATATAAAGAAATTGAGGATGATATTTTGCCTCCTTTAAGAAGAGCTACAATTAGTGTTAATTGCTTCGAGCCTTCATTCACCGATGCTGAAATTGCCGAATATGCTACGTCTGCCCCTGATTCATTAGATATAAAAGAATTATTATATGCAGCAACGCTTACAACAGATGCAAAGGCGCAGTTGAATATTTATAAAACCGTAATTGATAAATATCCCAATGATTGGAGAGGATATAATAATGCCGGTGATGCAAGCGTGGAACTCGAAGACTTTAATTCCGCTAAACAATATTATAATAAAGCTTATTCACTCTCCGGCGATAATGGCGTTGTTTTGAACAACCTTGGAGCCATGGCTGCCAAAGAAAAAGACTTTAAAAAAGCAAAAGAATATTATTTGGCTGCTCAAAAGCAAGGTGTTGATGTTGGTTATAATATGGGTATTGTAAAAATTGCCGAAGGCAACTACAACGGTGCTGTTAATTCATTAAGTTCGCATAAGTGTGATTACAATCTTGCATTAGCCCATACATTAAGTGGAAACTATAATGCAGCGACATCTACTTTGAATTGTGCGAAAAAATCAGCCGATGTTTATTACCTGCTTGCCATAATTGGAGCCAGGACAAGCAATGACAATATGGTATTTGATAATCTCAAAAATACAATTGCCGCTGATCCTTCATATGCAATGTCTGCAAGAGAAGATAAAGAATTCATGAAATATTATACGAACCCTCAGTTTATTGAAATTCTCAAGTAATAATCTGAATATTGAAAATAAAAAAGGCCGCCAATCGCGGCCTTTTTTATTTCAGTTCGAATGCATATATACATGCCACAAAATTATTCCGGCACTCACCGAAACATTGAATGAATGTTTCGTTCCGAATTGGGGTATTTCAACACAAAAATCAGTGTACTCAAGGATAGCTTCACTTACTCCATTTATTTCATTTCCAAAAATAAAGGCATATTTTTGATTTTGTTGAGGAAAAAAATTTTCGAGACGAATACTTTTATCTATTTGCTCGATGGCTACAATTTGGTATCCTCCTTTTTTTAATAATAAAACAGATTCAACAGGATTTTCGAAATATCTCCAATCTACCGATTCTGTGGCACCAAGCGCTGTTTTTTGAATTTCTCTATGCGGTGGTTGGGCCGTTATCCCACACAAATGAATTTGTTTTACAAGAAAAGCATCGGATGTCCTGAACAAAGATCCAATGTTATTTAAACTTCGGATATTATCAAGCACAATAACAATTTCTGATTTATCAGATTTTTTGAATTGTTCGATCGTAAGCCTTTCAAGTTCTTCGTTCTTTAATTTTCGCATCAGCTAAAAGTAACTATTTGTTAACAAAATTAACAACTACTGGAAAAACTGTGAATTAAATTTCGGGAATAATTGGTTTTATAGTTATATTTTTGTTCAAAACATTCCGGGAATGTCGCCGAAAACAAAAGTAGCAGAAACACCCTTGATGAAACAATTCAATGCCATCAAGGCAAAGCACCCCGATGCCCTGCTTTTATTCAGGGTCGGCGACTTTTATGAAACATTTGGCGAAGATGCCATAAAAACTTCGAAAATTCTTGGCATCGTATTAACAAGAAGGGCCAATGGTGCTGCTGCTTACATAGAACTTGCCGGATTTCCTTACCATTCGCTTGATACCTATTTACCAAAACTTGTAAGGGCCGGTCAGCGAGTAGCTATTTGCGATCAACTGGAAGATCCCAAGCTCACCAAAACGATTGTAAAGCGTGGTGTAACGGAACTTGTTACACCCGGAGTTACGTTTAATGATAACGTATTGGAAAACAATACTAACAATTTCCTGGCATGCATTCACTATCAACCAAATAAAACAGGTATTGCCTTTTTGGACGTTTCAACCGGAGAATTTTTAGTTACTCAGGGGAATGATAATTACATCGATAAACTACTTCAAAGTTTTAAACCGAGTGAAATAATTGTTCAACGGAATAAATTAGTGCCGTTTTCACAAAAATTCGGTGATTACCTTACCCATACTTTTGAAGATTGGATATTTGCCAGTGAATTTGCCGAAGACCTTCTGCTTAAACAATTCGGGACTTCCTCCCTAAAAGGATTTGGGATTGAAGCATTCCCTCTTGGTGTCATCGCTGCCGGGGTGATACTTCATTACCTGAAAGAGACCCACCATGAAAAACTTGATCATATTTCCGCTATTTCACGCATTGAAGAAGATACCTATGTTTGGCTCGACCGCTTTACCATAAATAATCTGGAATTAATTTCTTCACCCAATGAAAAGGCTGTTACACTCATCGATACAATTGATAGTACTATTTCGCCAATGGGTTCGCGACTTCTTAAACGCTGGATTGTTTTACCTTTAAAAAATAAAGCCTCAATTCTTGAACGGACCAATACCGTAAGTTTTTTTACCAAACATGATGATCTTGCTGAAAAAATAAAAACCCACTTAAAACAAATAGGCGACCTGGAACGACTCATATCTAAAGTTGCCATAGGAAAAATAAATCCCAGAGAAGTGCTGAAAATAAAGGAATCACTTCAATCAATTGATCAAATCATTCGTTTGATAAAACCTGTTGAAAACGCCACATTAAAAAAACTGGCCGAACAATTAAATCCTCTTCCTGTTATAACAAATCTTATTGAAAAAACCATAAAAGCTGAACCTTCCGTGTTAATAACCAAAGGAAACGTTATTGCCTCTGGTATTTCTGAAGAATTAGATGATTTACGACAGATTTCATTTTCAGGAAAAGATTACCTGGTTGAAATTCAACAGCGGGAAACCGAAAAAACCGGTATCAGTTCGCTGAAAATCGGATATAACAACGTATTCGGCTATTATCTTGAAGTTACAAATACACATAAAGATAAAGTTCCTGTAGAATGGCACAGAAAACAAACATTGACAAATTCTGAACGATATATCACCGAAGAACTTAAAGAATATGAAAGTAAAATACTAGGCGCCGAAGAAAAAATACTCGCTCTTGAAATTAATTTATACAATGAATTGGTTCAATCCCTGGCTGATTATATTGAACCTGTTCAGTTGAATGCACGTATCATTGCCCGAATGGATGTACTGATTTCCTTTGCTGAAATTGCCAATGTAAACAACTATGTTGAACCCGAAATCAATGAATCGTATGTAATTGATATAAAAAATGGCCGCCATCCGGTTATAGAAACTCAAATGCCTGTTGGCGAAAATTACATTCCCAACAACATCTATCTCGATAATGAAAAACAACAAATCCTCATCATAACAGGCCCCAATATGTCAGGCAAATCAGCCTTGCTAAGGCAAACGGCGCTGATCGTTTTATTGGCACAGATTGGAAGTTTTGTACCGGCTGAAAAGGCCAGCATTGGGATTGTTGATAAAATTTTTACGCGTATAGGTGCATCCGATAATATCTCGCTGGGTGAATCTACTTTTATGGTAGAGATGAATGAGACGTCAAGTATTTTAAATAATCTTTCAAATCGCAGTTTAATATTATTAGATGAAATCGGCCGTGGAACCAGCACTTATGATGGGATATCCATAGCCTGGGCAATCACTGAATTTCTGCATGAACATCCGCTTTTCAAGGCCAAAATATTATTTGCAACCCATTACCACGAATTAAATGAAATGGCTTCAAGTTTTCAGCGTATAAAAAATTTCCATGTTTCGATAAAAGAGGTGAATAAACAAATCATTTTCCTTCGAAAACTTGTTCCCGGCGGTAGCGAACACAGCTTTGGAATTCATGTGGCAAAAATGGCCGGCATGCCGCAAACAATTATCAACAGAGCAAATGAGTTACTTGCCGTTTTAGAAAAATCACACAGTAACGAAGAACTTAAAAAGCAGGAATCGAAAAAAGGAAATACTGCGGATAATTTTCAATTGAGTTTTATTCAACTCGATGATCCATTATTAATTCAAATAAAAGAAGATATTTTAAACATGGATATCAACACGCTTACACCCGTTGAAGCCCTAATGAAACTAAACGAAATCAAAAAATTATTAGGCAAAAAATAATTTCCTTTTTTATTTTATTTTTTAAAGCAAAAAAACATATATTTGCACCCTCAAATTTCGATATGCGAAAGTAGCTCAGCTGGTAGAGCACGACCTTGCCAAGGTCGGGGTCGCGGGTTCGAATCCCGTCTTTCGCTCTAAATTGTTTACATATCTCCAGGCGTTGGAGATATTTTTTTGAAATCGTGCCCGGGTGGTGGAACTGGTAGACACGTTGGACTTAAAATCCAATGGGCATTGCGCCCGTGCGGGTTCAAGTCCCGCCCCGGGTACTTATTATCTAAATAGCATTGAATGTAATTTCAATGCTTTTTTTTATCATGATAAATGATATTGAAATGAACTTAGCTTTTCCAGTAATAGTCACTTATTAACCTGATTATAACGAAACTGAAATATTTAATCGGGTCAGCTAATTTAAAGGCTTCCTTCAGATATGATATATTCGGGATTTTTTTTGATAAACAAAACCACAATTCCCATAACTGCAATAACATTTAGTTGTGGACGTAAAAAATAGAATCCATAAATTAACCATATAGAGTTTATTGGAGTAAAGTGCTGCCTGGGTTTCCAAACCATCAGCGTAACCCCAGGAAAATAAATATGCAGATTAGTTGTAACGGCTCCTAAAAATGAGCAAAATAGATGCTAACTTTAAAAATTTATTCGTTGAATGAAACGAATATCTGCTATTTTACCACTAGTAATGATGGCTTGAATGAATTTATACAAATAGCCACAGATTCGCAGACCATTCAAATAATTTTAATCCCAATTATTTAGCTTTTGCCTGCCATCCGGCAGGCAAAAGCTAATCTGCGAATCCCAGCCTGCGTGTGGCAGGTGTGGCCATATATCAGCATAAAACTGAATATCCAAATTTTCATTTTTTATTATTTAGGGTACAAAAGCGGATAATAAAATGGCATGATGTCTAACTTATTTATTTAATTTTCCCAATACAGTAGTATTAGACCTAAAAAATAATTTTATTATACCAGATAAATAATTTTCCATCCTAGCAGATAGTTCGAGGCTGATTTGATGGCCTTCAAAGGTTCCTCCTAATTTATTAGAAAGGAAAATTGCTTAATTTAGCACTATATTAAAAAAGGAAGCCATCGAAATGTTAAAAAATGCCCTAAAAACAAACCAATGACCAATTGAAAAAATTAAAAAAAGTAAATGAGGAAAATGCAGATTAAACAGATTATATTACTTCAAATACTGGTTTTATTTTATTTCAGTTCACTCGCGCAAGACCCTGATAAATATAAATTATTTGAAAAAGTAAATTATGAATTTCCATACCAAATAGGGAAACCAGATAATTCCTGGGAGCTTCCGAAGAAACTTGAGGAAATTTCAGGGCTTGGGTATATTGATAAACACCGCCTGGCCTGTGTGCAGGATGAAAAAGGAAACATATACATTTTCAACTTAAAGACAGGCGAAGTTGAGCGGAAAATTGATTTTGGGGAAGATGGCGATTATGAAGGCATTGAAATTATTGACGATGACGCCTGGATTTTAAAAAGCAATGGAACATTATATAAGGTTTCAAATTATACCTTCGAAACAGAACATCAAGCTGATAAATATACCACGGCCTTATCCAAAAAGAATAATACAGAAGGTTTGGCTTTCGATCCGATGAGCAAAAAGCTTCTTATTGCTTGCAAAGGGCATCCTTTCGTTGATGAAAAAAAAGGAAAAGAATTTAAGGCCATTTACAGTTTTGATATTCAAACTAAACTTATCGATCTACATCCTTTTCTAATGATAGAAATGGATAGTATTAAACATTTCAAAAATTACAACACCATGACCCAATTAGGCGTTGAGTTGCTGGCCTATTTTGATGAATCAGAAGGTGATGTCTCCTTTCAGCCTTCTGGTATTGCTGTTCATCCTCATAGTGGCAATTTATATATTTTAGGATCGGTGGGAAATCTTCTCCTTGTTTATAACCGAATGGGCAAAATGATGGCAGTGATAAAATTAAGGTCAAAATATTTTCCCCAACCTGAGGGAATTTGTTTTGACCCAAACGGAGATTTATATATTGCAAACGAAGGAGACGATGATAACGGGACAATTTTAAAATTTGTAATGAAAAAATAAAAAACAAACAAGGTTTACTATGAGTAAGCACTTATTTAAAATACTTTTTACAAGCTTATTGTTGATTTTCTTTCTTATCGGGCATGCTCAAAAAATCTATTATGCACCAGGCAACGAAAATTGGAAACCTGCTATGCCCGATGATTCTACCAGTTTATTATACTCTATTTACCTTTTAGGCGATATCAAATACCCTTTCCCTGAGAGTGATAATTTAAAACTTTTAAAAACCCATATTTCAAAAGAAGGAGAACAAAGTGCCATAATAATATTGGGTGATATTTTGTACCCGCTTGGACTCCCTGATTCTACCGATAAAAGATATACCGAGGCAAAACAAAACCTGGATCAAATCCTCAACACCCTTGATTCTTTTAAGGGTGAGATTGTATTTTTACCGGGTAATCACGATTGGTCGCGTGGACGGCAAGAAGGATTTGAATCAGTTACCAACGAAGAAAAATATATTGAGCAATATCTAGATCGTGGAAATATTTACCTGCCTGATCTTGCTTGTCCGGGACCAGTTGAAGTAGAGCTAACGCAAGACATTACATTGATTGTTTTTGATTCACAATGGTGGTTCCAGAAGAATGAAAAACCCGGCGCAGATGGTGAATGCGGGTTTCTTGAAAAGGATGAATTATTTATCGAGATTGAAGATTTCCTAAGAAGAAACAAAGATAAAAAAGTACTTTTTACTACCCATCATCCCCTTTTTTCAGTTGGTAACCATGGAGGATATTTCCCAACATCCTATTTATTGTTTCCCCTTCTGGAATTTAAAAAATGGATGTACCTACCTCTACCCGGTTTTATCTACACAGGCTACCGGAAATTCCTTGGAGATATACAGTACCTTGCTCATCCTGAATACAAAATATTTAAAGAAAAACTTCTTGAAATTTTCCGAGATAATCCAAATATTATCTATGCAGCTGGTCATGAACACAATTTACAGTATTTTGAAAAAGACAGTTTACATCATATTGTAAGTGGCGGAGGTGGTGGAGAAGGAACGTATATTTCCCGCAGAAAGAAAAAAACCGATTTCGCCTACAAAAGTGCCGGGTTTAATAAACTATCTTTCTATTCAAATGGAAATGTCTGGATGGAATTTATTTGTCCGGATAGTACAAAAGAGGGTGAAGTTGTTTTTAGCAAACTGCTATTTAATAAGCCGGTCTTTGATCCAACAAAGAAATCTGTGGCTTTGCAAAACCTGGATTATTCTGACAGTATTGTCCAGGTCAAGATTAATGATATTTATATAAAAAGGAAATTCCATCGTTTTTTGATGGGTGACAATTACCGTGAGTTATGGAATACAACTGTCGAGTTACCTGTCTTTGATATAGGAACTGAAAAAGGAGGGTTGAAAATTTTAAAAAGAGGCGGTGGTCAGCAAACACGGTCTATTCGTATGGAAGATAAGAATGGAAAGCAATATGTCCTTCGTTCGGTGAATAAGTTTATTGATAAAGCCATGGCCGATAATATGCAGAATACAATTGCTGTGGATGTTGTTCAGGATGGAATTTCAGCCTCTCATCCCTTTTCAGCCATCACAGTTCCTCCTTTAGCTGATGCGGCAGGTGTAATGCACACCAATCCAAAAATTGTTTGGGTACCTGATGACCCTCGTCTTGGGATTTACCGGAATGACCTGGCTAATGATGTGTTTCTTTTCGAAGAAAGGCCTGCCGGTAACAGGGATGACGTTGAAAGTTTTCAACAGTCAGAAGACATTGTAAATACAGCAAAAGTCATTAATAAAACTCAAAAAGACCACGACTATAAAGTTGACCAGGAAGCGGTTGTTCGTGCCCGTTTGTTTGATATATTAATAAATGACTGGGATCGCCATGATGACCAGTGGCGATGGGCAAGCTTTAAAAATGATAAAAAAACGATTTATCGTCCCATACCCCGCGACAGGGATCAGGTGTATTTTGTAAATGAAGGCATCGTAATGTGGCTTGCAACCCGCAATTGGGCCATGCGTAAGTTCCAGGGTTTTGATTACGATATTATTGATGTTATAGGGTTGGGATTTAATGCAAGGTACTTTGACAGGTCATTTATGTCTGAACCAGATCTGGCAAGTTGGAAATCAATTGCCAACGACATCCAAAATAATATAACAGATACAATTATTCATGAAGCTATACAGACCTTACCGCAAAATATTTATGAATTATCAGGTAATGAAATCGAAAACAAACTAAAGTCCAGAAGAGATCTGTTAGATATCAGGGCTGAAGAATATTATCGTTTTCTATCAAAGGGCGTGGATGTTGTGGGTACCAATGACCGTGAACTATTTGATGTAACCAGACTGGAAAATGGAAATACACAGGTTACCGTTTTTGCATTGAGTAATAAAAAAGGTAAAATCAAAGAACAATTTTATTCAAGGGAGTTTGTATATGATGAAACCAAAGAAATTAGACTTTATGGCCTGTCAGGAAAAGATTCTTTCAAACTAAACGGAAGTGGGAAAAAAGGAATTAAAGTAAGGATAATAGGAGGAAAAGGGAATGATTCAATCGTCGATAATTCAAAAGTAAGGGGATTGGGAAAAAAGACCATTGTTTACGATCGGAAGGATAAAAAAAATGAGATAATTAAAAGTGGTGAAACCCGATTAATATTATCCAATAAGAAATCAATTTCTACTTACAACCGAAAACAATTTAAATACAATAAAACGACCCCTTTATTAGCCTTTGGATATAATATTGACGATGGAATAATTATCGGTGGCGGTGCCCTTTTCAACCGATATAATTTCAGGGATTCGACTGAACATAAAATAACAGGAAACCTTGCCATCCGAACCGGAGCCTTTGCCATTAGTTATGAAGGGCTCATTTCTTCTTTTTCGAAAACATTTGATTTAATTCTGGATGGGACCATCAGCTTCCCGCGTAATGTGGATAACTATTTTGGTCTTGGAAACGAGACAAAAAAAATTACAAATGATAAGTCATATTATCGGGTCCGTTATTCATATGCCTGGTTGAATCCCATGCTAAAACAAACAATTTCTGATAACTTATCTTATTCGTTTGGAGCCTTTTACCAGTACTTTAAAGTTACCGATACCAGCAATCGGTTTATCGGGGATATATATAATGTTCTTCTCGATTCGGTTGCCTATCTGCCTCATAACTATACAGGTATTAATGCAATCTATACCCTTGATACCAGGAATAATAAAGTTATTGCCCAACGAGGTATTCTATGGAAAACTGAAGCACTTGGATTTTATAGCATAAGAGAAGAGGGAAAGAATTTTGTAAAGATTCGTTCCGATTTAAGTTTTTACCTGAGTTTTAATAAAGACCCAAGAGTCGTTTTCGCTTTTCGTTTTGGAGGCGCAACTAATATTGGTGAAAACGAATTTTACCATTCAAATTTTCTGGGCGGGAAAACAAATTTACGAGGATTCAGAAGTAATCGCTTTGCGGGCGATCACTCCTTTTATCAAAATACTGAGATTCGAATTAAATTACTCAATATCAAAAGTTATGTATTGAACGGGCAAACCGGCATTTTGTTTTTTAACGATATTGGACGTGTTTGGTTAAACGGAGAAAATTCTAAAAAATGGCATGATGGATACGGCCTTGGTATTTGGTTAACACCTTTTGATTTTACAGCACTGGCAGTATTCTACAGTCGGTCAGTCGAAGAAAGTCTGATCTCTTTTACCTTTAAGTTTTTGTTTTAATTACTTTTATGTAAAATTTTTTCAGATAAATTAAAATTTAAATGAATCAACTTAAAAAACAATGAATAAAATAGATGTTGGAATTCTAGATGAAGCGGAAAATTTTGTTTCTGATTTTCTGGCAAAAAATTTATCTGACAACTTTCGATTTCATACGATCTATCACACCAAATATGTAGTTGAAAATGCTGAACTAATTGGAAAGGAATGTCAAATCAGTGAAGATGAAATGAATGTTCTGAAGTTAAGTGCCTGGTTCCATGATACAGGATATGCAGTAGATCCAACGGATCACGAGAAAGAAAGTGTTAAAATCGCGCTGAAGTTTTTAGTTACCAAAGATATCGACAGTTCCATTATTTCGCAGGTTGAAAGATGTATCCTTGCCACAAAAATACCTCAGCAACCCAAAGATCTGCTTTCCCAAATTATTTGTGATGCTGACCTCAAACACCTCACCGAAGATAATTATTTCGAGGAAATTGATAAAATGAGAGTGGAGTGGACTAACCTGTTGGGTGAAAAAATTGGTAAACGAAAATTTCACAAAAATTCGGTAAAGTTTTTTAATGGCCATGAATATCATACAGATTATGGAAAGAAAGTGCTTGCCCCGAAAAAAGAAAAAATCCTGAATCTGATAAAAAAAGAAATACATATGTTAGAAAAACAAAAAGAGAAGAATATTCTCGAATCTAAAGGCAAAGAGAAAAAAACCAAAGGCTATTCACGAGGGGTCGAATCAATGTTCAGGCTCACAGCACGAAATCAAATTAGTTTGAGTTCAATCGCTGACAATAAATCAAATATCCTCATATCGGTGAATGCCATCATTATGTCGGTCACCATGACAGTCTTGGTTACGCGCTTTGAAGAAACGCCCAATATAATCCTCCCAACTCTGATATTTTTACTATTTTGCTTAGTAACTATCGTTTTTGCCATTCTTTCTACCCGGCCAAATATCTCATCAGGAACGTTTAGTAAAGAGGATATAAAAGAAAATAAGGTAAACCTGTTATTTTTCGGGAATTTTTATAATATGGAATTGGATGATTATGAATGGGCCATTGGTGAATTGATGAGAAATGATGAAAATCTTTATGG
Source organism: Bacteroidales bacterium (assembly GCA_041393275.1). GTDB lineage: Bacteria > Bacteroidota > Bacteroidia > Bacteroidales > JAADJA01 > JAADJA01. Next base: position 24,903 of record JAWKKL010000009.1, read on the forward strand.
CACAATGATCAAAGACCAGTACGCTCTTGGAAAAGTACTCGCAAAAAAATACAAACTTTTACGGGTAGCTTACAACGTTTTTATGTTTGGTATTATCATTTCAGTACTTGCCTTCGTATTCGCTTTTGTAAATATTTAAGATTCATTTGTGCATTTTTTTATTTAAGCCTTAAGTAAGCATGATCACACAAAAAGAAAACCTCGCAGCCATCCGTAAGCAAGTCAATGAAATTATTGAAAAAATAAAAGAAGTAGAAAACAATTTTTCGGAGGAAATCCAGAACGTCCATCCTGTTTATCGAAAGAGTGCCTTAAATATGGTTCACTATTTGGGTTTTAGAAGTTTCGATATCGATCAACTGCAGGATCAATTAAGAAATCTTGGATTACCAAGCCTGTCAAACGTTGAGGCCCATGTTATGAAAAGTTTGCTGGCCATTAGTTCCGTGATTAGCCACTTACTGGGAAATCCGGTGAAAGAAAAAAGAAAGGGTATCATTTCAATAAAAAAGAGCAAAAAAATTCTAAATCGAAATACGAAACTTTTATTTGGTTATAAATCAAAAAAAAGGCGAACAAGAATTATGGTTACCCTTCCGGGTTCTGCAGGTGATGATTATGTTTTTGTCAATCGGTTAATGGCCTTAGGAATGAACAGCGCTCGGATTAATTGCGCCCACGACAATACGGAGACCTGGCAGAAAATGATTGACAATATTCGTGCTTCAAGCGAAAAACTTTCACGAAACTGTAAAGTGATGATGGATTTGGGCGGTCCTAAACTACGAACGGGAGCTATGCAAGCAGGGCCTAAAATAATCCATATTAAACCAAAAAAAGATGTAATGGGTAAAGTTGTTAATCCTGCCAAAATATGGATTGCCCCACCTGATTTTCCGCCACCTGATGATACAGCAGTTGTTCACATTCCTGTAAGCGACGAATGGTTTAGACACACAAAAAGAGGTGACATCATTCAATTAAATGATACGCGAGATAAAAAGATTAAATTAACCATTGAAGGTAAAAAAGGCAATGGCAGATGGGGACATTGTTATACTTCGGCCTACATTTCGACAGATACCAAATTGAGACTATTCCGCCCTGATAATACAGAAAAGCTTGCCCATCAGGTTGGTGAATTACTACCCCTGGAACAATATATTAGTCTTAAAGAAAATGATTCATTAATCTTACATAAAGACCCGAAAGAAGGTGAATCGGCAAAATATGATGAGCATGGGAAATTGATGCAGCATGCCCATATAGCATGCACCCTTCCCGAAATATTTAAGGATGTTAAAAAGGGAGAACCTATTTTTTTTGATGATGGTATGATTGAGGGTTTTATTGAAGATATTAGTGATGAGGAGTTATTGATAAAGATATCCTATGCTAAAGAAACCGGGAGTAAACTCAAAGCTGATAAAGGGATCAACTTGCCTGAAAGTGACTTAAAAGTTAGCGGCTTGACGGATAAGGATAAAAAAGATTTGGAATTTGTGGTTGTCCATTCAGACACGGTAAACTTTTCATTTGTAAATGATGAACATGATGTCCAGCAACTATTTGATGAGCTTTCGAAATATGAAGGTCAATAGGAATTATTTTAAAAATTGAAACACAAAAAAAGGATTTAAAAAATTGCCAAGAATCTTGCTAAAAGCAATGCAAACGTTCCCCATAGGGGTCATGATTGCCCGTGGCATTTAGCCATTGAAACCGGTTGGAAAAATTTTGCCCGGTGATATCCAGAGGAGATTTTACGGATTTGTGAAGCTGCCCATATTCCGGATGTTTGGGCAACTCAGGTATTGGAAAGCCTGGCAAAAAAGAGTGCCTCAAAGAGCGAAATCACCGACGCAGCCATGGCTCAGCGAGCGAGGTGTGTCATGCTGAATAAAGGCATGTACATTGAAAAAGCTGTAAAAAATGCTAGATAAAATTTTAAGGAGAATGCAACGTTTTCAGAAAAAAAAGGAAACCATATTACCTAAACTGGAACATGCAGACAGCTTATATTTATCTCATGATAAGTTCAACATCTAGTCAATTATTCGTTTATTAAAATTTTAATTATTTAATTCTATATACTTTGAATTCTCCAGAGATTCAAACGTTAATTTATCGATGGTCATTGAAAGCGGAAATTTTATTGCCATTCATTCAAATTAATTACAATTACCAAATTATGTCTATTTCGAGACTTAATTACAATAGAGACAGATGAAACAAAACCCCGTTTATCCTTCTGGCAAATCTGGAACACAAGGTTTGGGTTTTTAGGTATCCAATTTGGATTTGCACTTCAAAATGCCAACGCCTCAAGAATTCTTCCAGACGTTTGGAGCCGATGTCCACCATTTAAGCTGGTTCTAGCTGGTGGCTCCCTTAACCGGTATGATTGTCAGCGATCATTGGATATGAGCGATCGTATGTGGAACCCGTTTTGGTCGCCGCAGGCCTATTTCCCTGGTGGGGGCATTTTTAACCAGCATTGCTGATATTGATGCCCAATGCTCCTCATTTAGCAGATGTAATTGCGCCTATGTTTATCGGCGGAGGTTTTATTAATGATCATGGATGCTTCCATTAATATTTCCATGGAACCATTCAGGGCACTGGTTGCAGATAAATTGCCTGATGATCAGCACACCCTTGGATTTCAATGCAGACTTTGTTAATTGGGATTGGTGCTGTAGTAGGATCTGGCCATATATGCTGGGCAACTGGTTTGGGAATCTCGAAAGAAGCACCCGAAGGAGCTGTACCGCAAAATGTTATCTATTCATTTTATTTTGGGGCTGCTGTATTACTCTCTGCCATTATTTGGACCCGATTTGTTTCAACCAAGGAATATCCGCCTGATTTTTATGAAGAAGAACATAAAGAAGAAAAAACAACAAAATTTAAGATCCCAAAAACCATGTGGCAATTGTTGTTAGTACAATTCTTTTCATGGTTTGCCCTGTTTTCAATGTGGGTATTTACAACAGCGCCTGCCGTAGCCCTTCATTTTTATAATTCACCTGATCCGAATTCGGCCGGATACCAAGAAGCCAGGAATTGGGTGAGTCTTGTTTGGCATTTATAATGGAGTTTCTGCCATTATAGCTTTGTCTCTTCCAAAAGTTGCAAAAAGAATAGGCCGAGGGCAACACACGCAACTGCTTTAATCATAGGGGGATTGTCATTTTCTTTCATTTGCGATCATTCCATCCCCTGTCCTGCTAATTATCCCTATGATCGGAATTGGAATAGCCTGGGAAGTATCACTTGCCATGCACCTTATGCCATGTTGGCTAACTCAATTCCACCAAAACAAATGGGCATGTTTATGGGACTTTTTAATATGTCGATTACCATTCCTCAAATTGTAAATGGCGTTTTCAGGGGATTGATCTTACAATACTTTTTAATGATAATCCAATGAACTCCATTCTTATGGCTGGTGTTTTTATGATTCTCGGAGCGATAGCCACTTTTATGGTACAGGATAAGTTGGACTTAAAAAAGGAGAATAATTAAGTTTATTCTTGTCGCAATAAAACGTAGTATTGATACGGCTCAATATTTATGGGATCCTTGCAAAAAAATCGGATTTCTTTATTTAGTATCAGATCAGAATAAGTTCCATCACATAATGCCGCATTTTATATAGAATTTATGAATTTCTATCAGACAGATTCAGAAATACAAGAAACCGGGCATTCTCTTCCTGTCTTTCAAAACTTAGAATTTCTTCAGGCTGATCGTTCTTGATAATTCGAATTTGAGATGCATTTGAATCTAAATTTTGTGATCTAATACTTCCAGCGAGTATTTGATATAAACCAAACATCTTATCCTTTTTCCACTCAATCTCATCTTTATCAAAAAATTTCAACCGGCGATGGTTTCCTGCTTCCTGTCCACTATAAATCAGGGGTAAACCTGGCAGTAAAAAAGTTAGTACTGTAAGCGGTTCCAAATAATAGTGTAGTCGCTCGATAGCCGACCCCTGCCATGAATTTTCATCGTGGTTGCTAGTGAAGTTTAATTGAGATGCTCCTGCCGGAATGTATTTCAATTCATTCATTACGATATCCAAAAGTTCTTGTGCATTTATCTTTTTGGTGGCTAATTCATTAAAAGCATGCAATAGTTTCCAGTTATAAATCGTATCAAAAGCATATTCCAACAGATCATGATTTTGAGATTCGGCCAGCATATAAACCGGTTTTATCCGGTCCAGATCCCGGCGGACTCGATTCCAAAACAACGTTGGCACCAGGTGGGCCATATCGCAACGAAAGCCGTCAATATCAGTTTCCTTTAGCCAAAACGACATTTGGTTTATCATTTCATCCCATAGGGCAGGATTGCCATAATCAAGATGAATAACGTCTTCCCAATCCTCAACTGGGGCTTTAAAATGTCCACTCTCATCTTTTGTATAAAACTCAGGATGGTCTTTCGTCCAATGATGATCCCAGGCTGTGTGATTGGCAACCCAGTCGATAATTATTTTCATCCCAAGTTTATGGATTTTCCGTACCAGGGATTTAAAATCTTCCAAACTCCCAAACTCTGGATTAACCTCAATATAATTAGAAATAGAATAATAACTTCCTAATGTTCCTTTCCTATTCTTTTTCCCTATGGGCTGAATAGGCATAAACCAAAGAATTCCAACACCCAGGTCTTTCAATCGTGGCAAATGATCTTCAAATGCCCTTATTGTTCCTTCTTTTGTATATTGCCTAAGGTTCACCTCGTAAACAGATAAACCTCTCACCCACTTTGGTGTATTGATTTTTCGTTCCATATTATTGATAAGAAGTCATAGACTATAAATGTTAACTGAATTCTGGTTAAACATCCCGGTGTACCTCTGTGACTTCTTTGTGTAACTCTGTGTAACAATAAAAAATTATTTCACGGAGAACAGCAGAGAAAATACAGAGAGCCACAAATAATTCTGATTTAATCTAAAATATTTTAACGCTTAACCTCACTGACATCGTAATTCTTAGTTATTATCAGGTCGGCCAGGGATTTGAGTTGTTCCACCATTTTGTGTTCCTGGCCCAGGGTGGCCCACCGTACTTCATCCATCACCTCTTTGCCTCTGGAATCTTTACTATGTTTTTCCTTTGTTTCAAGGTAAGTGAGGTCAATGAAGATGCGCAAGTCAACATTTTCGGTTTTGATCGCATACAAACCATCAACGATAAGCATATCCACGGTACTAAAATCGGTAATCAGGCGGTCTATTTGTTCGGTTACCAGGTCTACACAAGGCATTTCGGATTTACGTCCATTTTTAAAATCATCGATCACACGGTAAATGTCATCCCACAAATATTCGTTATACCCGACAACGTTTTCTATTCCTTGCTCAACCCTCCATTGACGGCGTTTTAACGGATCGGTATTATAAAAATTATCGATGTGCATGGGTTTGGCAAAAATACCGTGCCTGCGCATTCCTTTGGCAATAACATGAGCCAGTTCCGTTTTTCCCGAACCAGATTCCCCTGAAATGGCCACTATAAATTTATCCTTCTTAATAGCCAGTATCTTTTGAATAATTATTTCACCGGCTTTTTTATGCTTGTCCTGTATTAATAAAATATCTCCTAACATGATTATTTTAAATGTTAAATAAATTTGGTTTATCGTGATCGAGCAAAACGTCTTTTCCCTTAATATTCACTGTTACATTTTTTTTATTGGAGTTAAACTGATAGATATCAATCGTTCTTCTACCAACTTTACAGTTATAATCAACATGTTTGAAATTAAACCTGAACGAAATTGATCTCCAATGATCAGGCAAATGCGGATCGAATTTTACCACATCTCCTTTCAGGTTTACCCCCGCAAAAGATTGCAAAGCGATCAATACCGTCCCGGCCATGACACCGGCGTGGATGCCTTCGCCTGTTGTCCCTCCCTGAACATCGGCATAATCACTGGTCAGTGCATTAATATAAAGTTCCCAACTGAGCTGATGGTTATCAATCATATTTGCTAATTGGGCATGAACCACACGACTTAAGGTAGAACCATGAGATGTCCGGGCAAGATAATAGGCGAGATTTTTCGCCAGGTAATCATCCGATAGATTATATCCCAGGTTTTTTAAAATTCCTGTCACAACATCCTCATCAAGATTATAAAATGTTTGTAAGGTATCTGCCTGTTTTGCAACTTTGTAATCGTCCGCTGATTTTCCTTCTGATTTAAGTAAACGATCCATACGATATATATTGCCGTACTTTTCCCGGTAAAAATCCCAGTCGAGTTCTTTTAAATCAAAATAACCATCATACTGCGAAAGAATATCATTCTCAATGACAATATTTAATTTTGAACCGATATTCGTCCACTTTTCGATTTCATGGATATCGCCACCCAGCTTTTTAAGTGTGTCAGATACTGCTTCCATGCCCAACTCCATTTTCAGGGCTTTTGCTTTATCAAACAACCATGCAACCATCAGGTTTGTATAGGCATTGTCAGTTAGCCCACCTTCCTTTGATCCCGGATATTTCTCATGAAATTCATCAGGTCCCATGACATTTGAAATGGAATATCGTTGAGTCTTTTTATTGATTTTGGCTTTGCTTGCCCAAAACCGACAGATATCGAAAAGTATTTCTGTGCCATATGACTTCATAAAATCAATGTCATTGGTCGCCTTATAATAATACCATACATTATAGGCAATTGCCAACGAAACATGCCGTTGAAACGAGCTGAAGTCAGGGCCCCATTTCCCGGTTAATGGATTCAGATGGACAACCTGGGTTTCTTCGCGGCCATCGCTTCCACTCTGCCAGGGAAACATAGCCCCTTCATATCCATGTTCCCGGGCATATTTTCGAGCTTCATTCAGTCGTCGATGCCGATACATCAAGGCAGATTTTGTTACTTCCGGAAAGTGTAGATTATACAAGGGCAATATAAACAATTCATCCCAGAATATATGGCCTCGATACGCTTCACCATGCAATCCGCGAGCCGTTATGCTTGCATCAATTGATGTGTTGTGAGGTGAAAAAGAGACCATCAAATGATATAAATGCAGCCGTAATAATTTTTGAGCCAGTCTGTCCCCTTCTATTTTAACATCAATTTTTTGCCATATTTTTTCCCATGCCTTGCTGCTTTCTTCTTTGAGTTTATCAATGGATGGATAAGCATTCATGGCATAAAGTGAATCAGCTTCCGGATTTATGGAATCCCATTTTTGAGAAGTATAAATAGAAACTCTTTTTTCAAATTCTGCAGACTCACCTTGCTGAATTTCAAATTCTAAGGAAGTGAAAACACTGGTGTCGTTTTGTTCGAAGACAACATTGTTCGTGATTTGCTTTCCTGATTGAAAAAAATCAACTTTTGCTGTAGTAACAATCTGGATATCAGACTGCGTTGTTTTAGCAATCAATTGTAATGTTCCTTGTTTGACAAACACCTTTTCGACGTTGATATGATGTTGGTTAAGCTGGCGATACCTTTCAACACCATCGTTTATTATATTTCCTTCGATGCCGGTTTTTAATTCAATTTTGCCGGTAAAATTTATCGGAGTAACTTTATATTTCAGGTAGGCTAAATGTGGGTTCTCCATGGATGCCATTCGCTCAGAAACAATCCCGATTTCTTTGGCACCTGTCGTTTCAACCAACATTTTTTTTGATAACATTCCTGTTTTAAAATCTAATCTTCGTTGGATCGATTTTATTTTTACCGAATTTATATCAAGCCAGCTTCCGCCATCAATTCTTAGTTTTAAAGCCAGCCAGTTAGGTGTATTCACAAAATCTTCATTTTCCACATTCCTGTCTCCAACCCTGCTCACCAATCGGTTATACAACCCTGCAATGTATGTTCCGGGATAATTCCATTTTCCTGCCACAGTTTCTTCAAGTGCGCCACGTGTTCCGAAATATCCATTACCGATCGATAACAACGTCTCGCGGGTTTTTTCTTTTTCGGGGAAATAATCATCGTATGATATATACCAATTATCCTCTACTAAACCCTTTTTAAACCAATTTTCGATTCCTTCGAACCCAATTTCGTCAATATCTGTTACAACAATATCAGCCCCATTTATTTTTAATTCATGGCCATTATTTTCCCTTGCAACACCTAAAACAAGTCCAAAGTTACCCTTTTTCCCAGCCTGAACGCCCGAAACGGCATCTTCAACAACGACCGATTTATCATAGGGTACGCCAAGATTATCTGCTGCAGTAGTAAAAATATCAGGTTCAGGTTTACCATGAAGTCCAATTTCAGCCGATACAACGCCATCAACCCGGGTCTCCACCAAATGAAGTAAGCCGGCTTTTTGCAAAACAGCTTCACAATTTTTACTGGAAGAGGCAACACCAACCCTGATCCCTTTTTCTTTAAGTTCTTTCATCAACAACACAGTTGATTTGTAAACCTCAACACCATCACGATCAAGCACTTCATTAAAAGCCTGGTTTTTCCGATTCCCCAAACCACAAACTGTTTCAGCACCGGGATCATCTGAAGGATCACCAAACGGAAGTGAGATTTTTCTTGATTGTAGAAAAGATTCTACCCCTTTGTACCGAGGTTTGCCATCGACATAAGGCAGGTAATCGGTTTCATGGCTGAATTCAACAAAAGATTCACCATGTGTTGTTTCCCTGGTTCTGAGGAATTCATCAAACATCTTTTTCCAGGCAGCACTGTGTACAAGCGCTGTTTTTGTAATTACCCCGTCAAGATCGAAAATGACGGCATCGAAATTATAAGTTGACATACATTTGAAAATTGAAGTAAAAATATTAGCACTGAATCCAGGAATATTGAAATGGCTTTAACAGTAGATACCCGGCCTCTTTCCCCTGGATAAGGCTTTTACCAAGCAGGTCATTAAAGCCCAAACCATTAAATATCGGTGATTTTATCCAATACTCCCTGTCTGAGAGATTTTGTACAACCAGTACTTTGTCATCTCCATATTCCCGAACATAGGCCAACACAGAATCTAACTCTTCGTCATTATCGTCCGCCACTTTCTCCCATTTAATTGAACCCCTCAAAACAGGGATGATTTTTTCGAACATTCAACAATGTCTTCGTCTGATCGTATACCAATGAAGCTAAACTTTCAGATTCCTTCAAATCATTTTCCAATTGTTTCCAATCAACTTTTCCTCGTACTAAAAATCGGGTATCATCCTTTCCTGACAACCTGATCATTTCTTTGTAATAATCATGATCATTTAATTTCCCAAATTCATCACCATAATAAATGATAGGTGTACCCGGAAGCGAAAGCATAACAGAAAATGCCAAACCTATTTTCCTGGGATCCCGATGAAAAAGATCGGCTAAACGGGCCGAAACTCCCTGTCCTAAGCGGAAAGTTCCATTCGGGCTTGTGACAGTAGTTTTCATGAATAAATTGTCTATATCTTCTTCACTGACATAAACCAATTCAAGGCTAAGTTCATCATGGCAGCGCAAAAAAGTAAACCATTGTGCTTGTTCAGGAATTATAGGGGTTACATTATCGCTAGTATATGTTCAATATGTTTTTTTTTTCACCTGCGGCAAGCGATTTAAACATTTGTGGCATTAGTGGGAAATGATATCCGGCATTGCATTCATCCCCATCACCAAAATACTTTACCACCTCTTGCGGACGCTGACATGTTTCGGCTAACAACAACGTATTTGGTCGGATATAATCAATAACAGCTCTGGAAAAACCTGACGACCGTATGAGTTTTGGGATGATTTTCACAAGTTGTACCATCTTCCTTCCATAAATAAGGAATGGCATCGGCCCTGAAACCATCAACTCCCTGGGTAAGCCAAAACAGGAAATTGCGTGTCTCGATAGTACCTTTGGGTTTTTAAAGTTCAGATCGGGTTGAAACTCAAAAAACCGGTGGAAAATAATACCATTCACCATCTTTTTCCCAATTGCTTTCACATAAGCCTTCGGAAATGATTCGGGCCTCTTTATATAAATTTGTATCTTTCGACCAGATGTACACCACGAAACGGACATCAACAGACTTTCTGGATTCGACAAACCAGGGATGTTCTTCAGACGTATGATTAATAGCAATATCAAAAATCACCTTTAATCCCCGTTTATGGGCTTCTTGTAAAAATTCCCTGAAGAGTTTTTGCCTTGCTTCAAGAGTTGAACTTTCATCCAATCCCAACAAATCTACCCTGATCCGATCATAATTCCGGATGTCGAATCCGGCATCTTTCATAGGTGAATCAAGGATTGGCAGCAACCACAGGCAATTAACGCCAAGCTCTTGCAGATAATCAAGTTTTTCCCTCAGGCCATAAAAATCAACATTAAATAAATCGACATACAGTGAATAAATGATGGCATCTTTAAACCATCCATCTTCATGATCAGGGAATTGAATTAACTGTTTTGTACTTTCAATTTCCGAAATAAAATTTTTAAGTATATCTGTATCAATTCCCGGGTATAGTTCCTCCCAAATACCTGATAATTTGTGTAGTAGTTGCATGCTAGATAAAATTAAACCATGCAAAGATAACCATTATCAAAAGCTGAATTTGAATTTTATAAATGGAATCTCAAAATTACGATAAAGAGGGGTTGATCAATTTTAAACCATAATTTTCCGGTTGTTTTTGAGATTGTGAATTACCAATTAATTGTCATAGAGCATCAATAAACCTTCTACCAGATAATCAAAATTTCTTTTTAATGGTTTTATAAAGCAAAGATTTTTCTACCTTTGAACATCAAATAAAACTTCATGAATCCATTCTTAAAAAATCAGGTTATCGGATTATTTCTCTTATTAACTTTTTTTTCAAGTAATTTCAGTTCAGCACAAGATTCAATTCCACCGGATTTTTGTATTTCTGCTGATGAATACAGGTTGTTCAACCTGGTGAATGATTATAGAAAAGCAATGAACCTTCCGAAAATACAACTGTCAAAATCATTAAGTTTTGTGGCTAAAAACCATGCAATCGATTTATATACAAACAAAGCTGATACAAATACCTGTAATTTCCATAGTTGGTCTGATAAAGGAAACTGGAAAGCCTGTTGTTTTGAAAAAGAAATTAAGGATAAATCATGCATGCTTAAAAAGCCTTTAGAGTTGACCAATTATCCGGATGTTGCCTATGAAATTGTATATTGGGAAAACAAACAGGCCAATGCCGACAAAGCTTTTGACCAGTGGCGCGAAACGTCGGCATCACGGGCACTAATTACAAACTTTAAAGAATGGGAAGATTACAATTGGGTTTCGATGGGTGTTGACATATGAAGGGTTTGCCTGGCATGGTTTGGTGAAGTACCGGATGTTGAAAAGGAAACCAAAGTTTGCGGTACAAATGAAAGCATTGAATTTAAGATAGAAAATGAACCTATTGACGATCTGGTTGTCACTGAAAACAAAGGTAAATACTATATTATTTTTGGAATTTTTAACACCCTTGATGAAGCGAAGGCCCGGTTAAAATATATAATGAAGAAGGGTTTAAAAAAGCAAAAGTTGTAACAAAAAGACAATAAATTCAGGATATCGTTATCCGATTATACGAGCCAGGAACCTGGCCCAAAAGGCCAAAAAAGAATTACCTGCGAAATATAAAGAAGCATGGATTTTGGAATATTAATACTACTTATTACCAAGAACCTAAGCATCATATTTCCAATGTCGGCCGGTGATTCAACGACATGAACACCACATTCCATTAAAATTTCTTTCTTGGCTTGAGCTGTATCTTCTTTTCCACCAATGATAGCACCGGCATGGCCCATAGTTCGCCTCTTTGGGGCGTGGCACCCAAGGCAATAAAACTAACCACCGGCTTTGTCCCATGTTCTTTAATATAATATGCTGCCTCGGCTTCCATGCCTCCTCCGATTTCACCAATCATAACGATGCCCTCGGTTTTAGGGTCATTCATCAACAATTCAACGGCATCTTTCGTGGTAGTGCCAATAATAGGGTCTCCACCAATTCCGATAGCTGTAGATTGCCCCATACCTAATTTTGTTAGTTGGTCAACCGCTTCATAGGTTAAAGTTCCTGAACGTGAAACAATCCCAATTGAACCGGGTTGATGAATAAAAGCCGGCATAATGCCAACTTTTGCTTCCCCAGGAGTGATAACCCCCGGACAATTAGGCCCGACCAGGCGGCAATCTTTACTTTTCAAAAATTCCTTAACAATAACCATATCCTGCACAGGAATACCTTCGGTTATACAAATAATTACTTTTATACCGGCATCGGCAGCTTCCATAATGGCATCTGCCGAAAATGCCGGTGGTACAAAAATTAACGAAACATTAGCATTGGTTTCTATAACAGCATCAAGAACTGTATTAAAAACGGGCTTACCAAGATGTTCGGTTCCCCCTTTTCCGGGTGTAACCCCGCCAACTACATTTGTACCATAATCAATCATTTGTCCGGCATGAAAAGTACCTTCTTTACCGGTAAAACCCTGTACTACAATCCTGGAATCTTTGTTTACTAATACGCTCATCGTCAATTATCAATTAGTTTGGAAGGGTGCAAAGATAAAGGTTTTCTAAAATATCAATGATTTTATTCCTATTTTTGTTTTTGAACTCAAAAACCCAATAAAATGAACCATTCAAAAATTATTGCAGGAAATACCGACACAATCTGCGCCCTGGCAACACCTCCCGGAACAAGTGCAATTTCAGTTATTCGACTGTCAGGAGAGCAATCTATAAAAATTTGTAACACTATTTTTAAACCTGCCTCAAATGAATCGTCGCTGTTAAAAGCAAAATCCCACACCTTACATTTTGGAAAGATCATGCAGGGTAACGAAATCCTTGATGAAGTGCTCGTTAGTATTTTTAAAAAACCCAACTCTTACACTGGCGAGGATGCGATTGAGATTTCATGTCATGGTTCACCCTATATTCAGCAAAAGGTCATTGAGTTACTTTTACAGAATGATGTGCGCCTGGCCAGACCGGGCGAGTTTACCCTACGCGCTTTTTTAAATGGGAAATTTGATCTTTCCCAGGCCGAAGCTGTTGCCGACCTGATCGCTTCAAACTCAAAAACCTCACATGACCTGGCCCTCGAACAAATGCGTGGCACCTTTTCTTCAACCATAAAAAAAATGCGTGACGAACTACTCAATTTTGCTTCCTTAATCGAACTGGAACTTGATTTCAGTGAAGAAGATGTTGAGTTTGCAGACAGGAATAATCTGTTGCAATTGTTAGAAAATATCAAGCAGGAGATCAACAAACTTTTGGAGTCCTTTTCTTTCGGACAGGTATTAAAACAGGGCATTCCCGTGGCTATTGTAGGAGAACCCAATGTTGGGAAATCAACCTTATTGAATGCGATCTTAAACGAGGAAAGAGCAATTGTTTCTGAAATTCCGGGGACTACGCGAGACACAATTGAAGATATCATCGTTTTGCGGGGTGTATCGTTCAGGTTTATTGATACTGCAGGTTTGAGAGATTCAACCGATACGATCGAAACCATTGGCATTGAACGAACATATGAAAAAATCGACCTGGCAAAGATCATTTTATTTGTTTTTGATGTTAGTAAAACTTCGTGTATGGAGATACGGCAAACACTTAAAGAGTTCAAACAACACGTCAGGCATTTACCCAATGGACAGGCTCGCGATAAAAAATTTATATTAATAGCCAATAAAACAGATCAATTGATTGAATCACCCGAAGGATTTAAAAAAATGGTAGAAATGGAGTGTTTATTTGTTTCAGCCAAGCGGAAAGAAAACATCAACCTTATTCTCGATAATTTATCGGATTATGTTGAAAGCGAATCTATCCAGGATTCTACTGTCATATCCAACACAAGGCATTTTGAGGCGTTATCAAAAACCCTCGAATCAATCGAACATATCGAAAAGGGATTCAGGGAAGACGTCCCATCCGATTTGATTGCCATAGATATCCGGCAGGCGCTTCACCATCTAGGCGAAATAACAGGCGAGATCACAACAGATGAAATCCTCGGAAACATCTTTGGAAAATTTTGTATCGGAAAGTAAAGTTTAAAATTTACAAATAGTTTAAAATTATTGATATTCCTGTACTAATATGTACCCTATTTGTACCTTCGTAAACATAACTAATTGATTTTAAGACAAAGCTATATTTTGTATCGGCAATTAAATGAGACTTATATTTCACAAACAACATACAGTGAAAATATAGTTGAATTTATCCCGCCGAACGAAGTGAAGGCGGGAATACCAATATAAAACATAACACAATTCAACAATACTGCCTGAAGTCCACCACACACACTATCTTTTGCGGAGACTTGCGCTATTAATAAAAGTAAGCAAAAAAAAATTTCGGATACATAGTTAAAATAGAAAAAAACAGTTGAACTTATTGCAACATGCGATAGCTTTGTCCGGTTCAATAAAGTTAAAACCCAATCCAAATATTTTCGTATGAAAACAAAACGGAATTTTTTTATCTCATATCCAGTTTATATATTTGCCGATTATTAAGAATAATTTTAAATAATAACAAATGCCAAAAACAGCACTAATTTCAGGAATTACAGGGCAAGATGGAGCATACCTGGCCGAATACTTATTAAAAAAAGGATATATTGTCCATGGCCTTAAACGACGGGCTTCCCTTTTCAACACCGACCGTATTGATCATTTGTACCAGGACCCACATGTGGATAATAAAAACTTCTATCTGCATTACAGCGACCTTACCGACTCAACTAACCTGATACGAATCATCAGCGATACAAAACCTGATGAAATTTATAACCTGGCAGCCATGTCGCACGTTCAGGTAAGCTTCGATACACCTGAATATACTGCCAATGCCGATGGTATTGGAACCCTCCGAATGCTGGAAGCTATCCGGTTTTTAGGGCTGGTGGATAAAACCAGGTTTTACCAGGCTTCTACCAGTGAACTTTATGGACTGGTTCAGGAGGTCCCTCAAAAAGAAACTACACCTTTTTACCCAAGAAGCCCGTATGCTGTTGCAAAACTTTATGCATACTGGATTACAGTCAATTATCGGGAAGCATATAAAATTTTTGCTACAAATGGCATTTTGTTTAATCATGAATCCCCTATACGGGGTGAAACATTTGTAACCCGTAAAATTACTATGGCAGCCGCAAAAATTGCCATGGGACTACAGGAGAAAATTTATCTCGGTAACTTATCGGCAAAAAGAGACTGGGGTCATGCTAAAGATTACATCCGGGCGATGTACCTTATCCTCCAGCAAGATAAACCTGACGATTATGTAATTGCCACCGGCGTAACGACGACCGTTCGCGATTTTGTAAGAATGGCATTTAGTGAATTGGGTATCGAATTAGAATTCAAAGGAAAGGAAATAAAGGAAAAAGGGTATGTTGCAAAATGCAGTAATCCAAAGTTTCAGCTTACTGTTGGTAAAGAAATTGTGAATATCGATCCCCGATATTTCAGGCCTACCGAAGTTGAATTGCTAATTGGTGATCCATCAAAAGCAAAAAAACAGTTGGGATGGGAACCCAAATATGATCTTCAGGCTTTGGTTAGCGATATGGTGAAATCGGATATAAAATTGGTTGAAAAAGACAAATACCTCAAAGAAGGCGGTTACCAGGTAATGAATTATTTTGAATAGTAAACCTTATCGAAATATTAGGGTACCTATACCCAACCATTTTTAGAATCAAAAATTAATACTCTAATGGATAAAAACAGCAAAATATATGTTGCCGGCCATGATGGCCTTGTGGGAAGCAGCCTTGTTAAAACCTTAAAAAACAAAGGATATAACAACTTGTTATTTCGGCATTATACCGAAGTCGACCTTAGGGATCAACAAGCCACCAATACATTTTTTGAAAACGAAAAACCGGAATATGTATTCCTTGCCGCAGCAAAGGTTGGAGGCATTTACGCAAACAATACCTACAGGGCCCAGTTCATCTATGAAAATATTATGATACAGAGCAACGTAATTCATGCAAGCTATCTAAATAAGGTGAAAAAACTATTATTTCTCGGAAGTACCTGTATTTATCCAAAAATGGCCAATCAACCCATGCGTGAAGATGAACTATTGACTAACACCCTGGAATATACTAATGAACCATATGCAATTGCAAAAATTGCAGGGATTAAAATGTGTGAGTCTTACAATATCCAGTACAACACAAATTATATCTCCGTGATGCCCACTAACCTGTATGGTTATAATGATAATTTTAACCTTGAGAATTCGCACGTATTGCCTGCTATGATAAGGAAAATACACTTAAGTAAATGCCTTGAGAACAATGACTTTGAATCTATCAGAAAAGATATAGCAAAATACCCTGCTTCAATAAATTCTTCCGCTTCCAATGCTGAAATCGTTGATTATCTTTTGAAATTTGGGATAAAACAAAATACTGGCAGGGTTGCACTTCATTTGTGGGGCAGCGGCACCCCATTCCGCGAATTTTTATGGGCCGAGGATATGGCTGATGCGTGTGTTTTTCTAATGGAAAATGCCGATTTTAAGGATATGGTCAGGGTTAGCCAAATTAAAAACGAGGAAGTTAGAAATACCCATTTAAACATCGGGACAGGGAAAGAAATATCAATTAAAGAACTGGCTTACCTGGTGAAAGAAAAAATCGGCTTTCAAGGAGAGATTAAATTTGATCCGACTAAACCTGATGGTACGCCCGCAAATTAACCGATCCTGGCAAACTACATGCATTAGGCTGGAAACACAGAATTGAGTTGGATGAGGGTATTCAAATGGTTTATCAACACTATATAAACTAAAGGTATTATTTCTTACGAAGTGCCTGCTTTTGTTCTTCAACAACATCCTAAAAACTTTAAAATTCCCAATGACGATTTACCAAAAGGGATTTGTAAACTTTTGCAGCTCGCGTTCAATATTATTGGATGTACTGATTTATTGCCTTTTTAAACCAAAAGCGGTAAATTTTCCATTTAAAAAACCCACCCGTATATTTAAAATACTTCTCGAATAAAACCAAATAAGCACGCATAGAAGTTTTATACTTTTTGTAAAAAAAGTAAATCCTTTTTTATGTTATAATTCGATTTAATGGAAACAAGTGATGTATACAATCCTCTAAGGGATTCATCGTGTTTTAAACCTGTGTTGGAAGTGTCGTTGTATATTTTTTAAGTCGGGATGAGCTATTATCTTATAACCGGCCTTTTTTGCTCTGAGTGTAAAATCAGAATCCCCGTGGTATTGCGGAAAATTATGATCATCAATCATACCTATGGTTTCGTATACCGATCTGTGTGTTACAGTTCCCATACCAGTCAACCAATCGCAGGTAAATGGCCCGGAAAACTTTTCACAATCCTTTTCGCCAAAAGCATTCATCACTTTAAAACCGGACGTCGAATTGAATATCCCTCCCATCGACCAAACCATTTCCTTATCATGGGCATAATATATTTTTGCACCTAGAATGGTTCTATTATCGGTGTTTTTCAGTAAGTTATATAAATTACTAAAGTAATTTTCATCAGCGATTATATCATTATTCCACCAAATAATAAAATCAGACTTTAGTTCATCCAGGGCATAATTGACGGCTTTATTGATTCCTCCGCCCCACCATAAATCACCGGTTCCTTTAAGAAGCTTTACCTGCGGATAATTTTTCTGTATCCACTCCCAGCTTCCGTCTGTTGAATTGTCGTCAACAATCACAACCGAATATTCAGCCTCCAGATTGTCAATTTTGCGATCAGCAAACAAATTTGTTAAACACTGCTTTGTATAATTCAGGCCATTAAAAATCGGAAAGGTTATTGCAATCTTCATCATTTTGTTTTATCCGCTGACTAATAATTCCTGATTAATTTTATTTGAATCTTTTTAGCAGGCCAATTCACGACGATTGTCTTAGCTTTTTTAAACATTCATTTTCTGAAACAAAATAAACTCTTTATTTTTAAACCTTTCGGTAAAACTTTCCCAAAATAACTTTCGCAATATTTTCACTTGCGATTTGCTGAGGAAGTTTGGGTAATTGCCAAACATGGCTTTAATATATCCACGCAGATAATAGATTGATCCGATGATATAGGGCGGCTTAAACAAATCATGCAATAACTTAAACATTAAATAGCCAGGGCTATAATGTAAATTATATGCGCCCATTCCGTGTTTTATCCGGCCCTTTAACAGAGAAGACTTCCCACCAACCATTCTGAACATTTTGTAATGAATATCCCTGAATGCTTCTGTTTTATAGCCTTTTTCAATGGCCTGAATGTTGTCGGCACAATCCCAGCCAAGCATTTTTTTAATACCTCCGATTTCCTCAAGACACTTTTTGCTGTAAATTTTAAACTGCCCTTGCGAATGCCAAATCGGGCTCACTTCAAATAGTTTTTTCCCATCTTCAATGTAGTAAGGTGTTCCTGAAACAATTCCCCATTTATCATTGGTTTGTAACTTTACCGCGATCTTTTCCATAAAATCAGGTTCAAATTCCAGGTCAGCATCCATCTTTATGATGTATTCATAATCAATGCCCTTTTTATCCAGAACCTCTTTCCCGGTTGTAAAAACTTCAACCACATGGCCTCCTACCACGTATTTTTTTTCATTGTTGTTGCGATGATAATCAAAAAAATTATATTTACCGGCATATTCTTTAACCACGCCTGCCGTATTATCTTCAGAGCCATCATCAACCACAAGGCATGTTAAACAGGGTAAAGTCTGGGCGGCAACGGATTGCAACACCCTGCCCAGGGTTTCTTCTTCATCTTTTGCCGGAATTACTATTGCATATTTCATGATGAAATTCTTCGACATTTATTTTTCAACACGTTTAAACACATAAGCCAATGATGGAAGAACATAATGCGAAGCCATGCCTAACTTTGCGGCCAATTCATAATATAATTTTTTGGCTGTGCCTAATTTTTTCACATAACGGCCGCTATTATAGGGCAGGTAAAAAGGAAAAGTTTCTTTGAACCTGTCAAGGGATTTATAATGTAACCACTTTGAAACAGGCTTAAATCCTTTCATATGCTTCCGGAGTGTTACCGGCGACCAGAATAAATTATCATTTTGAAATATGGTGCGATTAAACAGTTTTGCATAAGGTTTCCGAATGGGAACTGGGAGCCAATGACAGAAAGGCAATTGTGTATCGTGAGCGATAACCGGGAACCATAGGTTTGGAGTTGTAATGATTACCAGGTCTTTGGATGTACGATGTAAATCAAGGATTGCATTATGATCTTTGTAGACATGTTCCAACACCTCAATACAATAAACTACATCGGCGACCCGGTCTTCAAGTGGCAGGCTGCCTAAACTTCCGGCCCGCCATTCGATCTGTTCGCCGATACCCATTAACTTAACTATTTCACGGCCGGCAACAACCCTGTTTTCATCTGAATCAATAGCAATGATTTTAGCGTCAGTAGAATAGGCAAATGCCATGGATAACCATCCAAAACCTGCCCCGGCATCAACAATGACGGTATCTTTGGTAACTTCTGTGAAATCGAATAATTGCTGGACATATCGCTTGGTAAAAAACGCTAAGGTTTCGGCAATGACCAATTCTGAATACATTGAAGTCTGAAAAATTTCTACCCCTTGAATTTTTTCGATCAATTCTTTTGTGATCAATTTTTTGTAATCGGGCATCTTAAATTTTCCCGGGTCCTGATCAGGTTTTCTACTTTCCATAACTATTATATTTTTTCAATCGTGCTAATGTCAAAATCAGCATATTTAAATTTCAAATTTCAGAATATTAAAAATATCATTTTAAATGAATACATTGCGGCAAATGAGCGGTTGCAAAATAACAGCTAAATTTCGGATTTGTTTTTATAGTTCCGATATTTTTCAAGTATAGTTAAACAATCACTTTGTTAATTATTTGCTGCTAAGCTTCGTTTAAAACATATAGCACCTGTTTGTATCAGCATAGTGAATTATTTTTATATGCTAAAAGTGATATTAAGTTACAATTAATTTTTAGTAAACATTACACTATAGTTTTTTGAAATAAGTGGAAATAAAAAAACCCCGGTGAAGGGGTTTTTTAGTTTTAATTATTGTTTAATTAATCGAACATTTTTGGACACCTTACCTTGTACTATGTTTACCACATAAGTACCATTGCTTAGCTGCGACACATCCACACGGGATGAAATATTAGTAAATGTTGGATTAAGTTCTTTTCTTAGAATCAAATCACCATTCAAATTAAAAATTCTAATTTCTAAATCTTCCTGAATTACTCTATCGGATTCAATTTTTATAAATTCTGTTGTTGGATTTGGAAATACCGAAACATTAAAGTCCATTCCGGATGCTTCAGGAATAGAAGAAGCATATGGATTATTTTCAATAAACGCTTCTAAGTTCAAGATATTTACCACTATGGTAATCTCCGATGTTGTCCTTATAGGTATGAGTGCATCATCAGTTACTTCAACAGTTATTGAATACGTATTTATCTCGAGGGGGCTGAACGCATAGGGGTTGATTATTTCAAGTTCACCGGTTTCAGCATATAAGTCCCAAATTCCCAAATGATTGCCAATACTGATTTCGTAGGTCAGGTTTTGTCCTGCATCAGGGTCTATGGCCTGAATAAAACCTACGGGAATGATATTTCCATTAATAAGCGGAACTAACAATTCACCATCAATGGTAACTTCAAATGTTTCAGTAAGAATGACCGGGGCTTCGTTAATATTTTGCAAACTTATAATTATGGTGGCAAAATCTGACAGGTTTCCGGTTCCGTTATCTTCCACAGAAACAACCAGAATAAAAACCGGATAGTCTTCGAAGTTTATCATTTCAGGATTATTCACAGTTATTTGGCCATTTGAGCTATTAAGGTTAAATGCTCCGCCTGAATTGCCAGATTCAATGGTATAAGTAAGGCTTTGTCCTGCATCCGGATCGGTTGCCAAAACAGTGCCCACAATACTTCCGATTGTACTATTTTCGACTAAAGAAAAGCTCTGATCATCAATTTCCGGAACTTCATTCACGTCGTCAAGATGAATTGATATAGTCGCCTGGCTTGAAAGGCCGGGTGTTCCATTATCATCAACCTGAATAACAAGGTTGAATATAGGATTGGTTTCAAAATTCATCGCACTGCTGTTATTAATTGTAATCAATCCAGAATTGATATTCAGGCTAAAAGCATTGGCTGTATTTCCCGAAACAATTGAAAAAGACAGGGTTTGGCCAATATCGGGATCTGAGGCGGCAACATTGCCAACCTGTGTTCCGGAACTGCTATTTTCGTTAATCACGAACGATTGTTCATCAACTTCAGGGGCTTCATTCAGGTCATTTACATATATGATGACCGTCGCCTGATCAGTCAATGCACCAATTCCATTATCAGTTACATTTACCGTTAAATCAAAGGAAGGATTCTCCTCAAAGTTGATAGCCGTGATGTTGTTTACCGATATTTCACCATTAGTGGCGTTAATTGAAAATGCATTGTTAATATTTCCATCTGAAATATAATAAGTCAACGATTGCCCGTTATCAGGATCAATAGCAACCACAGTTCCTACTAACGAACCTGTGCTGCTATTTTCATCAATGGTAAAATCCTGGTCATCAATTTCAGGAACTTCGTTGACATCGTTAAGATTAACAGTAATTACAGCATTGTTTGACAAATTCCCTGTGCCATCATCGGTTACCACTATTGTTAAGGCAAAGGAAGAGTTCACCTCAAAGTTCAGGGCCGCATCGTTATTTACTGTCAATTGCCCGTTCGAGGAATTTATTTCAAAAGCATTGTCAATGTTTCCAGCACTTATGGCGAATGCCACTGACTGTCCGTAATCAGGATCTGTAGCCTGTACTGTTCCAACAATAACACTACTTTGGGTATTTTCATCAATGGCAAACGATTGGTTCTCAATTTCAGGAATTTCGTTTACATCGGTGATATATACTGTAATGACCGCATCATCATTTAAGTTCCCCTGGCCATCATCCTCAACCTGAACCATCAGGTGAAAGCTTTGAACCACTTCATAATTTAATGCAGCCGAATTATTAACGGTAAGATTTCCTGTCTCGCATCAATCTGAAAAGCATTGTTTACGTGTTCCCGGATGTAATACTAAACGTTAGTGATTGTTCAGGATTGAGGTCATTGGCAACCACAAAGCCAACCAATTGGCCAACTGAACTATTTTCTGCAACACTGAAATCTGGTTTTCGATATTTGGAGCCAGGTTAACATTATCGCCACTTACTGCTATCACTGCCTGGTCTGTTAACTCTCCTTCGCCATCATCCTGGACCTGAACATCCAGAAAATAAGTAGGGTTTGAAATAAAATCCAATACTGAATTATCAACCACACTGAGTTCACCTGAAGTGCCATCTATAGCAAAAGCGCCATCTTCATTTCCACCTACAATTGAATATTCTGACGATTGTCCTGGTCAGGGTCTGAGGCAGTTACTATACCAACCAATTCACCATTTCCTATGGTTGCTTCTACAACAAAACTTTGATTGTTAATGATGGGAACTTCGTTTACATCATTTAAATTGATGATTATTGAAGCATTATCTGACAAATTACCTGCACCGTCATCTGTAACAGTTACAGTTAATGTAAAGGATTGGATCAACTCATAATTCATGGCTGCCGGATTGTTTACCGTCAACTGCCCGGTTGCTGGATTAATGGCAAAAGCGTTGCCCGGGTTACCTGAAGTTATGCCAAATGTAAGTGTCTGCCCGTCATCGGGATCGGAAGCAGCTATTGTACCAACTACAGTTCCTGTTTGACTGTTTTCGTTTAATACAAAGGATTGGTTACTAATCACCGGAGTTTCGTTTACATCGGTAATATATACTGTAATGACCGCATCATCATTTAAGTTCCCCTGGCCATCATCCTCAACCTGAACCATCAGGTTAAAGCTTCGAACCACTTCATAGTTAATGTTTGACCGAATTATTAACGGTAAGATTTCCTGTCGCCGCATCAATCTGAAAAGCATTGTTTGTGTTCCCGGATGTAATACTAAACGTTAGTGATTGTTCAGGATTGGGGTCATTGGCAACCACAAGGCCAACCAATTGGCCAACTGAACTATTTTCTGCAACACTGAAATCCTGGTTTTCGATATTTGGAGCCAGGTTAACATTATCGCCACTTACTGCTATCACTGCCTGGTCTGTTAACTCTCCTTCGCCATCATCCTGGACCTGAACATCCAGAAAATAAGTAGGGTTTGAAATAAAATCCAATACTGAATTATCAACCACACTGAGTTCACCTGAAGTGCCATCTATGGCAAAAGCGCCATCCTCATTTCCACCTACAATTGAATATTCAAGCGATTGTCCCTGGTCAGGGTCTGAGGCAGTTACTATACCAACCAATTCACCATTGCCTATGGTTGCTTCTACCACAAAACTTTGATTATTAATGATGGGAACTTCGTTTACATCATTTAAATTGATGATTATTGAAGCATTATCTGACAAATTACCTGCACCGTCATCTGTAACAGTTACAGTTAATGTAAAGGATTGGATCAACTCATAATTCATGGCTGCCGGATTGTTTACCGTCAACTGCCCGGTTGCTGGATTAATGGCAAAAGCGTTGCCCGGGTTACCTGAAGTTATGCCAAATGTAAGTGTCTGCCCGTCATCGGGATCGGAAGCAGCTATTGTACCAACTACAGTTCCTGTTTGACTGTTTTCGTCAATGGCAAACGACTGTTCTTCAATCTCAGGGACTTCATTTAAATCATTAATATTTATTGTTATTGTAGCCTGGCTGGATAGATTTCCTGAACCGTCTTCCACCACTGTTATTGTCAAGGCAAAATCAGGGTTGATTTCAAAGTTCAGGGCTGCCGGATTGCTCACGGTTATCTGGCCACTATTTGAATTAATGAGAAACGTATTATCTGTGTTTCCTGCGCTAATTGCAAATGTTACCGACTGTCCGGCATCCGGATCCGAAGCGATAACGGTTCCTGCAATAGCCCCATTCTGGCTATTCTCATCAATTGAAAAGGTTTGGTCAGAAATTTCAGGAGCTTCGTTAATATCATTTAAATTAATTGTTACTATTGCCTGATCCGATAAGGCTCCAGTCCCATTATCTGTAACCGTTACAGTTAAATCAAATGAAGCAGAGGCTTCAAAATTCACAGCCGAACTATTATTTATGGTAATTAATCCGCTTACCGGATGGAGAGTAAAAGCATTATCAGTATTGCCATTGATGATTTCATAACTCAGGGTTTGAGCATTATCAGGGTCAGTTGCTACAAGCGTTCCAACCGATTGGCCACTAGGTAGATTTTCATCAAGTGAAAATACCTGATCATCAATCACGGGCACTTCATTTACATCATTTACATTTACAGTAATGGTCGCTTGTTGAGTTAAATTACCGGTTCCATTATCTGTAACCACCACCACTAAGCTAAATTGAGTTACAGATTCGAAATTTAAAATTGAGCTATTGTTCACCAGCAATTGACCATTCGTGGCGTTTAAGCTAAATGCGTTGTTTGTATTCCCGCTTGAAATTGAATAATTCAATGATTGTCCATTATCCGGGTCTGAAGCGGCAACCGTTCCGACTGTCGTCCCGTTTGAAGTATTTTCATTAACGGCAAACTGCTGATCATCAATTTGCGGTGATTCATTTATATCGTTTAAACTTATTGAAATAGCGGCACTCGCAGACAATGGTATTGTGCCGTTGTCAATAACCATAACAACAAGGTTAAACGTTGAAATGACTTCATAATTCAATACAGAAGGATTATTAACACTTAACACGCCGTTTGAGGGATTAATACTAAATGCGTTGTTTGTATTGCCACTGCTAATTGACCATGTTAAGGTTTGTCCTGCATCCGGATCGGAGGCCTCGACACTGCCTACTATCGTTCCTGATGCTGAGTTTTCATCAACATCAAAAGCCTGATTACTGATCTGTGGGGTATTATTGTTTGACTGCCCTCCATCAAAATATTCACAAGCACCAAGATCGGGCCTTATACCCTGTGGAACCGGGACACTGTCCAAATCATAAGCGTATCCTAAAAATAGTCCCTTGTCAACTGCTACCGAATTTGAGGTTAAACGAAAATCACCATTTTCGCTATCAGTAAAACCGAGATTAGCATCCCACGTTGAAATATGTCCCTGATAAATTAATGTACTATCAACACTACCTACACCAAAGTTGTAGTTAGTGTTTGGCCCCAAAGCAAAAATGCTGTTTTTAATGAACGTTACGCCGCCTGTTAATATTAACGGTGTACCTACTGCGTTTGTAGCATACGTATTGTTATAAAAATGAAATTCATCGTTGAGCATTGTTGTCTGGATAATTGCAACAGAATCGAACAGGCAATGATGAAAAGTGATATAGTCAAAACTAAATTGGCCAATAGGCCCCCCATTATCACCGTCGCCCGGTGTTGAATAAATTCTATCTCTTCCATAAACAATGCATCGTTCAATTGTAAGACTGTCGCCTCCTCCAATAAAAAAGGCGCCACCTGCACTTTCGGCTCCGGTGGAGTCTTTTGGTGGATAAAACAGGCAATCCCTTATTATTCCGTCATTTTTATAAACACCGTTTGCATTATCGGAGTGGATAAAACAGAATTTGAGGCCGGTATCTCTTCGGTCAATAATACATCTTTCAACCAAAAAATTATCACTATCACCCGTATATTGTATTCCATCGCCAGGCGCATTTGTTTGTGTATGTGGCCCATAATACCAATCTATGTTAACACGGTATATATAAAGATCGCGAAGGATAGATTCACTTACCCCATCAATAAATAATCCATCCTCATAAATGTCGTGTATCACACAATTTTCCACCAAGATCGAATCAACATCAGTCCATAGCGGTAAAAACCTAAAACCATTATAACAAAATGAAACTTCACAATTCCGGATGGTAATATTTTCACTTGGGGTTGTACTGGCAGGATTCCAATCGCCATAAACATATATGCCCGCTACCGGTGCATTTTCATGATGGCCTAATAGGGTTATATCCTCAACAACATAATTTTTAGCCTTAGAAAAGGTAAATATTGCAGTAGTTGCACCTGGTATGCCGGTTACAACCGGATTTTCGCCTGTTCCATAAGCCCCGATTTTTATATTATTATATCCCCTAATTTCCCTGCAACCCAGCGCAGTTGTGCCCCTCATCTGCAAATATGTTGTATTATTCTGAAATCCAATGTCAGCCCATGAATCAAATGGATGATCGATGCTCCCGTCTTCAGCCGGATCGCCTCCATTGCTAGGATTAATATACACTGTATTCTGCGAAAATAAAATCATAGAATAGACAAAAACAAGAAAAATTGTTAATACCCAAAACTTAAAGCTTAACACCAGGCAGGTTGATTTCCCAAAATCGTAATTGTAGTTCATTTTTTACATTTTTTAAGTACATAGATTGATGATCACTGAAAATTCAGTACATGATTTGGTTGGAAATCAGGAAGGGTGCATTTAATAATTATGCCAAAATATCCAGGTCGTTATAGTGGCCTAACTTACTGCATATTACTATATTTAGAGTCTTATATGTAAATATCCGGTTTTAAAAATCGGATAGTAATTTCGGATATAAATTAGTAGATATGTTACGAAAGAGATCTTATATTCACTTAATCAAAAAACAGGAAATACCTGAAGATTTTAATGTTTATAAAATAGCCTTAGGCCGATAAACTAATTAAAGGAAACAAATAAGGAAAGTGAGGCGATTTGATGTGAATTGAATGATTAAATAGTAGAAACCAGGCAAAAGGTTTACATTTCGGCAAGTTAAAAAAGAGAATAAAAAAAGATGTTAAGGGTTTCCTTCAGCGGCTAATTTTTTATCATGGATACTTACATCAATAAAATACATCATTGCTAAAATCGGGACAAAGGAATCCTCTCTAGAAAATATCCCCCCCATGACCATTCCGATTAATGAAATAAGGATATAATATTTGAAATACATATACTTCGGATCAATGCGTAAAACAAACAATTTCCGCAGTATCAGGGCAATGCTTATAACATAAAGAACCCCAAACCTAACGTACTCGCCAATGATCCCAATATCACTTAAAAAGAATCCATTATTAACTTTATAATAAAAAATTTGCATCCCGTAGGGAGAAGCCATATGCGACTCGCCGTGGCCAATAAAATAATTTAGCTTGTCATGATAAAAATCGGTCAGGAAAAATATTGCCGCCCTAACCCTGATATCATTTTCCGAGTCCTCCGATTGTTCTTCGGATACGGCGACAAGATTCATAAATATATCCTGAAAGATAAAAAAGATGGGAAAAATACTAAGCATCAGCAAAAACATAATGAGAAACCTCGATTTGACCCGTTTGCTGAAAATAAGGTTAAACAAAGTGCCCAACAGAAGTAAAAACAAGGCAGAGCGGGTACCTTGCAGCAATGTTACGACAAATGTTAACAGACAGAATATTAAATATTTGGGCTTAGTTTTTTCGAAAAACAATTGTAAGAAATAAAAATACATTACAACTACGAATGCCTTACCTGGCAGAAATAGCCTTAATGTACCCCTATCCCATGACATTCGGGCATCGAAAAAAACCCTGGGGTAAGCAACGGTTTGTAGTATAAACCCTATCAAATATAAAATTGCAATGAAAAGCATGAGTCGTTCAATTTCTTTCGGGCTTATGCGGATGGTATGAAGGAAAAAATAAAACAAGTAAAAAAACATCCCTTTTTGTGCCCACATCGTCAACGGAAAATCCTGGTTATGTGCCCATTTTGCTCCAAAAGAACTAAACATTAATGCGAGAAAGATTAGCATGATCTCCGTACTAAAATGTTGTTTAAACCTGGCGGAACGGTCGTATATCAATCCGATAAGTATAACTACAAGCATCAGCAAAATCATTGCCGCTGACATAGCCAGAACAAGGTTTTTGGGGATCATTGAAAACCAGAATACAGAAACCGTGGCAAGGAAAATAAAAAATACGGAAATCTGTCGTAGCATCATGGCTCAACTATTGAGTTTATAATAAACTTGCGAGCTACGAAATTATTTAAAAAAGCGTTTCCATTTGGAAATAATACGATAAAGAATGATCTTTATCATGTATGAAGAGTTAAAAACAAAGGTATAGAAGTATGTAAAGTCATCCATCTTTTCGCCCAGCCCTTGCTCATTCATTTCAACGTCATCCTTGTGGGCCAATGAAAAAACATTTCCGGGAAGATCCATAATGATATTCATTTCATGAGGTTTGGCATTGCGGTCGAAGGTTAATATAGTATTTTGGCAATTTCTCCTGGTAAGAATATAATCTTTTGAAAAACTTTCCTTTCTTCCATAAAGGTCCACTTCGTAATCGTAATCTTTCAATGTATCGGTGAACTTGTTTAACCGGTCAGGTAATATTTCAGAAAAAGAATCGTACACGCTAAGTGCATCATCGAGGCTTATAAACCTTACATTTGTCTTTTTAAGTTTTAATGGCACCTGCAACACAAAGGATGTTGAAATCATATTTGTGCCTTTATCGGCAAAATTTGTGACGTATGATTTTTTAGGAAAAACAAAATATTTATCAAATAATATTATATAAGCCACAAAGTATTTTTTCCACGATTGTTCGGGCCAGTTTTTGATAATTTTCGACAATCCTTTTACTTCTGACAGATCAGGGTTGCTTTCGTACCAATTTTTAAAATTATTCCAGCGCTCACGAGTTAATACCTGGCCAATTGATCCGGCCATTTGCATAAAAAATACATCTGATCCATCATCGATCGGTGTAAATGGAAATTTATGGCCCTCACCAAACGTCAACGTATATAAGGAAATACCGGCAATTCTATCATCATTTGAATAATACGTTAACGCTTCACAGGCATAACTATAAAAAACGGGAGAGACATATATATCCTCTTCCAGTATAATGACAGAACCAAACTTGTTAACCAAATCGCCACACTTTATCAAATGTCGTCTTAACTCCCAGCCTTTCAGGGTGATATATAACCTCTTTTTCGCCAAAGGCCGCAAATAAATGTGTTAGCATATTCTATAAACATTTTCGTTTTTAATTTTTATCATTGTCAATGCTTATTACCAGTGTGGTATCCTCAGGATAAATAGCACCATTCAATTAATTTTAAACCGCTTCAAAGAATTAATTCTGTTAAATGCAGCAACAACAATTACCGGTTGAAATTTATTCTCCATACACATCAAATTTACATCAATGAGACGTTTCCTGACATTTATTTTTGATACTGCTTTACTTAAGTTCCTTTAATTTACCAATTCTGTTTCGTTGATTATATAGCAAATGTATTAAATACGCAGGCATGATATATACAAACCACATTTTGCAGATCGTAAAAATAGCGAATATCATGGCAATACCAAATATAATTTTCGGTATCCAGAATTTTAAGATAAAACTGAAATTAAACTCAAAAGTTTTGTAAAAACCAAATATATATGTGGAGTGGAACAATTAATACCATATAACAGAATGGCATGAAATGGCCACTGCTTCAACAGAAAAGTGTTCCCAAAACAGAGAATAACCTATTAATATTGATGATCCAACTCCAATTAACATAAACCGACGTTCGTGTTCGAGCAATAAATAAATATGGCCCGTTGTTGAAATCAGTGTTTGAAACATAATTAGAATTCCAAAGTAAGGAAGCAGATCAGCCACCAGCATCCAGTTTTCACCCCATAAGATCCTTACAAAAAGTCGCGGGATTAAAATTAAAACCACGCTAATTGGAAAATTCAATAAACTGATTATTCCTAATAAACTTCCGTATTCAGGGTTTAAATCCCCTCCTTCCGATTTAAATTTCTTAAGACTGGGATACAAAACTGTTCCAAATAAACCGGTTATTAGCGAAAGCGATAATTGCAACATTTTATATGCCCTGTTATAAATACCCAGGTCATAACTGCTATAAAATTTTCCGATAATCAGGTTATCTGCATTTCGCGCCCAATAATTTACCAAATTAAATCCACTGATATTGGTTAGCAAACTCCTGGTTTTTCGAAAGGCAGCGCGGGTATAATAAAAGGGATATAATTTTACGCCAAGCCGAAGCTTATATTCGAATAATATAAATTCAACAAGGTGCATCAAAATCTGTGGCAAAATAAGTGACCAATAAGAAAACCCCATGAATGCCATGATGATCATCATGGCAATGCTCACCAGATTCGCAATAAGCCTGACTTTACCCACATAATTAAAATTCAACTGCTTTGTAAATACTGCCATAGGAGCAATTTTCAAAGCACTGGCTATAAATATAAACGACATTACCATTGTGGGTACTACAAGTGTCATATCATTATAAAACCAGGCCAGGGGGTAGGCCAATAGCAGCATGATAAAAAACAGGCATACACCGATATAAAAAGAGAGATTGGTAACAGCCCGCCAAAAAGTCCGTCCGTAATCGCTTCGAATAATGGCATACGATATCCCTGCATCTGAGAATATGGTTACAAAACCGGTAAAAACGGTGATTAAGGCAACGTATCCATACTCCTCCGGAAGCAGTAGCCTGGATAAAATAATAGAAGCAAGAAAATTCGCAAGCTGCGAACTATAGTTATACCCTCCGAGGGTAAGTAAATTTTTAAACAACGATTTTCTAAAGCTCACAAGTATTGAATCTCAATTTTTATAAAAATATCTTATTTGATACGAAGGAATATGGAACAGGTTGTAGTTAATTGATTGATTTGCTAATTTTCTTAAAATAAAAAGTCCTTTTGATCATGGTGCTTAACATTTCAGAAAAGTAAATTTATTTTCAAGATGTTTATCATGCCATTCAAGCCATTTCTTATCTCGTGCAAAAAATTTTTTTGTATATAAAATGGCATATTCGTAGCGGTATCGGTTATAATATTTATTAAAATCAGGTATTATATCGGCATATTTTTTTAACTGGTTGTCCCTAAAACAAACGGACGTATTCAGTTTATATACAATTGAGTTTGTGATACTGTCGTGGTGCCGGCGTGTATAACTTAATACTTTATAAATAAAACCCAGTTTTGACTTTGACAATAAATTATAAGCCAATTCCGTATCCACATGCAAACTAAATTCATCAAAAATAATTGGATAATCGGGTAGCTTTTTTAAGCTGTCAATTCTATACAATACCGTATTCCCGGAACCGGTAACATCTATTTTCTTAATTAATTCACCGGCAAGAATATATTTTCCATCAAATATATTTCCTTCATAAAAATTCAATCCATTGCCGCGAATCAATTTACCATCTATCCGATAGGATGAACATATACTAACATCCGGGTTTTTTTCCAGTAAGTTTACATTTTCTTCCAAATAATTTTCGAACAGCCAATCATCGGCAGGGACAACCTTAAAATATTTTGCCTCTTTTGAAATATGTTTGTAGCTTTCATTCCAGTTTTGCATTACATTCAAAAACCTGGTATTTTTTATTAAGCGAAACCGCTTATCCCTGGCAACAAATTCCGAAACAAGCTCATTTGTATTATCGGTACTGCAATTATCAATCACCACACACTCCCAGTTTGTGTAGGTTTGGTTTACAATTGACTGGAGGCATTCAACCACATATTCAGCTCCATTGTATACAGGAACTCCAATGGATACCAGCGGATTAATATGATTGTTTGCGAAGTTCGCCATGTGTATTTATACTGATAGAAAAATTAACCTGGTAAATATACCTTCAAATTCTTTGCAAAGTAAATAATTAAAATTATATATCATCAATTAATAATCCTTATATTTACTTTTTTACATATATTGTAAAAAGTTTTCAGCTTTAATATATCCCTCCGGGGTACCGATATCAAGGCAGCCTCCATTTTCGAATGGAAGGCCATTCACTTTCAATCCTTTGTCAATAGCCATTTGTATTACATGCCCCATAAAAAGTTCATTCATAATTTTCTCAGGATTGGATTTAAACCCTGCAATTGTATCATGTAAAAAGTCAGAAAAAGAAGGTCTCCAGGCAGCAATAATCCATGCGTATTTTACATTTTTATTATGGCCTTCTTTAACTCTTATCCTTTCAATCCTATTCTTTTCTTTTAATAAAACAGTGTCCCATTTTTGTTGTTCACTTACAGGAAATAAACCCAGTACGATATCTATGTCAGGATGTTCATTTAAATACTCTTTCATTTGAATAAATGCATTTTGGGGATAAAATAGAATATCCGGAAACCCGAATAGGATGTTTTTATTGTGAAAAAAATAATAGGCCTGGTCAATAGTAAACGGGACACCAAAATCAACTTCTGTCAGATGATATGAAATATTTACTCCCCAATTATTTCCCGATTCAAAATATTCAGCTATATCGGTTTTGCCTTTCCTAATGATGAAATGAACCTCACGTATACCTGAACGTTGGAAATGATCAAGCAGATAGGCAGAAATTGTTTTTGGGTGTTTCTCATTATTTTTAGAAATTGAATATCCCACAGGTAAAAGTTCTTTGCTATATGGTAGGTGCGACAGGCGAGATCCTTTTCCTGCCCCAGGGATAATTGCAGAATATTGAATTTTTACCATCACAATTTGTGTATTAGGGTGTTGGTTTTATTATGATATCCAATGCGACGGATGAGTTCGAAGACTTAATAGCCTGAATGACTGTATCTGCAACAAGCTCTGGCGGCATAAATAAAGAGGGATCATATTTTTTCCCTTCCAATTGCTGTATTTGTTTTTGCATTGGTGTATCTGTGCCTCCGGGGTGGATCGAAATTACCTTTATTCCGAAAGGGGCAGCTTCCTCTCTCAGGCTTTTTGTAATGGCAGTCAAAGCATGTTTCGAAGCGGCATATTGGCTAATATTAGCCCAGGAATCAAGTCCTGCAGTAGAATTTATAAATACAATAATTCCCTTTTGTTTTTTTATCGCCGGCAACAATTTTTGGGAAATAAAATAGGGGGCCTTAACATTCAGTTTGAACATTGTTTCCAATCCTGAAATATCGGATTCTTCAATACTGCCGATGTCTATAATTCCTGCACTATGAACAAGGATATCAATACGATCCGTAATTTCGACCACTCGCTTTATCAGTTTATTCATGTCTTCATCCAAAAGCAAATCTGCTTTGATAAAGTGGTATGAATTATACGGAGGTGACAGCCTTGAAATTTCCTTTTCCATTCCATCAAAATTCCGGCCGGTAAAAATAACATCAATGCCATTCGCCAATAGTTTATATGCTATGTTTTTTCCTATGCCACTTGTTGCACCTGTTACGAGTGCTATTTTTTTTAATGAACTGGACATGTTGCTGCGGTTTTATTTTAACAAATCGGTTTTTAGGAGTTCATCAGCTGCAATTTTAATTATTTTAAAATCCAATCCTGATTTTGTTGTAATATCAAGCAGTGAATGTTGGCCATCAGAAAAATTTAACACCCAAAGCAACGCCATTTGAAAATCCTTTTGGCTGCTTTGTCCCCCAATTGATTTGTACAATCCCCGTTTGCCTAACTGGGGTTCACATTTCGGGTTTTGGTTTTTATATGTTCGATTGTTTTCGATTACAAATATAACTTCCAAAAGAAGCTTCATCGATTCGCCCAGGAATTTTGGTTTTACAAACTCAAGATTATCATCCGAGGTATGGTACTCAGGAAACTCACCATGTGGTTTCCGTGATAATCTCCCTACCGGAAGGTTAAATCCCGGAGAACAAAATTGACGTTCATCATAACCATATGGCGAAAATTCAATTATTTTATTTTGGGGATCATTGGTTGATAAAATGTATTCAAAAATTTTGTCAATCTCAGCGTCACCCCTTCTTGTTCGCTTGTAGTGGAATTGGCTTGGGTCCCCAAGCAAAGTCAACACAAGGCCATGTTTTATCTTATGGACATTATGTTCATTCCGGCTTAACCAGGTAATGGAACCTATTGTACCGGGAATAAATAAAAAGCGATAAGAATAAACTGAATCTTTGATGCTCAACCATTCGGCAAGATAAGTGGCAATTGAAATCCCTGAAAGGTTATCGTTACAAAGCGAAGGATGGCAAATATGGCATGTAATTAAAACCTCTTCATCCGTTGCACCCTTAATAAAATACTCGCCATAAGTCAACGAACCATTTGAAATAGTAGAATCAATAAAAACCGAATATTCATCTTCTGGAAGGTTTTCCATTTGTTTATGAGATAAACAAAAACCCCACTGACGGGTATGGTACGATGTTCTGTAAGGAACCAGTTCAGGTTGATCAGGAAGCGTGAACAAATGTTCTTTTAATTCCTTCAGGTTTAATCTTTTGTCAACCGGAGTGCTATAATTGAGTACATGAA
Organism: Bacteroidales bacterium; assembly: GCA_041393275.1. Classification (GTDB taxonomy): domain Bacteria; phylum Bacteroidota; class Bacteroidia; order Bacteroidales; family JAADJA01; genus JAADJA01. The sequence goes on from JAWKKL010000009.1 coordinate 59,393, forward strand.
GATTTGACCTGTTAAAATCAACAATTTTTTCGCCCTTGCTATTTTTAATCCATGCATCCCTGATATTCCATTCTTCAGGTATATGCCAGTCAAATACTTCGGTACCTGTAGGTATTTCATGAATTTCCAATGGAATTATTTTCGATAAATGGGTAAGGGTTTCCCTAACACCTTCGCCGGTAATGCTACGACATATTGGATACAATTTCCGGATAAGCGCATAAAGCTCTTCGCCTTTTTCTTCGGCTTTGAAATGTTCGATGTGATTTTCAATAGTCATTTAGAAAACATGAGTCCTGGGGATAAAAATAACAAATTTTGCTCCCCATTCACGAACAAATTTTAATTGTTCGCTAATTTCATTCTTTAAATTCCATGGGAGAATGATAATATAATCAGGTTTATATTCCTTAATTCTATCAATATTTACAACTGGAATATGACTTCCCGGTAAAAATTTATCTTGTTTATATGGTGATGCATCCACCACAAATTCAATAATATCCGTTCCCTTAATCCCGCAATAATTTAAAAAGGTATTTCCTTTTGCCGCAGCCCCATAGCCAATAAATTTCTTTCCTTTCCTTTTTTCTTCTATTAAAAAAGTCAGGGCATCATATTTTACGTTATCAATTCTTTCCTGAAATCCTTCATATAAGCTAAGAGAATCTACTTTTGCTTCTTTTTCTTTTGAAAGCAATTGATGAACCCTTGGCCCAATTTCCTTTGTTGAATCATCTTTATGTTTAGCATATATCCTCAACGAACCCCCATGTGTAGTCAATTCTTCTACGTCAAACATTTCAAGATCTTGCGCTTCAAAAATTCTCTTTACGGCGTAAAAAGATAAATAAGAAAAGTGTTCGTGGTAAATTGTATCGAACTGAAATTCATCAATAAGCTTTATCAAATGTGGAAATTCCATTGTAATAACCCCAGTATCATTTAAGGCAATTTTCATTCCTTTCACCAAATCGTTTATATCAGGAACATGTGCTAAAACATTATTTCCAATTATCAGGTCAGCTTTTTTCCCTTTTCCGGCGAATTGCTTTTGGGCCAGATCAGCAGAAAAGAAATCCACGATAGTTGGAACCCCTTTTTTTTCCGCTTCGCGGGCTGTGTTGGCTGTTGGATCAACCCCAACCACAGTAATGTTCTTCTCTTTGAAGTATTGTAATAAATAGCCATCGTTTGATGCAATTTCAAGAATAAGCGATTCTCCATTAAAACCAAAACGTTCTGTCATCATATCCACATACCGTTTGGCATGTTGCAGCCACGATGTTGAGAAACTTGAGAAATAGGTATATTCTTCATCAAAAATTTTATCTGCCTTTTCCATCTCATCCACTTGTACCAACCAGCAATTATGACAGGTAAAAATCTTTAACGGGAAATAAAGTTCGGGCTCATTAAGTTGTTGTTGTGAAAGCATGGCATTTGATACAGGCGAAAAGGCCAGATCGGCAAATACATGCTTCAGGTCAGTTTTACAATGTCTGCACTTCATATTTTTATTCCTTCGAAATTAGGGTGAATAAATTGATGGTTTTTGTCTTTATCGCTAATTATTTTTGGTTCTATGGGCAATTGAATATTAAGTTTTGGATCTTTATAATTCAGTGCATTTTCAAATCCGGGTTTGTAAAATGAGGTATGGAAATATACCAGGTCGCTATTATTTTCGAGGGTAATATAGCCATGGGCAAACCCTTCGGGAACAAGCAGAATCTTTGAATTATCCGGTGTCAATTCTATCGTAAAGTGTTGTAAAAATGTGCCTGAACCTTGCCTGATGTCAACAATTATATCAAATACCTTACCCCTGATACAACGGATCAGCTTTGTTTCGCTAAATGGTGGTTTCTGATAATGCAGTCCACGAAACGTACCTTTGGAAATATTGGTTGAATGGTTTATCTGAACAAATTCATCTGTAAATCCTTCTTTTGCAAACTCATCTTTACAAAACATACGAACAAATGATCCCCTTTCATCAATGAAAGGGGACAATGTTATAACCCATGCTCCGTTCAAATTGGTTTCTTCGAATGTCATTTTTTCAGGTAAAGTTTATCATCGACAATTCCTCTGTTCAGGAGGTCATTGATAACATTTAGCCTCATATAAAAGGAATTGCGGAAATCCTTGTTATTAAAATTCATTTTCTCCAGGCCATCAAAAAGCCCTTCAATGCTTGATGTAAGATTAAAGATTGGCTGATGGTTTGGCGCCAGTTTTTTAAATAGCGCAAAGTCAACTTTATAGGAGCGCTTATCCGGTGCTGCATTTTGATTTACCGAAACCTCAACTTTTGGATTTAGTTCCTTAATTTTATTGGCCAGTTCTACTACCTTATAGTTCCATTCATCACTTCCTGTATTGACGATCAAAAAGTTTCCTCCATTGTCTGGTTTGCGTTCATGCGACCACCGAATGGCACGGGCCATATCCAATACGTTAATAAGCGGACGCCAGGGCGAACCGTCGCTTAAAATAGTAATTTCGCCAGAAGTGCGTGCACAGGTAACAAAATCATTTACTACCAGATCGAGGCGCAAGCGGTCGCTCATTCCACAAGCTGTTGCAAAACGGTGGCAAGTAATTTTAAAGTTGCTGTCGGCCAAATTGCTTAGTTCGTTTTCAGCAAATATTTTTGATTTTGCATAGGCTGTTAATGGGTTTAAGTCCGAATCTTCGGTTCTTGGTGCATCCTCGGCGGCTCCATAAACACTACAACTTGAAGCAAATATATAATTCCTGACACCATGTTTTTTGGCCAATTTTGCAATTTCAACAGGGGCACGGAAATTTATATCGTAGGTGGGTTCCTCAAATTTATTTCCAATCGGATCATTCGAAATGGCTGCCAGGCTTACAACGGTATCAACCCCATCAAGTATTTTTTCAGGGAATTTTCTCACATCACCAAAATACTGCCTGTCGAGGTAAGCTTCGGGTGTGATTAAGTCGGTGGTTAAAAATTTCGAAAAATAACCAATGTCAAATCCGAAGATTTCGGCTTGCGGATAATGCTTCCTGAATTCCTTAACAACACCAGGCCCTACATAACCAAGATTTCCTGTAACTAGTATTCTCATTTTATATAAATAATTTTTATTACTACCATTTTTTCCATGGGGCTTTTCCTGAACTCCATATCTCATCCAATACATTTTTATCGCGCAGGGTATCCATGTTCTGCCAATAGCCTCCATGCTGATAGGCGGCCAGTTTCTTTTCATGCGCCATATTTTCCATAGGTTCCCGTTCCCAAATAGTATTGTCGCCTTCGATGTATTTAAAAACTTCAGGTTCGCACACAAAAAACCCGCCGTTTATCCATGCTGAGTCGTGGCCATCGCCTTTAGGTTTTTCCCTGAAGCTGGTTATTTTATTGGAATTCGGTTCAAGGCTAAAAGCACCAAACCGGCCGGGAGGCTGCACAGCCGTTAAGGTTGAATAGGTTCCTTCTTTTTTATGAAAGTCGAGCAAGGCGTGAAAATTAACATCGCTTACGCCATCTCCATAAGTAAGGAAAAACCGTTGGCCATCAATAAGGTTTTCAATTCTTTTTATCCGGCCACCTGTCATCGTATCGGGGCCGGTTTCAATTAGCGAAACCGTCCAGGGCTCAACATTATCATTTAATATTTTTACAGAATTTTTCTTCAGGTCGAAAGTTACATCGGTTTGTAAAAGATAATAATCGGCAAAAAACTGTTTGATCATATGGCCTTTGTATCCACAACAAATTATAAAATCATTAAACCCCTCGGCTGAGTACATTTTCATAATATGCCACAATATAGGCATACCCCCGATTTCTACCATGGGTTTTGGCCTCACACCTGTTTCTTCGCTAATACGTGTACCGAATCCTCCGGCAAGAATTACAGTTTTCAAATCAATTTATTTTTAGTTAATAATTTAATAATTTGGGATGAATTATGTGCTATTTTAGTTTCACATCAAAATTAATTTTAATTGGTTATTTTAACTCAATTTTTAGTAAAAAGTTCCAACAATCTTTCAACAGCAATGTCCACCCCATGTTTTGTCCAATGAGTATCAGTTCCGTAATATAATTGCTTTTCAGAGATTTTAAAATCATCATAGATATTTACATATCTCAGGTTTCTTTTACTCATTTCTAAATATAATCTTGGCAAAAATTCATCATATACATCATCTGGGTTTATGTCTTTGTACAACATGGTGTATTTATTCGGAATAGGCAAAAACACCATATTTAAATTGTATTCGCTTTTCAGCTTCCCTGCTAAATCAACAAGGTTATCGCAATACCGGCTTATCAGATCATCCGTGTGACTAAAATAAAAACTTGTATGATTATCGTTAACAGTCAGGTAATAAAACAACAATGGATAATCAAATTTATCAAGGTTATAAACAGGAGTTTGAGATGATATATATCCAAATAAATCGAACTTAGCCGTAGCAATGGCTGAATAGGAAAAGTTTGTTAAATAACTCTCCTTTAATAATTTATTATATAATTCTTCCGAATTTTTTAAAAATATTTTGTCCTTTGCCCGGGCGATATTTTTACGAATCCCAATTTTGGATTGTTGTTCTGGAACAAAGGGGATTTCATGAGAATTATAAAACCGAAATGGAATATTTCGTTCGACAATTTCGAAAATGATTGTTTTTTCTTTTCCTTTTGCGTAACTATTTTCTGCTAAATATTCGAGGGGGAACCAGGCATTCGCTGCATGAACCCTTTGGTTTAAGCTATCCTGCAAACGATCGGCCACCGTCTTTTGCCTGTTAAAGTCGAAAAAGCTATCGCCAAAAGCAATTATATCGGCCTCCTCAAGAGTTGCATTTTTATCCGATAACCTGAATTTATAGTCTGGCCAGGGCAAATCTTCTTTAAAATGATTTATCTGACTGAAATAATACAATTCACCATATTTCGTGAACTCAAAATATTCCGGATCACGATCTTCAATCAGAACCAGGTTGAAGATTGGCAGAACCCTAACCGCAATAAATGCATACAGGCAAATTATTCCCGATATGTAAATTAAATATTTTAGCAGTGTTGAATTCATCGCTTAAAACTGAAAATATAAAAAGTCACTTTCATCCCATTTTCCTAGAACTAAAATAAATGCAACAACCAGTAAAAAAAGCACCCATTTCATCCATCTCGATTGATCACTTAACTTTTCAACCAGGTTGTATCTTTCTTGAAGTACCTCAACGACAATTAAAACTCCTATTAAGGCAAAGGCCAGGTAAAAGTCAGATTTAAAATGGAATAATTGAACAGACAAATCCCAGGTTCTAAAATCTACTATATTTTGAATTATCAAAAACGCATCTCCAATTGAATTTGCCCTGAAAAATATCCATGCTAAATAAACAAGAATAAATGTCCAGGTTAGATTCAATAAATGGTGTAAACCGGGTAGTTTGTTAAAACCTAATTTTTCGGCAAGCACTTCCCTGTTTTTAAGTGTCATAATAGCAAGAACCAGATAAATACCATGCAGCGCACCCCAAACAACAAATGTCCAGTTGGCACCGTGCCAAAGGCCACTTACTAAAAATGTAATAAACAAATTGTAATACCAGCGCCATTTAACAACACGGTTTCCACCTAATGGGATGTACAAATAATCGCGGAACCAGGTTGATAAAGAAATGTGCCATCGTCCCCAAAACTCCCTGATATTTGTTGAAAGATAGGGCCTGCGGAAGTTTGTCATCAGGTCGTAGCCTAATATCATTGCTGAACCTATGGCAATATCAGAATAGCCTGAAAAATCGCAATAAATTTGAGACCCAAAAAAGAAGGTGGCTATCAGATCTTGAAAACCACCGTAATCATGAGGATTGTTATAAACAATATTAACATATTCCGATAAACGGTCGGCGATTACAACTTTTTTGAAGAATCCCCAGGTCATTAAAATTATCCCATTCTTAATCCGGTCATAGTCAAAATAAAAAACCTTGTGAAACTGTGGCAATAACCTCGAAGATCGTTCGATTGGCCCGGCCACAAGCTGTGGAAAAAAAGCAACATATAAGGCAAACTTTCCGAAATGATATTCAGGTTCGCGGCTGCCACGGTATACATCTATTGTATAGCTCAGGGTTTGGAAGGTATAAAATGAAATTCCAACCGGTAACAGAAAATCATACACCGGCACCTGGTGAAAAATATTCAGGTTATCAAACATAGCATTGACATTCTCCCCGAAAAAATTAAAGTATTTAAAAAAGAACAACAATCCCAGGTTTGACAACAAACTACCAATTAAATAAAATTGTTTAACTGATTTCTTCTGTGCCGAATACATAGCCCTCGCTGCAACGTAATCGACAATGGTTGAAAAAATGATAAGGACAATATATTTGTAATTCCAGCACATATAAAAATAGTAGCTGGCAATAAGTAATAAAACCCAGCGGTATTTTGGGTTTAATGCAAAATATGCGGCAACAACAATCGGGAAAAAAATGATAAACTCAAGGGAATTAAAAAGCATAGGGGTTATCAGGTTTTGTTGTTACTTATTAATAACGATGTAGGGTTTAATATGTTCAAGCCAACGTTCATAACCTTTTGCATTGATATGAATCCCATCCCATGAATAGGCCTGATTTAATTCTTCATTTAAAATAAATAATTCATTCAAATCAATATAAATCAATCCTTTTTCCTTCGCCAATTGGCTCAAACTATTATTCACTTCATCGATTAGTGGGTTCAACGTATTTTCATTTCCAAAGAAAAAATTCGAAGCATGTTTTGTTACTGGTAAAATACTTTGAACAAAAACTTTTGTTTCGGGACTTTGGTTCTTTATTTTTTCAAGAATAATTGAATAATTGTTCAGTACCACATTCACGGGGATGTTATCAACAATATCATTTATACCAATCATAATAAATAATTTACATGGCTTTGCCCTAGTAATATCCTCAATTCGATTGATTATATCAATGGTCGTATTTCCACTGATACCCCGGTTTTTTATTTTATAATCCGGCAAAAATTCTTCAATTTTAAATGCGGCCGTTATACTATTTCCGAGAAAAATGATTTCCTGGTTTTCGTAAGGACAATGTTTGTAAACTTCTTTATATAAATCTGAACTGGTTTTTTCGGTAAGTACTGGTTTTGATTTATAGTGAAAATAATAATAAACCTTTCTAAAAATGAATACGGCGTTTAATAATAATGACAATATAAGAAGGCTTATGAGTAGTTTTTGCTTCATAATATCTTAATAAAAATTTAGCCATTATGTTTGGTTAAAGCAAAAGCTCCTTTTTCTGTATCATACCACATCGAATCGTAATAATTAAATTCAGATAGCCAGTCTTTTATAACTTCATTGTCCTGTTCGCGTCCACAGTCATCAATTAAAACAACCGCATCTGGATTAAAATACCCATCAAGCAAAGGTAATGTCGGATACCTTGATTTTGGCTGAACCTGGAATGGAGGCCCGTCAACGACCACCAAATCAAATGTTATTTTTTTATCTATCTGATTAACATCATACCATTTCCAGGTATTTCCGTTTATTGTGTGGTCAATCAATGGTGAATTAAGAATGGTAACATATTGTTCAAGTCCGTGTCTTTTTAAGAGTTGAAGAGTAAGTTCAGCATATTCCGAATCATGTTCAAATGAATACAAATGACCTTTATTGTTTTTCTTTATTCTGTAGGCAATTAATACCGTTGATATGCCACTTCCGCATTCCAGGATATTCATCGGTTTTTTTTCTTTCATTTTCGAAAGTATCAGCGTGGCAAAATCTGGCGAAATAGCCCATCCCCGAAAGGGGGGAAGAATGGATTCAATGTTCAGCGAAGAATAAATAGAAAATAAAGATTCAATTTGACGGTAAGTTGCCACCAAATCATCCAAAATTTTCTTTTTTCTATTTTCATTTTTTTGAGATAATATCTTAATGCAAATTAACATGGCACCGGAAATGAAAAGGCCCGTTAAAATAATCAACACTGAATTTCTAAATTCAGAATTAATAAATAAACCAATACTTATTGCGACTAATAAATATATTGTCAACAATAATATAAAATTGCGTGCTTGCGACATGAATTTCTGTTTTAAAAATATAAGATAACCTGGATTATTTATTAGCCCTTTCTACCGGGCAGCAGCCTTCTTAAAAAACTTTTCTTTCCCGACTCTGCATAATAATTTGACTGGTATGCATACCCATACGAATTCTTTTTAAGTTTAACATCATTTATTAAAACCGAAATATTCGATATTTGTTTCGTTGTGAGATTTTTCAAATTTAACTTTACCGCCTCTTTTGAACTTATACCATGACGGACGGTAAAAATATTAATATCGGTATAGTTTAAAAGTAAATAGGAATCGGTAACGGCTCCAATAGGCGATGAATCAATTATTATATAGTCGTATTGTAATTTTAATTCATCCAATAATTCCTTTGTCCTTTCAGAGGCTATCAGTTCAACCGGATTTGGCGGTATAGGGCCAGCTGCAATTAAATCGAGGTTTTTAATTTTCGTTGGTTGAATTATCTCCTCTAATTTCGCATTTTTAATCAGATACGAACTGATCCCGGTATCGTTTTTCAGTTCAAGGTCAATAAAGAGGGCAGGCCTCCTAAGGTCAAATCCTAATAGAACGGTTTTTTTGCCCAGCAGTGCATACACCGATGCAAGGTTTACACTACAAAACGACTTGCCTTCGCCGCTTTGCGAAGAGGTTATCAAAATGACCATTTTATCATATCCTTTGGAAAAGAACCTTAAGTTTGTCCGAATTCCGCGAAATGAATCAGCCAATGGTGATTTTGGGTAATCCATAATGACGGCATTTGATTTAAACCGGTTGTGTAATACCTGCCCGACTATTGGGTATGAAGTTAAATGTTCGATATCTTTAATATCCGATATTTTGTTGTTCAGAAAATCTCTGACAACAATAAAAATGAAAGGGAAAAATAAGCCGAAAAAAATGGCAATAATATAATTCATCATTTTTTTTGGGGCTACGATTGCCGCCCTGTAAAGTTGGGCTGCTTCAATTATTTCATAATCTGATGTATTTGATGCCTGGGCAATTTGTGCTTCCGCTCTTTTCTGTAATAAAAATGTATAAATGGCATCATTTAATTTAAATTGCCGCTCCATACCAATCAATTCCCTTTCAGTTCTTGGCAGGCTCGATATCTGGCCATTTAATTTCGCCATTCTGCTGTCGATATCCTGAAGGGATATTTCAATGGATTTCGTATTGTATTCAATATTTTCAATAATCGTATTTTTCAGGTTCGATATCTGGATTTCAAGGTCGCGAAGGAATAAGTTTTTTGGGTTATTCTGTTGCATATAATTCATCCTTTCGTTGTTCAGTTCCAATAAATTGGATGTCAACTCATTTAACACAGGATCACGCACATCCATGGAAGATGGGGCCACTAAATCAGAAACATCATTATTTTTTGCAAAATAATTCTCAATATATTCATAATATCTCTGCTTTATTAACAAAGTGGCCCGTTCAGTTTCCAGAGCATTCATCTTTTCATACAATTTCTGACCTTGAAAACTAAGGTTCATCACCTGTCTGGCCGTGCGAAAATTTTGCAGTTTATTTTCTGCATACATCAATGAATCGGCTATGTCAGAAATTCTACTATCAATAAATTTTACGGTATTAAAAGCAGTTGTATTCTTTTTTTCGAGGCTTTTTTCCAAATAAACCTGGGTTAGGGCATTTAAAAAATCGGTTACCTTTTGAGGATGTGTTCCGGAAATACTTATTTTAATAACAGAAGACGTTGCAGAAGTAGTTGAGATGCCAACCCCCCCCTGATAACCATAGGTCAGGAATAATAAATTATTTAGCCTGAAAAAGAGTCGCTTGTCCAAATAACTGGATTGATCAAAATCATCTTTTAAATGAACACTAAAGCTATGAGTAGAGGCAACTATTTTTTCACCAAATTTATAAATCCCTGCCATTTGAAGCGAATCAATTTTACCCACTTCCCTGTTTAACACGTAATTGTACAATGAAACCTTTTCACCTTTGGCCGATAGCCTGAATGTGCTGTCGTTTAAAATATCAACGTAAAAACGGACATCAACAGGCTGTACATGTGTAGGGTCAATGATTGTATGAATGGGAGAATTTTCGTACAATTCGGTGTAAGACTTAAAGGATAAAAAATTAAGTGGAAACATATTTTTTTCCGATACATAATCCACTTCAAAATTAAGTTCCTGGATAGCCTGGAAGATAACGGGAAAAGACTTTATAATGGTTAATTCATTCTCAACGTTTTGAACCCCCTGAAACAATCCAAACCCTTTCATTATTTCATCACCACCCATGAAGGATCCTTTAGATTCTTCCTTTAAAAGAATATACGTTTGATTATAAAAACGTTGCTGAGAATATTTATTAAACAGAAAGGCAATTGATAAGGTAAAAAATACGGCTACAACAAAATAATACTTGTGCTTTAAAATCTTAAGTATAATCTCCTTAATATCGGTTTTCTGCTGAAATATTTCTTCTGAGGGTTTCACAAGTTATTTAATTTTGATTCCTGAATAACAGATATAAGGTTACTGCTGTTGTAATAGTGGTTAGGAAAATTGGCCAGTTAACCATGCTGAGGTTTCTGAATTTCGCATTGATTGGCTTTACAATTATCACATCGTTTGGAATAATATAATAATATTCCGATGAAACAATGTTTTTATCTGTTAAATCCAGGTAATAATAGTTTATTTTATTTTGGGCTTCACGAATCAAAATTATCCTTTTCTTATCTCCGTAATCAGATATTCCAGTGGCAAGGCTTAGGGCTTGAAATACAGTTATCTGATCCCGGTTAAAAGAATGCTCGCCAGGCCTTCTTACTTCACCTAAAATGGACACTGTATTGTTAACGAATTTTACAGAAATAGAAATATTGGGTAAATACTCGCTAACCTCTTGTTCAATTTTAACTTGAGCATCCTGCAACTTCATGTTTTTAACAAATATTTCTCCCACAAAGGGAAAATTTATGTATCCAGCCTGATTAACCGTATAGCTCAATAAATTAATGCTAGTCTCAGAAGTATTCCTATCCTGACTTGCGAATATTGCGGCTGTTTTTTCATCTATGCTCGATACCTTAACATATAAATTATCAAATGGCTGGATGGTTTTCTCAGGCCTGATATTGGAGTATTCGTTTTGTTCCTCCTTCTCTTTTTGATCCTGCGTGTAAAGTAATTTTCTTTTGGGGACACAAGAAGCACCAAGTAATAAAATTAAAATGAATATACTGTATTTATTGTATTTTAAAATGATCGCCACTGTTTTCTTATATAAAAAAAGTACCTTTATTAAAAGGTACAAATTTAATCTAAAATGTAAGAATACAAAAATATTCAATATTCTGTAATAATTTATTCTTAAGACCCTGATCCTTTCAGAATCGTTCTAATGGTTTTAAAAAACAGGACTAGGTCAAGTTTATTTGACCAATTGTCTATGTATTGTAAATCCATTTTCATCCAGTCTTCAAAAGAAATTTCATTTCTGTTGGGTTTAATCTGCCATGTACAGGTAATTCCAGGTTTCATAGACAACCTGCGAAGTTGCCAGCGTTCGTATTGTTTTACTTCTTCCGGTACCGGAGGCCGGGGGCCCACCAGGCTCATATCACCGATAAGTACATTGTAGAACTGGGGCAATTCATCAAGTCCGCTTTTCCGTAAAAATTTTCCAATTTTGGTAATCCTGGGATCGTTTTTTATTTTAAACACGGGGCCATCAGCTTCATTTTTATCCATCAGGCTGGCTTTAAGTTCCTCGGCATTAGTTACCATCGTCCTGAATTTATACATATAAAAGGTTCGGCCTCTAAGCCCCACCCTTTTTTGCTTGAAGAATATGGGGCCTTTTGATGTAAGTTTGATTGTAATGGCGATAAACAGTAACACAGGAGACCATATCAACAAAATAAAAAAGGCTCCAATAACTGATAATGTATTCTTGGTTTTAAAGGCAAAGTTGTCGGAGGGTGTATTATCAAAAGTGAGAAAAGGGGTATCGTCAAAATGGTTCAAATGCGCTTTTGTGGCTGACTTGCTAAACAATTGCGACTGCATTCGGAATACGACACCTACTTCTTCACAATCATGAATAAAACTTTTTAGTTTATTTTGATTGATTTCATTCTTGCAATAGATAACCTCATCAATTACATCAATGTCAATCAGGTTACGCATATTGACCCGTTCGGTGTGTACTTTTACCTCGTCTTTATACTTTTTATAAAGGTATGTCGAATTTGTAATGATGTATTTTAATATATAACCCCATTCTTTGTTTTCCAATATCCGTTCGATAAACTCTTCCGAGGATTCATCGGCAATAACCACCACATTGCGTGAATTATAGCCCTTTACCCGGAAATACTTCATAATCCGGTAAACAGTAATCCGTAAGGTAAATAAACTGAAGAGGTTCAATACACCAAAAAACACAATGGCCAAACGGCTGATATTGGTTAGTTTAAATAAAAAGACGGCGAGAAAAATCACACCCAACCCTATCACAACAACCCTTAGGTACGAGGCAAAAATCATTGAATAGGATTTAGTTCTGTGAATTTCGGCAAGATGAACTGATTTAATTAAAATAAACCATGTGGGGATAATTAATAATCCAATGATTAAATATTCATGACCTTCCGTAATAGGCGGTTCAAAAAACCAATCTCTTATGAAATAGGCTGCTGCAAAGGAAAGTACTGATAAAAATACGTCGATTACACCGAAAATGTTGTTGATTTGCTGTTCCCTTTCTTTTATCATAGCTTTAGCTTTGACTATATTCAAACAATAAATAAATGAAATTGTTTGCGATTTACGGCTTAATGGTCAAAAATCATTCCTTGCCAAATGAACTTTTAAAATTATTGATTTTCAGGGTTATATTCTAAAAAATCATTCCACATTTGGGAAATTTTTGTTCATTTGGGAAATAAATTAAGTTCAATTAATAATTAATAACAAAAATAGGTAAAACATTAATTCAAAAATCAAGTAAAAAAAATAAATTTAATATTGAATTTGAATCGAAAAGTATTTAACAGGTCGCCCTTTTATATTGTAAAATTGAAGAATTTAGTTCGTTGATGGTAGCACTATGAATGATAATGGTATTAGAAATTGAAACAGATTTATACATTTTATATTGATACTTTTGCCGCTTTAAGAATGTTTAGTAATTTATGAAAAAAGCCTATATATATCCCAATTCGTCTAATGTTAAAGAACATGAAGTCTATAATCCGTACATCATTGATTTTATAAACTCCCTGTCGCCATATTTTGAATTCGTAAACCATAAAAATCCGACAAATGGCGGTGTAGGTATTTTGGATGTTTTCAAATATCTCTTCCGCGTTGATGTTATTTTTCTTCACTGGATAGAAAAGGTGCCCGAAAGAAAAGGGGGATTAATTCAAACCCTGGTATTGTTTTTTATTCTTTTTGCTTCGATGATTTTTAGGTACAAGGTGGTTTGGACCATGCATAACAAATTTACTCATTCAGGCGAAAAGCAAAAACTCACCAGAATGATATTCAAGTCCCTGTTAAAGAGGTCGTACCTTGTCCTAACCCATTCAAGCCAGGGAATAAAATTCGGGGAGTCATTGGTTCGGGGTTCATCAAAAAAAATAGTTTACTTTCCTCACCCCGTTAAAGACCGGCGGCCATCAAAAAGCCCTCAAAAAGATACTGACATCCTGATATGGGGCACCATAGCTCCCTACAAAGGGATTAAAAAATTTCTGGAATTTTACACTCAAAATAATCTTGATAAAAAATATACATTACATATTGTTGGTAAAGCTACGTCGACAAAATATTTTAATAAGATCATACCTTTTCAAAGAAAAAGTATTCAAATTGAGAATGATTTTATCAGTAATGAAGAATTATCAAATCTGATCCACAGATCAGGTATCGTTCTTTTTACTTATTCCAAAAACAGTATTTTAAGCTCGGGGGTTTTAATGGATTCCATTGGTTTTGGGGCAAGGATACTGGCGCCAGATGTGGGGGCTTTTTCTGACCTACAAAAACTTGACGTGGTTACTACTTATAAAAGTTTTATTGATTTACCAGAGGTCCTTGATAAAGAAGTTTCGCGTTCCAAAATCCCGGATGATACAGCATTGGATAAATTCCTTATAAATAATTCATGGAATAGATATGCAGAAAATGTTATCCAACAATTGAAGTATTCAATCCGTTAAAGAATATTAAGTTTCATTTTCATTGCCCGATTTAAGCGTTGTCTAAAAAACAATCAGAATATTTCTTTATTTTGCAAACCATTTAAAATAAACGGGTTTTGCAATAATGAAAAAGACATTTCTAAACCTTGGCATAGATAAACAAAAGGCAAGAGACACAGGCCTTGCATTGGTACTTATTTTATTGATCATTGATCTTTTGTTTGATAACATTTTACTTACCAAAATTGCCGTCGTTGTCCTTGTAGTTGATATGATCGTGCCAATTGTGTTCAAACCTCTGGCTTACCTTTGGTTTGGCCTGGCCCATATGATGGGAACAATAATATCAAAGGTGATGCTTTTTGTTGTTTATTTTGTTTTTGTTGTCCCTGTTGGGTTTTTCAGAAAAATGACAGGAAAAGATCCAATGCAACTTAAGAAATGGAAAAAAAATAACGATTCGGTTTTTGTAGAACGCAACCTGAAATATTCTGCAAATGACATTGACAAACCATACTAAATATTTAATATGGAGTTTTTGAAAGATTTATGGGGATTCTTAAAGGTAAGGAAAAAATTTTGGCTCCTGCCCCTGATCATTGTGTTGTTGCTTTTTGGGGTTTTGATTGTGTTTACGAGCGGTTCAGCCATAGCCCCATTTATTTATACACTTTTTTAGACACAACAAATGGCCAAAGCAATTTTAGGTATCTCAGCATATTACCACGACAGTGCAGCAGCCATTATTGTTGATGGAGAGATAATAGCGGCGGCCCATGAAGAACGTTTTACACGACTAAAACAAGATTCAAACTTTCCAATAAATGCAGCCATGTATGTTTTACAAGAAGCGGGTTTTGATTATTCGGAGTTATTAGCAGTTGTATTTTATGATAAACCCTATATTAAATTCGAACGTCTTCTTGAAACCTATCATGCGTTTGCTCCCAAAGGGCTCACCAGCTTTTTATCGGCCATTCCGGTTTGGATAAAGGAAAAACTTTTTATGAAAAAGATGCTGAGAGATGAACTTGCAAAACTTGGTGAAGGCAACGTCCCGGTTTTATTTCCCGAACATCACCTTTCCCATGCGGCCAGTGCATTTTATCCTTCACCCTACGATGAAGCGGCCATTTTAACCATTGATGGCGTAGGGGAATGGGCCACCACAACAATATGTTATGGAAAGGGAAAAGATATTAAGATACTGAAAGAACTGCACTTTCCTCACTCCATCGGATTATTATATTCAGCTTTCACCTATTATACGGGGTTTAAAGTCAACAGCGGCGAATATAAACTCATGGGTCTCGCTCCTTATGGAAACAAAAATGCAGAAGAAACCCAGCGATTTAAACAAATAATCCTTGACCACCTGGTTGATATCCGCGAAGATGGCTCTATTCTGCTAAATATGGATCACTTTGAATTTGCTACAGGATTGCGCATGACAAATGACAAAAAATGGGTGCAA
>JAWKKL010000010.1:0-74763 GCA_041393275.1 Bacteroidales bacterium
TGGAGCCCCATCCGGGTAAATGAAAAGATGAATTACCAGCATTCCGATTCATCTTATATCAGCCATACCATTTGGGTTGATTCGGCCTTTAGTGTTGGGGGAGATTCTATATTCTACCTTAACCGCATTGTAAAAGATGTTCCGGGAAATCCTGAAATCGTGCTTCGGAATCAACCTCAGTTTTTATTTGAGAGAATGGACAGGGATATATTCGGGCTCTATAGTTTTCTTACCCCGGGCCAATATATGAGCATCACCCTGGCTGGGGTAGGCGATACGTGGACATTTGACCCGGTGAATGGTATTGGAGCAACAGTTTCTGAAATAAGTTACGAAGAGGTATTTGGGGTTATGGACTCTGTGAAGCAAATTAATCTAAGTGATGGAAATGAGATCCGGCTATCGCAAAATTTTGGAATATTGAAGTTTCCCGATTTTGAAAACGGGGGTTATTACAATTTAGTTGGCATCCAGGGAACGGAATATGGGGAATCGGTGCCGGGCTTTTGGGAGATTTATGATTTTGAGGTGGGGGATGTATATCAGTTATCCAGGGAAATGTGGTTGTATTTTGGATCAGGTAATGAAACCCGAAAAATAACGATTACTCAAAAAACAATTACAAACGAAGGGTATGATTATACGTTTGATGGAATTTTTCATGGAGTTTACATGGAAATGGGTGGAGGAACAGTAGAATCCTACACATACAACGGAACATTAAATTTCCAGGATTCAGCATCAAGCCCAACTAACTATTTCCCTAACCAGCTTTACCAACTCAGAAATGCGGAAACAAGCTTTGGAACTGGGAAAGTGCTTACTCAAGCAAAGATATTCATGGATGATGAAACAGTATGTGTGAAAAAAGAGTTTGGGTCAATGGAAGAATCCTTTACTCCTTTTGGAGTGGACGTTTATTATGAAACAAACGAAGACAACGATTCGCTTTATAGACTTGAATATGTTACCATTGTTGATGACCCGTGCGGAAGGCAGGGAATTGGATTTGGAAGTAATATCGGCCAGACCTATATGACAGAAGGGTGCTTCGAATATAAACAAAAGGATAAACTGGTTGGCTATATAAAGGATGGGGATACAGTGGGTATTATTACACCTGATTCACTTCTGCATACAGGTATTTCATCCTTTACAACCCATGATCCCGAATTTATTGTTTACCCAAATCCTGCAAATCAACATTTAACTATTCACTTCACTACGGAGGAAGGCTTGTCAAACTATAGAATTGAAATTAGAAATATGTTGGGCGATCTTATTATGAACAAAGAAAGCTCTCAAAAGGTAGAACGTTTGGATATTTCACAATTAAGCCCGGGAATTTACTTTTATTCAATTCTCCTTGACAACAAAGTTTATCAAACGGATAAACTTATTGTATATTAAAGAATAATCAACCCTACGAGGGTTTCCAAACCCTCGTAGGGTTTTAAATTTGGTAAAATAAAATAAAAGAATATGAAGAGAATTTACTTGGCAATTATTTTAATAGGATTATTTTTCAGCAGTTTTGCCCAAAGCAAACTAAATGTTGATTCCCTGGTGCAAACCGTTGACATTAGCCGGAAGTTTGATCTGGGCCTCGGCTTTGGCTTAGACTATGGTGGCTTTTTTGGAGTAAAGATCAGCGGTGTTCCTATCGACCATTTGCTGGTTTTTGGATCGCTTGGTTACCAGCCGGCCGGTTTAGGCTGGAATCTTGGGATTGCTGGTCATCTTTTTACAAAAACTGCAAAACACGGAGTAAGACCATATGTTAAAATGATGTACGGAACCAATGCTTCGTCGTATGTGGATGGCGCTCCCGAGTACAACGAAATTTTCTATGGGGCTACTCTTGGACTGGGTGTCGAATTCAGGTTTGGAAAGTTTAAAAATAACGGGATTAATTTTGATGTAAACTACCCTTTCAGGGATGAAGATTTTTATGATCTGGTAGACGAATTAAAAGCCGATCCCCGCATTGAAGTTTATTCTGAACCGGGAGCCGTTACTATTTCATTGGGATATCATTTTGAATTTTAATAAGCTAAACCCTACGAGGGTTTCAAACCCTCGTAGGGTTTAGCTCTTCAACCGAAGCAACAACCGTTTCAACCACTACCTTTACCTGCTTATCAGTTAAATCATAATAGACCGGCAGGCTGATTACCCTGCTGAAATTATCAAATGAAACCGGAAAATCTTCGATCATGTAACCGTTATTTTTATAATAGGTCATCATGGGCAAAGGGATAAAATGAACATTTACTGCCACTCCATTTTTATAAATGTTTTGAATGATGGCATCGCGCTGTTTTTCATCAATTCTTTTAATTCGTAATAAAAATACATGATAGGATGAACGTTTCGAATCCGTTTCGTATTTCGGGATCTGTGCCCAGGCGTATGTTGAGAATGCTGTTTTATACTGGTCGAAAATTTCTTTGCGCTTTTTCAGCATATCTTCGTCATAACGCGCCAGTTCAACCAATCCCATGGCTGCGGCAATATCGGTCATGTTAAATTTATAACCCGGTTCCAGAATGTCGTATCGCCAACCACCCAGTTGGGTTTTTGAATACGCATCTTTTGTCTGGCCATGCAAGGATTTCACACGGAGATAATGATAGATCGCAACATTATCAAAAGGTTCTGGCAAATTCAGGCAAACCGCGCCTCCTTCAGCTGTGGTCAGGTTTTTAACGGCATGAAAAGAATAAACAGTAATATCGGTGAGACTTCCGGTTTTTTTCTCATAAAATTCAGCCCCAACTGAATGGGCTGCATCCGACAGAATTAAAATTCGTCCTAACTTTTTTTGTTCAGCAGTTCCTGCGTTGAATTTCGTTTTTATTTCAGGGCGGATTACCAATGCATTCAATTCTTCATAATCGCATGGAAATCCGGCAATATCAACCGGGAGGATTACTTTGGTATTTGTTGTAATTGCATCTTTTACTTTTTCGATGTCAATATTAAAATCTTCTTTTACATCCACAAACACTACTTTCGCCCCGCAGTGCACAACCACATTTGCTGTAGCTGCATAAGTATAAGCCGGAACAATGACTTCATCACCTTTAGTCACCCCAAACCAGCGAAGCATAAGTTCAAGTCCGGCAGAAGCAGAATTCACGCATAAAGTCGCCTTATGGCCTCCATACTCTGTCAACTTTTCCTCAAATTTTTTCACCTTCGGCCCGGTGGTTATCCATCCTGATTTTAAGGTATCAATCACTTCATCAATAATCTTCTGGTCCATGCGGGGCGGAGAAAATGGAATCATATTTAAGTAGTTTGAAGTTCGAAGTTTGAGGTTTGGTTTTAGTGTTTTATATCGGGAAAAGTTTGCTATAAGTTTTCCTTCAAAAAGTTGTTGATATTGTTTTCAACCCTGGTCAATACGTCTTTCACATCAGCCATAATAAATTTTTCGCCCGTGATGCTTTCGTAAAGTTCAATATATCTATCCGAAACACTTTTTACATAGGCTTCTGTCATTTCTGGGACCTGTTGTCCGGCCTGGCCCTGAAAGCCATTAGCCATCAACCATTCGCGGACAAATTCCTTGGAGAGCTGTTTTTGGGCTTCCCCTTTGTCAAAACGTACCTGGTAACCCTCTTTATAAAAATAACGAGACGAATCGGGAGTATGGATTTCATCAATTAAATAAATGGTGTTTCCAACTTTACCAAATTCATATTTTGTATCTACCAGGATCAACCCTTTTTCATCTGCTATTTCCGATCCACGTTTAAACAGCGCTTTCGTATACTTTTCCAGGATGGCATAATCTTCTGCTGAAACCAATCCCTGTTTCAGAATTTCTTCCTTCGAGATGTCTTCATCGTGGCCTTCGTGGGCTTTGGTGGTTGGGGTTACAATAGGTTCAGGAAACGCCTGGTGCTCACGCATCCCATCAGGAATAGGAACGCCACAAATTTCACGGGCCCCTTTTTTGTAGGTCCGCCACGAGCTTCCGGTAAGGTAACCACGAATGATCATTTCCACGGGGAAGGGATCACAATAATGGCCAATGGTGACCATTGGGTCAGGTGTTGCCAGTTTCCAGTTGGGACAAATATCTTTTGTACTGTCCAAAAATTTGGATGCGATCTGGTTTAATACCTGCCCTTTGTATGGGATTCCTTTTGGCAATACTACATCAAAGGCTGAAATCCTGTCGGTGGCGATCATCACAAGATATTTATCATCAATGTTGTAGACGTCGCGTACTTTGCCTTTGTAAACCCCTTTTTGTTTAGGAAAATTAAAATCTGTTTTTACAATTGCGTTGCTCATTCTTTGTCGAATTTTTATTAATTATTATTTGTTTGATCACTATACGCTTTAATAATCCGGGTTACCAAATTATGCCTCACTACATCATTGTTGTCAAGGTAAATAAATTCTATCCCCGGAATCCCTTTTAAAATCCGCTCGGCGTGCAATAATCCGCTTCCCTGGTTTCGTGGCAGATCGATCTGTGTAATATCACCCGTCACGATAAATTTTGCAGAACGGCCCATACGTGTAACAAACATTTTGAGCTGTGGTTCAGTTGAATTTTGAGCTTCATCCAAAATAACAAAGGCGTGGTCGAGGGTTCGCCCTCGCATAAAGGCCAAAGGGGCCACTTCGATGGTGCCGTCTTCGAGATATTTTAATAATTTTTGAGTAGGCAGCATGTCCCTGAGAGCGTCATATAAGGGCTGCAAATAAGGGTCAAGTTTGTCGCGAAGGTCACCCGGTAAAAACCCAAGGTTTTCACCGGCTTCAACAGCAGGCCGGGTAAGGATGATCCGTTTTACTTCATTTTGCTTTAATGCTCTTACGGCGAGGGCCACAGCAGTATAGGTTTTTCCCGTCCCGGCCGGGCCGATGGCAAAAACAAGATCATTTTTTTCGGATGAGGCCACAAGTTTTCCCTGGTTTTTTGTCAGGGCTTTGATCAGCATGCCGTTACGGCCATGGACAAGGATTTCACCTCCGGATCCATTTGACCTGGCGGGAACTCCATTTTCTTCTTCCTTCAAAATCTGTTCGATTTCAATTGTTCCCAGCTTTCCGAATTGCTCAAAATTGACAAGCATTAAATTCAGCTTTTCTTCAAAATTATCAAGTTCATCATTAGTTCCAATGGCTTTGATCATATCACCTCGGGCAATTATTTTGAGTTTCGGGAAGTACGATTTGATAAGGTCGAGGTTTTTGTCGTTTACACCATAAATATCCACCGGGTTTATCGAAGTGATGTTGATTATCCGTTCGTTCATATATGTTTTCTTCATCAACCGGCTTCGGATGCTTTTTTTTAATTATTAACCGGTCTATTGTTAAAAAGAATGTTTTAAAATGTGTTGAGTTAAGCAGAATTACTAATTTTGTCCAAAGCACTCCCGTTCGGAGAATTTTGCAAAATTAAGGGAAATCAAATCGTTATTCAACACCTGTTCATAATTTTATGCCGATCATTACATTGACCAGTGACTGGGGTTTAAAAGATCATTACGCAGGGGCGGTAAAAGGGGCTATCCTTTCGAAAATGCCGGAAGCTACTATTGTTGATATATCGCATCAGATCCCATCATTTGAAATAGAGCAGGCTGCTTTTGTTCTTAAAAATTCTTATCCGGACTTCCCTAAGGGAACCATTCATATTTTAGCTGTCAATACAGAAGAATCAGAGAAATTTGCTCATGTTGTCATTGAAAAAGACGGACAATATTTCATCGGAAATGATAATGGAATATTTTCCCTGTTGTTTGAAGAAGTTCCTGAAAATATTATAGAATTGACCATTGCCCAGGATTCAGATTATTTTACGTTTTCGAGCCGCGACCGGTTTGTAAAAGCTGCCGTTCATCTTGCGAAAGGGGAGAGTTTAACCGAACTTGGTTCGCCCAAATCCGGCATTGTTGAAAAAATCTTGTTAAAACCGGTCGTTGACCAGAATGTCGTTCGCGGCCATGTAATGTACATTGATACCTATGAAAACATCATTACCAATATTACCGAGCCTTTTTTCAAGGAAATCAGAAAAAACAGGAAATTCAGCATCATCTTCCGATCGTATAGCATTTCTAAAATCAGTCAATCGTACACCGATGTTCCTCCAGGTGAAATTGTCGCCTTATTTGATTCAAACGGGTATTTGGAAATAGCCATGAACCAGGGCAATGCCGCAGGATTGCTTGGGCTGGGATATAAGGATATGATCCGGATTGAATTTGAGTAGTCTTAGAAAATTTCAGGGTTGCCCCAATCATGAAATTAACTGAAAAAAAGATAGGCCATCAGGATGGCTGCAATGATGCCGGCAAAATCGGCAATCAATCCGCAGGTAACAGCATAACGTGTATTTTTAATTCCTACCGACCCAAAATAAACAGCAATGATATAAAAGGTTGTGTCAGTGGCGCCTTGAACAGTGGATGCTACCCGGCCTACAAACGAATCGGCACCAAAGGTGCTCATGGTATCCACCATCATGCCCCGGGCGCCGCTGCCACTTAAAGGTTTCATTAGCGCAGTGGGTAAAGCCTCAACAAAAGCGGTATCAACACCCAGGGAAGCCAGTGTCCAGCTTATTCCTTCAACCAACATATCTAATGATCCTGACGATCTGAATACGCCAATGGCAACTAAAATAGCTACGAGGAAAGGAATGATCTTTACGGCTATCTGGAATCCTTCTTTAGCTCCTTCTATAAAAGATTCATAAATATTTACTTTCTTCCTTAAAGCTAAAAGGATGAATAGAATGATTACTGAAAATAAAATCAGGTTACTGGCTATGGTGGATATCATTGTGATTTGTTCCTGGGGAAGAGTAGAGAAATAATAAATTATACCGATGACCAAAGCCGTTAGTCCCCCAAGGTAGGCAAGCACAACTTTATTTAATAAGTTGATCTTTTGGTATAGTGAAACAGCAATCAGCCCAACCACCGTTGAAAAAAACGTGGCAAGCAAAATAGGAAGAAAAATATCAGAAGGATTGGCAGCTCCCAACTGTGCCCGGTATACCATCACACTGATGGGAATTATCGTAAGTCCGGATGTGTTTAAAACCAAAAACATGATCATGGCATTGGACGCGGAATCCTTGTCTTTGTTAGTCTTTTGCATTTCTTCCATGGCTTTTAAACCCATGGGTGTTGCTGCATTATCCAATCCAAGCATATTTGCCGAAATATTCATCATCATGGGGCCAAAGGCTGGATGGTCTTTTGTTAAACCGGGAAATAATTTTGAAAAAAATGGACCAACCAACCGGGCAAAAATATTTACAACTCCACCCTTTTCACCGATCTTCATCAATCCAAGCCACAATGTTAAAACGCCTGTTAGTCCTAATGAAATTTCAAACCCTGTTTTGGCCGAATCGAAGGTACTGTTTACCATATTGGGGAAAATCTCCATGTCGCCAAAGAAGATCAACCGTATCAATCCAACGACAAAGGCAATGATGAAAAACCCGATCCAGATATAGTTTAGTGCCATAGTAAAAGTGAATCCGAAATTAGGGCATAAAACAAATGAAAAACTAAGTTTTCGAAATGTTTACTAAACGTGAAATGTTAATAATAGGATAATATATTGATATTATGGAACAAACAGAACCTTCCCCGAAGACATGGATTTGATGTAAGTCCTTAATCCCTTAACCACATCATCCAATGGAAATTCAGCCTGAATAGTTGTAAAAAATTCCCCCGAAATAAACATATCCTGAATTTCGTCGGTCATTTTTACAAACCGCTCTTTAGATAAGGTGGGAATCCAATCATTTAAATTAAAGCCGGATATGGATTTTTTATTAAAAATAATTCCCATTACATCTACCATTGAAACTTTCTCGCCTGACAGCCCTCCATAAACAACAACTTGTGAATTTTCAGGCATGGCATTTAACATTTGGCCGGTAATGTTTCCACCAACAGCATCAAAAGCGAGGGTAGGGGTTAGGTCTTTACAAAGTTCCTGCAGGTTCGTTTCAAAGGATTCTGATCCCGTATTTAACACAAATTGATTTCCTTCGGCTAATAATTTATCAAGGTGTTCTTCTTTCCTCACGATGTTTATTACATTTATTCCGTGCTTCTTTGCCAGGATTCGCATAAAACCCGGTACCTGACCACCGGCAGCATTCTGAATAAAGGTGTTGCAATTTTTTTCTTTTATCATTTCAAACATGCCATACGCTGTCAATGGATTTATTGAGAGGCAGGCCGCCTGTTTTATGTCCATATTATCTTTCAGAACAATACAATCTTTCGCCCTGGCGATAAAAAAATCCGACCATGTCCCGTCAAAGTCTCCCTGGATAAAACAACTTACTTTTTTACTCAATAACCTGGGTACATCTGTGCCGGTTTCTACAATAGTCCCTGAAGCTTCAAATCCGGGAATTGCCGGTAAAGGTTTGATAATATTATAACCGCCCCGAAGAAAAGCAATGTCAGAAGGATTGCATGGTGATGCGGCCATGCGGACCAAAACTTCGCTGGCTTGTAATTCCCTGATTTGTTTTTCTTCAACCTTTAACCCGAGAATGGCCCGGAGCAGGTTGTCATTATAAGCGGGCAATATGACTGATTTTGATGTTTTCATTTTAAATGTTGTGTGGCGAATTGAACCGCTGCTTCCGCGTGCAGTTTGGTTGTATCAAATAGCGGTAGTTTGCAATCTTGTGGTTTGATTAAAATGGGTAGTTCAGTACAACCTAAAATTACTCCTTCAATTCCGTTAGTTTGATTTATGATGTCAAGGATTCTTTGTTTTGATGAATTGAGGAATTTGCTCCTGATCAATTCATCGTAAATGATGTTATGAACCGTTGTGCGGTCTTTAGTTTCTGGGACGACCACTTTGATATCATACTCCATTTCGATTTTTTTCCTGATAAAATCCCCTTCCATGGTGTATTTTGTGCCAAGAAGTAAAACATTTTTAATTTTCTTTTCAGCGATATGTTTTCCGGTAGCGTTTGCAATATGGATAATGGGAATTTGAATAGTTTGTTGAACTTCGTCGGCCCAGCGGTGGGCTGTATTGGCGCATAACATGAGGCAATGTGCCCCGGCCTTCTCAATTTTTATGGCTTCTTCGGATAATCGCTTACCAATGGTTTTAAAATCTTCTTTATTCAGCAAAACTTCAATTTCTGCCCAGTCGAATGAATACATTAAAATCCGGGCAGAATGAGTTTTCCCTGCTTTTTCTTTGGTTATCTGGTTAAGTAGTTTGTAATACTCCTGGGTTGATTCCCAGCTAAGACCTCCAATTAGTCCGATTGTTTTCATAGTTAAAAATATATTTGAGTTTCCGAAACCATTGAATTGCCCGGGCCATAAGGCCGGGGCAATGAAAATATAAATCACGAAACTAATTTATAAGCTTTCTTTTTTGCCTCTTCTAAATCATCATTGATCAAAACAGTGTCGAATTTATCCGCATAGGTTAATTCATAGTTCGCCTTTGTTAATCGCTTTTTAAGGCTTTCTTCGCTTTCTGTTGACCTATCCCTCAACCGTTGTTCAAGATGGGCAGCCGTTGGAGGCATGATAAAAATGGCCAGGGCTTTATCCCCATAAAATTTCTTGATGTTTAAACCTCCCTCTACGTCCACATCAAAAACAACATGTTTTCCTTCATCCCACATTCGTTGAACTTCCGATTTCAGGGTTCCATAAAAATGATCTTCGTAGACTTCTTCCCATTCGAGAAATTCGTTATTTTTAATTTTTTTCTTAAACTCTTCGGGTTTGATGAAAAGGTAGTCTTTTCCATTAGTTTCATTTGGCCTAATAGGTCTGCTTGCTGCCGAAACAGAGAAGGCAATGGGCAGGTCGGTAGACAAAAGATATTTTACAATGGTGGTTTTTCCTGCTCCTGAAGGGGCTGAAAAAATGATCAGTTTTCCCTGCTTCATGCGTGATGGTTTCTTAAAGGATATTATACAATTGTTCTTTGATCTTTTCCAGTTCGTCCTTCATTTGAACAACGAGTTTCTGAATGTCAGCATCATTGGCCTTCGAACCCAGTGTATTTATTTCACGGCCCATCTCCTGAGTGATGAAGCCAAGTTTTTTTCCTTGTGATTCCCGCTCTTTTAAAATTTCATTAAAATACAGGCAGTGATTTTTCAATCGCACTGTTTCTTCCGTAATATCAAGTTTTTCGATGTAATAAATAAGTTCCTGTTCAAACCGGTTCATGTCCACATCTTCTTTGTCAACTGTTTCAAACACATCTTTTTTAATCCTGGTTTTAAGCGTTTCAATTCGTTGTTTTTCGAAGGGTTTAATTTCCTCAAGAATAGTCATGATCTTTTTGCTCCGGCTAACCATATCCATTTCCAACGATTTTCCCTCCTCCAGGCGAAATTCTTCAAGGTGGTCAAGAGCCTGGTTGATGGTTCTTTTAATGATGCTCCATTCTTCTTCATCCAGTTCGTTTCGCGCCGGCACAAGCACATCTGGCATCCGCATGATGACCGGCAAATAATCTGTATGGTCTTTAACACCAAAATCTCCGCTTAATTCTGTGAGTTCTTTAAAATACTTTTTTGCCAGTTCTTTGTTGATTGAAAAATTGCCCATGTCAGCCGATTCTTCCAGGATAAGGCTGAAATCAATTTTGCCCCGCTGCAATTTTACTGACAGCAGATTTCTCACTTCAAGCTCCTTGTCCCTGAATCCATTTGGCAAACGGGTGTTCACATCAAAAAATTTACTGTTAAGCGATTTAACTTCAATGATGATTTTCTGGTTCCGGCATATAACTTCTGCTTTCCCGAAGCCTGTCATAGATTTGATCATGATTCCGATTTTGAGCAAAGATAATAATTCCATTCAAAGGCTAAGCGCTTAAACAGAATTGAGCGGGCGAATTATTAGGATATGACAGAACATGAAGAAGAGAATATATAAATTAATACTTTTGCCTCAAGAAAAAAAGAAAATGGCACTTACAATTTTTTATATAATTATCGGGATTTTAATTTTTGATTACTTCCTCGAACGATTGCTTGACTACCTGAACAGCACCCGATGGAGCAATGAATTGCCAACAGAATTACAAGATATTTATGATGCAGAAAAATATAAAAAGGCCCAGGACTACGACAAAGAGAAAACAAGGTTTTCTTTTATAACAAGCAGTTTAAGCCTGATTGTTATGCTGTTGATGTTGTTTTTAGATGGTTTTGCTTTGTTGGATGAATTTGTAAGGCAATACACCACCAACCCCATTTTGATGGCCCTGATGTTTTTTGGTATCCTGGGTTTTGCGGCCGATATTTTATCTACCCCCTTGAGTTTGTATTCAACCTTTGTTATTGAAGAAAAGTATGGTTTTAATAAAACAACGTTGAAAACCTTCTTTTTTGATAAATTGAAGGGTTGGTTATTAGGCGCTTTGATAGGCGGAATTTTATTATCGCTTGTGGTTTGGATTTATGTTACAACAGGAGAGTGGTTTTGGGTTTTGGCCTGGGCAGTCATCGGTGTATTTACGATTTTTATGACCATGTTTTATTCAAATGTCATTGTACCCCTTTTTAATAAACAAGAACCTTTGGAAGAGGGTGATCTCAGATCAGCCATTGAAAGCTTTGCACAAAAAGTAGGTTTCAAATTGAAAAATATTTTTGTTATGGATGGTTCAAAACGTTCTACTAAAGCCAATGCTTATTTTACCGGCCTGGGTACCAAAAAGCGGATTGTTTTATTTGATACCCTGATCAACGACCATAGTACGGAAGAATTGGTTGGTGTACTGGCACATGAAATCGGGCATTACAAGAAAAAACACACCTTATCGGGCATGATCCTTTCTTTGCTTCAAACCGGGCTTTTGTTATTTATACTTTCACTGTTTATAGGTAATCCGGTTTTATCCCAGGCCCTTGGCGCAAATGAAGGCAGTTTCCATTTAGGTATCCTGGCCTTTGGACTATTGTACAGCCCCCTCTCTTTGATCTTAGGATTGTTTATGAATATGTTGTCGCGGAAAAATGAATTTGAGGCTGACCGTTATGCGGGTGAAAATTATGAACCAAAATCATTACAACTTGCTCTCAAAAAACTTTCGGTAAATCATTTGAGTAATCTACGTCCACACCCGGCTTATGTGTTTTTTTATTATAGTCACCCTCCGCTTTTGCAACGCCTGGCTGCCCTTGATAAAATATAGCTAAAGTTATAGACTACCCTTTTTTTATCCTGATCCGGGCATCGACGGCAATTATTTTGTCTTTGGTTGCCAGCAAAGGATTGATATCCATTTCGGCAATGCCTGGTGCTTCCGAAACCAATTGAGAAACCCTGGCAATGACTTCGGCAAATTTGTTTTTATCGATGCCTTCTTTGCCACGAACGCCATTCAGGATTTTTACACTTCGAAGGCCATTGATCATTTCAATAGCTTCAGATTTTGAAACAGGTGTAAGGCTTGATTTCACATCTTTCAGCACTTCGATGAAAATTCCGCCAAGACCGCACATAACCAGGTGTCCAAAGGCCTGTTCTGCATTGGCTCCAACAAATACTTCGATGCCCGAAAGCATAGGTTGAAGCAAAATCCCGGTTGTGTCCTTTATTTTCATCATCCGGTCGAACTCGGCAAGCATAGCCAGCTGATCCTTGATATTTAACACCACACCATCAACATCCGATTTATGAACCGGTCCTACGACTTTCATGGCGAGTGGATAGCCAATGTCATCGGCGCTCTTTATAGCATTTTCCGCATTTCTGACCACCCTTTCTTTTACTCTTGGAATTCCGGCTGCATCCAGTAAGTTTTGTGTTTCTTCCGGAGAAAGATAACCATCAGCGGCTTTGTCCATAATTACCCTGATACGCTCGCGGTCAATCTCGAATTCGTCAGTAATTAATTCAACGGGTTTCGGATTGGAATAAACTTTTGCAAGTGCTTTACCCAGGATCACTTCATCGGGGAAATTAATCCGGCCTTTTTCAAGGAAAGCAGCAACTTCTTCTTTAGCAGTCAATGTGGATGGCAGAACAGGAAATATAGGTTTTTTTGATGTTTTCATTTTTTCGTGGAGTACATCATACACATCATGGATCTTAAACAATCCGGGCGTTCCAAAAATCACCACGATAGCATCAATGTGATCAAAATCATTGTTCACCGTATCTATGATTAAGCTGAGTTGTTCGGCAGTACCCGTAGCTAAAAAATCAATGGGGTTTCCGACCGAGGAGCCTGGGTGCAGCTTTTCCAGGAGAGTACCTGCTGCCGTGCCTGTAATTGGTGGTACAAATAATCCACCGTTTTCCAGTGCATCGGTAAGCATAACAGCGGGTCCACCTGCGTGGGTAATGATGGCAATATTTTTACCTTTAATTGGGGGTGCATAAATACAGAGGCTACGGCGATTAATTCTTCACGATGGTCGCAACGGACAATTCCTGCTTTTCTGAAAACAGCATCCACGGCCTTATCTGACGAAGCAAGAGCACCGGTATGCGATGATGCTGCCCTGCTTCCGGCTTCAGAACTTCCCGCTTTGATGGCTGCTATCTTACACCCTTTTCTTATCAATGAGGCGGCATGTTTCATCAACATGGCAGGTTTTCTTACATTTTCGATGTAAATTAATTTAATAGAAGGTTTTGTTTCGTCGTGGTTTATATCCATGAACCTTACGATCTCTTCAACCCCCATTTGGGCTGAATTTCCTAGTGATATGATCTCCGAAAATGACAGGCCTTTCTGCAAGCCTGATTCCATAATATAACAGGCAGTTGCCCCTGACGCTGAGATCAGGTCGCATCCCCTGGGATCCAATTTTGGAATTGGCTCCGTAAATATCCCGTGATAGCTGTTCGTACAAACCCCAATACAATTTGGCCCGATGAGCGACGCACTGTGTTTATTTATCTGATAAAGGATTTCTTTTTCGATTTTTTTCCCCTCTTCGCTTACCTCGCTAAAGCCGGCCGAAAGAATGATAAAGGCTTTGGTGTTTTTTTCTTCCGTTAAAATTTTTACCGCCTCAAATGCAAACTTCGCAGCAATGGCTATGATAGCCAATTCCACTTCTGGCAAATCGCTGGTGTTCCGGAAGCTTTTAATTCCCTGAACTTCTGTCTCTTTCAGGTTGGTAACGTATAATTTCCCTTTATACTTTCCATCAATCAGGTTTTTGAGCACTTTACCACCGGGCTTTGAAATGTCATTTGACCCGCCGATAACAACGATGCTGTTTGGGTTGCTTAATTGTTTGTTAATCATTTAATCAGCTTTTTAACGATTGAAAGATTTATCGCGGCTAAAGTAGAAAAATGAAAAGTATTAGGAAAGAATTATCGGGTATTTTTGGTTTTTACCATACAAAGAACAATTCAATCTAACAATGGTGAGCAAAAGTTAAAAAATTTTTGATGAAAATAAGAAAGTGCCGACTATTCCATCATAAATCCCAAACCCACAACCCCAGGGCCTGTATGCGTTCCCAATACAGGAGAAGCGGCGTTAATGAATTTTGGTTTTTGTCCGGTGATGGCTTCCATTTCCCGGGCATACCAGTTGGCCCCTTCCATATTTTGCGCGTGAGAGATTGAATATCCCCAGAGTTTTCGACCGTCCATAATTTTGGCTGCTTCTTCAATTACAACCTTCATGGCCTGTTTCGTAGAAGTGGGTTTGCCGAATAATTCGGTTTTGCCTTCAGCATTTACCTTGATTATGGGTTGAACTCCCATCATCTTTCCGAAAAATCCTTTGGTTCGGCTTACCCTTCCACCTCGGATCATATATTTCAATGTTGGTACACTTACCAGCAAATGTGTGTTGGATTTCCAGCCATCAATCTCATTGCTTAACTCGTTGTACGAGCGGCCCTTGTCAATCTCTTCGGCTAACCTAAGAACCATAAGTCCCAAAGCACAGGCAACCTTATCGGAGCTGAATATGGAAATTTCGCTATTTTGTCTCTCTGCCACTGCAAAAGCAGCTTTCCGGCTGTTTGAGAAGGTGCCGCTCATTTTTTCACTGATATGTAACCCGATGATATTTTTATAATGGCTTACGAGGTAATTATATTTATTAGTAAAGTCTTTATAGGTTGGTTGAGCTGTTGTTGGATTCTGTTTCGATACAGACAACAGATCATAAAACTCGTCAGGTGTAATGGTGATGGAGTCGAGGTAAAAATCTTTTTCAAAATGAACCGTGAGAGGTACCACATGAATCTGATATTTTTCAAGAATCTCCTGGGGTAAATCGCAGGTTGAATCGGTGATGATGGCGGTATCATATTTCCGGTGATGGACGATGTCGCTTTGCATTTTCATATCATCCACTTTTTTGAAACTGATGTTGCCAAGATCTTTTATTTCGCTAAATAGTTGTGCTGGCTGGTCGGTATGAATATGTAAACGCAAGCGCTTTGATGAACCGGCAACCACCATTGAATCGCCAAAAGGGGCAACTACCTTCCGTAAAATAGATTTGTTGTTTGGGCTTTCATTCTCAAAGGAAATCAAGGCTTCAGTGCAATACCTGAATGTTAAGGCTTCTTCGTGGTCGTGAATGGCCTCTTCAAATTCAATGGCTTTGGTAATGTTTCTGGCTTTTGCCAAAAGTTTAAGCTGGCCATGGCCAAAAAATTCAATCATCCCTTCAAGGAAGAGGACGAAGCCTTTGCCACCGGCATCCACCACGTGGTTTTTGGCGAGTACTTCAAGTTTTTTAGGGGTATCCCGCAGTGATTCTACTGCGGTTTGGTATGAGTTAATGATCAGTTCGTTAAAATCCTGAAATTTGTCTTTAATGCTGTATACATATTCGGCCCACTCGCGCATGACGGTGATCATGGTTCCTTCCACCGGGTTGGCTATGGCTTCATAGGCATATTTTACAGCTTTGTTTACCAATTGTGCAAAATCTTCAACCGACAGGTTTTTTTCGCTGGATATTTCATTGCTGAAACCATACATGAACTGGGCGAAAATAATTCCTGAATTACCTCTGGCGCCAACCAGGGCTGCATCGGCAAGAGCGTCAGCCGTAACCTTGATATTTTTCGTCGGAATGGCGGTATCAATGATGGATCGCATGGTGGAAGCGAGATTCGTGCCTGTATCGCCGTCGGCTACAGGAAAAACATTGATTTTGTTTATTCCCTGGTAATTTTCGAAGATTTTTTGTGCGCCAGCAATGAAACTGTAATAAAAGCGCTTTCCGTCTAACTCGTTTCTATTAAATTCCAAAATATAAGATTTAATGTAAATTTAACCTCAAACAAATACAAAAATAAGCATATTTTATTAATGAGTCGTTAATTTTTAATACCTTGGAGCAGAAGGTGATTTGTGTTAGCTTTTCTGGAATTTTTTTGTCGTTTCATTTTCAATCTTTTTCGCAAAGCCTTTGTCAACAGGGAAAGCAATAACATCAACTATAAAAAATTTATCCGTTTTTTCCTTGACAACCACTACCGGATTTTTTTGAATTGACGACCATGGCAATGACAGGACGAAGTTGCTTATTTCATAAACTGTTATTTCAGGCGAATGGATTCGTTTTACTTCAAATGAGAATGAAAAGGAAGATGCCTGGTCGGTACTTTCGCTTTTAATGTTGATGGCTTCTGTTAATTTGCTGTATGGGATAAACATTGTGCTTCCATCGGTTGATTCAACTTCAAGCTCATTCAGGCTAAACTTTTTTACCAAACCTTTTACGTTATCACACATGATCCGGTCTCCCACTTTAAACCGTCCGGAGGTACGAAAAACTAACCCGGCCAGCAGGTCTTTGATGAAAAACTTCGATAACCAGAAAATTAAAATTCCCAAAACTGCGGCCAAAACCCATGCAAATATTGATTTTATTTCGGCAAAGCGAAACGTAAACCACGAAAAGAAAAACAGCCAGCCAGACGTTTCAACCAATGGAAGATAGGATAAAAGATATGGGGCTTTTTTAAAATTTTTAACCAGGATTGGCAATAAAAACCGGATAAACCGGAAAAATCCAAAAAGAATCAGGCCAACCAGGATAAAGTTGAAAAATATTGCCTGCCAGTTTGTATAGTGTAATTCCATGATATTTTTATCCAACGTATACTATATTATTAAACCGTATCGAATTTTTCCAATAAGTATTTTTGAATGTGAATGTACATATATTGATCTATTTCATATACTTCTCCCGCCAGTTCCGTTAGTAAACCTGCCCTTTTGAGGTAATTTAAAATATACCTTGTTTTTTCTTCTTCTTCCATCAGAATTTCCGTCAGCTTTTTTACAGTCAGGCGTTTATGCAGGATAAACTGCATCAGGTATACTTTTATTTCTTTGGCAAGACCTCCAAATATATCAATATCAGGTTTTCGGGGGCTTTCAATATGAACGGTGTCATTCTTTACGTCCCTGATATTGGCTATCCAGCACAATAGGGCTGCCCCGATGTTGCCATCAGAGAATTTAAATATTTTATTAAATAATCGTGCCTGCCTTGCCTGCGTTAAAGTGGTTGGCAAAATACTGTCCACCTGAAGGTTAAACCCACTAATACGGTGACGGAATAAAATGATCTCTTGTAACTCTTTTGACTTGAAGGCCTGGAGTTCAATGGTTCGAAGTGCAAAATGTTCAAATGGTTGCAATTTGCCCAGGACATTAAAAGCAGCCTTATTAAAAATCAAAATAAAGAGAATTTTGTCGTTGTAGTTTTTTATTAGTTGGAATAATTCGTCAACGATTCGCGAACCATTGGCCGATTTTTGCCACCACAATTCAATATCATCAAAAATCAATACCGAACTTTCAGGCAAACTGTTCAGTATCTCTTCCTTTGTGCCATTTTTACCGGTCGCTTCCTTTAATGAGTTAACAAATTGGTTAATATCAACAGAACCTGCACCAAAAGGCGAAATAAAAAATAATGGATGGTCGGCCAGATACCTTGAAACAATATAATTCCAAAAAAAGGTTTTTCCGCTTTGGCGGTCACCTGTTACCATCAGTACGCCTTTTTGCCCTGCCTTATAACGGTTGATTGCTTTTCTGGCTGCCGCAACTTCAGCTTTCCGGCCATGCCAGAATTCTGTTTGGAAATTGTACTTATTTAGAAAAAGCTGTTGATAATAAAAAGGCAATTTTTCAAGATTGGAAGGGGAAGCGGAGACGTACTCTTTTAATGTTAATAATTTATCAATTACGGATGATCCGGCGTTTTCCATATCGGTTATTTTTTTAGCAAACAAACGTGCTTCGCTTTGTGAGTGCCAAATGGCCGCACGAAACGTTTGAAAATTTCCCTCTAACTGATTCATCTTTTTTTGAAAATACCGAACCTTCTTTTCGGCTTCAAAGCGGCCGGATGAATAATTTTTTTCTGCCGATTTTGACAAACGGAACAGGTGGAGTTCATTTCCTGTATGGCTCTGCCGGCTTAGAATTGATTTACGATAGGTTTCAAATTCTTCGCGGATACTGTCAATATTAAGATTTATTTTTTTAATCAATCCATCCTTGAAATGCTGAATGTCCTCTTCTTTCTCAAAGCCTTCACCATCGGCAAGGTTTACATTATGTTGCGCGCTTAAGTTTACCAATCGAATGGCATCTTCTATTTTTGAAACCGATTGATGAATGTTCCTAACCATTATGTTTGTAGAGCTAATAAGAGGCGCAATTAATTCGTTCTGGACCATGTAATCGGCCAGCCTGAAAACCGGTATTTTTATGGTTTCTGCTTCATCAAATTGTTTGTTGGTAATTTCATTTATGGTTTCCTCGGTAAATATATCAAGCGATTGGGGGAGATGTTGTAAAGTTGATTTAATATTTCGGAAAGCCTTATCAATAATCTTATTCAAATTTAGTTGAAGGTTATGTGAACTGAGGTTTAATTCCTGTGGTTGTTTTGGCTTGTTCATCGCTGTTTGCTTTATTGAACCTTTTCCTTTTATTGTATAAGAAGAAATCGGAGCAACGATGGTATGCTCAATAACATTGCCCATTTCCCGAAGGGATTCCTGGATAACTTTAAAAAGACGATATTCGGCCAGCAGAAGTTGTGAATCGGCATGAATGGACTTTAATAAAATCCTGTGATTTACCGCCCATTTTTTTGGTTGTTCCTGTATCGTCACGGTAATTGTTCTAATGTTTTTCTTCGATGGTTTTGTTATATAGGTATTTGCCGGGACTTTTGAAACCTGTTCGCACAAGTTGTTAATGATTTCATAGGTTCTTACTGTCAGCTTACCAGGTAGATCCTTGGTGATATTTCTATGCAGTTGTTGCAACCTGTCAATATGGGTATCAATGTTTTGTTTGCTTTTATGCAGGGTTTTCTGAATACTTGTGCTGCTTATATTTTTTTCGACATACAACAACGCATCACTCACAGCATATGATAATTTCTGCCATTCAAAAATGTGGGCAATATTGTAATTTACAAATTCAGAAAATGTGGTTTTGATTTTCTCAAGTTCTTCCTGTAAAATTTCAGGGCTGCAAAGTTTGTTAAAATCAACTTTATAAGGAACTCCCTCCTTTTTAAGTATGCGGTTTTTAAAAAAGGATGTTCTTTTTTTAAATGATTTTGCACTGAATGGTTCCCCGCTGGCAGGTAAAACATCCTGAAGGTAAAGCGAAATACTAACCCTTTCGGGAATGTCAAAGACAATGGTGTTTAAGTTTTTTAATGTCGAAAAAGTCCCTCGTTCAATTATTTCTTCCGATTCATCGGGGATTGCCTTTAATTGTTCCTCAATAATCTTGGAAAGCTTCACCAGCAGGCCGGTTTTTAACTGCGAAACCAGTTGGATCCTTTCAGCCCTTTGCATATTTTCTATCTTTTCCGAAAAAATATCAAAGGCTTTATCAATGGCTTGCTGCATTTGCTCAATTTTCTCATAGCGAGTAGCCAATAACGGATTATATACCTTCTTCACATATTCGCTAATGAATTTTTCAAGGTTTGTTGTCAGGTGCTTCAATTCTTCAGCAAGTTCAGGCTTATGCGGATAATTTAATTTTGGTAAATCAATACGATCGGCTTTATTTTCTAACGCCTGGTTAGCCGATGATGGTTTTTGATCTTCCAAACCAATCTTTTGTTTTTTAAAGGATGAAGAAGCTTCGAGCAACATAACGGTACCAATCCTTTCGAGTAAAATATTTGTATTTTCAACAAAGGTTGTTTCTTCGTCTTTTTTGATTTTTGGAATTTCCAGGAAAACCAGGTCAGTTGTATCCGATTCTTCTTCAACAATGGTATAGAACGGTTTCCTCTCAATCTGGTTATTGATCACTTTAATTTGTGCATCAATACGCATATGGTCAAGGATATCTTCCATTTTTTTATAAATGATTTCACTCCGTTCATTCAGGTAATTTACCACCAATACACGGATTTTTGCTTTGTGCCATTCGTCAGATAGGACAATAAGTTTAGAAAGGGTAAGGGCGAGGTTTCCATGGTTACTTTTGTCGCGAAACCAAATATCAATGGTCTCCTTTTTACCAAATCCTACCCGTTGGTCATAGCCCAACATCAATACATTAAGATCAAGTTCTGAAAGCGTTTTTAACAATTTTACAAACCTGGCAGGATTCCTTGATTGCCTTGCCCAGCCAAGCATAACGGTATTTGGTTCAAGCCCTGAAAACCCATAGGTACGGGAAATCATATCAATGCCATCATAAATGTCTTTTACTGTTTGGCGTCTTGTAAATACCCCTTTGGCCGGGTCTTCGCCAGGTATTGACTGGTTTTTCTTTGGAAATAAAGCTTTGGCATGTTTATTTTCTATCAAATCAAAATTGGATAATACTCCGTGCCGACCAACAAGGCATTTACCCAGGCTTATCAGGTGAGGCCGTTTTTTTGTCCCTCCGCTGAACAGGATAATATTGGGTTGCCAGTTGCGCTCTACTTCTTCGGCTTTATCCATTTTGTCAAGGGCGGTGCGTATGAGCGATGACCACACACTTTGCCACACATCGCCAAAATCAAGTTTGATCTGTTTTCGTTTCAGGAAAAAATAAATGCTGATCATAATGATCAACGCCGTCAACATGGAGAGGATATCCAATTTGAACATAACCCCAAAAGCGGCGATAAATCCAATTAAACCGATATACCGGTTTATTCTGAATGTAGGCCTGAAATCGGTGCTTGCCCAGCTTTCGAGGTAATAGGCTATATTTATAAACCCATAAGAAGCGAGATAAAACATTGACACAACACGTGCGATAACATTCAATTCACCGATCAAAATGCCTGCTTCTGCAATAAGAAAGATTAAAATAAGCGCATTACGGGGTTCGTTATTGACGCCATAAACTTTTGAAAAAATCTTTGGCCCGATCCGGTCGGATGACATGGCCTGTAATATTCTTGGCCCGCCGAGTATCCCGCCCAGGGCCGACGAAAGTGTGGCACCCCAGATACCGGCAATCACCAGGGGTGAAAACCAGGCCACTTTCATCAGGAAATTAATATCATTTAATAAAATGTCCCTGTCAACAAAAAAAGCAATACCAACAGCTAATCCAACATAAATAATAAAACCTGTAATTATGGCTGACATCGTACCACGTGGAATCGCCTTTTTAGGGTCTTTTAAATCGCCTGACATGGCGACCCCGGCGGTAAAACCTGTTACAGCCGGAAAGAAAACCGCGAAGACCAGTTCAAGTGGGATGCCCTCAGGATTTGGGTAGAGAATAACAGATTCAGGATAAAATCCGGTATTAAAAAAGAAACCTGCACCAATTGTTATCAACGAAAGTGCGATGGCACTCAGGATATAATATTGTGCTTTTATGGCCATTGATGTACTGATAAAAGCGATGATAACCAATATGAATATAGCGGCCGTCCCAACCACCTGGTACCCGAATTTGTTTTGTTCAAGCCCCAGGAAATCACGGATGGGCTCAATGCTCAGAAAGTTTTCCGCGAAACCAACTAGATAAAGCGAAATGCTTAAGGCTGTGCCCACAAACAGGGTTATCCCAATGGCACCACCCATAGGAAGGCCGAGGCTTCGTGATAGAATGTAATAAATACCCCCTGCTTTGATTTTTTTATCGGTGGCAATAGAGGATACACTAAGCCCCGTAGAAATTGATATAACGTGCGCCAGGAAAATGATGATAATGGTATTGATCAGGCCGGCCGCGCCAACTACCCAACCGAGGCGCATATACATAATTACACCCAGGATCGTCAATAAAGAAGGGGTAAATACCCCGCCAAATGCTCCGAATTTTTTCGCTTGCGCCATCAATTCTGCCTACGCTTGAATGACAAAAATACGAATTTAAGCGAAACCATCGCTGATTCTTTAAAACAGAAAACCCGCTAAGCAGTTTGGAACTGATTAGCGGGTTCTATTAATCGCCTAATTTAAGGCTTATGATATTATTAATTATTTGCTCTTATCCGGGTAATCCGGCGCTTCTGGTAACCCTTCCGGCCAGTCTTTTAATTCTTCAAGAATAATTTCAATGGCCTTGTTTAGTTGTTCATCAATGCCTTCGTATTCTTTAGCCGGGTCGTTGTCTACTTCTATATCAGGTTCAACACCATATCCTTCGATGACAAATTTGGATCCATCACGGGCATAGCTTGAAAATTCGGGTTTGCGAAGATCGCCGCCATCAATAAAGGGCAACGATCCGCGTATTCCGACTACACCACCCCAGGTACGTACCCCAATCAGTTTTCCCATTTGCAGGGTTTTAAACTGGTAGGGGAACAGGTCGCCATCAGAAGCAGAATAGTTGTCAATCAGCATGACCTTTGGGCCGTAATGCAAACCAGCGGGGCTGGTATAAGGTGTTCCATTACGGGCAATCCGCATAAGTGAAAGTTCGCGGCGCAACCTTTCAATGATCATTGGCGAAACATTACCGCCGCCATTTCCCCGGTCATCAATAATAAGTGCCCGTTTGCGCAATTGGGGATAATAATATTTTACAAACTCATTCAGGCCTTGTGCACTCATATCCGGAATATGAATGTAACCCACCTGCCCGTTGGTAGCTTCATTCACTTTATCAATATTTCCCTGTACCCAATTATAATAATACAAATTGCTTTCGTCGCTTATGGGTTTAATGATTATATCTTTCGCCCCTTCGGCAGAAGCCGTTGTGTTTATAGTAAATTCAACGGAAACACCCGCTTTACCCACTAACGATTCGTAGATATCCACCATTTGGTTGGTGGGTTTTCCGTTGACGGCAATAATAAAATCACCTTTCTTTACATCAACGCCCACTTCGGTGAATGGAGAGCGTTTATCATTTGTCCAGTTTTCACCTTTCAATATCTTATCTATTTGATAATAGCCAGATTTATCACGAATAAGTCGTGCACCTAACAGGCCGGTAGTAATACGTTCTGGTTTTGGCTTATCGCCACCGCTTATGTAGGCGTGGCCAACATTTAATTCACCAATCATTTCGCCAATGACGTAATTGAGATCATTTCTGTTATTTACGTATGGGACCAGCGGTTCGTATTTTGTTTGAATGGCTTCCCAATCCACACCGTGCATATCAGGATCGTAAAAGAAATCGCGCATCTGGCGCCAGGCTTCATGAAATATCTGGTTCCATTCCTCCTTGAGGTTAATCCAGGTTTTCATATTTGACAAATCAACAAATTCAGACAATTTAACACTGCTTTTGGCAGATCAATGATGCTGTATTTCCCTTTGTCATTGATGACCATTTTTTTATTGTTGGCAGATATTAAATAACTTCCATATTCACCGATTTCATTTTCTTTTGTTTTTTCAGGTCGTACATTTTTAGTTTCGTCCCTTTTTCCGAACTGTTTCCAGTACAGTAGTATACATTGTCATCAATGCAATTGATGCTGTAATAATATCCGGCATCTCCGGGAATGTCTATGATCCGATCAACTATCCCATCGAAGTCAATGCTGATATTATTGTCATCTTTTGTTTCTTCCTTCTTGTCTTCCGTATCATTTTTCTCATCGGTATCCGGTTTTGGTTCTTCAATTTCTACTTCATCACTTTCGGGTTTAAAAGGATTTTCAACGTCTTTCCGCAAGGTAACGAAATACAATTTTTGCATATCGCGATACACGTGGTTCCATTCAGTCCATGAATAGATGGGATTAAAGTCGCGAGAAGAATTAAAAAGAGATAATTGCCATTGGAACTGAATGTTGGCTGCCTGCACTATACCAACCATCTGTTACAGCATTTTTTCTTTGGATTGTAAATTATAAATCCAAATCCTTGTCATTTCTTCTTTTGTTGGAAGTGTGAAAGTGATCCAACGGCTATCCGGCGACCAGTTGTAACTCCTGATCTCTCCATCTTCACATTCTTCAACCACAACGATTGCTTTGGTATTGATATCGACGTATTGAAGTTTTTGATTTCGATCGGCCCACAACAATTTTTTGCTATCCGGCGACCAGATAGGATTGTACTTATAATTTGAACTTTCTGATGTGATTTGATGGCCTCTTTGCTTCCGTCCTGTTCCTGAATGTAAATTTCATCTTCGCCTGTCCTGTCGGAGATATATGAAATATATTTTCCATCCGGCGACCATTCTACGTTTCTATCATGTACCCCTGAACTTTCTGTCAGGTTTCGTGTCATCCCTTTTTCAGCCGGGACAGTCCAAATGTCGCCACGAGCTCCAAAAGTAAGGCGCTCACCTGCAGGGGAAATTGCCCAACTATCGATATTCTTCGAAACATCTTTGTACTCACTGCGGCTACCGGGCATATCTTCTGATATGGTAACAGGAATTTGTGACGCCTCCTGGGTTTCAAGATCAAAATTGTACAAAAATCCACCATTTTCATAAATGATTGATTTATCGCCAAGCGAAGGAAATTTAATATCGTAATTTGTATAGTTGGTAACTTTTCTGGTTTCACCGGTTTCCAAATCATAAGCAAATAAATTCATAATACGGTCGCGGTCAGATAAAAAATAGATTTCATCACCGGTCCACATAGGAAAAATATCCTGGGCATTGTTATTCGTGATATTCACGGTTACTTTGGTTTCAAAATCGTAAATCCAGACATCATCAGCCATGCCACCCCGGTAGTACTTCCATGTACGGAATTCCCTGAAAACACGATTGAAAGCAAGTTTTTTTCCGTTGGGCGAAAAACTGCAGAATCCGCCGGTTGCCAATGGAATTTCATTTGATAACCCGCCGTTAACATGAGCTAAGAAAAGCTGTCCTTTAAATGAGTTAAATGATTGTTTCCTTGAACGATATATAATTTCATCGTTATTTTTCCAGGCCATCACGACATTGTTTGGTCCCATCCGGTCGGAAATATCATCCCTATCAAGAGTTGCCGTATAGGTAAGGCGTTTAGGTGTACTTCCTTTCGAATCCATTAAATAAACTTCTGTATTTCCGTCGTATTGCGCGGTGAATGCAATTTGGTTTCCATCAGGCGAAAACCGGGCAAACATTTCGTATCCATCGTCGTTGGTTAGTTTTCTGGCAACGCCTCCCGTTTTGGTTACGGTATATAAATCGCCGGCATAACTGAACACTACCTGGTCGCCGTGAATGGCAGGAAAACGCAAAAGACGCGCTTCGTCCTGTGAATAGATAAAATGAACCGAAATAAATAGTGCAATAAGTAATAATCCTTGTTTCATGGTATAAAATTTTGATTTTGTTAGTGGTAAAAATAAAATCCTGCCTTGTTAAAAGCAGGATCCAAATTTATAAACTTTACGTTTTATTTATTAAATCAATTTGCAAATGGGCAATCTGGTTGAATATTATTCGCATCCCTCTTTATAAGTTTCCATTACAACCTGAAAATAGCTAACAATATTATTTCCCATATCGT
Organism: Bacteroidales bacterium; assembly: GCA_041393275.1. Lineage (GTDB taxonomy): Bacteria > Bacteroidota > Bacteroidia > Bacteroidales > JAADJA01 > JAADJA01. Next base: position 25,888 of record JAWKKL010000010.1, read on the forward strand.
TGTTCAGGGAGGTATTCGAACGGTTATTTTCAAATATGTCCCATCCTTCGCATTTGTTTCCTTTATTTATAAATTGCTGGGCCGATGCGATTGAATGGATCATATGGACGGTCTGGCTGTTTTTATTTTTTTCTAAAGCGAGAGTCAGTATTGGCAGGGCGTTGTCAGGATTTCCCATATCGTCTATTAGAGTTAAATACCCCAAACAAAATAATTCGTGCCCGTTCAATTTATTTATGTCCATAGTTTCGAAATTATCTTTATAATTTCTGGCTATAAACTGTTTGAAAGTTGAAGCATTGTACCTCGGTTTATCAGTATTAACAAGGGCATTAATCACGGCTGCTTTTTGAATAATGGGATTGTTTTCGTCCAATAAAAACGGCATGACCCGTCCATCGAGGGCTCCGCTTTCCTCCATAATACCAACTTCGTTAATGTTGGCATATTCCAGGTAAAAACTCACCAGAGTTATCGGTGATGATGCTAAGATTGCTGTACTAAGTAAAAGAACAGCAATAATGGTTGATATGAATTTTTTCATAATTATTTGTTTTGATTACAAAAATAGCATTATTTATCAAAAAGACAATTATTAATATGATTAGGGTTGCCTTATGAAATTTTTAACAAAAAAACGATCCTTATCATGATCATTTTAAACCCACTTTACCAGGCAAAAATCCTGACGGTGCGGAAGAAAATCGCTTTTGGGAAAAATCCTGAAAGCAAAATCAAATACCCCTGAATCGGCCAGGTTTAATAAGCATGAATATTTCGAAATTGTGTCTTTGGTATCAATTAGTTTCAGTTCCTGTACATGGTGAACGTGTTTAACCCTGTCCATTTCTTTTTGTCCCAGTACGATCTCAATTCCAATATCCTGTGGTTTAATGCCATTGGTAAAAATGTCAACATCCACATTAAAATCCTCTCCCAGGTTGATCGGGCTCATTGTTATGTTGGGTAGCCTTACCGCTTTTATATCAATATGTTCCCATTTGCTTATTATCTCATTCTTCCAGGCTTCAATGGTATAGGCCATTTCATATTTATTATTCCTGATCATTTTGCTACGGGCAAAAAGTTTAGCATAAAATTGTTTAAAATAATCATCCATCATTCTTTTCATTGTAAAATGAGGGGCAATACCGGCCAGGTTATTTTTAATAAATCCAACCCAGGCTTTCGAAACCCCCTGCTCGTCCTTATTGAAATATAAGGGCATGATCTCATCTTCAAAATAGCGATAAATGATTTCTGCATCCATTTCATCCTGGAATGCCTGGTTACCATAAGTTTTTGCTTCAGCAATTGCCCATCCTGCATTTTTTTTGTATCCTTCGGCCCACCAGCCATCCAAAACACTAAAGTTTAATACGCCGTTCATTACAGCTTTTTCACCACTCGTTCCGGAAGCCTCCAATGGCCTGGTTGGCGTATTTAACCAAATATCAACACCCGACACTAATTTCCGGGCAACAGCCATATCGTAATTTTCAAGAAAAATAATCTTTCCGATAAACTGCGGCATATGCGAAATTTCAACTACCCTTTTTATCAAATCCTGTCCTGGTTTATCATTTGGATGTGCCTTTCCGGCAAAAACAAACCGCACAGGCATTTTTTCATTGCTGGTAATGGCTTCAAGTTTTTCGAGATTGGTAAATAGGAGGTGGGCCCGCTTATAGGTTGCAAAACGTCGGGCAAATCCTATATACAAGGCATCTTCTACAAGGCCTTCAAGCGATTGATAAATATATCGCGGGTTCTCCTGTCGGCGGAGCAAATCCCTTGAATATTTTTCCCGAACAAACTCAACAAATTCATTTTTTGCCTTTACGCGTTCTTGCCATAAAGAATTGTCGGAAACATTATATATTTTTTTCCAGTTTTCAGGGTCTGTTTGATTTTTTACAAACGATTCACCAAATTCTGCCGTATAGAAGTTTTGAAAAATACTGCTTGTCCATGTGGCATAGTGAACGCCATTGGTAACATGGCCAATATGAAGTTCGTTTGGAAAATAACCTTTGTATAAATCCTGGAACATTTCCCTTGAAACCCTTCCATGAATTTTACTAACCCCATTCATTTCTTGCGATAAATTAGCTGCCAAAACACTCATGGAAAAACGCTCATTCTGGTTGCCTGGATGAATTTTGCCGAGGTCCATGAATTTTTCCCATGAAATATTTAATCGCTCAGGATAGTGTGGAATATAGGTCCTGAGCCTGTCTTCGGTAAACTTATCATGCCCGGCCGGAACGGGCGTATGTGTTGTAAACAAAGAGGTTCCCCTTATTATTTCTTTTGAAGCACTAAAGGTCATCCCATACTTCTCAACCAGATGGCGCAGTCTCTCCAGGCCGGCGAAAGCAGCATGGCCTTCATTCAAATGATAAATGTCAGGCCTGATATCCAACTCGTATAATAATCTTACACCACCAACGCCAAGAAGTAATTCTTGTTTAAAGCGGTTATCCCAGTCGCCTCCATATAAATGATGAGTGATAGCCCTATCCTCGAGAGTGTTTAGCTCAATGTCAGTGTCTAACAAATACAAATCAATACGGCCTACTTCGAGTTTCCAAACTTTTGCATGGAGATTACGCCCAGGCAATGCCAGTTCAACGGTTACCCATGAACCATCCTCCTTGTAAACCGGGCGTAAAGGAAGGTCGGTATATTTTTGCGGGAGGCTTTCGGCTATCTGGTCGCCAAATATTGAAATGTTCTGGGCAAAATATCCGTATCTGTACATCAAGCCAATGGCTACTAAGTGAACATTTGAATCGCTGGCCTCTTTGAGATAATCACCGGCTAAAATTCCCAATCCACCTGAATAGATCTTTACCGACTCATGCAGGCCATATTCCATGCTGAAATATCCTATTTTTTCTTTTGGCCTGTTTTTCTTTTCAGCCATATAGGCTTTAAAGTCGTTGAAAACCAAAGTTAAGGTTTCCATGAACCCTGTATCGTTCTTTAGTTGTTGCATTTTTTCAAAGGATAACCTGTTGATCAATGCAACGGGACTATGCCCAGTTTCTTCCCATAAATCCTTATTTATAGAGATAAAAAGTTCTTCCGCTTTATAATTCCAGCACCACCATAAATTCATTGAAATCTCTTTCAATGGCTCTAATTCCTTTGGTACTTGTGTACGGACAAAAAATTTCTTCCAGGAAGGGGTTTCTTCTGTTTTGGATTCACTTATAATGTATTCAATGGATGGTTTTCTGCTCACCTGCCCCGACCGTTCTTCCGCTTTATTGAGAGCAATGGTATAAGCCTCCCAGTATTTTGATGACAACTTATCCCAGTGCATGTATTTAGATATTTCGAAGGCCTCTTTACATGCATTTGCAAACACCTCTTTTTTTAATTCGAGATAATTCCTTATTTGTCTTGCTAATTCATTAATAAATGCGTCGTAGTTGTTTTCAGTCCGTTCGATAACAACCACTGAAGAAAACGGAGTTTTATATTCTCGGTTTACCCAAGTTCCAAAACCTGCAAGCGACGTTGTGATAGTTGGGATATGAAAAGCAATGCTTTCGAGAGGTGTATAACCCCAGGGTTCATAAAATGATGGAAAAGCAGTGAGATCAAAACCATTCAGGAAATCGTAATAGTGCATGTTGAATATCCCATCAGTTCCGTTCATATAAACGGGGACAAACAAAATCTTTACTTTACTTCCGGCGCCATTGTTCAGGTTTTTTTCTAAAATTCGCTTGATGACCGGATCATTATATTTGTCCCATAAATTATGGGTGACGTATTCGTTTGATAGTGGATTATTAAAATCAGGATTTTTTAGCCGATTAAATACCTCTGTACGAGGGCCTGCATGATTGCCCGGAACCGCTATAATGCCCACTACCTGTCTGTTCAGTGTTTTGTTCTGATTTAAGATGGCCAGGGCATCAATAAAAGCATCCATGCCTTTGTTGAAAAATTCGTATCGGCCACTTGTTAATATTATTAAGGCATCATCGTCTATTTTTTGGTTCAAAACGGCCTCAACGACTTTTGCAATTTTTGCGCGGCTTTCTTTTTTCTTTTTTTTAATATCTTTTACATCAGGGGCAAAGGAACCGGAAAAACCATTTGGAGTTACCACATCAACTTTTTTCTTCAGCAAATAATTACATTCTTCTGCTGTAATATCACTGACGGTTGTAAAACTATCTGCATGATGGGCAGCATTGCTTTCTAACGAGTATTTCGAAAGTACATTTAATTTCTTTGCGGTTTCTATCGGTTCAATTGATTCGAGCTGACTGTACAAGGGCAGGTGATTGCCTGCCATCGAACGGCCAAGAGTGGTGGCATGGGTTGTGAACACCGTTCCTACTCCGGGAGCTTCCTTTTTTAAATATAGTATACCCGCCGCTGTCATCCATTCATGGAAGTTTGCCACAATTTTATCACTAGGTGTAAGATAAAAATCATAGAAACTCTCAATTACTTTTCCGGCTGCATATCCAAACAAGGCAGGTTCGATATAATCCCAACCTCCTGTTAGTGAGTCCAGCCTGTAGGTTTCCCAAAGCGAAGCGAAAACTTTATCTTTTTCCGAAAACAGGGGCGTAAAATCTACAAGAACGGCAACCGGATTTCCCGGAATATTCCAATGCCCGATTCGAAAACGCAATCCTTCTTTTTCAGCTTTATCGATCCATAACCGGTGAAGGGATTTGTCTTCTATAAAATCAGGATTTTCATGTGTTTCTTTCCACACATCCGGGCCGATGAAGATATGCTGGCCACTGAAATTTTTCTTTACCGATTCATATTTAGACGAGAGAACGGTATAGATTCCACCAACTTTATTACAAACTTCCCAACTAATTTCAAATAGTATATCAGGTTTTATATGTTTTATTTCATTCATCGTATTCAATATATTATTTCAGTAAACTTCTACTTAAAAGCGTGCAAATATAGCGCGATAATTAAATATTGCAATCCGAAATTATTATTATTTCGTTTAATAAATTAGTAAGTCTTCTAAACAATTTTACATGACATATGTTTCATTTTTTTATTAACAAATATTCAGTTTAATGGCAGAATTAAAAACTCAACCCACTGAACAAAGCGTTCAAGATTTCCTTGAAGCCATTGATGACAGGCAAAAGAAAGTGGATAGCATAAAGATTTCAAAACTGATGGAAGAAATTTCCGGTTCAAAGCCTAAAATGTGGGGCGGGAGCATAGTTGGTTTTGGCGACTATCGTTATAAATATGCCAGTGGTCGTGAAGGAGATTGGTTTTTGGTAGGTTTTTCACCCAGAAAACAAAACATTAGTTTATACCTGATGTGCACCGTTGATACAGGAAGTAAATATTATAAATCTCTTGGAAAGTTTAAGCATGGAAAATCATGTATTTACATTAAAAAACTTGACGATATAAACCGGGATGTTTTAATAGAAATGATCAAAGATTCCATAAAGCAAGTAAAAGAAAAATATTCTGGATAATTTATCTCAATCACAAAATACTTATTTACATATTCACGTTTTCACCCATTCGCTCATTTAATCACTCATTCATATACTCATTAAATCCTTCGCCCTTCATGTGGACCTGCCCATTTTGCTCCCAAAAATTCATTCATCAAAACCAGAATCATTCGTGCAATGAAAAAACGGTCAACGACTTTTTAAAAGGAAAATCGGATCATACGATTGGATTATTTTTCTATTTTATTGATGAATACAAAAAGCTTGGCCACTTTGTTTTGCATCCAGCCAAATCACGTATTGCATTTGCAGCAAGAATCAGGTTTGGTTATATCCACAGATTGGGAAAAGATTTTGTTGATGTAGTTCTTACTTTTAATCAACCCTATAATGACAACTTATGTTTTTACCGTATCGGTGAAGTGCCAGGCGGAAAAATCTTCCAGCATTATTTAAGAATTTATAATGTACAAGATATTAATGATGAAGTAAAGAAATTTATGAAGATGGCTTTGGAGGCGGGGAGTTAACCCTTGATTTCTCAAAACATAGGCACTTTCGAGTGATACTTTTCATTGGAAAATATCATTCCGAACCCAGTGTGATGGCGTTGTGCGAAAACCTGAAACAATCTTAATATCGAAAACCGGAATCATAAAACAGAGATCGTATCGCTCCGCTGCTTAGTCATGCCCTCCAGTTTGCGATGATGTTTAATTAAAAAACCCAGTCATAGAAGTCTACAATAATTTTTAAATTCTGTTCCTACGCAACCAATTTTAAACACCTCCCATCTTATACCCAAATCCTAAAAATTTTTTAGCCTATACAGGACAATTACCTTCGTCTTAATCCTAAAACATCTTAAAAATGAGAAAAATTGAAGTGTTTCAGGCAGCGACTTTTGTCCTGCTTTTTTGGGTTACTTGCACAATGGCCCAAAATTCTGTCCTTTCAGAAGGGGACTGGTACAAGATTTCAACAAGTGAATCGGGGATTCACAAAATTAGCTACAACGATTTACAAAATTATGGTCTTGATCCCAGCCAGATAAACCCGGCATTTATCAGACTTTATGGCAATGGCAATGGTATGTTGCCAGAACCGGTTTCGGAATTTCGATACGATGATCTGCAAGAGCTTTCTATTTTCGTCATAGGGGAGGAAGATGAAGTTTTTGATCCGGAAGATTATATCCTTTTTTATGGCGAAAGTACTACTGAATGGAACTTCGATAGTGAATCCGGTATTTTTGTTCATGAAACAAATCTTTATTCGGATAAGGTTTACTATTTTTTGAATGTTGATACCGGGCCCGGAAAGCGTATTAATGATCAATACTCTACCATTCTTCCATATACCTACACATCCACCCTTTTCGATGATTATTTTAGTCATGAAATGGAATATGAAAATCTCCTTCGTTCAGGGAAATTATGGTTGGGAGAAAAATTTGAAGAGTCAACAGTTTATGGTTTTGTTATAAATTATCCAAACCTTAATATTAATAGGCCCATTACGTTGAGAGCCAACGCTGTGGGAAGATCATCCGAAACAAGCTCTATGGATTTTAATATAAACGGGAATCCTGAATTGCTTCTTCATTTTCAATCTGTAAGTTTTTCGAACCCTCATGGTAACTTTGCATACTCCAACTACCATACATCTACTTTTTATGTGACCAATCCGCAGCTTTCACTTGAGATCGAATACAATAAACCAAATGATTCTTCCCTTGCCTGGCTCGATTATTTTAGTTTTAATTTTAAAAGGGATATGATTTTTGACGGACCTCAAATGGCATTTCGTGATATAAATACAATAGGGCCAGATGTGAATGTTAGCCGTTTTGAAATTGAGAACGCTACTGATAGTCTCTTAATCTGGAATATTACCGACCCTTTAAATCCACTTCGGGTAAATTATGAGTTTGAGTCTGGTGTGGCTAGTTTTATCCTTGAAACAGATTCATTGCTTGAGTTTATTGCTTTTGAAAATGACTTTTTTGATTCACCCGAATTTCTTGGTCAAATTCCCAATCAAAACTTGCATGGGGCTGAACCACCTGATATGATCCTAATTTCAGCACCAGAATTTTTAGCACAGGCAAATGAGTTAGCTAACTTCAGGGAAACAATTGATGGCTTGGATGTGTTGGTTACAACTCCAGAATTAATTTATAATGAATTTTCTTCAGGTTCCCAGGATATAACGGCCATTCGTGATTTTGTTAAATATGTGGTTGACAAGGCAACGATTGATCCGCCAAGATTTCTTCTGTTATTTGGCGATGGCTCTTATGATTATTTAGACAGGATTGAAAATAATACCAATTATATTCCGGTTTGGGAATCATTTCAATCTCTTAATCCGGTAAGTTCCTATTGTACTGATGACTATTTTGCCAAGCTGGAAGGTGGAAATTTTATTGATATAAGTAATGGAAGACTCCCTGTAAAAACGGAAGCTGAAGCAAATGCTGTTGTTCAAAAAATCATGAATTATTCAATATCAATTCAAAGTAAAGGCAGTTGGAGAAATGAGATTTGTATAATAGCTGATGACGAAGACAGCAATCTTCACTTTTCTGATGCTGAAGAAATAACAGAAATAATTGATACAGCAGATCACACCTATAATATTAAAAAAATATACCTGGATGCCTATCACCAGCAAATAAATGGAAATGGGCAACAAATTTACCCGGATGTTAATGAAGCCATTACTCAAAAAATAAATGATGGTGTTTTATTGATGTCCTACATTGGGCATGGTGGGCCATATGCCCTGGCTCAAGAAATGGTATTAGCTGAAACTAATCTATCAAATTGGGTCAATCAAGATTTTTATCCATTCATGGTAAATATCACTGGCGAGTTTAGCCGCCTTGATGATCCAGGAATTATTTCTTTGGGTGAGAAATCATTCCTGATTGAAAATAAAGGAATGGCTGCTGTTTTTTCTCCCTTAAGGTTAACCTATGCTGGGGCTAACTATTCTTTAATTAGAAGGTTCTATTTGTCCTTTTTGGAAAATCCGTACCAAGAAATTGGAGAATTATGCCGCTTTGCAAAAAATGTAGGTTCAGCTGAAAATAATGCCAAATTTATTCTTTTTGGAGATCCATCCATGAAATTGGCTGTTCCGCATAACACGATAGAAACGGGAATGATAAATGGAATAAACATTGAAGAATTTGCCGATACGATCCACCCGGGAGGTCAACTTACTTTAATGGGAAACATTTTGGATTCTGTTGGAAATACATTGAATAATTTCAATGGTGAGCTCTTTGTGAAAGTTTTTGACAGGATAAAGGTCGTATCAACCCTGGGTAATGATCCGCAAAGTATTATTACAGAATTTAAAACGCAGGATAGTGTCATTGTTGAGGCCACTTCAGAAGTGGTAAACGGTGAATTTGAAATAAGTTTTAACCTTCCTGCAGATTTGGATGAGAATATTGGATCCATTAAAATCAGTTATTATGCAAATGATGGATTGACAGATGCGAGAGGCTTTTGTTCTAACATTCTGGTGGGCGGCCAACCAAGTTCCGTTTCAAACTATATTGAGGAAAAATTTATTTCGGTATATCCTACACTGACCAGTGATTTTCTTCATTTCAAATTACTTGAAGAAACCAATAATCTTCAACTCGATATTTATAGCATTACAGGGGAAAAAGTAAACCACATAGAATATAATTATTTAGATAGGGGAGAAGTTGGTAAAGTTGATGTTGCTGGTTTACCTGATGGTTTTTACATGGTAAGAATTACCGATGGAAAGAAAATCAATCATGTTAAGTTTGTGAAAAAATAGATTAAAAAATTTATCCGATAATTTTAAATCATCGGATGAAGAGCCGTCATCGCAAGACGGAGGGATAGCAAATGTGTGAGATTGCTTCAGTCGTTCCTTCCTCGCTATGACGGCTCTTTTCTTGTAGTAATAAGAATCAATATCTGTTTTTACAATTGAACCGTATATACGACTCCGGCTAATTGCTAATGATCTTTCCTAATTAATATATCCCATTAATCTAAATATATTTCTTATCTTCGTGGATGCTAACCAAAAAAATCTAAACAACCATGAACATTGATTACATTGAGCCCCTTAGCCGCGGATGGGCACGAATGAAAAAAGCCTTGTTTCAACCTTTCGATTTAGCCAAATGGTTTACTGTTGGATTTACAGCTTTCCTTGCTGCGCTTATGGACGGTGGAGGAGGTGGTGGTGGAAATTCACGAAATTATGGAAAGGCTAAATTCGACTTTGATGATTTTTTTAATTTCCTGGTTATGCAATGGATTGGTTAAGTTCACATCCAGTCTGGTTTACCCTTATTCTTTTCGGACTTGGCTTTTTCTTTATCCTCCTGATCGTTCTGACATGGGTAAGCTCACGAGGCAAATTTATGTTCCTTGATAATGTAGTGTATGATATAGCAGAAGTGAAAAAGCCATGGTATGAATACAGAAAAGAAGGAAACTCCCTCTTTATCTGGCGATTTATTTACGGCTTCATGGTTTTTATTGTTTTGATGACGTCTTTCATTTATGCCTACATATTAATCAGGAAATGTATTACGAAAGCAGTTTTTCATCTCAGGTATTAACAATTCTGGGAATGATATTTTATTTCTTTATGCTGTTTGTTGTCATTGCATATATAAGCCTGTTTCTCGATAGTTTTATCATCCCTATTATGTATAAACAAAGGATTTCAACTTCTCAGGCATGGTTTACGTTTTTACCACTGTTTAACAGGCATATTGGACACTTTATCGTTTTTGGCTTATTTGTATTTGTATTGATAATTCTTATTGTAATAGCAGTTTTGATATTTGGGTTTTTTACCTGCTGTATTGGTTTTCTTTTATTAATTATTCCCTATATTGGGTCGGTGGTATTTTTACCCATTTCATATACACTCAGGGCGTTTAGTGTGGAATACCTTGAGCAGTTTGGTAATGATTTTAAAATTTTCCCGGGTGAAGAAAAAGAATTGGTGAATGAATAAAAAAAATCCCGGTTTTTATACCGGGACAATTTTACTTTTTCAAGAGATTTTTTAGTTCACTTTCAATTTTTGAAGTGAACTTTTTTATATCAGATTTTTTGATTTTCTTAAGGTCTTCCTCCATTTTATCAAATTGCTTTTTCGCCGCTTTGGTCATATTAGGAATGATTTTATTCCGGACTTCATCATCGGCCTCTTTCAATGCATGGGCTAAGGCTTCGGTGTCAACTTTATTGATCAATTCCTTTACCTTTGCATTCGACATATTTACAATATCACCAAGTGTATAATTTTTCACATCATCCCAGGTTTCCTTCGCTTTTGCCTTTGTTTTTTTTGCTCCTGCTTTAGCTTTCTCCTTAGCCGATCCAGCAAATTCTTTCGCTTTTTCAGTAAATTCTTTGAAATCAGAAGAACTCCCTGCCTCATCTACCCTGATGAGGAAGTCCGACAACACATTCATATAATTAATAAAAGCATCGTAGGGGGAAGCATAAGGATTAAAATAGCGGTGAACATCGCCATCGCTGAACCATTTGGTGCACATATAATAAAAATGATCGCTCGCCTGCAGTTTATTCCAGTCGCCTTGAATTTCAGGATCGTTTATTAATTTAACTTTTTGTTCCGCTTTGTAAAGTTTTTCGCATGCTTCATCTTGCATTTCATTGCCTAACCATGCTGTTAAATCACGTTCTGCATCGGCCCATGATATAGGGTGAGGAACATGAATTTCTGTTTTTGATTCGAGCTTAATAGCAAGATCTTTTGGTTTTTGAAAGGTGAAATCTGTATTTTTCAACACTTTTCCCGGAAGAGCTTCCATGAAATCAAATATGCCTGTATCGGCCCATTGATGCTCTCCGAATGTTTCATAATCAATAAATAAATTTACGACTTCTTCCTTTTTATCAACAGCTTTAAGCCACCCGGCAAATTTATCAGCAGTTAATGGCCATTCGCTCCATCCTTTATTTGAAAAACGGAAAGCAATATCATCGCTTAACCTGTAGTTTTTCAGCAAGAGTTTAAGGTCTTTTCGTGTAGGATGATGATACAGGTAATTAGGGCTCTTCCAACCTAAAACGTGTTTGGCACCTTCGGTAAGTAAAGTATTGAAACCCATATCGGCAACCATCTCCCCAATTTCATCCGAATATATTAATTCGGTATTTCTGAAAGTAACCGGTTTTTGTCCAAACAATTCCTGGATTTTTTTACTATGCGCTATTACCTGGCGGTTAAATTCATCTTTGCTTTTAAGGGAGGCCAGAGAGTGGGCATAGGTTTCGGCTAAAAATTCAACATTGCCGGAAGCCGCGAGTTCTTTAAAACTAGTAATTACTTCCGGGGCGTATAATTCAAATTGTTCCAGGGCTAATCCTGAAATGGAAAAGGCAATATTAAAATCTTTCCCATGTTTTTTGATCAATTTCAACATTAGTTCATTTGCCGGTAAATAGCATTTATCAGCAATCCTGCGCATGATTGATTTGTTGTTAAATTGATCATAGTAAAATTTATCCACCCCCATATCAAAAAACCGATAGGTTTTCAAGCGAAATGGTTGATGAACCTGGAAATAAAAACAAACTGACCTCATAATAGTATATATTTCTTAATCTTAAATTCTCTTCTTTATTAATGATCAACGATGATTAACTGCATCTCTGTAAACATCCATAATTTTAACGGCGGCATATTCCCACTTCAGGCTATCCACTTCGTCTTTCCCATGTTTGATAAACATTTTTGATAAAGCAGGATAATGCAATAATGCATAAATGGCATCGGCTGTGCCATTTACATCCCAAAAATCAACTTTGATAGCATGTTTAAGCACTTCGGCCACACCCGATTGTTTTGAAACAATAACCGGCGTGTTTATGCGCATGGCTTCAAGTGGAACCAAACCAAAGGGTTCGGATACCGATGGCATGACAAATACATCACTCAGAGCAAACATCCTGTCAACAGCTTCGCCTTGTAAAAATCCTGTAAAGTGAAAACGGTCAGCAATTTTAAGTTGAGCAACACGCCTTATCATTTTATTAAGCATATCACCCGAACCGGCCATAATGAAACGGACATTTTTATCGCGTTCAAGTACCTTTTGTGCTGTTTCTATAAAATACTCGGGTCCTTTCTGAAATGTGATCCTGCCTAAAAAGGTAACTACTTTTTCTTTTACCCCTCTTTTAATATTTAATCCCTCAACATTTTCAACAGGTTCAATGGCATTATGTACTGTGAATACTTTTTCCGCATTAATTCCGTAGCGTTCAATCACAATTTTTCGAGTCAGGTTGCTAACAGCAATAACCCTGTCGGCAGCGGCCATTCCGGCCTTCTCAATATCAAATACCAGGGTGTTGACATTTTCCCCGGTCCTGTCAAATTCGGTTGCGTGAATATGGCATACCAATGGTTTTCCGCTTACTTTTTGGGCCGCCATTCCGGCGTAATATGTTAACCAATCATGGGCATGAATCACATCAAAATCATATTGTGAAGCAATAGTACCTGCAACCAGGGCATAGCGCGAAATTTCTTCCATCAGGCTTGTGCCATATTTTCCTGAAAATTCGAAACGTTCAGAATAGATCGACTTGCCGGTTTTTTCTGTCCCTTTAATTAATTCCTGTGTAACCTTTTCAAATTCCTCCGGGTCTAAATAGGGAACAAGGTTTGAACCGACTTCAACGTAGGTGAAGTTTTTAGCAAACTCCCTGAATTCGGTATTTTTTAAATCAACTGTTACATCGCTGGCATTGATTATCCTCACAGCCCGCTGATCTTCATCTCCATAAGCCTTTGGGACAACAAACAAAACTTCAGCCCCCTGTTTCAGAAGACCTCTGGTCATTCCATAACAGGCTGTTCCCAAGCCTCCGGTGATGTGTGGAGGAAATTCCCATCCAAACATTAATACTTTCATGCGTTTTGATTGGTGTTATTCTCAAATTTATTTATTAAATAATTAACCCTTAATAGTTCGGCTACACTCCAGGCATGAGACATAGCTCCTTTACCTTTGTGTGGTGGATCGCCATAGAACAATTCAGAAATTGTCCCAATTCCGGCCTCTGTCATTTCATTTTCAAATTCATGTAAATGCTTTTTCAAAAAGTACAACCCTGATTTTCCATGCAAATTCAGGTAAGCTTCTGAAAAATGGCCAAATAACCAGGGAAATGCGCAACCCTGGTGATAGGCTTTATCGCGGGCTATAATATCGCCCCGGTAAACACCATGATAATTATGGTTTTTAGGTGATAAGGTCCGGATTCCACGCGGAGTAAGCAGTTCCTTTTCAACAGTATGGATGACATGGTACTTTATATCATCTGAAATTGGGGAAAAGGGCAATGAAGTGGCGAATAATTGATTGGGCCTGACAGCAAAATCTTTAAACTCTCCTCTAACAGAATCTGCAAGGTATCCTATCTTTTTATCCCAAAAGGTGTGGGTGAAATTTTCTTCAATTTTGCGGGCAATGGGCTGCCAGTTTTTCAATGTCTGTTTTTTCCCAAATTTATTAGATAATTCGATATAAAAGCAAATGGCATTGTACCATAAAGCATTCACCTCAACAGCCAGTCCATTCCGGTTTATCACAGGCACATCATTGATGCGGGTATTCATCCATGTGAGGCTATCATTTTCGTAGCCGGCATAAAGCAATCCATCTTCCTGCATGTGAATATTATAGGAAGTTCCATTTTTATAAGCATCAAGGATATGCCCCATCAGCTTGCCATATTTTTCCCAAATTAATTTGTCATCACCGGTAAAAGCGATGTATTGCTGCAACGACCAGAAAAACCACAATGAAGTATCAACCGATTCGTATTTTATTTTATCTCCAGCTAATGAATTTGGAAAAAATGTACCGTCCATCATTCCGATCATGGTATCAATCACCTCGATAAATGTTTCGGTATCATTGAACGGCAGGGTAATTCCTGGCAGCGCAATAAAGGTGTCTCTTCCATGAACACTCAGCCAGTGATATCCGGCAATAAGCAGGCTTTCTTTGCCTTTTCTTATAATAAACTGTTCTGCCGCATTCTCAAGACAATTAATAAAACTATTTCTGGGCACTCGTTCTTTTAATTCTTTGTTGAAAAGAGGTTTCAACTTTTTATTTCCAATATCTTTTAATCCGGCAGAAATGATAATGCTTTCTCCCGTTTTTATCGAAACTTCGAATGTCCCGGGTGTATAAAGGTCTTCCTTAAATTCGTATCCCCGGTTTTTTTCCTTGGTGTATTCAATATTGTAATACCAATCAGGGGAATGATGAAAACTTGCTTTTTTTGAAAACTGGATTGATAACGGGTCGTAATTTGGATACATGCATGTACTAATCCCATTAGTAATTTCCGTAAACCGTGTATCAACGTTTGTATTCGCCTTGCTTAGTGAATGTATGCTTCGGAAAGCAAGAAGCGGCTTGAATTTTAACTTTGTTGGCGAATGCGCCTCAAGCAGCGTATACTTCAATAATATTCTGTTTTGTTCTTGTGCAAAAAGGGTTTCAGCCGTTAACACAACACCACCAACCCGGTATGTGAGTTTGGGTATGGGGTCCGATTCAAAGTCGCGGATATATTTATGTCCACCTGGTTCGTAAACATTATCTGCATACTTATGCACGCCGAGGTTGAATGCCTTATTTTGCTGAATGACGGTAACGTCCATCGTCGACAAAAACAAGTGATGCAAATTATCGATTTGAGGTTGAGGGCAAATTAATAAACCATGATATTTGCGTGTATTACACCTTACAATGGTCGTGCTTGCATAAGAGCCTGCACGATTGGTACGTATCAACTCCCTTTGCAAGGAATATTCAAGATTAACCAATTGTTTT
This sequence comes from Bacteroidales bacterium, assembly GCA_041393275.1. Lineage (GTDB taxonomy): Bacteria > Bacteroidota > Bacteroidia > Bacteroidales > JAADJA01 > JAADJA01. The sequence goes on from JAWKKL010000010.1 coordinate 41,269, forward strand.
TTATCAAATTTGATATAACTCATAAACCAGAATTGTAAAATTTTGGATTTGCAAAATTAAACAAATACTTAACTCACATGAAGTTATTTACTGACTTAATGATTAAATAATGTTAAAGTATCGTGGTAAAAATGGTGATAAAAAAGTTGGCGGTAAATAAGAAAAGGCTCAGCAAAATATGCAAAGCCTCCTCATAATTCTCATTTACTATTATGAAAGGTCTAAATTTCTTTACGAATTTCCCAGATACGTTTAGCACTATATCCGGTTGCTAAAATCAACATGATCAATAAACTTCCTCCAATGGGTGAACCACCTCCAACAGGGTCTCCGCCGGTTGGTCCTCCTCCCGGATCGGGTGGTGCATCAGCTATAACATGCAAGATAGAGAACATAAAAATGAGGGCGGTTAGTAATAGTTTACCTGTAAATCTTGACATAATACTTCGTTTAATATGCGTTCTAATTGTAATGTTTTGGTTTTATACTGGAAATTTTTGATTAGGATACAAGAAAGTTAATAAATTTGTAATTATTTTTCATTTTATCAAAACAAGAGGTTAAAATGAGTTTACGATTTATAGCGTTTGCAGGTGTTTTCATATTCTTATGGCCTGCAATTTCAGGCGCACAGGAAACGGAAGAAATTTCGGGAATTGTTCTGAATGATAGTACCAAATTTCCCCTTGAAAATGTAGATGTTTTAGTCAAAGAATTGGGTATTGGTTCAAAGACTGATGCAAATGGATTTTATAAGATTACCAAAATAATTCCTGGAGAATATACACTTAGGTTTTCACATATAAGTTTTTTGCCATTAGAAAAAAAAATCCGAATTAAACCGGGAGAAATTCGACCAATTCAGGTGACTTTGAAAAAGGACATAAAAGAACTGGGAGAAGTTGTGGTAGAAGACTTTTCAACACAAAAGATCATCAGTAAAATGCCCTATGTGGTCACCCCTTTTTCAGCTTCCCAAATACAGGAATCTGTATCCGGTGGGGTGGCAGAGTTTTTACGGTCTTCAAAAATATTAATGGCATTCGTAAAGGGGGAACTCAACTCGATCCTGTTGTCAGAGGTTTTAAGTTCAGCCAGTTAAACGTGCTTTTAAACAGTGGGCAAAAAATTGAAGGGGGCTGTCCTAACCGCATGGACCCAGCCACCGCCCATACTGAACTGGAAAACACCGAACAGATTGATGTAATTAAAGGACCCTATATGCTAAGGTACGGGCCTTCCTTTGGCGGGATGATCGATATGCAATCCAAAAATCATGACTTTTATCCTGAAAATCCAATCCATGTCCGAATCCAACAATCGTGGGAAAGCAATTGGAATGGGAACAAGGAGTTCGCCAGCGTTTTCGGAAACTATAAATGGATTTATTATAACATATATGGTAGCCGGAAAAAGTATGACAATTACCAGGATGGTAATGGCAATTCCGTTGATTCGGAGTTTTCGAAATATGATATCGGTGGCAGGCTTGGGTTTAAAATTACCGATCAACAATCAATTTTGTTAAGTTATCAGGATGCAAATGGGAGAGACGTTAGTTTTCCAGCATTGCCAATGGATGAAAGAAAGGATGATACACAACTTAGCTCTTTTGATTATCTTTTTGAGGATTTACAAGGTATCCTTAAAAAGGTTAAAATGAAACTTTATCATTCAAAAGTCAGGCATGAGATGGATAATAAAAACCGTCCGTTTTCCGATACGGTTGTAGCAGTTTCGGTTATTGATGCAATAAACATGGGTGGCCGGATGGAAACCATGTTTGAGGTTTATGGCGGTGCGTTGATAGGGGGATTGGATTATGAACAAATCCTGAAAGATGGCACGCGCACAAAAAGTATGATTTTGCAACCGGGACTTCCGGTTAAAGTTGAAAACTTGTGGAATAATGCAAAAATAAACAACACTGGCCTTTTTGCCGACTATTCAAAAACAATTAAAAACTGGGAATTTATAGGCGCTGTTCGTTTGGATTTCAACCAGGCTGATTCTGACAGTTTGATAATGATGCATCCTATGCAGGGCGAAATATACAAGTATGCCGGTGATTCAATAAAGTCATCCTTTACAAATATTTCGTTTAGCCTTGGAGCTACCAAACAAATTAACAATTATTGGTCAATTTCTCTTGCTGCCGGGCGTGGTGTAAGAAGTCCTGATATGACGGAACGTTATATTACCTTGCTTCCAATAGGTTATGATAAATACGACTATTTGGGCGATCCGCAATTGGAACCCGAAGCAAACAACCAGGTTGACCTGACTTTTAAATATTCGAATCCGGGTTTGGGTCAATTGCAGGTAAATGGTTTTTATTCTCTAGTAAATAATTTCATTACGGGAAAACGATTGCCCCCAAGTATTCAAAAACCCCTGTCAAAAGACGTGTTGGGCGTAAAGCAATTTTATAATGCCGGAAATGCACAATTGAGGGGTTTTGAAGTTTCATACCTGAGCCCGGCTAAATATAAACTGGAAGTGGCCGGATTTGCTTCATGGACTTACGGAACCATTGATGAATCGATAAAGTATATAATAAATGATGCCGGCCAGGTGGTGGACGACGAAGTGTTGAAAAATGATGCAATCACAGAAATCCCACCATTTGAGGCCTCTTTTGACCTTCATTATAAACTGGCAAAAGGAAAATTTATTCCACGGTTAACTGTGAGGGGAGTTGCGGCTCAGAATCATGTGTCAGAAGCAAATTATGAAAATCCTTCTCCGGGTTTTATATTAACTTCGGTTTCTGTTGCATATAATTTTTTGAATTATTTCAGGCTGTCGGTTGGCGTGAAAAATTTGTTTGACGTAGCCTATTACGAGCATTTAAACAGGAGTATAATCGGTAGCGACATTAATTTATTCGAACCCGGGCGTTCGTTTTATTTTAATCTTTTAATTGATTTATAATAATTGGTTAATGAAAAAGTTAATTCATTTAATGATTGTTTTGGTGATTGTTTTTTCTTGTTCAAAAGAAAATGAAACACTAAAGGTTGAATATCGGGTTTCTGAAGCAAGTGCTGCAACTGATATAACATATCGAAATGCGGAATCAGAAATGATCAGTGAAACGGTCGAATTTAATAGTTCGGAAGATGCATGGAATCTGGTAACCGATATGAAACGAGGCGATATTGTGTTTGTGTCAGCTCTATATCACGATTCCACTTCATCGGTAAATGTTCAGGTTTTAGTGGATGGGAAAATAATTAAACAAAAATCAAGTGTAAATGAACCGGAAAAATATGTTATTGCTTCGGGAACAGTTCCTTATTGATATAATATATTTGGATAAGTTCCTGTTGACAATCTTGATATCTATTGGTTTTTGGTCATGCACTGATCACCCTGTTTCGCCTGAACCAGAACCACCTGTTAAAATCAATTTATATTTCCAACATTTAATCGATCATCAGGAAATTGATTTTGATACCCTAAAGTATATTAATGAAGCCGGCAACCCCTATCTTGTAAACGAAATCCAGTATTTTATTTCAGATATTATATTGTATCATTCCAATGGTAATTCAAAACGGATAGAAGATTGGACGGATATTCATTATGTGGATACCGATCTGCCGGAAACATGGCAGTGGGCTGTTTATGACGATTTTGAGGCGGGGAAATACGATTCTGTTTCTTTCACCTTTGGCATTTCCGAAGATAAGAATATTTCGTTTATGTATGTTAATCCTCCTGAAAAGGATATGTTTTGGCCGGAATTTTTGGGCGGTGGATATCATTATATGAAACTTAACGGAAAATGGTTGCCCGAAGGACAGACGGTTCAAACAACTCCCTTTGATTTTCATTTGGGCATTGGACAGGAATATGCCAGTTATCCTGATTCGATCATTGGGTTTATTCATAATTATTTCAGGGTTTCGTTGCCAAACTCAGCTTTTGAAGTTGAGTCTGGTGAAACAAAAAACCTCAATATCACTATGCATGTTGAAAAATGGTTTAAAGAGCCTCATGTATATGACCATGATACTTTTGGAGGCTATATAATGCAAAACCAGGAGGCGATGCAAAAGGTAAAGGAAAATGGACAGAATGTTTTTACCTTTGAGGCCAATTAATGAAATGTAGTATGTATAAAAAAATATTGACTCAACTAGGTTTATTCATCTCAATATTAGTAATAGTATTGGCTTGTAAAGAAGTTGATGATGTACCCCCGATTATTACCAGGGAAGGGGCTGATTCGTTGAACCATTCACTTAATCAACCCTATATTGATAAGGGGGCCACAGCTTATGATGAGACCGACGGGGATATTTCAAGAAGTATTTATGTAGACAATGATGTGGATGTGAACTTCCTTAGGGAATATCAGGTAATATATCATGCGATCGATAAAGCAGGCAATGAAGACAAACCTGTTTCAAGGAGTAAGGGTTATTAATTCAGCCTGGCCATATATAGCCAATTATAGTGTTGTTGAACATTCATCTATATTGCCTGAACTGGATTCATGCACCTACACTTCCTATCTTTGGGTTGACTCGACTTTAAATTACCGTATTGAATTTAATAATTTTGCCTGCGATCCTGGTTTGGTTGTGTTTGCCGATATTTTGGATAGTATAATTGTTGTTCCTTACCAGCTTATTAGCGATTCGTTAAGAAGCTTTTCATTGCAGGGTTCCGGCAACATTAATGATTCGTCAATTTTTATTGAATACAAAAAAACAGATTCAATATCATCATACCGAAAAGCAACATTTACTCGATTGTGACCTTATTTAGGATTTCAGGCATATTATTTTTCATTATTGCTACCTTTTTTTCTTCCTGTTCGAAAAATACCGAACCCGAAATAATACCAGTTTTCGAACCTACACCTTACGAAATTAAAATCCCACCTGGATTTCCAACTTTATTGAATATTTTTGAAGATAACCCCATGACTGTTGAGGGGATTGAACTAGGGCGTATGCTATTTTATGATACCCGTCTTGCAGGTCGGGCTGAAGAAGGAAAATATATGAGCTGTTATTCGTGCCATATTCAGGAAAATGGATTTGTGATAGGGTTGCCCCGTCCACATCCTATTGGTTTGGATGGTATTTCAACGCATCATGCCATGTTGCCATTGATCAACCTGGTGTGGACCCCGGGGAGTTTTGGCTGGAATGGAAGTATTTCTTCCATTGAAGAGGATGTTTTGGGCGTTATTACTGATCCTTCTGAATTTGGGAGTGATGATGAAGCTGTTGAGGGGGCCATACGAAGTATAGCGGGCTACCCTGAATTATTTCGAAAAGCATTTGGGACAAAGGATATTTCGGTTGAAAGAATAGCCAAAGCCATAGCACAGTTTGTGCGGACAATGATTTCTGCAAATTCAAAATTCGATCGTTATTTGAGGGGTGAAATTCAGTTGTCAGCGGCGGAATTGCATGGCTACGTTTTATTTACTACCGAAGAAGGGGCCGACTGTTTTCATTGCCATGGCGCAGCCGGAAACCCGTTATTTACAACCAATAAGTTTTACAACAACGGAAAAGACAGTGTATTTACCGATCCGTCAGACAGGTATTCAATTACCGGTGATAACATGGATATTGGTGCATACAGGGCACCGACCTTACGGAATATAGAATTTACCGCTCCATATATGCACGATGGAAGGTTCAATACACTGGATGAAGTGATCGATATGTATGCCCACCACCTTGTTTGGACTCCGTATATTGATCCGTTAATGCACCATATTGCTTCCGGTGGAAATCAATTAACACCCATAGAAAAGGAAGATTTGAAAGCATTTTTAATTACCCTGTCCGACACAACATTTATAAATAATCCGGCTTTTGCCAAACCAGACAAATTTCCGGATGAATTTTGATTATTACAGAAAACAAACCAAAGTAAAATGAAACCTCAAATTACCAAAAACATTGAGATTGAAGATTTGGTTAGAAATTACCCTGCCTCAATAAAATTCCTAGCCCAAAAGGGAATAAAATGTATTGCCTGTGGCGAACCGATTTGGGGGAACCTGGAAGAAGCAGTTTTAGAAAAAGGATTTAGTGAGACCGACCTCGAAAACATAATAAAGGAATTGCAATCCGAGATAAGCTAAAATGGCAGGAATCATTTAAAAGATCCATGCCATTTTAGAATCAATGGTACTTATTCTGTTGCAATCCTGCTATATAAATAGCGGGTAATGAAAATTCCATTGGTATTGTTTCCGCTTCCTGAATAAACACCCGAAGTAACGTCAGTTAATGCCCAACCATCATTTGTTAGTTCAGTAATTTTATTGGTTATCTGTTGGTCATTTTCCCTCACATTGCCGAAGTTAATACCGGCCAGGCTAAAAAAGTTTTCGAGTTTGGTTTCTTCCATTTTTCCATTTGCATCCTGGCAGATCATTCTTGACCGGCCAACTCCACCCGGAACAACTGATTCAATAACGGTTACCTGATACCATTCTACTTTTGCTTGTGGTGTTGGACTTTTAAATGCAAATAAAAGGGCTATTCCTGAGAGGATTAGCAGTCCTGTTAAAAGATAAATAATATTCTTCATTATTCTTATTGTTTATAAATTAATTCATAATTGAAAGATACATTAATGGCATCGAGATTTTCTTTGTCGACAACTATGTTGTCAACTACCCGTTTGCTTATGCTGCCCGGTATGGAAACTTTTATTTCCTGCATATCTTTTTTTTGCTTTGCAAATTTTGGCTCCAGGCCATTTTTTGATGCATATCCCCTTCGGACCAACTTTAATCTGTTCGTCCCTTTTTTATATTGAAATTCGTGGCCGTATTTCATCTCGTTCTGGTCAAATAGAATAAAAGATGACATCACCCCGTCAGTGAGGGTAAATTCATACGATTCATCAAAATCAACTTTATTGCCGTTTATTTCAATGTGCATGTTGTTGATTTTTATTGTGGCTGTTTGTTGTGCATAAATCCATACTGGAAATGCAAATACTAAAATTAAAAGTGTTAATCGTTTCATATTTAAAATTTTGGTTCGTAAATCTGGCTATAAAAGTATTTATATTCGTTGATTGAAATGAACAGAATGTGAATTTTTGTAATAAGATTTTCTATAAAAGAAAGAATTTAATTTTTACCGGCATGCCGAATGATTGCTGGAATAAAGAAATATTGTTTTGAATATTGAACTGAATAAAAATTAACAATAAGTTTCAATTTATTTTTTTATTAATTTTTTGTATGATATATAGTCCATTATAAAAGCGATAATCAACAATGCAATTCCTCCAACTGCAGCCATCCATGGCGGGTCGGCAGGTGAATTGCCCCGCACATACAAAGTAGCATACAACGTAGGTATTAAGCACCCAAGTCCGACCAGCACAAGGGCTGCACCTAACCAAACTTTTTGAAATTTTATTCGGGCAACTAAAAGCAGGGTAATTGAAAGCGAAGTGGCCAGCCAGCCACCACCCGAAACACGCATCAAGGCAATGATCAGCACTTTCATTCCGGCATCAACATCTGCCCAGGGCAATCCCACAGCAACGGCATGATACGGCATAAACTCTGACCGGAACAAATAAATATAAGCAAATACAAATCCTAATAGGCCAACAATGGCATAGCAAATTAAAGCAATAGTTTTAAGCGTCTTCATAACAAATTGTATTTTAGTTTAAAAGCAGTTAATGCCTAGTTAATAACCTTTAAATGTCAACTATGTTCACATTCGTTGAAAAAGAATCAGCCATAAACTTGACTTAACCCCTTTGTTTTCTTATCTTTACAGTTCTTCAACCCAAAATTAAATGCCATGAAAAAAACCAGGCTCCTATTGTCAGGAATTATTTTCCTTTTATCTTTTACTATTAATGCCCAGTGGTACTGGCAGAATCCATTATTGATATCAAATCAAACCACCATTAAATTTTCTTTAATAAAAACCGAAAATGTAACGCTTTCAATATTTGATTTCTCTGGTAGGCTCATTGAAACTATTCTCTCCAAAAAATTACAAAAAGGCAATCATACAATTCAGTGGAAACCGACCAGCTACAAAGAGGGAATTTATTTTATCCGCATAGAAACAAGGAATTCAATTCAAGTGCAAAAAGTACTAATCCTGAAATAACAAACAACATATAACCAATAACCAAAACAATAACACCATGAAGAAATTAAGCATTTTAACCGCATTTCTCCTTTACTTTTTCACGTTTACATCATTCGCCCAATGGGAATTCCAAAATCCAATTCCAACAAATGCAACTTTAAATGATGTTCAATTTATTGATGAAAATAAGGGTTGGGCTGTTGGAGAATATTTAACTATAATTCATACAGCTGATGGCGGGGATACATGGGTTGAACAAATAACCGCTGCAGATGATCTTTTTTATGAATTCTCAAAATTCAATGCTGTACATTTTTCCGATGAAAACAATGGTTGGGCGGTTGGACAATATTATATGCCATATGGAGGCGGTTACTGGGGCCTGGCTTTTCGGACTGAGGATGGAGGCGAAACCTGGGAAATTGTCTATCCTGATGGGACCTATTATAACTTTAATGATGTGTATTTTATTAATAATATGGAGGGATGGATCATTGATGAAGACGGGAAGATAATTTACACAAATGATGGTGGAAATAATTTTACTATCCAGTACGATGATTCTACAAAAGTTCTGCGAAGTTTTTGTTTTATTGATGGAAACAATGGTTGGGTAACAGGAAATGAAGGTTTAATAATACATACCACCGATGGCGGAATTATATGGGACGAACAAACCAGTGGAGTAAGTATTAATCTCTCCAGCGTTTGTTTTATTGATGAATTAAAAGGTTGGGCAGCTGGAGAAATGGAAACCTGGCCTCCTGAAACAAAAATATTACAAACCACTGATGGAGGTAATTCCTGGCAGATTAATTATGAATTCGCCAATTACGATGCGACTGATATTGGTACAATCTTCTTTACAGATTCTGACAATGGCTGGTTTGCCTATCGGGCATATTACTACAGCACAGTTTTTCGCACTACAGATGGAGGTGAAACTTGGTTTAACGAGTATGTTGAATGGAATTTTAATTTACTAAGCTCAATTTATTTCCTTGACAACTCTACAGGTTGGATGATCGGTGAAAATGTGATTTTGAAAACTATAAATAGCGGCCAGACCTGGGAACCACAAAATTCTGTTTCAAATGCCCATTTTAGTTCTGTGTCATTTGTAGATGAAAATACTGGTTGGGCCATTGGCACCAGACTGGTAGGTGGAATTCCAAACTTTAATAATTATTTGGCGCATACCAGTGATGGTGGCAATAGCTGGCAGGTTGAATTACTTTTTGAGCCGTATGGGTGGGTCCCCTTTGGAGAGATATTGTTCAAAGATGATAACCATGGTTGGATCATAGGATATAATTCCGTACAGAGAACCGATAATGGTGGATTAACATGGCAGACAGCATCATATCAGGGCGGAAACCCTCTGGGCATTTTTTTCATCAATTTGCAAACAGGTTGGATAGTTAGTGAAAATGGTATGATTTTGATCAGCACTGACGGGGGCGAGTACTGGGAAGAGCAAACAAGCGGAACAACAGAAGGTTTATTTGATATTTATTTTATAGACGAGGATAATGGATGGATTGTGGGTGATAACAGAATTGTGTTGCATACCTCTGATGGAGGTGTGAACTGGGAAACCTTAAGTTTATCAGATGAAGGAATGTTGCATCATGTCCAGTTTATTGATGATGAACAAGGCTGGGCAATAGGTGAATGGGACACCCATTTCGATATGGTAAGTACGGAAGATGGCGGCGAAACCTGGGAAGAGATTTATTCATCGCTGGATATGTTAATGGATTTCCATTTTACCGATTTATTGCACGGCTGGGCAGTTGGTGAGAAGGGTTTGATTATATATACCGATGATGGAGGCATTAACTGGAATGAACAGTTTCATGGGCCGGCACACAACTTAAGAAGTATCGGTTTTGTTGATGATCAAAATGCCTGGGTTGTTGGTAATTATGGAACCATACTGAATACGGATAATGGGGGTATTGTTGGAAAGAATAAGTTTGAAGTTCGAAGTTCGGTGTTTGAAGTTTTATGCTACCCTAATCCATTTTCAAATCAAACCACCATTGAATTTTCATTAACCAAAAGCGAAGATGTAACGCTTTCAATTTATGATATTACTGGAAAGCTTATAGAAGTAATTCTTTCTAAAAAAATGCAGCAAGGCGAGCATAAGATAAATTGGAATTCAGCCAGTCTGGAAAAGGGCATTTATTTCTTTGAATTAAAAACCAATCCCGCTGAAACGGGACAAACAACTAAAATGATAAAACTATAAATATACATGAACCGTCATCGCGAGCCAAAGGAAAGGTAAAGCGGTGGAGCGAAGCCTGCCCGACATGGTCAGGCGGGCGATCTCATATTTTATATACCAGTAGTAAACAATTTACAGATTGCTTCACGCTGCCACACGGACCAACGCTTAGATTCGCAATGACGAAAAAAAACGGAGGCCACCATGAAAAAATTAACATTAATTGCTGCAATAACATTTAACTGTTTACTAATAACTTTTAACCTGTTCTCACAGCCCTGCCTGCCCGAAGGCATTGTTTTTGAGACCCAGGCACAGATCGACAGTTTTCAGTTTAACTTTCCTTATTGTACAGAGATTGAAGGTGATGTTACTATTAGCGGAGGATGGTCAGGCGCAAATATTAATAATTTAGATAGTTTATATGCAATTACATCCATTGGAGGGAGACTTACAATTTCACAGAATCCAGTATTATTAAATTTAAATGGACTTTCTAACCTTACAACAATTGGAGATGATCTTTGGATTTATAATAATGACGGTCTAACTAATTTTAGTGGGCTGGAAAATTTGACAATGATAAATGGTGACCTGGAAATTATAGGCCATGAGTCCCTGATTAGTTTATCAGGTCTTGAAAATATAAATTCTTCATCTATTAATTCGATTCTAATCCGAAACAATCCTTCGTTGTCCAATTGCCAGATACAAAGTATTTGTGATTATTTAAGTACACTAAATACAAGTATCGACATTTATGCAAATGCAGAAGGGTGTAACAATCCTTCAGAAATAGCATCTGCTTGTGGGTTTGAGATGCCTTGTTTACCCTATGGAAACTATTATTTTATGAGTCAATATGAAATTGACAATTTCCAAACAGATTATCCTTATTGTATTAATCTAAATGGTAATGTAAATATTGATGGTAGTGATATAACCAATCTGCAAGGACTAAATACGATACATACAATTGAAAGTGGATTATGGATAAACTTATGTGATTCACTTACTAACCTGCAAGGTCTTAATAATTTACATGATATTGGCGATAATTTAGAATTGTCATTAAATCAATCCCTAACTAGTTTATCTGGATTAGAAAGTTTAACATCTATTGGTGGATCTTTAACGATATATGATAACATGTTGACAAGTATTGAATCCCTGGAAAACCTAAGCTCAATTGGAGGTTGGCTTCAAATTGTATACAACGATTCTTTAACTAACCTGGCAGGACTGGATAATGTTGATCCTAATTCCTTAAACCAGTTAATTATTACAAATAATTTTTCGCTTAGTAATTGTGAAGCTCAAAGTATTTGTGAATACCTTGTAAATCAAACGGAACATTATCTATTAATAGTAACGCACCGGGCTGCAATAGTCCGGAGGAAGTGATGGAAGATTGTGTTGTCCCCTGCCTTCCTGAAGGCATCACGTTTCCACCCAGGAAGAAATTGACAATTTCCAAAAGCAACTATCCTAATTGTGATGAAATTGAAGGAGGTGTTTTTAATTGAAGGAAATGACATTACCAATCTGGATTATTTAAATATTATTAGCCTAATCGGAGGGTACTTATGACTGTGCGACAACCCAAACCTGGTAAACGTAGCCGGTTTGGAAAACTTAACTTCTGTGGGCGGTGAATTTTGGATTTACAATAATGGTTTATTAACTGACTTAACGCCATTCGAAAATTTAACTTCTGTTGATAGCAATTTTTTTATCATTAACAATGCCTTGCTTTCTAACCTTTTCGGATTTGAAAACATTGATCCATATTCTATAAACAATTTAGCAATTTATGGGAACCCGTTTTTAACAGATTGTGATGTTCAAAGTATTTGTGAATATCTATTAGAGCCAGGAGGGACCACTGAAATACATGATAATGCCCACGGGGTGCAATAGTCAGGAGGAAGTGGAACGTATTTTACCTAAAACAGAGAATTTGAAAACGATGATTGGTTCTCCATTTTCCCCAAAATCCAATTGAATCAACTTCACTAATAAAATACAACTTGAATTTTAAATCACATGTTACCCTGAAAATCCTTGATTTAGCCGGGCAGGAGATTCTAACAATAGTAAATAATTTTGGAACAGCAGGGGGGAACAAATTAAGGTGTTCAATTATGAAAGATTAAAACCAGGCATTTATTTTTTGTGTATTAAAAACGAACAATGAAATACAAACTAAGAAAATTGTAAAATTATAAATAGCCAGGAGAAAAGGACATAGAGCAGGGAGCAAAAATCTGAACTCCCTGCTCCCTGCTCCTTGCTCATGCAAAAAATCATACCTATGAAAAAACTTATCTTCTTAATTCTTGCGGTCTCCTATTCAGCAACTGCATTTGCACAGCTTGAATACTATTCGGAACAGACAAATTCAAACTCGACTTATGAATTATTCCTAAAGTCATTTCAGGAAAAAATTCAGAAATACCAACCTAAATTAGGTACGGCAAACCCCGCCTGGTTCAGACAACTATATGATCGATTTTCAGGAAGGTACTTTATCCTGGCGTATCGGTATGTTTTCCTGAGGGATGGCCATGTTCACTGGAAAAACCATCATGTATGCCGATATAACTTCTTCCAAACCGGTTACCGATTTAACATCATATACGGTGGCTTCCATATCGAAAACCATTATGATCACGGCTGTTATGCAGCAATATGAGTTGCAAAAATTTGACCTGGATGATGATATCAGCGATCATATTCCATTCCTTGTCAGAAATTTCAACCATCCCAATGAGGTGATCACTATAAAACAGTTGATGACACATACTTCCTCCATACAGGACAACTATGTAGTATTGAACCAGTCGCTGCACTGGGGAGGCGACAACCCCATTGCAATGGATGATTTCCTTGAAGGATATTTACTGGAAAACGGAACTTACTTTCAAACAGACAATTATTATTTATATTCACCAGGGCAAACATGGAATTATTCAAACGTGGGCTCCTGCCTGCTGGCTTATCTTGTAGAGGTGATTACCGGACAGGATTTTGAAACCTATTGCCAGGAAAATATTTTCGGTCCACTTGGTATGGAGGAAACTTCTTACCTTTTTGCCAATCTCGATCCTGAAAATATTGCCTCACCATATACTATTCAGGGAACGAATGTAACCTATACACCCCAATCCTCCTGGCCTATTTATCCCATTGGTAACCTGAAAGTAAGTGCTATGCAATTAGCCAAACACCTGGGTATGTACATTAACAAAGGAACCTATAATGATTCAACCCTTCTGACAGGATCTACCGTTGAGTTGATTACCGATCATCATTACATTAATCCGGGAATTGGAGTTAATATGGGACTGATCTGGTTTATAGATCCTTTTCCCTGGTTATACAGCCATACCGGCCGCTGGTATGGATTTAATACCATTTATGGTTTTAACAAGGAAGAAAACTATGGTATGATCTGGCTTTCAAACGGCGACAATTACGCTTTGCTTTCCCAGACAGGGCAATTCTGGAATGCGCTTGCTTATTATGCCGCACATTATGAACCATTTTCAATCGAATCGTTAACGATTGAGGATACGGATAATGATGGTATTCTGGAAGCGGGTGAAACGATAAATTTACTTCCGGGTATCCGAAACAATACCAATATCCATCCAAATGTTGGCAATGTTTCCATCTCACTTTCCACAGAAAACCCAGATATAAGTTTTCTTAATTCAGACAGGACATACGGAACGGTAGATTATCTTGAAATTAACCAGGGAACAGTTGCTCAAATCAGCTTTGACATAAATGAATCACTTGCGCCCGGTAATGTTGAGTTCGACATTGTTTATAATTGGAATGATAGTTTGCAATACGAAGGCACCTTTAGTATTTATGCCGGGCATTCGGATATTCTTTTCGTGCGTGATGAAGTGGATAACAGGGGTAAAATCCTGGGCACTGCAAATTGGTATACTGAAGTTTTGGATTCCCTTGGATTTCAATACTATTTTTATGATGTGGGTATTCAGGGTAATCCCCAACCGGAATTCCTGATCAATTTTAATACGGTTATCTGGTATACCGGTTATGATTCTGTTAATACCATAAATGGTGATAATCAATCTGCTCTTATGGCATTCCTTGATAATGGTGGCAATCTGTTTTTAAGTGGCCAAAACATCAGCGATGAACTTGTAAGTACTGATTTATTGGAGGATTACCTGCATGTTTATCATATAGAGGATAGCTGGACAGGCCCCAAACTTGTTTTCGGGGTGGCCAACGATCCCATTGGCAACGGATTGGCTTTTGTTGTGAATGCCGGTGATGGCGCATCCAATCAGTATTCTATGTGTGTTGTGGAACCACTGGAAGGTGCCCAGCAGGTTTTTGGTTATACCTCAACCCTGGAAGGAGCTGCAGTGCGTTATGAAAGCACTAACTACAAAACTGTTTTTTTTGGGTTTGGTTATGAAGCTATCAATGAATTCGAGAACCGTTATGAGATCATGAATCGTATTTTGTCTGAATATTTTGGGCTTATTGTTGGGGCGAAGGATCAGATTACGCAAGGACTTACCGGTCATAAACTGAAAATTACACCAAATCCCCTTACAACTAAAACTACTATTAGCTACCATTTATCTGATAACTCTATTGTAAGCCTGAATATTTATTCAATTGACGGGACGCACATCAAAACACTTTTTGATGATACTCAAAAATCCGGCAATCATGAGGTAACATTTGAAATTGATAATTTGCCGGCAGGCATTTATTTCTGCACTTTAAAAACGAATTTAGGAATGCAAACAATTAAAATAATAAAACTATAACTTTACAGTTCTGTGTTTTGGTTAAACATTGAACTTTGAGCACAAAACTCAGAACAATTAATAGAGAAGCCAACATGAAAAGATTATTGCTTTTTGCTACAATGACAATTAACTTTTCACTAATAACTATTAGCTTATTCTCCCAATCCTGCCTTCCTGAAGGCATAACATTCACAACACAAGCACAAATTGATAGTTTTCAAATTTGTTACCCAGGTTGTACAGAAATTGAAGGGAATGTTGAAATTTATGGGGACGATATCACAAACTTGAACGGACTCTATGTTCTAACTTCAATCGGAGGGACTCTTGATATTACATGGAACCCTTCACTGCTTAGTTTAAACGGTTTGGATAGCCTGACTTCAATTGGTGGAAACCTCAAAATTAACCATAATATTTTCCTGGAAAGTTTGGCCGGATTGAATTCTTTGATTTCTGTCGGAGGCAGCATTGAGTTAAACTATAATAGTTCCCTGGAAAGTTTGTCTGAATTTATTCATTTGATTTCAATTGGAGGTGACCTTCAAATTAGTAATAATGAAACGCTGATAAATTTGGCAGGAATGAACATTTTAACTTCTGTTGGTGGGGCTCTTGATATAAATAATAATCAAACACTATCAGAGATATCAGGATTGAATTTTCTGACTTCAATAGGTGGATTTCTTTCGATTTGGGATAATCTCAGCCTCTCGGACATTTCAGGTTTTGGCAGCCTTACCAATATAGGTGAATATTTGGAAATCAACAACAATGATAGCCTTGAAAATTTATCGGGATTCAGTGTGCTAAACATCATTGGGGGTTCTCTGAGAATTGTAGAAAATAATGCATTAACCAGTTTGTCAGGTTTGGAAAATATTTATGCTGAATCCATTTTCGGCTTAATTATTTATTCCAATAGTTCCTTGTCTTCGTGTGAAGTGGAGAGCGTTTGTGAATATCTGACAACTTTTAGCGGATGGAATGATATTCATGATAATGCCCCAGGCTGCAATTACCCTGAAGAGGTAATGGAAGCGTGTGATGGGGTGTGTCTTCCATTTGGTATAACGTTTTCATGGCAGGAAGAAATTGACAACTTCCAGGTCAATCATCCTGGCTGTGCAGAAATATTAGGTGATGTAGTAATTAATGGTGGAGACATTACTAATTTGGATAGCCTAAATATCCTGACTTATATCTATGGAGATCTTGGAATTGGCGGTAATCCATCATTAACAAATTTATCAGGATTGGAAAATCTTACGTCAATTGGTGGCAGTCTTTTAATAATTGAGAATGATAACTTAAATAGTTTAGAGAGTCTTGCCAATTTGACCTATATTGACGGAGGCCTCAATATTTCAAAAAATGATGTCCTTTTCAGTCTATCAGGCCTGGATAATATTGATGCAGCATTCATCAGTGATTTATATATTTATAACAATGCTTTGTTATCAACTTGCGATATAGAAAGTGTATGCAGTTACCTTGCAGCCCCAAATGGTGCAATTTACATTATTGATAATGCCCCTGGTTGTATCGATCAGGAAGAAGTGGAAGACGCCTGTTTTACAGAAATAGAAGAATTGACACTTTTTTAATAATTTCTTTATTTCACCAAATCCTTGCTCAGGATCAACGAAGCTTCGATTTACGATTAATGGACACAGGTCAGTAATTTTTGATTTGATTGAGGTTACAGGAAAACGGATTCAGCGTTTATTAAATGAAAAGAATATTTCAGGAAGTTATGAAATGGAGATTGATTTGAGTGACATTCCTGCCGGAATTTATATTTGCTTACTACAAACCAACAAAGAAATACAATTAACGAAAATGATCAAAATGCGTTAACCTGTTTTTAAAATTCATTATTGACTTCACTTTCTGAATTATACGAATGGAGAAACAGCCATTATATTTTTTAGCTATTAAATATCAGGAAACATGCCATGAACTAAAAGGTAGGTTTTTTGTTTTATATATTGCCTGTTATTAATATTCAGGGATAATGCCTGGTTCTGATTAACTTAATTGATGGCAAGAACGGATAAAAAATCCTGATCTTTTCAAAATAGTATGATGAATCGTGATCGTGGCAATTGGGTTGCATAACAGGGATTTGCTTGAAACGGACCAATTTCAGTTGGCATGGGGTTAATGTTAAGATACTCTGTATAATCAACTAAATTGAATCTTTACTCTGGTAAATTGAAAGAACTACAAAAGAAAAACGCAAACTACAAATAAACAAGAGAAAAAGACATGGCACTCGTACCCGGCTTCGAATATGATATATTTATCAGCTATGCTCATGTTGATAACGCAACCTTCCCAGGACAGGAATCAGGCTGGATACAGGCCTTTTATGACAACCTCAACCTCATGCTTGCCAAACGTTTTGGGAGAATGGGCATGGTTAAAATATGGTGGGATAGTAAAAAACTTGACGGAAGTGTATTGTTTGATGATTCAATTGCATCGGGCATAAAAAAATCAGCCATCATCATTTGCCTCAACTCACCAGGTTATTTGCAATCGGATTGGTGCAAAAAGGAATTAAATACCTTTTACCAAAAGGCCCAAACAGAAAAAACGGGTTTAAAGGTGGCTGACCGGTCACGTATTATCCATGTACTATTGAATAATATTCCAAAACCCGAATGGCCGGAAGAATTAAGCGGTACCACAGGATTCCCTTTCCATGATGCGAAAGAGAGAGAAGATTTGGGCGATCCGGTCGAAACTCTTTCACCCGACTTTAAATCACAAATGCAAAACCTGCGTGATGCTGTATGGAATTTATTGAAAGATTTTGAGAATACCGAAAATTCAGCAACAGAGCAAACAGAAACAAAAGCCGATAATAATGATGATGCCTTTACCATTTACCTCGGTGAAGTAGCCGATACTCTACGAACACCGAGGAAACGGATTATTGCGGAACTCGAAAAACAGGGATTTAATGTAGTTACCGGCCTTCCTCCGCCTGATGAAGCAGACGCTCACGAACAGGCAACAAAAGAGGCCATAGAAAAGGCTCAACTTGCCGTGCATTTGTTGGATGAATATCCGGGCCGTGAAATTGTGGGTGCCCCCGAGCTTTGGTATCCTCAAAAACAGACAGAGATTTCATTGGCCTCTGAAACCTCCAAATTGATTTGGGTGCCAGCCGAAACGGATTTCTCTGCCATTGAAGAAGAAAAATATAAAAAGTTTCTAGAAAACCTCGAAAAAGGAACAACCCTGGCAAAAACGTTCGAGTTTGTCAGGGGTTCGAAAAGTACAGTGGCACAGGAAATTATTGAATTTGCAGATCAAATAAAAGCAAAGCAACAGCAAAAAAAGATTGAAAAAGGCCAGCTATCGGTATTGCTGGATACCCATTTCAACGACCAGATTTATGCTCTTGATCTAAGCAGAACATTGCTCGAAAATCAAATTCAACCGTTTATTAACCCACAGGAAGATGATCCGGGGAAAAATATCAATTTGCTGGGCGATAGATTAAGCCAGGTCAGGAAACTTATCTTTTTATATGGAAATGTATCAAAAGAGTGGGTGCTCGAACGAATCAGTGTTGCCTTGCGCCTTATCCTGAACAATAATTACCCAATCGAAGATTTTTTTATCTATATGGCACCTCCTCACAAAAATGCCAATGATATTGCTATTAACCAGAAGTTTTTGAAAGTAAATATTATAGATAGCAGTAGTAAACAGACGCTGGATCAGGCAGTGCTTAAGAAATTTTTATCCGACCTAAAAACGGAGGCTGTATGAAATCAGAAGTCACCAATCCTTATGTAGGCCTGCGGCCATATGAAGCTGACGAAAGCCTGTTGTTTTTTGGCCGGACCGAACAAACCCTTGAATTGCTTCAGCGACTGCATGAACATCATTTTGTAGCTGTTGTGGGGAGTTCCGGTTGTGGTAAATCTTCCTTGTTGCGCGCCGGTCTTATTCCAACCCTCAAAGCCGGTTACCTTGTTGAAGATAGCGACCACTGGCTTATCGGGATCATGAAACCCGGTAACAGCCCGCTGTATAATCTGGCTGAAACATTGTTGAAACAGGTAAATCCTGAAATTAAATCAGAAGCAATTGCCGAATTTGTTGAAAAGATACAAGAAGAGGGAGCCGATGCACTGCTGGATTTAATCCGTCCTTTAAGGAAATCAAAAAAGCTCAATTTCTTTTTATTGGTTGACCAGTTCGAAGAGTTGTTCCGTTTTGTGATGGATCAAAAAGATGTAAACAAAAAAGATGAGGCCATTGATTTTGTCAATATCATGCTTGAACTGTCAAACCAATCCATTATACCCGTGTATGTGGTAATGACCATGCGTTCTGATTTCATTGGCGACTGCGCGCAATTTTACGGATTGCCCGAAGCCATGAATAAAAGCCTTTATCTGGTACCGAAACTTAACCGCTTGCAATTAAAGCGGGTGATCGAAAGTCCGGCGAAATTGTTTGGCGGAAGACTAAATCCTTCACTTATATCCCGATTATTAAATGAATTAGGTAAAGTAAAAGATGAATTACCTCTTTTGCAGCATGCCCTCATGCGCATGTGGGACTTCGAGGTAAATGTGGATAAGAACGGAGAAATTGACCTAAAGGATTATGAAAATATCGGAGGGCTCGAAAAAGCACTTTCAAAACATGCTGATGAAGCGCTTTTAGGGATGTCAACAGAAGACCTTTGGCTGACAAAGCATATTTTCCAGGCCCTCACAGCCATTGACGAAAATGGTCGTAAAATCAGGCGTCCTGTTTTGCTTTCCGAATTGAAAAAATTGACGGGTGCCAAAGAGGAAAAAATTATTGACATAATCAATCTGTTTATCAAAGATAAACGATCATTTCTTATCGTAAATAATGCCGGAAATTCCGGCGATAAAGTGATTGATATTTCGCATGAAAGTTTGATAAGGCAATGGACCACATTAAGCGAGTGGGTGGATGAGGAAGGAGAATCAGCAACCTATTATTTGCAACTTTACGAAGCGGCAAATCTCAATAAGCAGAAACGAAAAGATTTTTTAACAGGTACTGAACTTCAATTAGCGCTTGAATGGTATCGAAAATTTAAACCAACTGCCGACTGGGCTGATCGTTATAAAAAAGGCTTTAAACTTAGCGAAGATTATTTGATTGAAAGTGAAAAAGCTCAGAATGCATCTGAATATAAAGAAAAGCGCAGAAAAGTATTTAAAAAGCGCCTGATTACATCCATCATTATTTTGCTTTTCATAGTTACACTGGGTTCGTTGATTGGCGGGTACTATGTTAACCAGGCAAGAATTATTGCGGAAGTAAAAACGTTAGAAGCAGATTCTTTAGCCAAAGAAGCGCTTAATCGTGCAGAAGCCCTAAAGATTTCAGAAAGTCAAGCACAAATGGCAAAAGTGGAAGCCATAATGGCACAAGAAGTTGCTTTTAATGAGGCAAAAAGGGCTGACTCATCTGCAACAGAAGCACTTAAACAAAAGGAATTGGCCATAAGCCAAACGAAAAGAGCAGATGCTTCAGCTAAAGAGGCCGTTGCTGAAAAAAAGAAAGCTGAGGCTAATTACCTGATCTCTGAAGCCAATCGAAATCTTGAAAATGATCCTACATTGTCGCTAAACCTTGCAACGGAAGCCTTAACATTAGTAGATGATATCATTATTCAAAGGGATGCGCTGAATATTTATCGAAATCATTCATTTTATAAAACAATTGCTACAGAATTATCTCAAATTTTTTCAATTGCCATTTCACCTAATGGAAAATCAATACTTACAACTTCCATGGATAATACAGCCCGGTTGTGGAATTTAAATGGAAAAATGAAACAGGAGTTTTCGGGACATAATGACATTGTATCCTCGGTTGCTTTTGCCCCCGATGGAAAAACAATCTTAACCGGATCGTATGATAGTACCGCGGTATTGTGGAATTTAAAAGGGGAGAGGATTCAGGCTTTTTCAGGTCATAGAGACTACATTTCGTCAGTAGCATTCTCTTCTGACGGTAAATTGATACTCACAGGATCGGGTGATAAAACTGCCCGTGTATGGAATTTGGATGGAGAAATGATAACAGAATGTACAGGCCATACTGACAAAATTACGTCTGTGGGTTTTTCTCCAAAAGGAAATATCGTGCTAACAGGTTCTTATGATAGTACAGCCCTGTTGTGGAACATGCAGGGAGAAATTATTGAGACCTTTAAAGGTCACAATGGAGTTGTTTCATCCCTCTCATTTTCACCTGACGGAAGCAGAGTACTGACCGGCTCGTTTGATAAATCTGCCCTTTTATGGAACCTGGATGGCGATATTTTACAAACATTTCCAGGACACAAATACATTATTTCTTCTGTTGCCTTTTCACCAACCGGAAATTCAATAGTAACCGGTTCGTTTGACAATACTGCCCGAATTTGGAGCGTGAACGGCGAATTGAAGCAAGAACTTGTGGGACATTCCTCAATCATTTCTTCTGTGGCCTATTCACCCGATGGAAAAAGTGTTGTGACGGGATCAAAGGACAGGACCACTCGCTTGTGGCTGGTGAAAGAAGAAAAAGTACTTGAATTTACTGCTCACAAAAAAAGTATTCAATCACTTGCTTTTTCCCCCGACGGAAAAACCATCCTTACAGGTTCAGAGGATCAAACAGCCAGATTATGGAACCTGAGTGGTGAACTTATACAGGAGTTTATTGGGCATACTAACACAATTACTTCAATCGCTTTTTCACCCAACGGAAAGACCATCCTAACGGGTTCTTATGATATGACGGCCCGGTTATGGAATTTGAATGGCGAATTGGAACAAGACTTCATTGGCCATACTGACGAAATATCGTCTGTTGCTTTTTCACCCAATGGAAAACCATCCTGACAGGTTCAAACGATATGACTGCCCGGTTGTGGAATTTACAGGGTGATACAATTCAGCTATTTCCTGACCATAATGGTGCCATCGATGCTGTAGCTTTTTCACCTGATGGAAAAACAATAATTACCTGCGCTAAGGATACAATACATTTATGGAATTTAAAAGGAAAAATTATAAGGAAATTTAAAAACCCTGATATATTATCATCGGTGGCTTTTTCACCTGATGGAGATAGGATATTGACAGGCTCATATGACAAAACTGCCCGTTTATGGAACCTGGAAGGTGATATGATTCAGGCGTTCACGGGCCATGAATCCCTTTATAAATTCCGTGGCATTTTCACCCGGTGGAAAAACAATACTTACGGGATCTTATGATAAAACTGCCCGTTTATGGAATTTGCAAGGAGAAATGGTCCAGGAATTTATAGGTGCTAACTCTCTTATTTTTTTCTATTGCTTTCTCTCCCGACGGAAAAACAATTCTGACCGGTTTATACAATGGTAAAGCGTGCTTATGGAATGTAGCTATGCCCATGGAAGATTTTATTAAAAGTGAATGGCTTGAACCTTTGTCAGTTGAACAAAAAGAACAATTTAAAATTGAATAATCGTAACTTTAACATTGAATAAATATCAGTTCTTGTAAAGTTGAAATTGAAATAAGCATTATTTCCGGATTAAAAAAACTAACCAATATCCTGATATTATGGAAAACGAAGCATTTGCGCGATATGTAAAAGACCGCTATGAGGGCCAGATGAATTATTATAAAGTGGCCAACAGGGCAAACCAAAAAAAGTATAAACGATTTCAATGGATACTGATCGTGCTTTCGGCCATAACCCCGGTGCTTGCTGCATTGGATTTAAATGTGGAACCGGGCTCCAGGTGGGAATTCTTAAAGTATAGTGTTGTTGTGATATCTGCTTTCGTGGCTATTTTAACTACTGGTCTTAAAACATTCCAATACCAGGAGTTGTGGGTAACCTACCGGGCTACTTACGAACAATTAAAACCTGAGATCCATTATTACAATTTTGGTGTAGGCCCCTACGGCGAAGAAGGGATTAATAAAGAATCTCTTTTTATCAACCGCGTAGAAACCATCCTGGATAAAGAACATCAAGGCTGGCCTCCGGCAAAAAAGCTACAGGAAGAAAATAAAAAAGGGGATTATATAGATTCACCACCTAATATTGAAAGCAATTCTATCTAAAAGATCAGAGAATTAAGCCAAGCGCCCTGTATGTATTCCTTCCGGCAATGCCATCAGGAGTGAGTCCCTGTCTTGTTTGCCAGGCTTTAAGTGCCTTTTCAGTGCCACTGCCAAATTCACCGTCAACTTGAATTCTAAGAGCTTCCTGGAGTTTTTTAACCCACGGCCCTGATGAACCTTTTTTTACAGTTTCATAATCTGTTGAAACGGTAACATCAGGAACACTTCCTCCGGCCATTCCAACGGCTGTTCTGCGCAGGTCTTCAACACGCTTTTGCCAGCCTCTGCCAAATGTTTGCCAGGTTGCCAGGCTGCGTAAAAAGCTGAGACGATTATCACACATGCTGTTTACAATTTGTGCAGGTTCGAAACCTTTAAGTTTTTCCAATGTTTTTGGCCTGATGCCACCATCTTGTGTCGCTCCAACGGCAGCTTGTAGCCATTTTGCCCCGCGTCCCGGACCTGAGTTTACAGCGGAATCAAACACGGCATAGTCTACGCCTGATGGCAGATCATCGCATTTACATTTTTCCCAATAACCTGTACGGTAAATTTGTTCCAGTTCGCTGTCAGTTATATTTCGTAAATCGTTTTTTGTTTTTTTAGCACCGAAATGATTTCTATAGACAAGAAGTGTTACGCCTTTCATTGTTGCTCCACCCGGATCACGGGGATGATCAGCCCAACCGCCTTCATGGACCAATACATGTTTTAATGAGTTTTTAAAGTTTGCTTTCATTGTTATGAGATTTTGATTAAACGTTAATTGTAGTTCGAATTAGATATGATATAGAACAATGGTGAAAGGCATATTGTTTTCAAAGGCTTCAAATATTTTAATCAAAACATATTTGAAATTGTTGCATCTTGATGACTGTCTATTTTAATTCTTCCTTCCTTTTTTGGAAGGTTCCAATATTTAATTTTTTTCTTTTTACTATCTTTACCTTCACAACACCAACCTGATCAGCCATGAAATTAAAATTGATTTCTTTGATCACACTCATCTTCATGCTGAATTCTACCCATGCCCAGGTAAAATTCAGGGTAAAAAAGCTCAATGCCGACAGCCTTGCAGCACTCATCCCTGAAAAACAAGGGACAGAAAAGATCCAAGCATTGAATTTACTCTCTAACGTTATTTGCCGAAAAAATATTGACAGCAGCTTACTTCTGGCAACACAGGCAATTGAGCTTTCTGAAAAGTTGGAATACCAAAAAGGCTTAGCCGACGGGTACTTCAACACAGGTAATGTTTATTTTCTGCTCGACTCCCTTCAACCCACCATTTCCAATTATCTGAAAGCATTACGCATTTATGAAGACCTTGAACCTTCAGAAGAGTATGGCAATCTTTGTATGCAACATGCATTGACAAACTATTTCTCAGGCAGGTATGAAATTACATTGCAATATATCAGGCGAGCGTTAAATATATACAATAGAATAGATGATAAAACAGGTATGTTCATTGCCAACTTTGCTTTAGGTGATATTATTGCATATAGATTTCAAGAATGGGACTCAGCGATTTATTATTGTAAGGAAGCATTATCATTTCTCGATCCTTTAGTTGATCAAAATGAAGCAGTTTGGATTTATCGTGATATTGCACTCATTTATGGGGATCAATATAGATTATCTAACGATACCTCCTTTTTAAACAAGGCGCTTAGCTGGTTCTTAAAAGCATTGGAGTTCCCTGAAATATATGCTGAAACAAGGGCGAATCTATATGAAAGCCTTGCAAGGATTTACATTGATTTCAATACAGAAGAATCGATTGCCACTGGCTTATTGTATGAAAATATGGCCAGTAATATCTACGACACCTGTCGTGACGGTTACAATTGGAATTTTGGCATTAAAATCAATCTGGGATGGAGAAATTATGAGAAAAAGGATTATGATATTGCTATCTCTTATTATCAACAAGCAATGAAAATAATCGAAGAAAGACTAACTAACTTTAACATTGCTGACTTTCGGGAACCGGTTCTTGCCTATAATTATAAGTATTACCTAAAACTACATAAACAGCTTGTTAATAAATATTTGTACTATATATATGCAGATCTTGAGGATTATAAAACTGCACATAAGTATTATACATTAAGCAAGGAGGCAGAAGAAGATATATACCTGGAGAAAAACCAAAACCTGATCACCATGCTGGAATCCATATCGGAAGATGAAAAGTCGAAAAAACAGATGGCCCTACTTGAACGGGATAACGAATTAAAAGCATTAACCATCAAACAGTCCAGGACCTACCTTCTTGCTTTGGTCGGATTTATTTTGATCCTTGGGCTTTTAACCATACTCTTTTTTCGCCAACGAAAAACCCGTGTATTGCTGCGGGAACAGAAACTTTTACATGACCTGGAGCTCAAAAACATGGAATCGGAGAAACTGAAAGAACTGGATTATTTAAAGTCTCGGTTTTTTGCCAATATTTCCCACGAATTCCGGACCCCGCTTACATTGATTAAGGGTCCACTGGAAAAGGTGATCTCAAATCCCGAGGATAAAAACATGCTTCAGGAACTTAATATTGCGAAAAAGTATACCGGGAAATTACAAGTCCTGATCAATAATTTATTGACCATATCCAAACTCGAATCCGGCAGAATGAAACTGTCTGCTTCGGAGACGAATATTGTAAAACTTGTAGGAACCTATATTCAGTCTTTCGAGTCGCTGGCAAAGCAAAAAAATATTGCCTTAAAATTTATTTCACCAAAAGAAAGTATCAAAGCTTTCGTCGACCGGGAAAAATTTGAACAGGTGTTGAATAATTTACTATCGAATGCATTTAAGTTTACTGGAGAAGGAGGAAGAGTTGAGGTGGAAATCACCCCCCTTGATCCCCCCTCAAGGGGGGACAAGGAGGAGGCTGCCAAAACCACTGATGTAAAAGAATCCGACGCACTATCCCCCCTCGAGGGGGGCAGGGGGGTGAACATTTCCGTCTCTGACACCGGCCCGGGCATTGCACCAGAACATATTGAACACATTTTCGACCGCTTTTACCAGGTTGGACAAGAAGACAATAGCTACTACGAAGGAACAGGAATTGGCCTGGCATTAACCAAGGAGTTGGTTGAACTTCATCACGGGAAAATCAATGTTGAAAGTGAACATGGTAAGGGCTCAACATTTACCATATTAATGCCTCTTGGAAAAGATCATTTGAAGCCCGAGGAAATCATTGAGGAAAAACCTGATGAAATTTCATCACCATCATTTTCGCCAGTGTTTACTGATGATCCGAAAGAAAATATTACTGCTGAGAATATTGATATCGAAACGGATGATGGTCTTCCCATCCTCCTCATTGTAGAAGATAATCCCGACATGCACTCCTACATCCGGGGATATTTTGAAAATGAATTTCGTATCATTGAAGCAATTGATGGTGCAGATGGCTATGAAAAATCTACACAGCATATCCCCGACATCATCATCAGTGATGTGATGATGCCTAATATGGATGGCAATGAATTTTGTAAAAAAGTGAAAACAGACGAACGCACCAGCCATATCCCTGTTATCCTGCTTACTGCTCGCGCTTCCAAAGAAAGCCGAATCGAAGGACTTGAAACGGGAGCAGATGATTTTATCACCAAACCTTTTGACGGAGATGAATTACAGATCAGAGTAAATAATCTCATCGATCAGCGAAAACGTTTAAGTGCAGCCCTGGAAAGTAGAATTGAAAAAAGCCATTCTGCTACTAAGTTAGATTTTGAACACATGGGTATTAATTCTATGGATGATAAATTTTTACAAAAAGCCAAGGAAGTTGTGGAGGAAAATTTGTCGAACCCAGAATATACTATTGAGGATTTTGCTTCTGCTATGGCGCTTAGTCGATCACAATTACATAGAAAACTAAAGGCTCTTGTTAATAATTCGGGTACGGAATTTATTCGGACAATGAGGTTGAACTACGCCATTGAATTATTACAGAAGAAGACCGGAACGATATCAGAAATTGCATACGATGTTGGTTTTAACAGTCCAACCTATTTTTCTCAACTCTTTCGAGAAAAGTATGGGATGTCACCAACCGAATTTCAGAATAATACAGATCAGTAATGATGTTATAAATTGGGTTTGTAAAAGGAATTTGTGAATATTTCTCAAATGCGACATTTCTTACTGCTTTTGCAACATATCATAAAGTCATTCCATACACATCTCTTTATCTTTATCTGCAAATTATATTCAGCAATTGTAAACTCTTAAAACGGAAGTAATCATGAAAACAAAATCTTTAACTACCACAATCTTTTTGGTATGCACAACTTTATTGTTTGCGCAAGTGCAATTACCTTTTGAATTACCATTTACACCATATGAAAATAATCCGGTTCTTGAAAACGGGGATCCGGGATCATGGGACGACGGATACTTGCTCTGGTCATTTATGTTTACTGAGAACGATACCTGCTATTTATACTATACAGCAACCGAGGATCCTTACACCCAACCAGGTGCCATCGGTCTTGCTAAGTCTACTAATGGATATGATTTTGATAAGTGCAATCACAATCCTGTATTTGAACCGGCCGATTTAGGTTTTGATATGGGATCGGTTTGTTTTCCGGTGGTTATGAAAGATAATGAGGATTATATACTTTATTATAACGGACGATTAAATCCAGATGCCACCATGGGTGAAAATATAGGTAGAGCAACTGCTGATAATCCCGAATGGCCCTGGGCTCGGGAGGATCAACCAATCATTCAGCCTGGTGGTACTGGTGAATGGGATTCACACGGTTGCCTACCGGAAAGTGTAATTGAAACAGACTCGGGATTGTTAATGTATTATACAGCAGGGCATTCCATCAATCATTTCAGGGTGGGAATGGCTTATTTACCTGAAGGAGGGACTGATTGGATTAAATTCGATGATCCTAATACCACCGGTCATCCATTTATGGAAAGCGATCCTGTATTGAATCTGGGAGAACCCGGTGACTGGGATGAAGTTCACGCGGCCCTTTGCAGTGTCTATAAAACAACATCTGGTTTGGAGATGTTTTATTCAGGAGGATCTGCAGCAGACCATTGGAACATCGGGTATGCAACCAGTGAAGATGGTATCGACTGGATTAAATATTCGGGAAATCCAATTTTTACCTATCAAAGAAGATCCTTTAGCTAATATTGTTGTCGCAAATCCTACCATAATGGTAACAGATGATTATTATTATATGTATTATGATTACGGCCTTACGGGAATAGTAACGGGAGTAAAGGATATCAGTGTGGCATTTGCAACCAGAGTGCCACCTCAAAAGATTAATGACCATATGGGTCATAGTCTGGAAAGCCATTTAAATATATTTCCCAACCCAGTTAATTCACAAACCACCATTCAATTTTTGTCAAAGCAAATCTCCAGTTGAAATTTACCTGCGCAACCTGGGTGGTCAAATAATTTCAACACTTGTAGATGAAGTTAAACAGCAGGGTCATCAAAAAATAATACTCAACACTAACGATTTATCAGCAGGAATATATTTCTGTGTATTAAAAACCAAGAATGGAATACAGACAAGGAAAATGATAAAGCTATGACCCCCCTCTGTGTCTCCCCCTTGAGGGGGAGAAAATTAGAGGAACCTATTTGTCCCCCTATACTGAACTCTGAGTTTATCGAAGAGTCGAAGTGAGGGGGACCATAGGGGATAAAAAACGGAGGACATCATGAAAAATTTTACAAATTTAATTTTCGCAATACTGTTTGTAAACGTAACAGCCTTTTCACAACCTTGCCTGCCCGAAGGTATCACTTTTTATACTCAGGAACAAATCGACAATTTCCAAACCAACTATCCTGGCTGTACAGAAATTGAAGGGGATGTGAAAATTGGAGAATATGGAGGTAGCGATATTACTAATCTTAACGGTTTAAATGTTTTGACTTCTATAGGAGGAAGTTTACATATTGGATTTATTGGAATGTATGTAACATATTGGAATAATCCCCTATTAGGCAGTTTAACAGGTCTTGAAAATTTAACTTCTATTGGTGAGAATTTATGGATTATGGATAATGATCTCCTGATCGATTTAACAGGATTAGAGGCACTAACTTCGATTGACGGGTTTCTTAAGATAATATTCAATGACGTTCTTAATAGTTTGACGGGATTGGATAATGTTCAGGCAGAAACAATTAGTGATTTATTTATACAGGGAAATTCTTCTTTGTCAACCTGCGAAGTTTTAAGCATATGCAACTATTTAGCTGATCCTAACGGAGAAATAGAAATTGGAAATAATGCACCAGGCTGCAATAGTCCGGAAGAGGTGGACTCATTATGTAATCCTGTTTCTGTTCAGGACTTAAGAATTGAAAATATATTCACCATTTCCCCAAATCCCACTTCAGGTTCTGTATATCTCAAATTTGAGAATCATGATCATGGAATAGTGATTTGTAATTTATTTCAAGTTTCGGGTTTAAAGGTTAAAAAAATATTGAATGAGCAAATGTTATCAGGAACTCATGAAATAGAAATTGATTTAAGTGATCTGCCTGTGGGAATTTATTTCAGTGTATTAAAAACAATTCAAGGGATACAAACCAAAAGATCACAAGTTGAGTAATTCTATTTCTTCATGATTTTTTATAAAGCTCTCTAAATCGAGGGCTTTTTTTATTACCTTTACTATTCGCTTAAACAACCCAAACAACCGATGAATAAGCTTCGCTTCTGGTAGTTCTCCTTTCTTTCTGGCAAACCTTACTTATGCCCAGGTCAAATTCCGTGTGAAAAATGAATGCTGATAGCCTGATTGCTTTAATTCATGAAAAGGATGGCACCGAAAAAATCGAAGCATTAAACCTCCTTCCAATGTAATTTGTCGAAAAATATCGATAGCAGCATCCTCCTGGCCAACCATGCAATTGAATTATCCGAAAAATTGGAATACCAAAAAGGACTGGCCGATGGTTATTTCAACGTGGGCAACGTCTGGTTCCTGCGCGATAGCCTTGCACCCACCATCTCAAACTACCTGAAAGCCTACTGGACCTATGCGAAGACCTTGAGCCCTCCGAGGAATATGCTGATCTACCAGACAAATCAATTATGTAAATATTTATACAGGCCGGACGGACCGGGATGATAGAAGTTTTCAAACTAAATACCTCCTCGACATCTATGAGAAACTGGGCATAAAAGAAGGACAATTCATTGTCAACTATGGAATGGGTTTTGGGGCGGAGGATTTCGATTCGTCAATGATGCACTTCAACAGGGCGCTGGCTGCCATTGACCCTGCGGTTGACCGCAATGAAGCAGCCTATGTTTATTGTTTGATTGGAAGAAGACATCGGTTTATGTTTGAAGGAACTAAAGATACTGCATGGTGGTACAAAGCCTTTCCCTGGTATTACAAGGCGAGGGAACTTACAGATTTAGCTGATGATGCAAATGCACTTTTTTACACATCCATTGTTAAAACATTCTTTCGGGTCAATACCCCGGAGAATTTGGACAGTGCTTATATGTATCTGCAAAAGGCTATAAAAGAGGCCGACGGATGGAATGTTAAAACCAGCCCTAAATATCAGTTTTACCGGCTTTTGGGAAGGACATCCGAGTTGCGGGGGGATTACAAAAAGCCATTGCCTGGTACAACAAAGCCCTGGAAGCGATCAGAGAAAGACAGTCTGCTTTTTTCAATCAGTGAATACCGCGATCCGATTCGGCTTATGATGATAAATATATGCTGAAGAAACGAGACCTGGCTGGCATTTGAAGGTCTGTATGACGTTATATCGAATTGGGTGATTATAAAACGGCCCACGAAAATCATTTGCTGGCCAAACAGGCCAAGGAGGAAATATACCTGGAGCGGAATAAGAACCTGATCACCGTGATGGAAGTAACCTCAAAGGATGAAAGAGCCAAAGCCGGATTGATCTGCTGGCTCGGGGATAATGAGCTGAAATCACTGGCTATAAGGCAATCCAGAATGATGTTCTTCGGATTCGCCGCCCTGTTTTTAGCTGTGGTACTTGCTATGCTCTTCCTCTGGCGGATGAATAGGCTGAAGATACGCAACAGGGCACTGGTCCATGAACAAAAATTACTGTACGACCTTGAGCTTAAAAAACTGGAAACGGAAAAGCTTGTGGAACTCGACCGGTTGAAATCCCGTTTCTTTGCCAATATTTCTCACGAATTCCGCACACCGCTCACCCTCATCATGGGTCCGGTGGATAAGGTTCTGGCTCAAACAGATGACAAAGATCATAAAAAGGAGCTCGGGATTGCACGAAAATATGCCGGTAAACTGCAAACCCTGATCAACAACCTGCTTAACATTTCCAGGCTCGAATCCGGAAACCTGCAGCTGCATGCTGCGCAGATCGACATTGTAAAACTGGTCAGGAGTTATCTCCAGGCCTTTGAATCCCTTGCTAGGAAAAAACACATTGCCCTTAATTTCAGCGCTTCAGAAGATACAATAAATGTATTCCTCGACAGGGAAAAATTCGAGCAGATACTGAACAACCTGTTTTCGAATGCTGTTAAGTTTACAGGGGAAGGAGGCGTTATCGAGGTGACAATAGGCAGGGTGCAGCCGGCAGGAAGCAGCGGGCAGGAGGTCGAGATAAGAGTCAGCGATACCGGCATGGGCATTGCTCCGGAACACCTGGGCCATGTTTTCGACCGCTTTTACCAGGTTGAACATAAAGAAAAAAGCTATTACGAGGGTACAGGCATAGGGCTGGCCCTGACCAAAGAACTGGTTGAGTTGCACCGCGGAATTATAAGTGTGGAAAGCGAACCTGGAAAGGGGGCATGCTTCATCCTGCATCTTCCTCTCGGGAAGGACCATCTTGCTTTGGAAGAGATCGCGGACGGGAGTAAAGCGGTAACGGCCGCCCCGGCTATGCCCGTGGAAATGCCAGATGGCGGGGACGTTCCGGTCCCTACAGAAGAAGCAGTAGCTGGAGCCAACGGCAACCAACCCATCCTGCTGATCGTGGAGGACAATGCCGACATGCGTGCCTATATCCGTGAGTATTTCGAGTCTGCTTACAGCATCATTGAAGCTACTGACGGAATGGACGGCCTTGAAAAATCGCTTGAGCATACCCCCGACATCATCATCAGCGATGTAATGATGCCCGTGATGGACGGCAACGAATTCTGCAGGAAGGTGAAAACGGATGAGCGCACCAGCCACATTCCCGTTATCCTCCTGACCGCACGTGCCTCTGCCGGGAACAAATTGGAGGGGCTCGAGACAGGTGCCGACGATTTCATCAGCAAGCCGTTTGACGGGAAAGAACTGCAGGCAAGGGTAAAAAACCTGGTGGAGCAGCGGAAGAAACTCAGGGAACTGCTGGAGGCAAGGATCCGAAGGAGCGTTAATGCACTCCAGCCCGACCTTTCCGGCAGCGGCATCGCCTCGATGGATGAACGGTTCATGCAGCGCGTATTTGAAAAACTCAGGGAACATTATACGGAGTCCATGTTCGGTGCGACGGAATTCAGTTCGGCCGTTGGCCTGAGCATATCTCAGCTGAACCGCAAGATCAGGGCGCTGACAGGTGAGACCACCATTGGCCTGATCAGAACCTACAGGTTGAACCGTGCATCAGAGCTCCTCAGAAGTAAGAGTGCCACCGTGGCTGAGATCGCCTATGACGTAGGGTTTAGTAGCCCTTCCTATTTTACCGAATGCTTCAGGCAGCATTTTGGGAAACCACCTACGGAATATTAAGGGAACCAGTAAAAAGCTTTATTTGTTATAGTATTTGCTTAATTTCTGATACTCGTTCAGCCTTTACTGGAATAATTTTATCCTGCAGTTGCAATAGGGCATCGGCTTTTAATTTAAAAAGGAGGTTATTATGAAAACAAATTCACACGTCAGTTTAGCTTTAATTGGATTGACTTTCTTTATTTTTCTGGGATTTAATTCCCCTGCCCAGCTAACCTGGGAGAAATACGAAGGCAACCCGGTCATTGAGGGTATGCAGGGAGAATGGAACGAATCCGTTTTTAGTCCGGTAGTGATCTTCGATGAAGACATTTTCAAAATGTGGTATATGGGATTCGATGGTGGATGGGGCAACTCGACCATCTGGCAGATCTTTTATGCCGAGTCACCGGATGGCATCAACTGGAATATGGAGGATTACCCGGATCCGGTCATCCCGGCTGGTGAACCCGGTTCCATGG
>JAWKKL010000011.1:0-70409 GCA_041393275.1 Bacteroidales bacterium
AATTACAAACCTATTCGAGGCAATTATTCGGATGATGGCGGGGCAACACCTATTATTGTCGCCCATTATCCACCCAACGACTGGGGGCTGTATGATATGTCAGGCAATGTTGCAGAATGGACCAGCGATGCTTTTGATGAATCTTCATATAATTTTACCTGGGATCTGAATCCGCATTATCAGTACAATGCCGATGAAAATGACCCGGCTGTTTTAAAACGTAAAGTTGTCCGGGGCGGATCGTGGAAAGATGTTGGTCATTATTTACAAGTTGCATCCCGCACCTATGAATATCAGGACACGGCAAAATCATACATTGGTTTTAGATGTATACAACCTTTCCTTGGCAGACAAAAAGATGATAATCCTGCCAAAGCTTCACATATATACAAAAGGTAAAAAATCATTCCAAAAAAGTTAAGTAAAAATCTTTTAAAACGTCATTAATTATTTATCATGGGATTAGGTAACATTGTAAAGAGTAGGGGCTTTAAAAATTTCATGGCCAAACTGTATGGCATTGGTGCAGCAGTTGTAATTTTAGGTGCACTATTTAAAATCAACCACTATCAGGGAGCAGATATAATGCTGGTTATTGGTCTTACGACCGAGTCAATAATTTTCTTTTTCTCAGCTTTTGAGCCACCGCACGTGGACCCTGATTGGAGTTTGGTATATCCAGAACTTGCCGGTATGTATCATGGGGTTTCGGCAGAGATAGATTCAGAATCGGGAAAACGGGCAGGCTTAACAGAAGATCTTGATAATATGCTTGGCGAAGCCAAAATCGGACCTGATTTAATTGATAGTTTAGGACAGGGGCTGCGATCACTTAGCGAAAACACAAATAAATTAAAAGATGTTGCTGATGCATCGTTGGCTTCCAATGAATTTACCGAAAGGTTAAAAGGAGCTTCTGCATCTATCGAAACACTTTCAGGCTCATATGTTAAGCAAACCGAATCCTTAAATAAGGACATAGCTGCTTCTGACGAGTTATATAATTCGGTTAAAAGTGCCAGTACTTCGGCTTCCGGCTTATCAGAAGTTTACTCAAAAGCATCCGAATCGATTAAAAACGATTTACAAGCAACCGAAGGATTTGCCGCAAGTGTAAATGCAGCAACCGCTTCAGCCAACAAACTGGCAAAAAATTATGAAAAATCATCAGGTATCCTTGAAGAATCGGCTAATGCTCTTGACTTTTCAGCCTTGAAGGAAAACAATTATAACGAGCAACTGAATAAAATTTCACAAAACCTGGCTTCATTAAACCAGCTTTATGAAAAACAACTCAGTACCTCACAGGGACAAACCGATTCGGCCGGTAAATTACAAGAAACCCTTGAAAAATTTGTTAACAGCTTGAATTCTTCGATCGAGAATACATCAAAGTATCACGAAAATGTCAGCGCTGTAAATCTTGCATTTCAAAATCAATTGAAAGGAACCAGCGATCATGTTGAAACTACAGCAAGGCTTAAAAACACATTGGACGGATTTTTAACAAAGCTTAATGAATCAACCGACAAAACATTACAATACAATCAGGAACTGGATAATCTGTCGAAAAAAGTTGCCGCACTAAATACTGTTTATGGCAATATGCTCACGGCAATGAATGTAAAATCAGAAAGCTAAAATAAGGGTGATCAAAGAACAAAAATTAAAAACAGGATTATCAGATGGCAGGATATAAAGAAACCCCGCGACAGAAAATGATCGCCATGATGTACCTGGTGCTCACCGCTCTTTTAGCACTTAATGTGTCGAAAGAAATTCTGGATGCCTTTCTTGTAGTAAATGACAGCATTAATACTACAAACGAAAAATTTGAACGAAAAATTAATGAAACGTATATTAATTTCGAGCGGCAATACGAGCTCAATAAAGAAAAAGTGGGAGACTATTGGGAAAAAGCGCAAGCGGCAAGAACGTATACATACAATTTAATCAAATACGTGGATAGTTTAAAATATGAAGTTATTGCTTTTACAGAAGGTATACCGCTTGATTCTGCTAAAGTGATCAAATTGATTGATGTTCAAAAGAAAGACAATTACGATGCCCCAACTAACTTTTTTGTTGGCAACGATACCAAACGGGGTGTTGCAGAAGATTTGGTTGACAGCTTAAGCAGGTATCGTGAAAAACTTCTCAAAATAGTGGATGAGGACCGAAGAGATATTTTTGATCAAAGGCTGGGCTTAAAAACAGATGGCGAGTACCGGAATGCAAATGATCAAAAACTCGACTGGATACATTACAATTTTTATCATACAATTCTGGCCGCTGATGTGACAATATTAAACAAAATTAAGGCGGAGATATTTAATGCCGAATCGGACATTATCAGTTACCTTTATTCCTCTATTACAGAACAGGATTATAAATTTTCGGAATTGGGTGCAAAAGTAATCCCGAAAAGCAGTTATGTTTTTCATGGAGACGAATATGAAGCCGAAATTTCTGTTGCCGCCATTGATGAAACACAAAATCCGGTGGTTTATATCCTGCTCAATGCCGATACTATGACATCAGGTCAAATTGACAAAGCCGAACGCATAGTCGGTGAAAGGGGAACCGTTCAACTTACCCTTCCGGCAAGTGGCGAAGGAACGCGGAAATATGCCGGGATCATCGAAATGAAAGATCCAACCGGCCTGCCAAAATATTATCCTTTTACTCAGGAATACATTGTAGCCAAACCATCCGCGACCATTTCACCAACCAAAATGAATGTTTTTTATCGTGGGGTTGATAACCCGGTTTCCATTTCGGCATCAGGTAAAGTTGATTCTGAATTGGATATAAAAATTACCGAAGGTAAAATTACACGAACCGATACAGGTTGGGTTGTCAATGATTTGCCTGCTATGGCTTATGAAACATCTATACAGGTGCGCACCAAAGATGGAAAATATTTAGGGGAACAATTGTTCCGGATTAAACCATTGCCCGATCCGTTGGCCAAAGTTATTGGCGCTGATGAAGATGGGAAAATATCAAAAAAGGTAATGCTTACAAATCCCTTCTTATTATGCCAGTTACCAAGCTATGTTGAATTTAGCTACGATTTTAAAGTGAACTCATTTACCATGATCGTTCCAACACGTGGAGGCGGGCAGTACGTTTCAACCGAAAAGGCAGAAAGTATGATGTTTACTGATAAAATGAAAAATTTAATCGAATCACTTGGAAAAGATGATATCATCATATTCCAGGATATTAAAGTCAGAGGCCCTGAAGGACCCAGAAAAATTAAATCAATTAATATTTCAATACAATAAAACCAGTAGGAGGTTTTTATGAAAACATTTGTGAGTTTCTTTGTTTTAGCCATTATGATTGCCGGAATTTCTACCGTTGCAAAAGCACAGATATTAGATAGCCCGCGCGATGGCATTTATGACAAAATACATGTTTCTGAAAAAAAACCAATTCCCTATACGCCGGTTCGGGAAGCCGATGTTGCATGGCAAAAACGCATTTGGCGAACCATCGACCTCAGGCAAAAAATCAACCATGTATTTTATTATCCTGAAACACAAAAAAAAGAATGGAAAAACTTTATGACCGTTATCATGGATGCCATTCGCGAAGGATCAATTACAGCTTATGACCCGGCAAAGGATGATCAATTTCTGGTTCCGCTTACTTACCAGGAAATCGAGAAAAAATTCTCAAGCATTGATACCATACCTGTTTATGATCCGAATAATCCAAGCCGGATTTTGAGGTATGACGTAGTCAAAGAAGATTTTAATCCTACCGAGGTGCAACGCATCAATTTGAAAGAAGATTGGTTTTTTGACAAGCAGCGCTCTGTAATGGATGTTCGCATTCTGGGCATTTGCCCCATCAAAAGTGTGTATGACGAAAATGATAATTTCGTTGGTTTCGAGGAAATGTTTTGGATTTATTTTCCCGAAGCAAGGCCCGTATTTGCGCAATCTATTGTTTTTAACCGCCATAATAGTTCAGAGCGTCGGACATACGATGAAATTTTCTGGAAAAGGATGTTTGGAAGTTATGTGTATAAAGAAGAAAACGTGTACGACCGAAACATCACTGATTACGCTTCAGGTATGGATGCCTTGTTAGAAGCCGAAAGAGTTAAAACAGAACTTTTCGAAATGGAACATGAACTCTGGGAATTTTAAATTCCGATTTAAAATATTTCTGCTCCTCCGGTTTCCGGGGGAGTTTTTTTATGCCTTCTGGTTCGAAATTGCCTAAATTTGCGTTGCATGTCAAGATCGGCAAATATCCTCGAAACACCCATCGAATACCTGAAAGGGGTAGGCCCTGTCAGGGCGGATGTTTTGAAAAAGGAACTGGGTATATTCACATTTGCCCATTTGATGACTTACTTTCCCTTTCGTTATGTAGACCGGAGTAAATTTTATTTCATTTCTGAAATCCATGATGATTCAACCTATATTCAGTTAAAAGGTACACTTCTGAACATTCAAAAAATTGGCAAACCCAGGTCGCAGCGATTGGTTGCCATGTTTAAAGATGAATCGGGTATCATTGAACTGGTTTGGTTTAAAGGGATAAAATGGATAGAGAAAAAACTTGTTCCCGGTACAGAGTATGTTGTTTTTGGCAAACCAAATTATTTTAACAATAAGTTCAATTTCCCACATCCCGAAATTGAACCTGTTGCCGAACAACAGGAAACAATTCTTGAGAAATTACAACCCTTTTATTCGTCTACCGAAAAATTAAAATCAAAAGGCCTTGACAGCAATGGGATACGTAAAATAATGAAAACCCTGTTGCCACAAGTTAAGGACGTAATTAATGAAACCTTATCAGCCGAATTATTGGAAAACCTTAAGTTCTTGCCCCGAAGAGAGGCAATTATAAATATTCATTTCCCTGCTGATCCAAAAATCCTTGAAAAAGCCAGAACAAGGTTAAAATTTGAGGAACTCTTTTTTATTCAGCTTAACCTGCTGAAGTTAAAACTTCTCTGGATAGAAAAAATTAAGGGACATAACTTAGTCACCATCGGTAATTTTTTCAATGACTTTTATCATCATAACCTCCCTTTTGAATTAACCGGTGCTCAAAAAAAGGTGATTAAAGAAATCAGAAAAGATATTGGCTCAGGAAAACAAATGAACCGACTTTTGCAGGGCGATGTCGGAAGTGGCAAAACCCTGGTTGCCCTGATGTCCATGTTAATTGCCATAGATAATGGATTTCAGGCAAGCCTGATGGCCCCTACTGAAATTTTAGCAAACCAGCATTTTAAAACCTGAAGAATATGCTTGATGGTTTGGGTTTGACCATTGAACTTTTAACCGGTTCAACAAAAACAGCAAAACGTAAACTAATCCATCAGAAACTATTAACCGGAGAACTTAATATCCTTGTCGGGACACATGCTCTTATTGAAGATGTTGTACAATTTAAAAATCTTGGATTTGTTGTCATAGACGAACAACATCGCTTTGGCGTCGCTCAACGGGCAAAACTCTGGGAAAAAAATGCCATTCCTCCACATGTACTTGTTATGACTGCAACACCGATACCCCGTACCCTGGCCATGACGTTTTATGGCGACCTGGATGTTTCTGTTATTGATGAACTCCCGCCCGGTCGAAAGCCAGTTAAAACAGCCCATTATTATGACAGAGACCGGCTGAAACTTTTTGGCTTTTTAAAAAAACAAATTGCCCAAGGCCGGCAGGTTTATATTGTCTATCCCCTGATCAATGAATCTGAAAAACTGGATCTGAAGGACTTACAGGACGGGTTTGAAAGCATTTCCAGAGCCTTTCCCCTGCCCCAGTATGCCATAAGTATTGTCCATGGAAAAATGAAAACCGCCGATAAGGATTATGAAATGCAACGATTTGTAAAAGGCGAAACT
The DNA here is from genome assembly GCA_041393275.1 of Bacteroidales bacterium. Lineage (GTDB taxonomy): Bacteria > Bacteroidota > Bacteroidia > Bacteroidales > JAADJA01 > JAADJA01. The sequence goes on from JAWKKL010000011.1 coordinate 5,888, forward strand.
GACATCATGGTTTCGACGACGGTGATTGAAGTGGGTGTGGATGTACCCAATGCTTCGGTTATGGTTATTGAAAATGCTGAACGCTTCGGGCTTTCACAATTACACCAGTTGCGTGGCCGGGTTGGCCGGGGAGCTGATCAGTCGTTTTGTCTGTTGATGACAAAAGATAAACTGACGGCTGATGGAAGAAAACGGATACAAACAATGGTGAGCACAACAGATGGGTTCGAAATTGCCGAAGTGGATTTAAAACTTCGTGGGCCCGGTGACCTCCATGGAACCCAACAAAGCGGTATCCTTGATTTGAAAATTGCGGACATTGTTAAAGATGAAAAGATATTGAAATATGCCCGTGATTTGGCTATAAAAATCCTCGAAGACGATCCAAACCTTCAAAAAGAAAAAAATGTGTTGCTGGCCCGTCAATTAAACGAAATGAACCGCTCAAAAATGAACTGGAGCTTGATTAGTTAGATTCGATTTTATTTTATTGACCATTTTGAATTATCCCTTTTTTCCGATAAAATCTTACCTTTGTAAGCTTTAAAAATATTAACGTTCAATGAAGATTTCGTACAATTGGCTTAAAGATTATCTTGATATACATTTATCTCCCGACAAATTATCTGAATTACTAACCGATTGCGGACTTGAAGTGGAAGGCCTTGAAGAATGGCAATCCGTTAAAGGTGGGCTGGAAGGTTTTGTAATTGGGGAAGTAAAAAGCTGTGAAAAACATCCCGACGCTGACCGCCTGTCAGTAACCACGGTGGATGTTGGAAGTGGCGAATTACTGCCCATTGTTTGCGGCGCACCCAATGTCGCTGCGGGACAAAAAGTGGTTGTAGCAACAGTTGGAGCCACGATTTATCATGGCGATGAATCTTTCGAAATAAAAAAAGTCAAATTGCGCGGCCAGGCTTCTGAAGGAATGATCTGTGCCGAAGACGAAATTGGGTTAGGCACTTCACATGATGGAATTTTGGTTCTTGATTCACATGCAAAAGTCGGAATGCCAGCCTCCGAATTTTTTAATATTGAAAGCGATTATATTTTTGAAATCGGCCTGACACCAAACCGCACCGATGCCATGTCGCACATTGGCGTGGCCCGCGATATAAAAGCGGTTTTGGACAATATTGATTTTATTGCAGGTAAAAAGCCGGATCGCAATCTTACCTTGCCTTCAACCTCATTATTTAATACAGAAAACTCACAGCTTGATATTCCGGTTATAATAGAAAACCCGGAGGCCTGTCCGCGATATGCCGGCGTTACAATTTCGGGGATTAAAGTAAAAGAATCACCGGATTGGCTAAAAAACCGACTGAATGCAATTGGGTTAAGGCCCATCAACAACATCGTGGATATTACTAATTACGTCTTGCATGAAACCGGCCAGCCTTTGCATGCTTTTGATGCGGCAGAAATTACAGGTAACAAAGTTATTGTAAGAAAAATGGCTGAAGGAACACCATTTATCACGCTCGATGAAGTAGAAAGAAAACTTACTTCCAACGACCTGATGATATGCAATACAAAAGAAGGAATGTGCATCGGTGGTGTTTTTGGCGGAATAAAATCGGGGGTTACCGAAAAAACAAAGAATATCTTTCTTGAAAGTGCTTATTTTGATCCGGTCCACATTCGTAAAACGTCGAAACACCACGACCTTCAAACCGATGCTTCTTTCAGGTTCGAACGTGGGGTTGATCCTGATATGACATTGTACGCGTTAAAACGGGCAGGCTTATTAATCAAAGAATTGGCCGGAGGTTCCATTTCATCTGAAATTAAAGATGTTTATCCGCTGCCTGTTGAAAAGGTTAAACTTGATGTAAGCTGGAAAAATATTGACCGGCTCATAGGAAAAGTTATAGGAAAAGAAGTTATCAAAAATATCCTTCATTCTCTTGAGTTTGACATATTGAATGAATCTGACAACGGGTTGACCCTTTTGGTCCCTTCCTGCCGGGTTGACGTCACTCGCGAAGCCGATGTCATCGAAGAGATCCTTCGAATTTATGGATACAACAACATCGAAATTCCGTTGGGGCTGAATTCCTCTGTTTCACGCACCGCTAAACCCGACGCGGAAAAAATCCAGCAGGTTGTTTCTGACCTGCTTACAAATATTGGTTTTTCGGAAGTCATAAACAATTCCCTCACAAAGTCATCTTATTATGAAAATCAGAAAGATTTTTCAGCAAATAATAGTGTGAATATTTTGAATCCTTTAAGCCGGGATTTGGGTGTTATGCGGCAAACCTTATTGTTTGGCGGCCTCGAATCGGTGATTTATAACATGAACCGGAAAAATTCCAATCTGAAATTTTATGAATTTGGAAAAGTTTATTGGCAGAACCAAAATACGACAAAAAAGGATCCTGTTATCAAAAGGTTTTCCGAACAAAATATTCTTGCCCTGTTTATCACTGGCAATAAGGAAAGTGAAACCTGGTTTGTAGCTGAATCACAGGTTGATTTTCATTACCTGAAAGGAATTTGCCAGCGTATTATTAATCGCCTGGGTATTGACGTAAGAAATCTGATATTTAAAGAATCAGATGCCGGATATTTCGAGTTTGGACTTTCATATATTAATAATAATATGTCATTGCTTGAAATTGGCCGGGTTTCCAATTCTTACTTAAATGAATTTGACATTAAAGAACCCGTTTTTTATGCTTCTTTCAATTGGGATCATTTACTTAAACTTACAGGTATAAATAAAATTGGATTTACAGCCATACCAAAATTCCCAGAGGTACGAAGGGATCTGGCTTTGCTTATTGACAAAAATGTTAAATTTGAGGAAGTTGAAAAAATTGCTTACGAAACCGAAAGCAAACTACTTAAGTCAGTGAACCTTTTTGATATTTATGAAGGGAAAAATATTGACCCGGATAAAAAATCATATGCTGTTAGTTTTATTTTGCTTGATGAGGAAAAAACCCTGACGGATAAAGTGATTGATAAAACCATGGACAAATTAATGAAAGCCTATATAAACCAGTTGAACGCAAGTATTCGTTAAATTTTAAAAATTAAACAGTATGGAAAACAGATTATCAATTAGCCCATCCGGCGAAAAGTTCCCGATTCCCAAAAAAGAAAGTTATGCTGATGAGTACAAAAGAATAGCAAAACTGGCCGATGAAGCCAAAGCCAAAGGCCAGGAAATCGTCGTTGTTATGGGACTTGGTTTTGTGGGTGTCGTAATGGCCGCCATCGTAGCCGATACAAAGGATAAAAAAGGCAAATACTCAAAGTTTGTCATCGGATATCAGCGGCCCAGTGCAAGAAGTTACTGGAAAATCCCGGTCATAAACAAAGGCATTTCCCCTGTAAAAGCGGAAGACCCTGAAGTGGATGAATTAATCGGCAGGACCGTAAGTGATGCAAAAACATTTGTGGCAACCTATAATCACGATTGCCTGAAGCTTGCCGATGTTGTCGTGGTTGATGTACAGTGCGATTATGCCAAGCAGGATTTGGGCGATATGCGCACCGGCGAAGCCGACATGGCTGCCCTTGAAGCATCCATGCGAACCATTGGTGATACCATCCCTCCCCATGCCCTTACTTTGATTGAAACAACGGTAGCCCCTGGAACAACAGAATTTGTTGCCTGGCCTATCTTAAAAAAAGCCTTTGCAAAACGTGGATTGAATGAAACACCCTTGCTTTCACACAGTTTTGAGCGGGTTATGCCCGGAAAAGAATATGTTTCTTCCATCCGTGATTTCTGGCGGGTTTGTTCGGGCTGTAACCAGGAAGCCCGCGACAAGGTTGAAAAATTCTTGCATGAGGTATTGAACACAGATGAATTTCCATTAACCGTGATGGACAGGCCCATTGAATCGGAAACAACCAAGATCATCGAAAATTCGTACCGTGCTACCATTCTCGCTTTTATGAATGAATGGAGTTTGTTTTCGGAACGAAATGGTGTAGACCTGATCAAAGTAATAAAAGCCATTAAAATGCGCCCCACTCACAGCAATATGATTTTCCCCGGGCCGGGCATTGGTGGATATTGTTTACCAAAAGATGGGGGACTTGGTTTTTGGGCTTATCGCCATATTCTTGGTTTTGAAGACGGCGACAACGTATTTAAAATCACACCGACAGCTATTGATATTAATGACACAAGAGGTTTGCATGTAGCTGAGTTGACACGTGATGCATTGCGTAACATGGCGCGCTATATTGCCGGATCGGAAGTGTTGATAGCCGGGGCAAGCTACCGCGAAGATGTGGGCGATACCCGCTACAGTGGCAGCGAAATGGTGGTGAGAAAATTGACTGAGATGGGTGCCGATATGCGTGTTCATGACCCGTATGTGGATGCCTGGGACGAATTTGAAAAACAGGATGAAAATCCCGATCATTCATGGGCACGGTTTTCAGGAACCAGGACCATTTGGCCGGGATAAAAATACAGAAAGACCTGAAAACCGCCCTGGATGGCGTCGAAGCTCTGATCCTTGCGGTGCCGCACAAACAATACAAAAACCTGGATCCAAAACAGGTTGTGGAATGGGCCGGTGGACCCATTGCCGTGATTGATGCGTTTGGTATTTTATCCGACGACACCATCAGGGAATATTTTGAATTGGGCTGCGAAGTTAAAGCCCTTGGCCGCGGACATATCCAGCGGATAAAAAAAGAGGTGAAAAATAATAAATAGGATTTGCCTCCAGAATCATAAAAAAAATGTAAAAGCGGGTGGGGACACCCGCTTTTTTAATTTGGGGTTGCTAACTTTTGAAAAGTTAGTAATCCTTTTAATTCGCTAATCTCAACATTATTTCATGTCAATTTTACTTTTTATATCTTAAAAATTTTATTTAATGACATATTTGTCATTATAATATATTATTTATACTTTTGAAATTATATTAACCGAATAAACTATTACTTTATAAAAAATTTATTAATTTTAGTTGGTCTGTAAACTATTATCCTGTTAAGTTGCAGCAAAGAACAAAGTGTAAAAGAACCAGCTAACCAAAAAATGGTAAATTTGGAAAAGCTCAACAAGTATCGTCCGGCTGAGGAAATTTTGCCGGAAGTGTACCATTCCTTTAAAAAAGAGGTGAAAGAAATGAAAACCCTTGATTTTAAGTCAACGATCGAGCCCATTGACCGGAGGGTGGACGAAGCGGTTTGGTTGCTGGAGGCAGCGACCAATGCAGATTTTGGATTTAAAAGCGATTCAATTGAGGAAGTTTACATTGACACTATTCAAATCGTTTTTAACAATAAATCGTTATCTTCTGAAGGTATCCCCATTATTGATGGAAATGAAATTATTACAACTTTTGCTGACATTGAAAATTCAATTGTTGAAGATGAAAATGTTGGTATGCATACCGACATTGGTTGACTTCGTTATGAAAATTAGAACTTTATTACTAATGTTTATTTTCTCCTTCGTAAATACCTTTGCACAAGAGGAAAATATAATACTTTTCCAATCAATAAATAACGAACTAATATGTGATATTTCATATATTGACGAAAATAATTCCTATGTTTTTATGCTGGATGAAAGAAAACTTCCTTATAACAATTACAACTTAATGGATTATTTTTACAATTCACGGCAAAAGGTCTTTATGTCCAATATAAACCTAAACCTGATTGACAGTATAGAAATTAAAGCTGTGGATGGATTTAAAATTCTTTTAAAACAAATACATCAGGTTCAAAATGATACTATAATAATTCACGGTGTTGCTTACGATACCATTGCAAGCGATATGCAGATAGCTTTTATCTGGCTCGATTACGATTTAAATATTCTTAAAGATACCTTGTATGGATTTAAAAATATTGAAGAAATGCCTGCAAGGGTAATCGTAAATCAATCGAACAACCTTGTGATTCATGGTATATTTAATCCATATTATACTAAATCTGATTCCAAAACAAATAAATATTTTTTAATGGAGATTAATACTGGGGGGGATCAAATCCAGTATGTTTACGACACCTTAAGTATGCTTGGTGCTGGAATAACCCCACTTGGTTCATCAGGCAGGTATCTGACCAAAGTAAACAATAACACATGGAACAGGATAAATTCGGACTTCAGTATTGACACTTCATTTCAACTTGTATTGAACAATACAAGTATTTGGTTTATGTATCCTTTTATTGAAAACCAGATCCTTGTTTACGCAACTTATTTTCAGGGATTGAATCCAATTAATCCATCAATTCTCGATTTTGATTTGATGACTATTATTCTTGATAAAAACGTTAACCTAGTAAATTCGATTGTTTTCGGAACCCCTGACACCTGCGACATGGTTGATGAAATCGGATTTATCCATCCCGATACATTGTTTGTAGGAGGAACAAAGCATGTAATGAATGGTCCGGTTGATAACTGGATGATGTTGCGGAAAATGGGGTTCAACGGAGAGGTACTATTTGAATTGTATTATGGCGGATATGGGAAATATAGTTTAAACAATGTATTGCCAACTAACGATGGAGGATGTTTAATTACCGGTACATGGTGGGATTTTTACAATTACCCGGATACATTGCAACAATACGATGCTGTCATCATTAAAGTCGATGCCAATGGCCTGATAACCGGCACATACAAACCCCAATTACCATTTGAAGTTACCGATATCCTTGTCTATCCAAATCCCGGGGATGATTACCTCATGGTTAATTCAGCAAAAGAAAATTTAACTTTTAAATTATTTGATCTTACCGGAAAGGAAATATTAAATTCAGGATTTGATAAAAATATTAGGATCGAAACAAGCAACTTAATACCTCAAACGTACATTTATTCCATTTCAAAATACGGCATTGAGATAAAGAGTGGGAAATGGGTTAAGAAATAACAGGTATTTCCATTTGAATTTCATGCTACCAAAATTGCTTTTCCCTTTAACAATAATTAAGACATAATTGCAGTTTTTTTGAGTAATTTTGCAGGAACACTGACAAATTGAGTTATGGAGATACAGGCAATTAAACAACGGTTTGGAATTATTGGTACATCACCCTTGCTGGATAGGGCAATTGATATTGCCCGACAGGTGGCACCTACCGACCTAACAGTGTTGATTTCAGGCGAAAGTGGTGTTGGTAAAGAGGTTTTCCCAAAGATCATTCACCAGCTTGGTGCCCGGAAACACGGGCCATACATTGCTGTAAATTGCGGTGCTATTCCGGAAGGGACAATTGATTCGGAGTTGTTTGGCCATGAAAAAGGTTCGTTTACGGGAGCTCACGAAGCACGCAAAGGATATTTTGAAGTGGCTAATTCCGGAACCATTTTTCTGGATGAAGTGGCTGAATTACCTCTATCTACGCAGGTAAGGTTATTGCGTGTTCTCGAAACAGGCGAGTTTTTTAAGGTAGGCTCTTCAAAAGTGATCAAAACCGACGTTCGGGTTGTGGCCGCCACCAATGTTCATGTTCCCCGTGCCATCAGCGAAGGCAAATTCAGGGAAGACCTTTATTACCGGCTAAATACAGTACCGATTAATGTACCATCCTTAAAACAGCGGAAAGAAGACATTCACTTATTGTTCCGGAAATTTACCGCTGACTTTGCTGAAAAATACAGGATGCCGGCTTTACAGCTTACTCCCGAGGCTGTGAGATTACTAATTAATTACCGGTGGCAGGGAAATGTCAGGCAGTTGAAAAATATTACCGAACAAATTTCCATCATCGAACAAAACAGAACCATCGACGAAATTACCCTTGCGAAATATTTGCCGGATACGGAATACCGCGACCTTCCGGTACTTTATCGGAGCGCAGAAGAAAAAAAAGAGATTTCCGAAAGGGATTTGCTTTACAAGGTGTTGTTTGATATGAAAAAAGACATTCACGACCTGAAGCAGGTGATTGGAGAAATTATGAAGAACGAAGGGCTTTCGAAAGATATTCAGCAAAGCAATGCCCAACTCATTAAGAAAATGTACCAGAATATTGAAACTTCGGGTGATTCGATGAGAGACTTGAAATTGCATCATGAACACGAAGAATTGCTGGACGATGTTGAACCCATCCAGGAATCAGAAATTGTAGAAGAATCCTTATCAATACAGGAAAAGGAAATTGACCTGATAAAACGGGCATTGGCAAAACATAACGGAAAACGGAAAAATGCTGCCAAAGAGCTTGGGATCTCTGAGCGTACACTCTACAGGAAAATCAAAGAATACGACCTGATTTAAGGAAATAAAATGGAAAAACAATTCGAAATGCGAAAGTTAATCATGTTAAGCGTATTATTAGCCGTTGTTTTATCAGCTTGTTCAGTCAACTATTCATTTACCGGTGCATCCATTCCGGTCGAAGTAAAAACCATAAACATTTTATACTTTACAAACAATGCTTCGCTTGTGGAGCCAACCTTAAGCCAAAAATTAACCGATGCTTTCCGTGATAAATTCACTTCCGAAACCAACCTGGTTTTAGTCAATGATGGAGGTGATCTTATTCTCGAAGGATCCATTACAAGATATTTTACGCAACCTGTTTCCCTTACTGCTGAAGATCAGTCGGCCCTGAACAGATTATCTATAACAATCGATGTAACCTATACCGATACATTTGATGATAAAAAAAGTTTTGAATCTTCATTTACCCGCTACGAAGATTATTCCAGTACGACAAATCTGGCTTCAGTACAGGATCAACTTATTGATGAAATTAACAAAATGCTTGTTGAAGATGTGTTTAACAAAGCTGTCATAAACTGGTAGGTGAAATTAATGATGAACAAAGAGCAATTCATACAATTTATTAAAACCCCCGAAACGCTAAATACAGAAAGTGCCGCTTTGCTTGAAAACCTGGTGAAGGAATATCCCTATTGCCAAACAGCGGATATTCTTTATACATTAAATTTATATAAGGAAAGGAGTTTCCGGTTTAATGACCAGTTAAAGTATGCGGCAGCCTATGCACCCGACCGTAAACTATTTAAACAACATTTGAATTCACTTGAGCCCTTGAAAGAAGTTAGTAAGCAATTCCAAATCCAAAAAAAGACGGAACCAGATGTTGATGTTCTGGAAGATGTAGCGGAAAAACATTCAGATATCAGGGCTCTTGTCGCCGAATTAAAAAATGCCATTCTCGACAAATTATCGAATCATGAAGATCCAGCCATTAGCCGGCAACTTAATTCACTTGACCATATAGTTGAACATCTGGATAAAAAACCAGAACAAAAAACAACGGACAAAGATATCTTCAAACCTGATATTAAGGATTATGATTTTGATCATCTCCAAAAACTGCCTTCGCAGGATAGCAATATTGAAAAAAACAAACACCTGATTGATAAATTCCTGGAAGAAGAACCATCCATTTCGGCACCCGTTAAAACTGATTTTTTTAGTCCGGAAGAACTGGCCAAAAAAAGCCTTGAAGACAATGATGAAGTTGTTTCAGAAACCCTTGCCAAATTATTTTTGAAGCAGGGAAATCTTGCAAAAGCAGTCAAAATTTATAAAAAATTAAGTTTGTTATATCCGGAAAAAAATACTTTCTTTGCAGCCCAAATTGAAAAAATCAACGAGGGACAAAAATAACTGATAATTAATACGTAAGAAAATGGGAGCTTATATAGTTGTCGCAGTTTTGATCATCATCGCATGTATTTTATTAACACTGATCGTCTTGGTTCAAAGTTCTAAAGGGGGTGGTCTTGCCTCCAATTTCTCTGGTTCAAACCAATTTATGGGTGTTCGTAAAACAGCTGACTTTCTTGAAAAGTCAACATGGACACTGGCCATTGTGTTATTAGTACTAAGTTTATTCTCTGTCTTTATTATTCCAAGAGGGGGAAATCTGCAATCGACTGACACTGAATTGCAGGAAATTTATGATGATCTTCCGGAAACACAACCTGTACAGGATTTTACACCGCCTCCAACAGAAGAATCACCTGAGTCGGGCGAATAGCCATCGGCTTAAACAAAAATTTATTCAATGTCAGATTGTCACAACAATCTGACATTTTTTTTGCTTTCACGATGTCAACTTTATTCTTAAAGGGCTTCTATAAATTGTCCGGGATCTCACGTCTATCAAAGAAAATATACAATTATCATGGATGCGTAACCGAGTTGTACGAAACACAATTTTCTAAATCTATGACAGGATATTTATTTGGCACAAAATATGTCAAAGCCGAAGCTGATACACAAACAAATATAATAACATTAAAACCATAAAATTATGTCAAAAATTAAAATTAAACCTTTAGCAGACAGGGTTTTGGTACAGCCTTCATCGGCTGAGGAAAAAACAGCAGGCGGACTTATCATTCCGGATACAGCCAAAGAAAAACCCCAGCAAGGTACAGTTGTGGCCGTAGGTCCTGGTACCTCCGATCAAAAAATGACGGTAAAAGTTGGAGAAGTTGTTCTTTATGGAAAATACTCCGGAACAGAAATCAACTATGGCGGCGAAAACTATCTAATCATGAAAGAATCGGATATTTATGCTATTGTTTAATATCAAATGTTTGAATAAATTAAAAATCTTATAAAAATGGCAAAAGACATTATTTTTGATCTCAAAGCTCGCGATGCTTTGAAACGTGGCGTTGATGAACTCTCAAACGCAGTAAAAGTAACCCTGGGACCCAAAGGGCGTAATGTAATACTCGATAAATCATTTGGCTCACCGGTTATTACAAAAGACGGTGTAACCGTAGCGAAGAAATTGAACTGGCAGATGTTGTGGAAAATATGGGCGCCCAAATGGTAAAAGAAGTGGCTTCTAAAACCAATGATATTGCCGGTGATGGAACAACAACCGCCACTGCTTTAGCCCAGGCTATTGTAACTACTGGATTAAAAACGTAACCGCCGGCGCCAATCCAATGGATCTGAAAACGAGGCATTGATAAAGCGGTTGTTAAAGTTATCGAATCGCTGAAAAACAAACCATTCAAATTGGTGACAATGGTGAAAAAGTTGAGCAGGTAGCTAGCATTTCTGCAAATAATGATCAAAAAATTGGTTCTTTGATTGCAGAGGCTATGCATAAAGTGAAAAAGACGGTGTAATCACTATCGAAGAAGCTAAAGGAATTGAGACTTATGTTGACGTTGTTGAAGGGTATGCAATTCGACCGGTTATATTTCGCCTTATTTCCGTAACCATACTCGAAAAATGGAAACGGTTTATGAAAGTCCTTACGTAACATTCACACAAAAAATCTCAGTGATGAAAGACATGGTGGCCGCTACTTGAAAAAGTTGCACAAACAGGCCGTGCCGTCCACTGTTAATCGTTGCCGAAGATGTTGAAACAGAAGCATTAGCAACTTTGGTCGTTAACAAATTACGTGGTGGATTAAAAGTTGTAGCTGCAGCTCCCGGGTTTTAAGCAACGCAGAAAAGAGATGCTTGAGGATATTGCTATCCTTACAGGTGAACCGTTATTTCTGAAGAAAAAGGATACAAACTTGAAGATACTTCACTTGATCAGTTAGGTCAGGCAGAGAAAATCACCATCAACAAAGAAAACACAACCATCGTAAGCGGAAAAGGGAAAAAAGAAGATATCCAGGGCCGGGTTAACCAGATCAGGGCTCAGATTGAAACCACCACATCTGATTATGACAAAGAAAAACTTCAGGAACGTTTGGCTAAATTGGCTGGAGGTGTAGCTGTAATTTATGTTGGCGCTGCCAGCGAAGTAGAAATGAAAGAACGCAAAGACCGTTTTGATGACGCACTGAACGCAACCCGTGCAGCAATCGAAGAGGGAATCATCCCAGGTGGTGGTGTGGGTTATCTTCGCGCCATTGATGCCCTGAAAGGCATGAAAGGGGATAATGAAGATGAAGAAACAGGAATCCAGATCATCCGCAGATCATTGGAAGAGCCCATGAGGCAAATCGTTGAAAATGCCGGACTGGAAGGTTCTGTTGTGGTTCAGAAAGTGAAAGAAGGTAAAGCCGATTTTGGTTATAATGCCCGCACTGATAAATACGAAAACCTGTTTAAAGCCGGTGTTATCGATCCAACAAAAGTTGCAAGAGTAGCTCTTGAAAATGCAGCCTCCATTGCAGGTATGTTGTTAACTACCGAATGTGTGGTTGCCGAGCATAAAGACGAGAATCCTCCGGCAGCTCCAGCAATGCCTCCGGGCGGTATGGGTGGCATGGGTGGCATGTACTAAACACTATATAATCATCCGAATTTTTTATAACCCTGACAGGCTTGTTTTGTCAGGGTTTTTTTATGGTGGGTTTTGTACAATAACTTAGTTTATTATTTTTGACACATTATTCACAAAAAAAATTCGTTAATACTCAAATTTAAATTTTATGAACTTGACAACTAAATTTTCCATCATAACTTCTATTCTGTTTTTCTCATCAATGATTTCATTTTCACAAGAATCTGGATATCCTGTCGATGAAGAAAGCGGCCTGATCACTTACCAGGAAGTGGTAGAAGCAGAAGGTGACAGGGAATCGTTTTTCAACCGGGCGATTGGATGGATCAATGATTATTATTCAAATCCTGTGGATGTTACCAAAACCCGCGACCCTGAAAGTGGCTTAATTAAAGGGCTTCACCGTTTTAAAATTAAGAATACCGATGAGGAAGGAAACCAAACTGATGCAGGTGTTGTCCAATACGAGTTTATCCTTGAATTCAAAGAAGGGCGCTATCGTTACACATTATCAGACTTTGTTCTCCGGCAGGCCTCAAAAGTACCGGCAGAAAAATGGCTAAACAATGACGACCCGAATTCAAAAAGCTACGTAAAACAACTTGATGATTTTGCCCGGTCGTGGATCAGTAGCCTGAAAGAAGGGATGTTGCCTGAAGTTGAGAAAAAAGATGATGATTGGTAGGAAGAAAGAATTCTGGATTGGGTGTTCTGTGTTTTCTGGTTAGAAATTCCTGAATTATTAATTTGTTATTTTTTTAAAATGATCGTTACCAAACTTAGCGATTGATATTAAACATCGGAACAGGGCATTTCAAATAGTTGAATAAATTGAAAATATGGTTAGCATTGTCCATACAACGGTTTAAATAGGAATATGTACATACTGACGCACCTGAAATAACTAGTATTTTATGATAAATTACTTTTTAACAAATTACAAATAACAATTATCAAATAAAGATCAATCTATGTGCGGCCGTTTTTCATTTTCACCCCTTGCAAAAATTATTGAAGACCGTTTTGATGTAAAAGTAGACAGCCACTATAAACCGAGGTTTAACAGTGCACCGTCACAAAACCTCGCCGTTATTTCAAATACAAATCCAGGCCATTTAAGTTATTTTCGGTGGGGTTTGATCCCTTTTTGGGCAAAGGATGCAAAAATCGGAAACAAAATGATCAATGCCAAAGCCGAAACAATAACTGAAAAACCTTCGTTTCGGAATTCCTTTAAACGAAAACGTTGCCTTGTTCCGAGCGATGGCTTTTTTGAATGGAAAAAAATCGGTGCCAAAGAAAAAATCCCTTACCGGATTTTGATGAAAGACCAACCATTTTTTCGATGGCAGGAATTTGGGATACCTGGACGAACGAAGAGGGAAGATTTGATCAATTCCTTTACCATCCTTACAACCGCTCCAAATGAGTTGATGGCTGAAATTCATCACAGGATGCCGCAATTTTTGGAGAAAATGAAACGTTGTGGCTTGACAATACCAATCAGATTTGCTATTAAGTTTGTTAAACCCTTTCCCATCTGATAAAATGACCGGCCAATTTACATCAACCTCTTGGGTACCTCCGGCCAATGATGTCTGCAGCTATTTTGAACCGGTAGCGTATAATTTGTAACCTAATAATGAGGTGAATTTTAGACTTCGTGAAACTTCGTGTCAATATATCGTAGCAAGATCAAATAACCCATCGACTTATTCAAATGCAACACATTAGGTATAACTCCCAAGAGTATCGTTGTTGCCTGATCACTGATAACTTCCAGTATCATCGCCACAGAAAGTCAGCCCACAACCCATAAGAATAAATGAACAAGAATAGATATTGTGTCAACAATATTAATTGCTTACTAATATGCTTCAATCACAAAAGTTTGATCATCATCAAACTTATCGACTTTCATCCACGGAGGTGATTTAAACATATTATCCCCTTTCGAATACGCCTGCGAAAGCAATTCAGTCATACCATACTCCGAATGAATTTGTTTTAGGTTTAGTTTTTTTTTCAGGAAAGAATGTACTTCCTCCCGGACTATTTCTTTACGACGGCCTTTCATACCGCCCGTTTCCATAACAATTAAATCAGGAATATCAACCGGGTAATTTTCCGCCAGGTCAAGCAAGGCATAAGTAACACCCAATAAAATAGTCTTTTGCGGATTTTTACTGATCAGATTTAATAACTCTTCCGATTGGTTAAGGTAAAAACCGGATTTATTATTGCCTGAAAGTTGAATTAGCTTATCAGCCATGTAGACAAGGGATGAATTTCCCTGTTCAAGATAGGATGGCAATAAGGCTAATATTGTAAATTGGGAAGGATCCCCGTAAAAACCGGTAAATCCATTAATAAACCTTTTTTCGTAAAGACTTATATCGACAACATAGTGTTTACTAACATTTAGTTCGCTTGTGCCACTGCTGTGAAATTCAACCTCATGGTTATTGACTCCTGAAACAACTTTGTGAGTTTTGAAAAATTCAATGGGTAAAAAGGGAATTTGGCTATAATGTTTGATGTTTTGGGGGTCAATTCCCAAATTATTGATAAAATCGCGGTAAACGGTATTTCGCCTATGTTGGTATTGAAATATTACCATTGAAATGTCGTTAAACTCTTGTTCGGAGGCAATTTTAAATATTCTATGCATAAGATTCTGAATGTTCACAATATTGCTATTTAGATTGGTAAAATTAAAACTTTTAGGTGAAATCGAGTAAAAATTGTAATTTTACAAACGAATGAAAACACTCAAATTTGTAGCTTTAGCGTTTACTATTATGAGTCTGACTATACTCATAACTTCTTGTATAAAGGAAGAAGAATATCCCATAATTCCTGAGATTACGTTTGATGATTTTATTCTTTTATATAATACTACCGAAAATTTTGTTGGAAAGGGGTGTTAAAACTCAGTTTTAAAGATGGCGACGATGACATTGGTTTAAGACAAAACGAACGGAACCGCCCTACGATTACAATATGTTCATCAATTATTTTGAAATACACAAAATGGTGATACAGTTAGGATTTACAATAATCCTAATGGGATATTTTTAATCTTTTAATACGAGAATACCCATTTTACTTCCCGGGGGTGGAAGAAAAGCTATTCATGGTGAAATACAGGATAATTCCTTTTGATCAATTATAAAATTCAGAATCTTGATACCATATTGTTTGAAGTGTATATAGTTGATCGCGCATTACACGAAAGCAATACAATAACTACCCCCTACATTATTCGTAATTTTACCCTGGATTAATTGGTATTACCAAACTCAATACCGGCGAAGTAATAAAAAATGGTTTGCAATGTTGTTATATAAAAAGAAACTGCTTATTTTTGTCTTCGTTCAAAAATAGAATTTTATTAATTCATCTATTATAAACTAAATTTAATGATCATGAAAAAACTTTTACTATTAACAATTACAATGATTTTCTCCACGGCAATGATTTTTTCACAAGTGTTGTATGAAGATAATTTTGACTCATACACACTCGGATCAACAATTGCTGTTGAAAATCCTGATTGGTGGAGCACCTGGAGCGGAGCCGTAGGCGGCGACGAAGATGGTGTCATCAGCGACGAACAAAGTTCATCACCAAATCATTCGGTTAAAGTTGATGGCCTGGTGGACAATCTTTTATTGTTAGGAAATAAAACTGTTGGAAAGTACAAACTTACGTTTAAGTACTATGTACCAGCCGGATTTGGAGCATATTACAATATTCAACACTTTGAAAGCCCTGGCATTGAATGGGCCTATGAAATTTTTTGGGGATCCACTGGATCAGGTACATTAAGTGCAGGCACTGTTGATGTTGCCTCATTTACTTATACTCCTGATACCTGGCAATTGGTAGAAAATGTTATTGACCTCGATAATGATTGGACCCAATTATATATCGATGGTGCTTTAATTTATGAGTGGCCTTTTAGCTGGCAATACAATACACAATCCGGTACTTTGCAACTTGGGGCTATGGATATGTGGGCAGGTGCTCCAACTGGCGATACTCCTACTTGTTACATGGACGATATTGTTTTTGAAGCGGTTCCTTCTGCTTTATATGAAGATGATTTTGAATCGTATAGCTTAGGCGATTATATTGCCGTTGAAAATCCCGAATGGTGGACAACCTGGAGCGGCGCCACAGGTGGAGGTGAAGATGCGCTTATTGTTGATGATGAGTCCAATAGTGGTGACCAATCATTTATCGTAGAAGGTGTTACTGACCTTGTATTAAAACTCGGAGATAAAACAAGTGGAAAATACCAACTTTCATTTTATGTTTATATTGCTGCAGGCTTTGGCGGATATTATAACCTCCAACACTTTGAAAGCCCGGGCATTGAATGGGCCTATGAAGTATATTTTGGAGCCACCGGATCAGGTTCCCTAAGTGCCGGCGTGGCAGATGTTGTTACATTTAATTATACCCCTGAAACTTGGGTGTTTTGTGATCAAATCATTGACCTTGATGAAGACTGGACAGAACTTTACATTGACGGAGAGTTAATTTATGAATGGCCTTTTAGCTGGCAGGCAACATCACAATCAGGTACATTACAGTTGGGTGGTGTGGATATATATGCCGGCGCCCCAACCGGTGAAACCCCAAAATTTTACGTGGATGATGTAAACTTTACAGTACTTATACCAGGATCGGGTGCTGCAGTTATTAACCTTGATCCAATGGTTTTCACCCAAACAATTAATTCTGGCGGCACGAGTAGTTCCATGCTCAATATTTCAAATACCGGTGAAGTCGAGTTAGAATATGATATTGTGGTTACCTATCCGGCAAGTGATAAAAATTCATTGGGTGAAAAACCTGCTTCCGGAAATTCAAAAGTAATTATAAGCAATAATGCAATCTCAGACCCAACTCCAAATCCTGGCGGATCCCCAGACCCGGCAGATGATGTTATCCTTAATTATGACGGAGAAAATTTCTCAGCCGTAGGATTGAACGGTGGTGGCGGTATGCGTGTTTCTGCTGTATTTACACCTGATCAGGTAGGCGATTATATTGGAATGGAATTGTCGGAAATTCAAGTTTATATTAATGAGCAGCCACTGGAATCTAAAGCACAGGTTTACAATTATGGGTTAACCAGCATACCTGGGCCAGGTGAATTATTACTGGAGCAAAGCTGGAATTCTTCTGCAACTGCATGGAATATGGTAACCCTTAATGAACCGGTTGTAATTTCTGGTGGCGATATTTGGGTTGGCTATTGGGTAGATCATACTGCCGGAACATTCCCTGCCGGTACTGATGCCGGGCCGCATCATCCCAATGGAGATTGGATCTCAACCGGACCGGGCTGGAGTCATTTATCAGATAATGCAGCTCTTGACTATAACTGGAACATCAGGGCAATTCTTACAGGCGATGTGATAACCCAGTGGTTATCTGTTAGTCCTGAGTCAGGAACTGTTGATGTTGGTGCTGATACGGATATTGATGTAAACTTTGATGCCACCGATCTGGGATCCGGGTCATATTATGGTGAATTGGTCATTAACAACAGCGATCCGGAAAATCCACAGGCTATTGTTCCTGTAAACTTAGGTGTTCTGGTTGGTGTTAATGAATATGATAAATCTGCGGTTATGATTTATCCCAATCCTGCTTTTAACAGTTTGAACGTGAAAGCCGATACAGAAATTCTTTCCGTTGAATTAATAAATATGATGGGACAGCAAATTACCCGACTTGAGGTGAATGGGGAATCAACCCAGATTAACACCAACGGTTTTGAGGCCGGTGTTTATATCCTTAAAGTTGATCTGAATGGTAAAACTTACACTCAGCGCGTTACATTAAAATAAGAATAAAATATTTTTTATGAAAGGAGAGCCGGTTGGCTCTCCTTTTTTTATATTTGGTTCTTAAAAAACAAATCAATGGAATACAACATATATTGCGGTGGCCGTTTTCTAAAAACCGAAAATAAACTACACGTTATTAACCCATATGATGGGGAAATTATTGGAAATACGTGGATTGGTGACAAACCTATTCTGGAAAAAGCAATAAACGCAGCTCAACATATTGAAACAGAGTTGGCTAACTTTCCGGCCTATAAAAAATACGAGGCATTAATGTTTATTGCCGATGGCCTGAAATCCAATAAAAATAATTTTGCCGAACTTCTTTGCCTTGAATCGGCCAAACCCATAAAATATGCCATCGGTGAAATTGAAAGGGCCATTCAGTGTTTTATTGTTGCGGCCGAAGAATCAAAACGATTGCCAGCAGAATATATCAGCCTCGACTGGACGAAACCAGGAAAAGGGAAAGAAGGTTTGGTGAACTATTTTCCGGTAGGATTAGTAGCGGGAATTTCACCTTTTAATTTCCCCATGAATCTGGCCGTACACAAAATTGCCCCGGCCATTGCGGCAGGTTGCCCTATCATCCTGAAACCTTCTTCATCAACTCCATTATCAACATTGAAATTGGCGGAACTTATTGATCAAACCGGACTTCCAAAAGGGGCTGTATCCGTTATACCAATGGACCGTAAAACTGGAACCCTGCTGGTAACTGACGACCGGATCAAATTGCTCTCCTTTACCGGTTCCCCGGAAGTTGGCTGGGAAATGAAAAAACAGGCCGGTAAGAAAAAAATAGTGCTTGAATTGGGGGGAAATGCCGGTGTAATTGTTACGGAAAGTGCCGATATTGAATATGCAGCAAAACGGTGCCTGGTTGGTGGATTTGCCTATTCGGGCCAGGTTTGTATCCACGCTCAACGGATGTATGTGGCAGCATCGGTGTTTGACGATTTTGCCAGGCGGTTTATTTCTATGGTAAAAAGCCTTAAGTCGGGAAATCCGCTGAATGAGGATATCGATATTTCTGGATTGATTGATGAAGAAAATGCCATTCGGATAGAACAATGGGTGAATGATGCGGTAAAACAGGGCGCAACCATTCTTACCGGAGGCAAACGTGAGGGTTCATTTTATCCTCCTACAGTCTTATCGAATACACATAAAGATATGAACGTCTGCTCGAAGGAGGTATTTGGCCCGGTAGTTACCCTCGAACCTTTTAACGGTTTTGAACAAGCCCTAGATTTTGTAAATGACAGCCGATTTGGATTGCAGGCAGGTGTTTTTACAAACGTCATCACCGAAATGGATAAAGCATTTAAAAACTTGTATGTGGGTGGTGTAATTATAAATGACGTACCCACATTTCGAGTGGATCATATGCCTTATGGCGGTATTAAAGATTCAGGGCTTGGCAGGGAAGGAATTAAATATGCCATGTATGATATGCTTGAACCGAAGATTTTGGTTAAAGATAGGTAATTGAAAAATGAATTACCTGTACCATCTGTTTCATGCGGTTTACCTTGTGTATTCAAATTTTCATTTATGTTGAAAAGCCGGATGAGCAATATCGTTTAATTTGGACTTAATTCCGCTTTATTAATCAATTAAAAGCTACAAATAGCGCATCGTAGCAAATTGTTAATATCTTATCCTATATTTTTCCGGTTTTCGAATCTTATCCCCGGTTTTCATGTAAAAGATATCTGAAAGTTTCGCAAATCAGCCCACTAAATTTGGGTGATGAAGAACTCCTTTTACGCTTGGAATTTTATGGAATGAATGGATGTATCGATGCCCTTAAGAAGCCCTCTGCAAAAATAGCGATATCCAATCTTTCTTACTTTTTAACAAAGATAAACTAAAATGCGAAGTTTAAACTAGAAATTAAATTTTTTATCGTTTATGAAAAACATGTACAAATCACTGATTGTATTGATGACTGTGGCATTTATTGGTTCAGGAATAAAAGCCCAATACGATGTAGCACCCAATTTAACAACTCAATTGGAAGAAACTGAAAAACCATCCAAACCAGAAATAAAACTTAAGAATATAAACCTTAGTTTAAACCCATTTTCTGATGTCATCCAGGGATTTGAACCAACATCGAAGGATGGGCACAAACAATCAGCAATTTATTGGCGTCAGGACAGGAACATGGGTAATAAGCCAACATTTATTAAACCCAATCCAACTGACAATCTGTTCGATCTGCAGTTTTCATGGCCGGTAGGAGTAGGGGTGGCGAAACCGGAATTGAAACCGATGGAAACTACATTTACACCACCAAATGGAATGGTTATGAATTTTACCGGTATCAAATGGATGGAACCTTCGTTGAATCCTTTACCTGTGGAAGTGCCGGTGCGGTTCGTGACCTTGCCTGGGATGGTACCTATTTTTATGGTTCGGCAGCCAATACTACGGTATATCAAATGGATTTTGACGCCCAAACGGTTGTGAGTACTATTACGGCACCTGCCAACATAAGGGCCATTGCTTACAACGAAGATGACGGGCTGTTTTATGGAAACAACTGGAGCGAACCTATCCAGGTATTTGATATTACGGGCGCTTCGCAGGGTAGTTTTGCAACCGGACCGTCTGCTTCAAGTATTTATGGGTTAGCGTATGATAACTATTGCGGTGGTAAATATTTATGGGCCTATGCACAGCCAGGTACTATTCCGGCAGACCAAAACTGGATTTTCAAGATTGAACTTCCTTCAGGTATAGAAACCGGGATTTCTTTTGATGTTGCCACCGTGATAGCTCCGGGGATTGGTGTTGCGGGTGGCCTTTGTGTTACCGATCAGGTTGTACCGGGATTCTGGACACTTATGGGCAATATGCAGGAAAAATATATCTGGGGATTTGAATTGGGTACATCAGGGCCACCATTATCAGATGATATTGGTATTCAGTATATTATGGAACCTAATTCGGGAAGTGGACTGACAAGTACAGAAGAAGTTACCGTCGTCATTCGGAATTTTGGTGCCAATGCCCAATCGGATTTTGATGTATATTTTACCCTGAATGGCGGTTCTCAAATAGTTGAAACAGTTACTGCAATAATTAATGGTGGGGAAACATACAATTATACGTTTAATACAACTGTGGATCTTTCCGATCTAGGTGATTATACAATTATTGTCTGTACTGATCTGTCAGGTGATGAATTTTCATTAAATAACTGTAAAACCAAACTTATTGAGCACTCCGAACCTTCTACCTCTTTCTGTTCTCCAACATATTCAACCGGATGTAATTCAGGTGATGGATTTATTGGTTTTGCTGTTGAAGAAATACAAAACTTAAACAGTAATTGCGAAAACAACACCGGCTTTTATGGTTGGAGTGAATATTACGATTTAGGCCCCGCCATTTTGTTCCCTGGATTTACCCATACTTTTACTATGGGGAGCGGATATGGAAATCAGTATGTAAATATCTGGATTGATTATAACGATGATTTCGAATTGACACCGGATGAAATGATCCTCACTGATTATTGGATTGAAAGCGCAGGAATTTTTTATGAGACAGATATTGAAATTCCCGCAATGGCTACTTCGGGTGTGCATGGTATGCGTGTAATGGCTGTACATGGTGAGGCCTTTACCGATCCATGCGGGTTTTATATCTGGGGCGAAGCGGAAGATTATTCTGTGCTAATTGGCAATAATGATGTTGGCAATATTGAGGGATATGTTATTAAAAATTCAGGAGGTTCGCCCGTTAGCGGTGCTTCCATCGTAATAAATAGCGGGACCTATAGCACGGTATCCGGCCCTGACGGGTATTTTGAAATGACGGATGTACTTGTTGGCAACTGGTCAATAACATGTATAGCTGATGGATACAATACAATCTTCGGTATGGTGTCTGTTTCAAATGGAAATACCACCATCACCGATTTTAACTTAACAGCGCCAACAATGGATATTTTCCCTCAGTCCATAAATATCATAATTGACCCCAATGCCCAGAGTACAGAAATTATTGATATAACCAATAATGGTGATGGTGAATTATACTGGACTGCTTATGTAGAAAAAGAAACCGATGAACCGAAAGATGCATGGGACCTTCAGTTTTCGTTTGATGTACAGGCAGCATCAGGAGGATTAGGTAATCTTGGTGCAGCGTGCGATGGCCAATATTATTATACCACCCGATGGAATTCAAACCTTTTACATAAATACGATCTTTATGGCAACTTGATTGAGGAGTTTTTTATTCCGGGTGTTTCAGGAATAAGGGACCTTGCTTATGATGGAACCTATTTTTATGGTGGGGTTTCTACGCATACAATTTATGAGATGGATTTTCATCTAAAACGCTGGTAAGTTCAATTTCATCGCCGCAAGTGGTACTAAGTATTGCTTACGATAATTCAGAAGATGCTTTCTGGTGTGCAGATTGGGATTCTGATATAACCCTTGTCAGCAGGACCGGTGTTACCTTAAATACATTCCCGGCCTCAATCCATGGATTAAGTGGAATGATTGGAACGGCATTTGACAATGTATCGAACGGAACCCCTTATCTGTGGATATTTGACCAGGGCAGGGGGCAGGAACACCTCAACATATTTATCAGGCCGATTTGAATAGTATGACCATGACAGGTTTCTCATACAACATACTGAATGATTTGGGACCGAATTCAACAGCCAGTGCAGGTGGATTATTCCTGGTTGATAATATATATCCCGGAACCTTGTCGCTGGGAGGGTTATTGCAGGGGACTCCAGATGTTTTTTTCATCTATGAACTGGCTCCGGCTGAACCCCTATGGCTAACGATTGAACCTAATTCAGGAACTGTTGGCCCGGGAAATACCGGCTTGATAGATGTATACTTTGATGCTTTTGAATTTCCGGTTGGCACAACAAAAACAGCCACTATCCATTTAATGTCCGAACCGAATATTGGTAATATTTCCATACCTGTCACAATGACCATTGGTTCCTTTGAATTTGGGTATATAGAAGGAAATGTAATACTGGATGGAATTTTACCCTACAACATTGGTGATGTAACGGATGTAGTGGTTGAAGCCGGCCCTTACACTGCCTTTCCGGATTTAAATGGCGATTTTTTGCTTGAAACTTATCCCGGAACATTTGATGTAGTAGTGAGTTTGTACGGATATGAAACACAAACGATAAGTAATATTACAGTAGTAGAAGGAACAACAGTTTCGGGGATTAATTTTACTATGCCCTGTGTATATGGAATTATTTCAGGCGTGATAACGGAGGCTGATGGCGGTGCTCCTGTACCTGGGGCTACCATAACGCTAATTGATACTGAATTTAATACTGTAACGGCTTCGGATGGTACATATAATTTTATTGTTGAAGCCGGCACTTATGATGTAAAAGTTGTTAAAGGAGGATTTAGTGCGCAAACGGCAATGGGTGTTGCTATCGGTGCCCAATCAACAGTAGTACAGAATTTTCAACTTGAGGTTCCTGAACGGAAAATTTGTGTAATTGACCTTGACCCAACCCCAACAGGTGAAGGGCTTGTGCCGATTGTTGAGAATTTTTTCCAGGAGGGCACTGTTCACTATACCACATCTATTTCGGGTTATCCCCTGACTGATGAAGTTGAAACGTTATTTTTGTTATTGGGAGTGTATCCGAACAATTACACTTTAACAAACGCCGATGCTGCATTTGTAGCGAGTTGGATAGAAAGCTACCCGGACAGGAACATATATATGGAAGGGGGTGAAACCTGGGCATTTGATGACCCAACTTTACTGCACGCCTATTTTAAAATTAGTGGCCTAGATGATGGCAGCAGTAATTTAGTGAATATAAATGGCCTTTCAAGTTTCTGGGCGGGAAAAAGCTGGGTTTACACAGGTGAAAATAACTGGATTGATCAAATTGAAGCTATTCCACCGGCAATAAACATCATGGAAAATCCCAATGCAGGCTACTATACCAGTGTTGCTTATGACGAAGGAACGTACAAAACCATCGGTTCCTCTCATGAAATTATGGGCCTTACAGGGGGTGCAGGAACCGGCCTTGGTGTTGCTTATGTTATGGCATGGTTTGGTTACCCCGTGTTTACGCCCGGAAGTCTTGAAGGATATGTAACGGAAGATCAAACCGGGGACCCGGTTGAAGGAGCAACGATTAATATCGCAGGCCTGGCCTCGGGAACATCGGGGCCAAATGGCTATTACCTCATTGAGGATGCCTTGTTGGGAACCTGGGATGCAACAGCGACAAAACAAAATTTTCATCCTCAGACTACTTCGGTTACCATTGTGGAAGGTGCAACGGCAAATCAGGATTTTGTGCTGGAAGCTCCCGGAACACTGCAAGGCGTTGTTACGGAATCAAATTCAGGCAATCCTGTTGCTAATGCTATGATTAATATCGGAAACGGAATGTATACCACCATGTCAGGTGTTGACGGAACCTATGTGATTGAGGAAATATTAACAGGAACCTATGATGTCATTGCATCGAAAGAAAATTTTCATCCGCAAAATGTTTCGCTTACCATAGCATCTACCCTTGTCGTAACTCAGAACTTCATGCTGGAAGCTCCGGGTAGCCTGGAAGGTACGGTAACTGAATCAGGTTCTGGCGTGGCAGTGACGGATGCAATAATAAATGTTGGGGAAGGAATGTACACAACGATGACAGGTTCTGACGGAACCTACCTGATTGAGGAAATATTGACAGGTACCTATAATATTACATGCACAAAATATGGATATACCCCAGGTTCGGCATCCGTAACAATAACAGAGAGTACAATTTTTATTCAGGATTTTGAATTGCTGATACCTCAGATTGTTGTTAATCCTATGGCTGTTGAGGTTACGATGGATCCTATGGAATTATTGGATTCTGCAGTAAATATTAGTAATCCCGGGAATGGGTCGGTTGATTGGAACGGAACTGTAAACATGGCTTCGGATAAGTCAAAAAACGCCTGGGATCTTCAGTTTACTTTTGATCTGGAAGCTGCAACGGGGGGACCAGGAAATGGTGGTGCAGAATGTGACGGACAATATTATTACACCACCCGATGGGCCTCGGACTTAATTCATAAATTTGATTTTGACGGAAACCTGATTGAAGAATTTTCAATTCCTGGCGTTTACGGGCTTCGCAACCTTGCTTTTTGATGGAACCCATATGTATGGTGGTACAGCTACAAATACGATTTATGAAATGGATTTTGAAAACAAAATACTGCTTAGCACTATATCATCGCCACAAGTGGTCAGAAGTATTGCTTATGATAATAGCTTGGATGCTTTTTGGTGTGCTGACTGGGCCACCGATATTATGCTGGTTTCTAGGGCCGGAACCGTATTAAATACATTTCCGGCGGCAGCGCTGTGACTTATCAGGCATATACAGCACAGCCTACGATGAATGGACAACAGGAACACCAACCCTTTGGATTTTTGATCAGGGAACTGGTGCCGGCACAGCCCAACTTATTCATCAGGCTGATTTAATCACACTAACTATGACTGGTTTTTCTTATGATGTAATGAATGATTTCGGTCCGGATGCTACTGCCATTGCAGGTGGATTGTTTATGGTGGATAATGTATATCCCGGTACCTGGTCAATTGGTGGAATGATTCAGGGGTCTCCTGATACTTACTTTTTATACGAAGTTGCCAATTATTCACCATCCTGGTTAACCATTGATCCAACATCTGGCTCATTAAATGAGTGGTGAGAATGAGGATATCATATTATCATTTAGCACCTTCGAATTAATACCCGGCGACTATACAGCCCAGATACAGTTCTCAACATCTCCTGACGTCAGGCAGCGGTAGTGGAAGTTTCACTACATGTTGATGGACTGATACCTGCTGTTAATCTTGAAGCTGATTTTACGTGTACAAATGTGGAATTGGGCTGGGAAGTGGCACAGGGTGGCAGCCCTGATAGCTGGAATATTACCGTGATGATGTAATGATTGGAAATACCCTGGAGATGATGTACACAGATGAAATGGTTTATCCACAAATTAACTATGGCTATTATATCAAAGCTGTATATGAAGGGGAGGAATCAATGCCAACATCTACCACAACCATTTCATTACCCATGCCATTGGGTATGAGCAACGGGGTTATCGGCTATCTCAAATGCACCCTGATGAAAATGACGTAACCATAACTGGTCAGAACCGGAATGTTGTGTAACACCCGATGGATATAACATTTACAGAAACGGGATAATGATAAACGAATCGCTGGTAAACGCCCTCACTTATGTTGATCCTGATTTACCAATAGGTTCTTATGAATATTTTGTAATTGCCGTTTACTATTTCGGTGAATCAAGTGCATCGGAACCTGCTTTCACCCTTATCACCGGTACAAACCAGCTTGATGCCACCCTGTTCAGTATATTACCTAATCCTGCAAGGGATTATGTGAACGTGCAGGCCGGTTACACAATAATATCCTACGAACTATTGAATAACTCCGGGCAGGTGGTTAGAATAGATGTAGTCAATGCACCGGTTTTAAACATTGATGTATCATCATTCGACAGTGGCATTTATTACCTCAAATTGAATACAACCAAAGGTGCTTCAATGAACAAAATTGCAATTCGAAAATAATTGGTGTTCTGATAAGGAATATATCCTGTTAATTTATATAAAATTAAGGAAAGCTGGCATTTGCCGGCCTTCCTTGTTTACCACACCGATAACAGTTTCGAATGTTTTACTTTTTGAATAGAGACGACCCAACTGTTTTACTTTTCGAATTTTACAACAACTTTTTAACCTTAGTTTATGAAGAATTAATTTTCACCAAACTTCCCATCTAATATTTTACATCACTATATAATTATAATTGCCCTTACAAGCTTACGTAAACATTGGTGATTAAGAGTTATAGATTTATTGTCATTCTTATTATTCAATAGATAATAGGTAAATTCCTTGCATCAATGGGTTGATATTATGAAATTATTCTTTTTTTTTATTATTATAAAAAAATTTCTATTTTAGTGGATTAATATAAAATTGCGAAATTCAGGTTAATGGGGATCAAATTTTATATCCGGGATATTGGAGAAGTAAATTTTCATACATTGAGTGAAAAAGTAGTTTTATCAGGCATTGTAGTTCTATCAAAAAAAGCAACATCAGGGAAGAACTCACAACTAATAAATTCAACCATTTCCGCTTGGCGCGATTAATTTAATCCGGTTTTTAAAAGAAATAAAACAATAATCAATTTAACGATGGTTTGATATAAAGTAAACTTCTTTTAATTTCTAAATAAGATGCAGGAGTGAACCAAATGATTATTTATGTAATTTTATACTTGGATTTAAAAAGCAAATTATTTTTCGAATGGATTTAGTATAAAAAATCAATTATATAGTTCAATGAAATGTTTAATTAACTTAAAATTTTAAATGTATGAAAAATTTACACAAATTGTTGATTGTATTTATTTCTGTTGGCATAATTGCCTCCGGTGCTATGGCACAGAGTGCTGATTTAGCACCAAAGGCAAAGTTGGCAGACAAAACAACAATCAAAAAAGAATTCAATGAGGACCAATTGAAACAACTAGCTCAGGCAGGTATCTCTGAACAAAACCTGGCTACAAACGAAGGATTGACAAAGGCTTATGAATTACTTAAAAAGAATGCCAACCAGGCTATGAATTCAACAACCAGAATCAGTACCTTCAATTCGAAACCCATTAAAAATTCCAAGGATCTGGTAACTGTTACGATAGGTATTGAATCAAATATTTCCGGTGATTTTGATACCGACATTACACCCTTTGGTACGTATTATGAAGATGGTCAGAACCAGTTTTTATTCGATGCCACAGAACTTGCTATTGCAGGTCTTGGAGCTGGAGATATAACAGAAATTGGATGGGAAGTAGTTGTAGCTGATCCTACGCCCATGGCCGGATTTAATATTGAAGTGAAGCATACGACAGCAACTACGGTAACTGCCTTTGAGACTGGATTCACCAATGTTTATTCAGGGTCTTACACAGCCGTTGCCGGTTGGAATATGTTTACATTTACCACCCCTTTTACCTACGATGGCGTTTCAAACCTACTTGTAAAAGTATGTTTTGATAATGGTGACTATACAACAAATAGTTCGGTATACTATTCCAATACCATTAATCCAATGAATGGTTGGGCGTATAATGACGGTACTGCCGGCTGTTCAGACCCATATGAAGGTAGTATTATTGAGAGACCGAATACACGTATCACTGGAGAAGAAAATTTAGCAGCTCCTCCGGGTTATCCATTTGATGAAGTACCCCCTCATTTAAGCTTTGATGTTCCAGTTGACGGGGATCTAACCTGGATGTTTGGAAACAACACAGATACCTATGACCTTTGGTTTGGACTTGAAGGAAATATGCAGTTGGTCGTGGATGACGATCCGGTATCCAGTCCCGATGGATTGTATTCATATACAGGATTAAACTATGCATCAGTTTACGAATGGCAGGTAGTTGGTACAAATGCCAATGGAACAACCAGTAGTCTGGTGTGGAGTTTTGTTACGGAATGTGCAGTAGTTTCGCCACCCTATTTGGAAGAGTACAGCATTTGGCCTCCTGTATGCTGGGATATGACAGGCGGTACTTATGACTGGATTCAATATAATGTTGGCGGTGTAGTTTGTGCAGAGGCCAGCTTCTGGGGCCAGACGTCGGGCAATAATGATTATATGACTACCGGTGAAATAGATATTTCGGGCGGAAATTATGGATTGGAATTTTACTGGTCACATCTTTACAGCCCAACCTATCCTGACGATGCGTTGGAAGTTCTCGTATCAGATGATGACGGTGCCACATGGACACAAGTATGGTATCTCGAAGGTACAGACTTTAATTCAAATGATGGCGCAGGAAATACTACCCCCGGAACTTTTGTATCATCTGAGATTATTCCATTATCTCCTTTTTCGGGTACAATTAAAGTCAGGTTTATTGGTCATTCAGGATATGGGCCCGACTGCTTTGTTGATAATGTAAATATATTTGAAGTTGCCTATGGTAATCTTGATGGCACTGTAACTGATGGTTCAGCCACACCCATCGAGGATGCTATGATCACAATAGGATCGTTATCCACCATGACGGGTAGTGATGGAACTTATAGTATTACGGGTGTGCTTGTCGGCGATTATACGGTATATTGTTCAGCAACCGGTTATAACCCGGCAATGGCAGATGTAACAATAGTTGTGGATGAAACATTTACCCAGGATTTTACGCTTACAGCACCTCAAATTGTTGTAGACCCCTTGTCTATTGAAATTACTTTAGAACCTAATGAAATGGCAGATGAAATGGTTGATATCAGTAACACGGGCGATGGAACACTTGACTGGAGCGCAGCAACTGTTATCGAAGATAATTCGAAAGAACCATGGGACCTGCAGTTTTCATTTGATGTTGAAGCTGCAACCGGAGCTTTAGGTAATGCAGGAGCAGAATGCGACGGCCAGTATTATTATACCACACGCTGGGCTTCAAACCTTCTTCATAAATACGACCTGGATGGAAACCTGATTGAAGAGTTTTCTATCCCCGGAGTTAGCGGTCTGCGGGATCTTGCTTTTGACGGAACCTATATGTACGGCGGTGCAGCCGGAGCTACTATATATGAAATGGACTTTACATCACAAACCCTTGTAAGTAGTATCTCTAATTCCGGGATAGCAAGAAGTATTGCTTATGACGTGGATAACGACGCATTTTGGATTTCTGATTTTGGCTCAAATGTTTGGCAGATCAGTAAAACCGGAGCCACGTTAAATACTATTCCTAATGCAAATCTTGGGTTGGCAGGCATGTATGGTTCGGCTTACGATAACACCACTGGTACTCCGTATTTATGGATGTTTGACCAGGGAAGCGGAGCAGGAACACCTCAGTATATTCACCAAATTGATTTGACTACACTTATGCCAACTGGTTTTACTTTTGATGTTCTGCCCGACCTTGGGCCAAACGCTCAAGCCATTGCTGGTGGATTATTCATGGTGGATAATATATATCCCGGTTTATGGTCACTGGGTGGATTATTGCAGGGAACACCCGATGTATTCTTTATGTTTGAATTTGCTCCCGCCGGGCCACTTTGGTTAACAATCGATCCTACCAGTGGAACATTAGATCCAGGGACCAATGAACAAATGACGGTTCATTTTGATGCAACCGATTTATTGCCCGGTGTGTATGAAGCAACCATCAATTTCAGTTCTGATCCCGACGTTGGCAACCCTTCTATAGATGTTACGATGACTGTTGAAGGACTAATTCCGGCGATTAACCTTGAAATTGATTACATGTGTACAGATATTGAATTAACCTGGGAAATGCCGACAGGTGGATTACCAGATAGCTGGAACATATACCGTGATGGTAACCTGATTGGGAATGCAACCGAAATGATGTATACCGATGAAATGATTGATCCTGATGTTGAGTATGGCTATTATATTAAAGCTGTTTATCTTGGGGAAGAATCAATGCCAACTGCCACCGTTATGATGACGGTTCCTCTTCCAGATGATATGGAAGCAACCGGGTTAACAGCTACGGCGGATATTCCTGATGAAAATGATGTAACCCTCGACTGGGATGCACCTGATTGTTGTGTTGCTCCCGATGGATATAACGTTTACAGGGATGATGTCATGATCAATACTTCATTAGTTACAGAACTTACTTTTGTTGATCCTGATTTAGAACCCGGTTTCTTATACACGTATCATGTTGTTGCTGTTTATTACTTCGGCGAATCAGAAGCGTCTGATCCTGCGTTCACCCTTATTACCGGGGTAAATCCATTTGATGCCAAATCATTC
This sequence comes from Bacteroidales bacterium, assembly GCA_041393275.1. Classification (GTDB taxonomy): domain Bacteria; phylum Bacteroidota; class Bacteroidia; order Bacteroidales; family JAADJA01; genus JAADJA01. The sequence goes on from JAWKKL010000011.1 coordinate 36,857, forward strand.
AGGATACAGCCAAATCCAGCTACGGATTATATTTCGGTTCAGTCAGAATACATGATTGAATCCTATGAATTATTAAATAATATTGGTCAGCTTGTCAAAACGGAAAACCTCAATACTTCAATCACCAATATTGACGTGTCTCAGTTTGAAAGTGGTATTTATTACCTGAAGCTAAAAACTACGGAAGGAATATCATTGAATAAAATCGTTATCGGAAAATAACGGATCTTTTTTCAATGGGTATTCCCAATAAATTGATTTAAAGTTTAAAGGGAGCTGCTGATGCGGCTCCCTTTTGTTTATTGGTTTGCTGGTAACTTGATCTTTTTTATATTTTTGCACCGCCTGTTAACAGGGTATCGTCATGATCGCAATAAATAATTTATCCATACATTTCACCGGAACTGACTTGTTCAGTAATGTTTCGTTTCAGATAAACGACAGGGACAGGATTGGACTGGTGGGTAAAAATGGCTCTGGCAAAACGACCCTGTTGAATATCATTTCAGGCCACCTTAAGCCTCAGGAAGGCGATGTGATCTACCCGGGCAATTCGACACTGGGATACCTGCAACAGGAAATGGATACATCCAGCCGAAAGTCCATTTTTGATGAAGCCATCACAGCATTTGATGAAACCCTGAAACTTGAAAAAAGGATAAAATTGCTGAACGATGCCCTGGCTGAACGGAGCGATTACAACTCGAATGAATACAGCCGGTTGATCCATGAACTGACAGAAGCCAATGATCGATACCAGATCATTGGAGGCCAATCAATGAAAGGTGATACAGAACAAGTGTTAACCGGATTAGGCTTCAAACGTTCAGATTTTATACGGCCTGTATCGGAATTCAGCAGTGGCTGGCAAATGCGGGTTGAACTTGCCAAGATCCTGTTGAAAAAGCCCGATGTTATCCTGTTGGATGAGCCGACAAATCATTTGGATATTGAATCAATTCAATGGCTGGAGGAGTTTCTGATCAATTATTTCGGAGCGGTTGTACTGGTTTCCCACGACCGTGCTTTTTTGGATAATGTGTCAAAACGAACCATCGAAATTGAGATGGGCAAGATCTATGATTATAAGGCTAGTTATAGCGGATATGTGGCTATGCGCGAAGAGAGGCTGGCCCGACAGCTTGCTGCATACAATAATCAGCAAAACCAGGTTCGCCAGATTGAATATTTTATCGAAAGATTCCGCTATAAAAACACAAAAGCAAAACAGGTTCAGTCAAAAATAAAGATGCTGGATAAAATGGAAGAGATCGAAATTGAAAACATGGATAAATCGTCCATTCATTTTCGGTTTCCACCGGCACCACGATCCGGAAAGGTTGTCCTTGAAGGGATCAACCTGGGTAAAAGTTATGGGGCGAATGACGTATTAAAAGACCTCAATTTTGTTGTTCTTAATAATGACCGGATTGCTTTTGTCGGAAGAAATGGAGAAGGCAAAACCACTCTTTCGCGGGTGATCGTAAAAGAACTTGAACACAAAGGAACGCTGAAATATGGCCACAATGTTCAAATTGGGTATTTCGCCCAAAACCAGGGAGAATACCTTGATCCGGAAAAAACCGTGTTTGAAACCATTGACGATATAGCCACCGGCGATTTCCGTCGGCAGGTGAGGTCCATCCTTGGATCATTTTTATTTAGTGGAGACACCATTGATAAAAAAGTGAAAGTCCTTTCGGGTGGAGAGAAATCAAGACTATCAATGGCAAAATTACTGCTTACTCCCTGCAACCTTCTCGTGCTCGATGAGCCAACCAACCATCTTGATATGCAGTCGAAAGACATCCTTAAAAATGCATTGCTTCAATTCGATGGAACCCTGATCGTCGTTTCACACGACCGGGATTTTCTTCAAGGCCTGACCAACAAGGTTTTTGATTTCAGAGACAGGCAGATTCATGAACATCTTGGCGATATTTATGATTTCCTCGAATACCGCAGATTAAAAAACCTCAGGGAGCTTGAAATGAAGAATCAAATGAATTCTGAGAAAGATAGTTCCACCTTGGATAATAAAATAAACTATGAGCGAAAGAAACAGCTTGAGCGGGAAATCAGGAAATTAAATACCCAGATAAGTAAATCCGAAAAAAGGATCAGCGAACTGGAAGCTGAAATAGCCAAACACAATGAACTCCTGAGCAGTCCTGATGAAAACCTCGATTTTAATAAGCTCTCAAAGGAATATGACCGACTGAACAAGGAACTGGAGCAGGAAATGCTAAGCTGGGAAGAACAGCATGAAAAGCTGGAAAAATTTAGCTCGCCTGAAGGTTGAGAAATGTTCCGAACTTTTAATAAATATAGATTCTAAGATACCCTCTCTTTCAGTTGATTGGCAAAATGTAATATCGGTTTTTTATTTTTTTCAGGCAACTTAATTTCCGATAATGCTTTCATTGCAAGATGATAATAATGATCAATCAGTCGCCCGGTTTCGTTATTAATATCCAGTTCCTGGTAAATTTCTTTAACCTGCTTTATTTTTTTTTCGGGCAGCATATTTTTATCAGAAAATATACGACTCAGGTTCTTAAGGGTTTCGCCTTCTGCCAACTCAAAGGCCCTTAAATAGAGGTATGTTTTTTTATTGGCCACAATATCGCCTCCTGAGGTTTTTCCAAATTTCTCAACATCGCTGAAAACGTCCAACAGATCATCTTTCAACTGAAACGCAATACCCATATTTTCGCCGAAGCGGTAAAGATCATTTGCCACCTTCATTTCAGCGCCGCCGATCAAGGCCCCGATTTTAAGACTTCCGGCAAGTAAAACGGCTGTCTTTAGCCTGATCATTTCAAGGTAATCTACAATGGTTACATGGTCGTCCGACTCAAAATTCATATCGTATTGCTGACCTTCGCAAACCTCAATGGCCGTTTTATTAAAAACCGAAAACACCGTTGATCTGACATGCTCCGGAGCTTTCATAATATACTCATACGAAAGGGCCATCATGGTATCGCCTGAAAGAATGGCTACATTATCATTCCATTTTTTATGAACGGTTTGTTTGCCTCGCCGGATGAGGGCGTTGTCCATAATGTCATCATGGAGCAGGGTAAAGTTGTGAAATATTTCAATGCCAATGGCAGGAAGTACAGCCTTTTCCACTTTTCCGCCTACCATGTCGCAGGCAAGCAAACAGAGCGCGGGGCGTAAACGCTTTCCGCCAAGGTTTAAGGTGTATTTAATGGGTTCGTATAATTCTTTTGGTGCCCCGTTAAAATCCAACTGATGGATCCGGGTTTTAATTATTTCAGTTACCTCTTTTAATGCCAGCATATTAAAACCTGTTAATCTTCATCAATAATCCCCTGGAGGTACTGTCCATAACCACTTTTTAACAGGGGTTTAGCAAGTGTGTTCAACTGGTCTTTGTTTATAAAACCCGACCTGTATGCAACCTCCTCAATACATCCGATTTTTAACCCCTGCCGTTTTTCGATAACCGAAACAAACATGGAAGCCTCCAACAAGGAATCAAATGTGCCGGTATCGAGCCAGGCTGTTCCCCTGCCCAAAACACCAACACTTAATTTTTTCTGTTCAAGGTAATATTTATTTACATCGGTGATCTCATATTCGCCACGTGCGCTAGGTTTAAGGTTTTTGGCTACGTCGACCACCGAATTATCATAAAAATACAAACCGGGCACAGCAAACTTTGATTTAGGATTTTTGGGTTTTTCTTCAATTGAAATGGCATTTTGTTCTTTGTCAAATTCAACCACTCCATAGCGTTCGGGGTCTGAAACATGATAGGCAAACACCAGCCCTCCCACCGGGTCATTGCTTTCTTTTAAAAGTTTATCAAGGCCTCTTCCATAAAGATGTTATCGCCAAGGATCAGCGCCACTTTCTCTTTCCCGATGAATTCTTCACCCAATACAAATGCCTGGGCCAGGCCATTTGGAATTTCCTGCACTTTGTAATGAAAATGACAGCCGAGGTTTTTTCCATCGCCCAAAAGTTTCTCAAAGTTTGGCAGGTCAACTGGTGTTGAAATGATCAAAATTTCGCGGATACCGGCCATCATCAGGACAGACAACGGATAGTAGATCATTGGTTTGTCGTAAATCGGCATGATCTGTTTGCTGATCCCCAAAGTAATGGGATGAAGCCTGGTTCCGGCCCCACCGGCAAGTATGATTCCTTTCATTGCAAGCTATTTGTTAATTATTTTGAAAGGTGCAAATATATAAATTTAACTTCAGCCTCACCCTTATTTCAAGCCTCCGGGCATGAAGGATTGTTAGTTTCTATTTGCAATCATTGATCAAAGAAGCTCAACACAGCTTGTAGATTTTATGTAAAAACCTATTGTGCATTTTCAACTAACTGCTGAGGTAATAAAAATAGATGCTGAGGTAATGATAAATGGATGCTGAGGTAATGATAAATGGATGCTGACCCATTGACCAATGGATGCTAAGGGAATTTATTTCCCTGCTGTGGAATCATCCCGTCCCCGCTTCAAGCCTTGGGGCCTGAAGATATTTACACATATTCAGCACCCAAACCTAAATCAAAAACGAACCAGTTGTAGTTAATAATCTTTTAGCGGGACGCTAAAAGCAGAGGGCGGAATAATCAGGCTGACCCTCTTGTATCGATTTGTTCAATTTCCAAATCTTCAAGTTCGATGTCTTCTTCTTCATCAAAAATTTCCAACAGAGGATCTCTAAAGGTTTTTGTGGTTATCCGCTTATCAAGCGATAAGATCAGGGACGGCAAAATAAAAAGGTTGGACAATAAAGCAACCACCAGGGTAAATGCAATCAAATAGCCCATTGATTCAGTTCCTCCGAAGGAAGATAAAACAAAAATAATAAAGCCAAAAAACAACACCACCGAAGAGTAGATCATGCTAAACCCGGTCTCTTTCAGGGCGGCAATCACCGATTCTTTGATCCGCCAGTCGTTGATAATTAGTTGCAGCCTGTACCGCGAAAGAAAATGAATGGCATTATCAACCGAAATACCCAGGGCAATACTAAAGATCAAAACGGTAGAAGGTTTAATAGGAATTCCGATATATCCCATCATGGCAGCCGTCATGATGAGCGGAATAAGATTTGGCACCAGTGAAATAATGATCATCCTTATGGAAGTAAACAACAAGGCCATCAACATGGTAATGATAACCAAAGCCAACAGGAGGCTGGTAAACAGATTTCTTACAAGGTATTGTGTGCCTTTTAAAAAGACCACGCTTGTACCTGTTATATCCACTTTAAATTTGTCCGTTGGGAAGATGCTGTCAATTTTTGGCCTGAGTTCATCCTTTACCCGTTGGATATCGTAGGTACCGATATTCGCCATCTGAGTGCTGATACGCGTATATTGCATGCTTGTATCAATAAATTGGTTGAGGATGGTTCGTTCGCCAGTTTTGTTTTTAGGCAAATACCTTAGAATAAAGTTCTTTTCGTTATTGTTTGGCAGGCTGTACATTTTTTCATTCCCTGCGTAAAAGGCTTGTTTAGCAAATTTTAAAACCTCAGCAATTGACAGTGATCTTGATAATTCCGGATATCCGGCCAGCACATTTTCAAACTCGCCTATTTTTTCGATGGTTGATAATTTCTGAACCCCCTTGGGTTTTTTCGTATCAATACTGAACTCCAGCGGCATTACCCCATTAAAGTGTTGCTCAATAAACATGAGATCTTTGTATAAGGCATCTTTTCGCGGGATATCATCTACAATTTTTCCGGTCGTTTCCAGTTTGGTTACCCCAAAACCCGCCACAACAAGCAATACTACCGCTGTTATGTAAATGGGAGTCCTATGGTTTAATACATTGTGTACCACTTTTGGGACAAGGCTCGCTACGATACTTTTTTCGAGATGCCTTGTATGCCTTGATTTGGGAGGAGGCAGGTAGCTGTAAAAAATCGGAATAAGGAACAATGAAATAACATAGGCTACCAAAATATTTATTGAAGCGATGATGCCAAATTGAACCAACAATGAATTCCCCGTCACAATAAATGCAGCAAAACCTGCAGCCGTCGTCGCATTGGTTAGCAGGTTGGCATTCCCGATACGCTGAACAACCCGCGATAATGAACGCACTTTGTTCCCATGAATCCGGTATTCGTTGTAATATTTATTTAGAAGAAAAATGCAGTTTTCTACAACAATAACAATCAAGAGCGGCGGAAAAACAGCAGTTAGCATGGTCACTTTAAAATTCAACAGCGACATAGTACCGAATACCCAGACCAGGCAAATTAAAACAATTAACATTGGGAATATCACCGCTTTCAGCGACCTGAAAAAAAAGAATAAAATAAGGGAAGCGACAATCATGGCCAGCACCACAAAAAACTTCGATTCTTCCTCCAGTTTTTCCGAGGTAATGATTCGAATATAAGGCAGCCCGGAATAGTGCATGTTAATTCCAAACGACTCAGAAAAGGTATCGGCCCTATCTTTTATGGCGTTTACGAGGTTTATGCGGCCTTTGGTATTAAGCCGCTTTTCATCAAGTGTGATGGCAATCAAACAAACATTTGTTTCCTTATTAAACATTAACCCATCATAAAACGGCAGGGAGTGAATGATTTGCCGGATGCTGTCAACTTCTTGCTGGCTTGTAGGACGTTGCTGGACGATGGGTGCAAACTCAAATTCTTTTAATGAGTCGTTTTTAATTAAATTAAAAAGCCTGGTGATAGAAATAACCTCTTCCACACCATCGATTTTTTTTATGTCGCCAGTAAGGTCGTAAAGGCCGTTAAATTTTTTCAGGTTATAAATTTCAGGGTCCTGGATGCCTATGAATAAAACGCTTCCGTCGTGGCCAAACCGGTTCTTAAAATTTTCGTAAGCAATGTGGGCCGAATCGGATTGGGGCAATAAGCTGGTAAATTCATACGACATTTGAACCCTCAGGGCATGATATCCCATAAAAAGCGTCAACAGAAATATAACGACAATGTTAAGTAGCCGGTATCTGAGTATATGTCGTACGAGATAAATCCACATGTTTTATAAGATGGAACAGAAACTGGACGAACTATCTTTTAGCAGGCGAAATTACTATATTCTGGAAATAATGAAAATTTATTAAAAAAATATGATTTGCGCATGACGAAGATGAATCATATATTTCCTTTTCGTATTTTTAGCAAAGGACAATATTTAATCCCATTCAAGTATTTTCAGAAAATCGTAATGTTCAGGATTGGCAATGTATTGTTTTGCCATTTCATAGTCCTTTTCATGAATAAAATGCAAATTGTTCCTGAACACAAGTTGTGCTTTCTGACTATTAATGTCCACCAGCCTTGGTTTTACTTTACCATCTTTGTCTTCGACATCTTTCAAATAAAGAGGAGCAATGTCACCGGTTGGGTCTGATGTTACCATGCAACCGGTTTTGCCTGAATCGAATAATTGTTTTACGCCAATACCCAGAAGCGAACAATACAACAAGTCGAAGGCCGTAGGTGTAATACAGCGGAGTTCATAACCCAATTCAACCGGCCTGCTTTTTACGTTGATCTTTAATTCTTTTAATTTCCGTTGTAACAACATATTAAAAATATGTGCTTTACTCACGTTACCCAATTCCGGATGGCCGTGATCGTCATAGGTAAAGTTAATGTCGGTTGCTTCAATTTCGGAATTGGTCATAAAATGAAAAACCCCTTCACTAATAATGGCGGCACCATATTGAATGCCCAGAATTTTTCGCTTTATTATTGAAGAAATAACCAGCTTGATAATTTTTTCAAATGAAACCCTCGTTTTGTCAAACATTTCAGGGATAATGATCATGGGGTAGTGACAGGCCGCCCCAATACCAAAGGCCAGGTGTCCGGCTTCGCGCCCCATGGCTGAAACCACAAACCAATTACCACTGGTTCGGGCATCTTCATAAACAGTAGAAGCGATTTGCACCCCTGCTTCTTTCGCCGACTGATAACCAAAGGTTGGCGATCCGGCTGGTAAAGGCAGATCATTGTCAATGGTTTTAGGAACATGTATATTTTGAATGCTTACATTATTATCGGCCAGGTATTTTGAAATCCTGTTGGCTGTTGATGCAGTATCATCTCCGCCAATAGTCACCAACAACTTGACATTATTTTTAACAAAAAAATCGGTTTTAAACTCTTCATTTTTTGGTTTATGCCGGCTCATCTGTAAAACAGAGCCTCCCAGGTTCATGATTTTATCGCACAGGCTGAAATCAAATTCTATGATATCGGGCTTAAACGCAAAAAGTCCTTTGTACCCTTCGTGTAATCCAATGGCTCTGTAACCCTCTTTAAGGAATACTTTGGCAACCGAAGCAATTACCGTATTAATGCCCGGTGCCGGCCCTCCACCTGCCATGATGGCAATCGATTTTTTCATATATAGTGTTGATTTTTTTCAGGGCACAAATGTATGGATTTAAAGTTAATTGCTTGTGGAAAACAAAACCCGAATATTTTTATACAAGAATACATTTTTCATATATTTGCAAAATTGTTTCTATTTATTAAAAAATTCAGGTACACCAACTAAACTTACATTATGAAAAAGATTTACACCTTATTGGTATTATTGTTTATTTTGGGCAATTTAAATGCTCAGGATTGGATACAAAACCTGCCCCAGGACAAACTTCGAAACGGGGAATTAACATTTTACGAAATTCAGGAAGCGTTTAATGATTATTGGGAACCCTATAACGTTAAAAATGGATATTACGATCGTAATGGCGAACAGGTTAAGGCTCCAATGTGGAAACAATTTAAACGATGGGAGTGGTATTGGGAAAACAGGATTAACCCAGAAACCGGAGAGTTTCCAAATACATCAGCCTGGGAAGAATTACAAAATCATTTAAAAGAATACCCAGAACAAAAAAGCCCTACAGGTAGCTGGACTTCCTTAGGCCCCTCCACAACTTCTGGAGGTTATGCTGGATTAGGACGTTTGAATTGTGTTGCATTTGCAGCTAATGATGTGAACACTATTTATGTTGGCGCTGCATCCGGAGGAATATGGGTAACAAATGACGGAGCTTCTACTTGGGCACCTTTAGGCGATAATAATGCCGTTTTAGGCGTAAGTGATATACTTTGTTTAAGCCCGATTATTGGTCCCGATGTCCTCTACATCGGTACCGGCGACAGAGATGGAGGAAGTATGTGGTCTTTTTGGGAGGCGGACAGTCTAACGACAACAATAGTGTTGGTATATTAAAGTCATCCGATGCGGGTGCTACATGGAGCACTACCAGTCTTTCATTTGTGCTCAGTGCAAAGCAAACTGTAAAACAGAATGTTTAAGATCCTACGGATGGTTCAGGACATACACAGTATGCAGCTACTATTGCAGGTGTATAAGTAAAACCACTGATGGATGGAATACTAAAAGTTTGTTAACATCTACTAATTTTTTGTGGATATTAAATTCAAAACTGGGAACTTCCTCACCCTTTATGGCTCAACTTGGAATGGAGATATTTACTCGATCAACAGATAGTGGAACTACATGGTCTGGTTGTTCTATCAACCTCCAATTACAGGACTGAACTTGCTGTATCTATTAATAACCCATCGGTGGTATATGCTGTAATGGCCAATGGTAGCGGAGGGCTTGCCGGAGTTTATAAATCCACGACCAGTGGCTCTTCCAAAGCACATTTAGCCAGATCGCCGGATCGAATCCAATATGTTAAATTGGGATTGTAGTAGTTCTTCAGGCGGTGGGCAGGCCAGTTATGACTTATGTATGGTGGCCGACCCGGGTAATGCAAACAATGTATTTATTGGTGGGATTAACACCTGGAGATCAACCGATGGAGGTTCAAACTGGAGCATAACCAATCACTGGACTTCATCCTATGGTTGTGGGGTTTCGGAAGTTCATGCCGACCAGCACTTTCTTGCCTATCAAAACAGCTCGACCCTTTGGGAATGTAATGATGGAGGATTGCTATAAAACCACTAATAATGGCGTTTCGTGGACTCATCATGGAAGTGGTTTGGTTACGAGCCAGATCTATCGGACGAGTGCGGCTCAAACGTCGGCAAATACTGTTATTTGCGGATTACAGGATAATGGTACCAAGGCCTTATTGTCAGGATCATGGAGTGATGTAGTGGGCGGCGATGGACTGTGCCATTGATTACAGCGGCTGGAACCCAATACAACAGTTATGTGCAGGGAGATTTCAGAAGGACATCAAATTCCTGGACAATTCCCAGGTATATTCACCGGCCTGGCAGGAACAGGGCCTGGGTGACGCCCATTATGCTCGATGCCAATGTAAATACCACCATCTATGCCGGCTACAATGAAGTTTATAAATCAATTAACCAGGGCGGCACATATGCAGCAATCAGCAGTTTTGGAGGCTCAACTATTCGGTCACTGGCTGTTACACCTGCCAGCTCGAATGTTATTTGTGCCGCGACACAATCAGCGTTATACAGAACAACCAATGGTGGTTCCAACTGGACCAACATCACAGGATCATTGCCCACAGGTTCGGGAAGCATTACTTATGTCTGGATCAAGGACAATGATGCTGTAATACCATTTGGGTTTCACTTGGCGGTTACAATTCGCTTGGAGTTTTTGAGTCGACCAATGGGGGGTACAAGCTGGACCAATATTTCTGTCGCACTGCCCGCCCTACCTGTAATGTGTAATTCAAAATAAAACAAAATACATCTTTTAATGAATTGTATGCCGGGACGGATGTGGTGTTACGCAAAATTAGGTTCAGCGAACTGGGCTCCTTATAGTGGCTTGCCCAATAATGTTGTAACTGACCTGACACATATTGCACTAATCCATTGAATAGCAAAATTCGTGCTGCAACCTTTGGCCGTGGTTTGTGGGAATCGGACTTATATTCCAACCACTTCCGATACTCTGGGCAGGAACAATCAATTCAGATTGGGCTACTCCCGAAACTGGGTTTCAAACCGTTCCAACAGCTCTTAACGATGTTACTATTCCTAATGCGCCGTTTAATTGGCCGGTAAAAACAGGAAACCTTACTCTGGGTGCTGATTGTGAAGACCTTACTATAGCACCTAATGCTCAGTTGACTGTTACAGGTGACTTTAATATCAACACAGGAAGGACACTTGTTATGAATATAGGAAGTAACCTGAAGATTGAAGGCAATTGGAATAATAATGGCACATTTACCCCCGGTATGGGTATCGTTGATTTTTCTGGAATTTCCAATGCAACAATTAATTCTCCCCCAGGCGGTGTGGCGAATTTGATCAATGATAATATATCTGTCTGGCCTGGCAACTGGAATGGAAATATTGGAGTAGGCGGTGCAAACACCGGTGTATTTGATCAGTTTGCGGGAGCAAATGCAGGAGGTAACAGTCCTGAAGCCAGATTTTCATATATTAATTCCATCAGCACCCGACGATTATATTACAATCCGGTAAATACTACGGGATTAAGTTCTTTGAGCCTGGATTTCAAACATTCGGTTGACCATTTTGGATCGGGATATACCGTAAAAGTGCAATACAGCACAAATGGTACAACATGGAATGATGCAGGCTGGGCTGTAACACCTTCAGGCAATATCCCGGCATCCAATATAAATTTGGCCCTTTCAACAGCACAGGGTGTTGGTGCCCCAAATTATTATATAGCTTTTACCATTACCGGAAATCTCTATCAGATCAATTATTGGTATATCGATGACGTGGTACTAAGTTATAATTTGGCCGGAACAGAAAACTTTTTTGATTTGACCGTTAGTAAATTAAATGCGGAAGTTGCCACCAATGGCAGCCTTAATGTCAATGGTAATTTTAACCTAAAACCTTCTGCCCAGTTTACTACCTCTACCGGTAATACTTTAAGTGTAACAGGCGCCACATTTTTTGAAGCCGATGCTACCGGAATGGCTTCATTTCTTGATATGGGAACTTCGAACTTTGCGTCACTACCATTCGTACAACAGTTCCTTATAAACAATAACTGGCATTATGTTTCCATACCTGTTACAGGGGCAATGAGTGGTGTTTATACAGGAATATACCTCCGTACATTCGATGAACCGACCGATACATGGAATCCATATATTACAGGACAAACTGTACCATTGGACAATACCATGCTGGGTTATGCGGCATGGGCCAGTGTTAGTCCTGCAACGGTTTTGTTTAACGGGCCGCTAAAAAATGGACCGTATAGCATTCCGGTTACGCGGAATACAATACAAACCGATCAGGGTTGGAACCTTGTGGGAAACCCCTACGTTTCTTCACTTGACTGGGATGCAGCGGGTTGGACCAAAACAAATGTGAATAATACGATTTATTATTACAGTGGAAATGGTGGTACAAGTAACTATAAGTATTATATTGGATCGGGGGGTGAAACTCCTGGGGTTGGTGCAAATAGCGGAACGAATGAAATTCCACCTCACCAGGGATTTTTTATTCATGTAAATACCGGATTTACAACCGGAACGCTTGGTGTTTCAAACCTCCAACGTATCCATAGTGGTCAGGCCTTTTACAAAGAAGGCAACAAGGATGATATTCCTTTGATCAGAATAGAAGCCGAAGGTTCCGGATTGACCGATGAAACGGTTGTGCGGTTTTTTACCGAAGCAAATGCAGAATTTGACGGTGATTTTGATGCTTATAAATTATTTGCTGAAAATTATCCACAGGTTTATACCATTACTCCTTTGGGAACAGAACTGGCGATAAGCTCATTACCTGAAATTAGCGAGGAACTGGTTGTGCCTGTCGCTTTTGTGGCCCCTTCAGGAGGTGCGTATTCTTTTACATTTACTGAATTGATTGGCTTTGACCAGGTGGGCGATCTTTACCTTGAAGATTTACTTGCAGAAGAGATTGTTGAAATAGACGAAAATACAGTTTATTCTTTCGATTATTCTCCTGAAAATAATAATGACAGGTTCCTGCTGCATTTTAGTAATCCACTTGGAATCCCTGAAAGCTCGGCCGACAATCTCCATATTTATTCATTTGGCGATGTGATCTATATTAAAACATCTGATACACAAAGAAAAGAAGTATCGGTTCACAATATGATCGGACAGGAAGTTTTGCATAGCTACATTTCTGAAAACGGGATCAACCGGATCAGGTTGGACGGAAATACAGGTTATTACCTGGTAAGTGTTCAATGTGGAGATCAGTACATATCAAAAAAAGTATTTATTAAATAGCGAACTTAAAAGTTGTTTTAATGGGCCTTCGGTATTTTACCGAAGGCCTTTTATTATGTATTTGCATATACAACCTAATTTAGTTCTTGTTTGGTTTTACCGATTTCTTGATAAAACTTATTGAATACTGATTAAACCCAGGATATTCTTATAAATTATTTTGTGGTAAAGGTAAATACAAGCATGAGTTATTTAACAAGAAACGTATTGATAAAAACTCAGGAGAATAAATTTTAACTTCAGAATTTATAGGTATTGGGGAAATTGCGGAAACTTTTATTATTTACCCTTTTCAATTCGTAGTCGGTTTACAAAATATTTATTTTCTAACCTTCATTTTTGACGAATAATTAAGAACCATGTCAGATTAGTTCATTTTTATCATCCATTATTTTATAGCTGAATAAAAGAACTTTTTTTATGAGATACCGTAGAAGCCAATTCAAAAAGTATTTTTTAAGTTGATATTCAAGAAAATAACATAAAAATAAAAGATTATGAAAAGCATTTTCCGTCTAATTTTATTAGTTCCAATTTTAATTTGGGCCAATTTAGTATTTACTCAAACCATCGTTTGGGAAGAAGATTTTACCTACAGTGATGGAACTACTCAAGGAAGCGGTATTCCACCAAAGTGGACAATAGATGTTTCAAATTGTACTTTTTCAAATGCCAATGATTATTTTGAAGTTAAGGGAAATCTAATTGAGGGGCGCGATCTGGATGGTGAAGCGGTATTATTTACAGAAGTAATTGATATATCGGCATTTTCAAGTGTTAACTTATCCGTATCAATCGAAAGCACAAGTAATATGGAACCGACGGATTATGTGAGGGTATATTATAAACTGGATGGTGGTCCGATAGAGCAATTTTTTAGCATAAATGGGAATAATTCAGGAAACATTGCACAAACCTATGCTGAACAATTTAGTCTCAGTGGTTCTTCTGTTCAAATTATTTGCAGAGTACTTAACGATGGAGCCGGTGAAAGACATTACATTGATGATATACTCGTCTATTCACCTATACCTGGAGACGATTGTAGCGATGCAATTGTCATTTCAGAAATCACTGATTTTCCATTCAGTACAACAGCCGCAACGGCCAGTGGACAAAATCCCGGATGTGGGGGCACTGACCCGATGGATATATGGTTTTCATATACACCGGCTTCAAATGGAATTGCAAGTGTTGATCTGTGCGGAAGTTTATTTGATACCAGGTTGGCCGTGTGGGATGCCTGTGGTGGAAGTGTTTTAGTATGTAACGATGATGATGACTACTGTGGTGTTGGTTCATTACAATCTTATCTTTCAGGGCCTGTAACAGCAGGCACAACCTATTATATTCAGGTTGGCGGATATGATTCCAATGTAGGAGATGGCGATATTACAATTTCACTGACAACCGCAGCCGTTAATGATAACTGCAACAATGCCATTCCACTAAACGAAGTCACTGATTATCCATTCAGTACCTTGAATGCCACAAGTAGCGGACAAAATCCCGGATGTGGTGGTAACCAGGACCCGGTAGATATATGGTTTTCATATACGCCTTCATTAACCGGAATAGCAACGGTTGATCTTTGTGGGAGCTCATTTAATACACGATTGGCTGTTTGGAATTCATGCGGAGGAAGTGTCCTGATATGCAACGATGATGATGATAATTGTGGGCCGGGTTCAACACAATCTTATTTGACAGGCACTGTAAATGCGGGTACTACCTATTATATCCAGGTAGGTGGTTATAACACAGCTACCGGCACCGGGGATATCACCATAACCCTTGATCCTTTTCCATCAAATAATGATTGCGCCAACGCATTATCAATAAATGAAGTAACTGATTTACCTTTTAATACTAAACAAGCAACAGCAAGCGGGGCTATTCCTGATTGTGGTGGTACAATTGCACCAATCGACTTATGGTATGCCTATACAGCCACCTCTACAGGAACAGCTTTGTTTGATCTGTGTGGTAGTAGTTATATTACACGGCTTGCCCTTTGGGACGGGTGCGGAGGAAACGTGCTGGCGTGTAATGAAATATTGGGCCCTGAATGTCTGTTACAATCAAGTTTTGAATACGATGTAACCATGGGAACTACCTACTATGTGCAAGTCGGAGGGTGGAATGCAAATGTAGGAAATGGCGATTTGTCAATTTTTGTTTATCCATTTCCGACAAATGATGAGTGTATTGATGCCATTGCTATCAACGAGGTTTTCGACCTGCCATTTTCAACCAAAGGCGCGACAGCTGGTGGTGATAATCCGGGTTGTGGTGGCGGACAGGACCCTTTAGATATCTGGTTTGAATATACGGCAACAGTTACCGGTTTTGCATCCATTGATCTTTGTGGCAGTAATTTTAATACCAGGCTTGCCGTTTGGGATGGATGCAGGCAGTGTCATTGCTTGCAATGATATTTGGCCCCTCATGTTTTAGTTTTCAATCCAACCTGGAAATGGATGTTGTATCGAGCACAACCTATTTTGTTCAGGTTGGTGGCAACAATACAGATTATGGTATTGGCGATTTAACCATTATTGCCATTCCCTATCCCACCAATGATGAGTGTTCAAATGCCATCGTTGTTGGCGAAGTAACAGATTTACCGTTTACAACTGTAGGTGCAACAGCCGGGGGTGATAATCCGGGTTGTGGTGGCGGACAGGACCCCGTTGATATTTGGTACTCTTATGCTCCTTCACAATCAGGTATTGTGTCTGTTGACCTTTGTGGTAGTTTTTTTTTTCAATACAAGGCTTGCTGTTTGGGATGCCTGCGGTGGAAATGTTATAATTTGTAATGATAACGACGATTATTGTGGGATTTTTATCTCAAACATCATATGTTTCTGGCCCTGTAACTGCAGGACAACACTTTATCAAGTGGGAGGCAACTGAATTCCTCTACCGGCAATGGAGATTTGACAATCATGTTATTTCCCGATCCAACGAATGATGATTGTGCCAATGCCATCCCGATTAATGAAGTTACCGATTTACCTTTCTCAACTGTTGGCGCCACGGCCAGTGGTGATAACCCAGGTTGCGAGGGCGATCCGGACCCGGTTGATATTTGGTATGCTTACACAGCCTCAACAAGTGGCCTCACGCTGCATTTGACTTATGCGGAAGCAGCTTTAACACGGTTAGCTATTTGGGATGCCTGTGGTGGAAATCTCCTCGCATGCAATGATGGTTTCGGTCCGGTTTGTTTTGCCCAACAATCAAGCATTAAAATGCAGGTGGCCGCCGGAGTTACTTACTATGTTCAGGTAGGGGGAAATGATGCCACTACAGGTACTGGAGATTTAACCATATTTTTGGATATTCCGGGACTTTGGACAGGAGCTGTTTCCGTCTTAACTGGTCAACTGCCAGCAAAAGCTGGCTAAATGGAAATGTCCCTTTAATGGGGACAAATGTGCTCGTACCCGGAAATCCATCCGGTGGAAAATTCCCAGAAACAAATTCAGCTATGGGTGCTGAATGCAAGGATTTAGTAGTACAACCGGGTGCCAGGATATTTGTTCCAACAAATAACACCTTATCGGTAAATGGAAACATCATAAATAACGCCGGAGTAAATGGGCTTGTAATAAAATCTGATAATACAGGCATGGGATCATTGTTGCATTCAAATCCAGGTGTTAATGCCACTGTTGAACAATACCTGACTTCTGAGAGGTGGCATTTGGTTTCTCCGCCCATTTCAAATGCACAGATCAGCGCCTATTTCGATATTTATTTAAAAGCGTATAACGAACCTACCGATACCTGGACTTACCTTGTTGAACCAACTACCATTCCAATGAATGCAACACAGGGTTATTCCGCCTGGGCTTCGGATAATTATACAGGGTCAACAACAGTCAGCTATTCAGGTACACTAAATACAGGAAATTATACTTTAAATCCATTGAGTTATACACTAGCAAGTCCGAATACGGGATGGAACCTTATTGGAAATCCATATCCCTCAGCCCTGCAATGGAATAATACCTGGATTAAAACGAATGTTGGTGATTGGGCATGTGTGCATAATAATGGTAATGATGAATGTTATAATGCAGCAACTGGCACAGGATGGCCAAATGCCGGGGATATGGCAAACGGTGTAATACCTGTTTCGCAGGGATTCTGGGTACGCGCTACCGCTGCAGGGGCTTCATTAACAATTCCACAAAGCGAAAGATTGCACAGCAGCCAGCCATTTTATAAAAATTCATTGGTGAACATTGAAAATTCAATTCGCTTGCGGGTTGATGGAAATGGCGATTTTGATGTTGTTTTATTTCAATTTACATCAAAAGCAAAAGAAGGCTTTGATGGTAATTTCGACCTTGAAAAGCGATGGGGATATGCCGAATCGCCAAACATTTATTCCATAGTTGCCGAAAACGAATTGTACTCGGTTGATGTCCGTCCGGTTCTTGATGGAGACAGGGTTTTGCCCATCGGCCTTGAAGTTGGAGTAAATGGACTCTATACAATAGAAGCTGCGGAATTAGGGGGTTTTATTTCTGGCGACAATGTTATTCTTGAAGACATAAGAGAAGGAGAATTTATGGTGTTAGCCCAAGGGACAATATATAATTTTGATGCCAATGTCGAAGATGACTTCCATCGATTTAATTTGCATATTCAAAAATCGAGTAACCAGGTATTAACCGAGGATAGTAAAAACATCAGGATTTATTCATATGGCAATACAATTTATATTAAGTCCGATTTTGAAAAAATTGAGCAGGTGCTGATTTACGATTTGCTTGGGCACGAAGTTTTCAGGGATGACAAACTATATAGCGATGTAAGCCGGATTCAGTTGACAACAAAAAAAGGCTACTATTTTATTAAAGTCAGAACCGGAAATAACTATTATACCGAAAAGGTTTATATAAAATAATATTTTCTAAAATAGTATTGAAGCCTGCAGGAATTTTCCTGCAGGCTTTTTAGGTATGTGCTTACTGTATTATGCACAATCCGTAGTTTTATAGCGTGCCCGTCAGTACATTTTATTTTTTTATCTGGAAAAGTATTTCTAAATTCGCACCAGATATAGTTTCAGGTAGAATAACAATTCACATCAAACAAGCAATCAATCAGGTGTTTAAAATAACTAATTATTTAATTTGTATGAAAAAATTTATCTACATTATTGCAATTCTTATGTTCAGTTTTTTGGGCTTTCAGGTTTTTGCGCAGAAATCAGAACAAAAACAACGCGCGACTCTTATAGTAATGTCCGAATCGGTAATAGAAGTCCCTTCAATTGCTTCTCAAATAGCGGATGGAACGTTTAAACAATCAGTGGATATTGTCAAAGAATATAATCCCAAAAAATGGGGAAAAAACACAGCTGTTCCCGGTAAAGGATATCCCAGGGGCAACGACCCGTTATGGGAAAATCAGGTGCAGGCTGTTAAATCGCCGGGAAAAGCACCCATACTAACTTTTGAAGCCGCAAGTTCAAGTTCTACCCCCACCGACCCTACTGGTGCAGTAGGGCCAAACCACTTTGTCAACTCATGGAACTCTTCCTTCAGGATTTTTAATAAATCAGGTTCTCCTTTGATTCCGGCCTCATCATTATCAACAATATTCCCAGGTACACTTGGCGATCCAATTGTAATGTACGATCGTTATGCTGACAGGTTTTTTATCAGCGAATTTTTTAGCAATGGGTTTGATGTGGCTGTATCTCAAGGGCCCGATCCGGTAAATGATGGTTGGTATGTATACAGGTTTAATACCAATACTTTCCCCGATTATCCGAAATTTAGTGTTTGGTCTGACGGATATTACATCACAGCAAATAAAGATCAAAATGCGCCAACGACAAATGAAGTTGTTTTTGCCCTTGAGCGTGATGCCATGCTGATTGGTGATCCTACGGCTCAGATGGTTGGTTTTAATTTACCCGGTTGTATAACAAGTGGCTTTTACAGCCCCCTCGGATTTAACTGCAATGGTCCTACTTTGCCACCCGCAGGGAATGCCCCGATTGTTTACATGCAGGATGATGTTTGGAGTGGAGTAAGTACCGACCATTTAAAAATTTGGAATATAAATGTAAATTGGACTGCACCTGCCAACTCAACAATTTCAACCCCTCAAATAATTAATACAACCGCCTTTGACGGGTTATTTGACGGAGGCTCTTTCTCTAATCTTCCTCAACCTTCAGGCGGTGATATTGATGCCCTTCAAGCTACCATAATGTATATGGCGCAGTATCGCAGGTTTGCAAGCCACAACTCGGTCGTATTTAATTTTGTGGTTGACCTTGACGGTGGAGATGATTATTCTGGAATCCGATGGTATGAATTACGGCAACCAAGCGCAGGCGGCAACTGGACAATTTACCAGGAAGGGACTTATTCTCAACCCAACGGTCATAGCGCCTTTAGTGGAAATATGTGCATGGATGGCAATGGCAATATTGCCCTTGCTTATACAATAGTTAGTACTTCCCAATACCCCGCACTTCGCTATACCGGTAGATTTGCTTCTGATCCCTTAAATACGATGACAATGGCAGAGGAAACCATTGCCAATGGAACACAGTCAGATCCTTCTACACGTTATGGTGATTACTCTCAAATGACGATAGACCCCCTGGACGATGCCACTTTTTGGTCAATTGGCGAAGTGTTTATTAGTGGAAGAAAAAACTGGGTTGGTGTATTTCAGTTCGCTCACTCCGGCATTGACAGCTGATTTTACAGCTACTCCAACAAGTGTTTGTAATGGTGGATCTGTTATATTTACGGATGCATCCCTTGGTTCTCCGACGTCCTGGAACTGGAGCTTCCCGGGTGGAAATCCTGCATCTCATGTTGGACAGAATCACTCCCGCGATTTCGTATGCTTCTTCTGGTTCATATAATGTAACTTTAACAGTTGGAGACGGCATTGATACGGACGTACAAACAAAAACTAATTTTATCACGGTTGCAGGTGTTATTGCTGATTTTTCAGGTACGCCGACCTCAGTTGTTAAAGGGAATACAGTGACATTTACCGATTTATCGGATTGCAACCCGACAAGCTGGTCGTGGTCCAGGGAGGTAGCCTTCTTCATATAGCGGGCAGAACCCACCGGCTATCCTTTATGATACCGAAGAACATTCGATGTTTCATTGACTGTAACAAATGGTGCAGGTAACAATACTAAAACAATTCCCGGATATATTACCGTTGTTCCACCAGAATTTAATATGCAAAATGGAACGGTTACAACATGTGAAGGAAATTTCTATGATGCAGCAGGACCAACAGGAGCCTATGCCAACAATGAAGATTATATATTGACATTTTATTCATCAACACCAAGGCAGCTGGAATTTATTTTTACACAATTCGATGTGGAATATCAATCATCATGCAATTACGATTATCTGAATATATATAATGGTGAAAATACTTCTGCCCTCTGATTGGTAGATATTGCGGAACCAATTCATAGGTACGGTGACTTCTGCCAATGCAGCTGGTGCCTTAACTTTTGAATGGCATTCTGATGTCAGTGTAACCGGTCAGGGATGGACGGCTTCAATCGGATGTTCAACGAATCCACCGGTGGCCAATTTCTCTGCCTCCACTACAACCCCTGCGCCTGGCGCTGATGTTGTTTTTACCGATCTTTCAAGCAACGGGCCAACCACCTGGACCTGGACAATAACCCCGGCATCGTTTACTTTTGTAAATGGAACAAATGCAAACTCACAAAACCCGGTAGTACAGTTTAACGATCTGGTTGCTTATACTGTATCCCTAAATGTTTCAAATCCTTATGGTTCCGATTCTGAAACCAAGGTTAATTATATCAATGTTAGTCCATGTTCTTATTGTGCGGCAGGCGGATCGACAGGGGATGAAGAATGGATCAGCAATGTTACCTTTAATACCATAAACAATTCTTCAGTAGCAGCTACGGGCTACACCGACTATACTTCCATTTCAACTGATGTTACGCCAGGCTCTGTATATAATTTGTCAGTTTCCTGTGGCTCTACCGGATCGTGGTCAGAGAATTATTGGGTATTTTACGATTGGAACCAGGATTGTGATTTTGATGATGCGAATGAAAGTTTTGACTTGGGTACAACAACTGGTCCCGGAACCCTGAACTTAAATATTACAGTTCCCGGAGATGCAGAACCGGGAGCAACAAGAATGAGGGTATTTATTAAATTCTCAAGCGATCCTGTTGATGGCTGTGATGATACATTTACTTATGGTGAGGTTGAAGATTATACCGTAAAGGTTGAGGGTGGTGATATTAATCTAAGCTTAAAGGTATATCTGGAAGGACCTTTTGATGTGAACACAATGAGTCCGGAAATTAATTCATATTTACCGTTAAATCAACCTTACAATGCGGCTCCCTGGAATTATTTTGGAACGGAATCAATCGTTTCTCCAGCGGCTGACGATGTCGATTGGATTTTGATTGAATTGAGGGATGCTCTATCAGCAGGACAAGCAAATTCTGGAACCCGAATTGCACGGCAGGCTGCTTTTGTAAAAACTAACGGTGAAATTATTGCCTCTGACGGAAACCCTGTATTGACCTTTACCGAATCATTAATCAACAATCTGTTTGTTGTTGTTCATCACCGAAACCATATAAGCGTTATGTCGGCAAGCCCGGTTACAGAAACAGCCGGGGTTTATACTTACGATTTTTCAACGGCCATGGGTCAGGCTTATGGCGGTGCAAGTGGACACAAAGAAGTAGTACCGGGAATCTGGGCTATGTTTGCTGCTGATGGAAACGCTGATGGTATGGTCAATTCTTTGGATGAATCGCCTGTTTGGGAAAATGAAGCTGGCGAAGAAGGCTTTTTAAACAGCGATTATAACCTGGACGGACAATCAAATAATATCGATAAAGACGATTACTGGTCGCCTAATACGGGCAAAGGGACGCAAGTACCAAACTAGAAAAAGAGAAATTTAAAAAAAAATATCATGAAAAAAATTGTTATTGCCTTTTTTACCATTGCTTTCGTAATGATTTGCAATGTTGATTTTGCACAAGATAATTCCGCGCCTCAAAAGGGATTTATAAATGGAGTGGATACGCGTGTGGATAATATGGGATACTGGATGGATAAAGCCGAAAAGGGGCTGGTTCCTTACAATGTTGAAATTCCGATAAAACCGGCCATTAAAAAATCCAGTAAAATTTCGGTTCCTGGCGTGAAAACAACAAATTCAACCGATGTTCCTGTTACGAATCTTACGGCCAATACTCAAAGTGAGAACTCTGTATTTGTTGACCCTAATGATAATTCTTATCTGTTAAATTCAAACAATTCAACCCCCTATCCGGTTGCAGGTATTTATGGTGCTAATTATTTTCAGTCGGCTGATGCCGGATTAAATTGGGGTGGAAGTTTAAATGGCGCCGGCGGTGATAATAGTGGTGACCCGACAACAGCAATCGGTTTAAATGGACGTCAGTATGTTAATTATATCAGTGATCCAGGTGGACAGGGAATTGCCTATTCAGATAACGGTTCAACATGGACAACAGCTACTATAGCGCCCAATCCGGGATCATTGGCCGACAAAAATCACATGTGGATCGACAACAGCCCCACCAGTCCTTACGAAGGGAATTTATATGTTGCATGGACGCCATTTGGCGGATCCAATGATTCAGAAATTGTGATTCAACGATCGACAGACGACGGAGTAACCTGGTCTTCACCCCTGAATATCAGTTCAGCCGTTAATGCCGGCAGCCATAACCAGGGGGTAAATATTCAAACCGGGCCTAACGGTGAAGTATATGTTGTTTGGGCAATTTATGATGGATGGCCAACAGATGAAACGGCAATGGGATTTGCTAAATCGTTGGATGGGGTGTTACCTATACTACGGCTACCCGAATCATTACAAACATTCGCGGGATAAGGACAACCACAACAAACAAAAATCACAGGGTGAATTCATTTCCTTCCATGGCATGTGATATTAGCACAGGACCTAACAGTGGCAATTTATATGTTGTTTGGTCGAATGTTGGTGTTCCGGGTACGAACACAGGTACAAACATTAGTGTTTATATGGCCAGGTCAACAAATGGCGGAACGAACTGGTCGACTCCCATAAGGGTTAATCAAAATCCTTATACAGAAGGTAAAGAATCCTATTTCCCCTGGATATGCTGCGATCCTGAGACAGGAGTGTTGGCTGCCGTTTTTTATGATGACAGAAATACGACGAGTTCATCTTGCGAAACTTTTTCTGCTTACTCGGCAGATGCCGGTGTTACATGGTTTGATTTTCTGGTAAGTGATGTTTCTTTTACTCCATCCCCTATTCCGGGATTGGCAAGCAGTTATATGGAGATTATCTGGGTATTACAGCCAGGGGAGGAAAAGTTTATCCCTGCTGGACGGATACCCGGGGTGGAATTTTTATGACTTATGTCTCTCCCTATGAATTAGGATTAAATGCCGGTTTCGCTGCTGATGACACAGAAGTTTGTACAGGCGCATCAGTAAATTTCATTGAGACTTCTACCGGTGACCCAATTTCGTGGATCTGGAGTTTTCCAAATGGAAACCCATCTTCCTATAATGGACAAAACCCGCCGCCAGTAACTTATTCCTCTCCTGGTCTTTATGATGTTTCTCTTACCGTGTCTGATGGTGTTGATAATGATACCGAAACAAAAACAGGGTATATTTCCGTAAAAAATATTATTGCTGATTTTTCAGGTACTCCAACCACAGTAGTGAAAGGAAATACAGTAAGCTTTACAGATTTGTCAGATTGCAGCCCTTCAAGCTGGACATGGTCATTCCCCGGAGGAAGTCCGGCATCTTTTAACGGGCAAAATCCTCCTCCTATACTGTATGATACGGAGGGAATGTTTAATGTATCTTTAACTGTAAGTAGTGGCGCTGGAAATGACACTAAAACAATAACTGATTTTATTACAGTAATTCCACCCGAATTCAATATGCAAGACGGTACGATTACCACTTGTGAAGGGAATTTCTACGATTCAGGGGGACCTTCAGGAAGTTATTCAAATAATGAAAATTTCACCTTGACATTTTATCCGTCAACCTCTGGTTCTATGGTCCGTACAACTTTTAATACCTTCGATACAGAAACCAATTATGACTATCTGTACATTTACAATGGAGAAAATACATCCGCTCCTTTAATCGGAATCTACAACGGAACAACCGGACCCGGAACTGTTACGGCAGCTAATACCGCCGGTGCCCTTACCTTCAATTTTACTTCAGATGTAAGTGTTGTAAATACTGGATGGTCGGCAAGTATCAGTTGTTACAGTGCAACCGATCCACCCGTTGCAGAATTCTCAGCATCCACAACTACACCTACGATTGGCAGTGATGTACTATTTACAGATCAATCACTGAATATTCCATCAAGCTGGTCATGGAGTTTTACTCCAAATAATGTGGTTTATATAAACGGTACAAATGCCAATTCACAAAATCCTCAGGTACAGTTTACCGATTTGGGCTCATACACCGTTGCACTTGCTGTGTCCAATGCCTATGGAAATGATATTGAAACCAAAGTGAATTATATCAATGTAATTTCTTGTGTTTACTGTGATGCTGGCGGAACCAATGGAACTGAAGAATGGGTAAGCAATGTAACTTTTAATACCATCAACAATTCATCAACGGCCGGTAGTGGGTATACAGATTATACCGCCATATCAACAGATGTTGATCCCGGGTCCGTTCATAATATTGCAATTTCATGTGGTTCAATAGGAAGCTGGACTGAAAATTACTGGGTGTTTTTCGACTGGAATCAGGATTGTGATTTTGACGATGCAGGAGAAAGTTATGACCTCGGTGAACAAGTTGGCCCTGGCACGCTTAATACCAATGTTACAGTTCCGCTTGATGCCACACCGGGTGCCGTTAGGATGCGTGTTTTTATTAAGTTTTCAAGTGATCCGGTTGATGGTTGTGATGATACTTATACATACGGTGAAGCAGAAGATTATACTGTGAATGTGATGGGCGGTGATATAAACCTTGCCTTAACGGCTATGCTCGAAGGGCCTTTTGATGGCATAGAGATGAGAACCGACGTGAATTCGTTCCTGCCCTTTTCACAGCCGTTTAATATGCCGCCATGGAATTACAATGGCTCAGAAAGTGTGGGCTCAATTCCCGGAGGAAATGTAGTTGAGTGGGTACTGATTGATCTGCGCGATGCCGCTTCGGCAGGTAATGCCACAAGCGCAACATCGATCGCTAAACAGGCAGCATTTATTTTAAATGATGGCTCTATTGTTGATTTGGATGGATCTTCAAATTTACTTTTCCCGGTATCAGTTAGCCAAAATCTCTATGTTGTTGTATGGCAAAGAAACCATATCGGTATTATGTCGAATAATGCGATAACACCTGCGGGTGGAATTTATAACTATGATTTCACCAGTGGAATGAACCAGGTTTACGGCGGTGTAAGCGGCCACAAAGAACTGGCTCCTGGCATTTGGGGAATGTTTAGTGGCGATGGTGATCGTAATGGAACAATTGGCGATGGAGACAAATCCTCAACCTGGGAAAACCAGGCCGGCACTGCAGGTTATATTTTCAGTGATTATAACCTCGACTCCGAATCGAACAATATTGATAAGGACGATTATTGGGTGCCAAATATTGGTGAAGGCACACAGGTACCCAATTAATAAATAGTGAAAAAAAGATATAAAATATCTTCTTCAAATTTTAACATTGTCGATTAGTTTTATATAAAGAAAGGCAATCTGTAGTGGTATGGATTGCCTTTATTTTTTAATAGAGTTTAATAACCTTTAAAATATTAACAAATTAAGTTTAAATTATGAAAAAAATATTTACAACAGTCTTATTAGGTTTAATATCAGTTTTGATATTTGGCCAAACCGGACCTGTATCGCCCGGTGTTATTAAAACAGCTATTTATTTTGATGTTTCACCGGCATTGTCCGATATGCCCCCATTATCAGCCGAAGAGTTAAAATTTATGGAAGAAAGGGCAATGCAAAAAGCCAAAAACAAAGGCCTGGGCGATCGGGTATACCCGTTTGCCAATGATTTTTTACCAACCGGACCCGATGAAGTGTGGCAAAAAGAAATGGGCAAGAATGGCGGTTCAAAAGCACCATTAGTAAATTTCGCCGGCCAGTCCAGCCCCTATTATCCACCAGATTGTAATGGTGATGTTGGGCCTAATCATTTTTTTCAGACGGTAAACACCACCTACGCCATATATAGTAAAACCGGAACTCAATTGGTCGCCCCAACGGCGATGAATACACTTTTTTCTGGTGTTACCGGTTCCGGCTACAATGATGGCGATCCGATTATCCTTTATGATGAGCATGCGGATCGTTGGATGGCGGCTGAATTTTCTATTTCCGGTTCAAATGATTATATGCTGATTGCCGTATCAACTACAGGTGATCCGACCGGTACATGGTATCGTTGGTCGTTTGATGTGGATGATATGCCCGATTATATGAAGTTTGGAGTTCAGCGCGATGGGTATTATATGTCAACGAATACTTACAACGGCTTGAATAATGCTTATGTATTTCAACGGGATGTGATGCTGGCAGGCGGATCAAGCCCTCAAATGGTCGGATTTCCCAATCCCTGGAGACCTCCAGGATTTCATTGTATTCAGCCCATTGATTGCGATGGAGGTTTCCCTCCCATTGGCACACCCGGACAATTTATAACCATTAACGATAACGCCATCGGAGGCGGAAATGATGAATTAAGGATTTTTGAATTGGATGTAAACTGGGTAACCCCAGCTTCATCAACCTTCAACCTCGTTCAACAATTATCGGTTACTTCATTCGATAGCCAGTTTAATGCCTGGGGTGTCGGTGACATAACCCAGCCGGGAACAACCCAAAAACTTGATGCCATTCCAATGGTGCTCATGTACAGGGCTCAGTACAGGAGTTTTCCCTCGTCTCAAAAAATAGTTTGCATGCATACCGTTGATGTGGATGCCACTAATCATGCAGGGATCAGATGGTACGAATTGCAAAATACAAGTGGGACCTGGTCCATTCGACAGCAAGGTACCTATGCTCCCGATTCCCATTCACGATGGATGGGAAGCATAGCCATAAACGAATCACATGCCATTGCATTGGGATATACAGTTTCCAGTTCAAGTGTTTATCCAAGTATACGTTATTGTGGTCAATCACCTGCCGAAAATGCAAATGCTACGGGTGTTCTTGACATAACCGAAGAATCTATTCAGGCCGGAACAACTTCACAAACCTCTTATAACAGATGGGGAGATTATTCTTCTATGTCTGTCGATCCGGTGAATAATAATACATTTTGGTATACTTCAGAATATATAAGCAGTGGAGGTTCAAGATTAACACGGATTGCAAGTTTTGATCTGTCAGATCCTCCATTAACAGCTGAATTCAGTGCTAATTCTACGTCAGTATGCAGCGGTTCATCGGTGAACTTTACCGAAGCATCATTGGGATCACCAACAACGTGGAGCTGGTCATTCCCTGGCGGAAGCCCCTCATCTTCGAGCTTGCAAAACCCACCGGCAATTACCTACTATTCCCCCGGGACCTACAACGTTTCATTAACTGTTGGGGATGGCATTACATACGATACCGAAACAAAAACCGGGTACATTTCCGTACAAAATGTCATTGCTGATTTCATTGGCTCACCAACAACAATTGTGGTTGGCAATACTGTCACTTTTACGGATAATTCTTCCTGTTCGCCTACATCATGGAACTGGACTTTTTCGGGAGGAACTCCTTCAACGGCCACCGGCCCGGGTCCCCATGTCATTACGTACAACAATATTGGTACTTACAATGCTTCTCTTACTGTATCAAAAGCGTCGAGCAATGATACCGAGACGAAAACAGGGTATATAAATGTAATTAATGCAGTTTTTAACATGACTAATGCAACAATTACAACTTGCTCCGGAAATTTTTACGATCCAGGAGGGTCATCCGGGAGCTATTCAAATAATGAAGATTATATAGAGACTTTTTATCCGTCCACTGCCGGTGCTCAACTTGAGTTTAATTTTACTCAGTTTGATGTGGAATACCAGTCTTCATGCAATTACGATTACCTGAATATTTACAACGGAGCAAATACATCGGCACCGCTTATTGGTGAGTATTGCGGAACCAATTCTCCAGGTACGGTAACTTCATCAAATGCAGCCGGTGCGCTTACCTTTGAATGGCATTCGGATGTTAGTGTTACCGGAACAGGTTGGGCGGCCAGTATTAGCTGTTTTGGGTCGATTATGCCTCCCGTAGCAAATTTCACGGCAAATAATACCAATCCTTATGTTGGGTCCACTGTGGCATTTACTGATCAATCAACCAATAATCCGACTTCATGGTCATGGTCATTTAATCCGGCAACAGTAACCTATGTCGGAGGTACAGCATCGAACTCACAGAACCCCCAGGTACAATTCAATGCTGCGGGTTATTACACAGTAACACTTACAGCAACAAATTCAGCAGGATCTGATGGTGAGACAAAGACAAATTATATTTTGGCAGCGAACCCTCCGGTCGCAAATTTCATGGTCAACAATGTCAATCCTGCAATAGGACAATCGGTTTTCTTCACTGACCTTTCCACAGGAAATCCAACCTCATGGCAATGGACATTTGAAGGTGGTGTTCCTTCATCGTGGAATGGCCAATTTCCCCCGGCAATTCAATACAATAATACCGGCACATGGGATGTAACTCTTGAAGTGAGCAATGGAACGGCTACAGATATAGAACTCAAGACGGATTATATCACAGTAACTGATTTGAGTACCTCCACAGCCACCCTGAGTTTACCGAATGTTTCGGTAGGAGCACCGGGAGAAATAGCAGTACCTCTTCATCTGGATGCCATTTCGTCCAACCTGGTGGTTGGTATACAGATCTCTTTTTATTATAATGAGACCTACGTTAACTGGATGGGTACTTCAACGACCCCAGAAAATGGCATTTCGTATATCAATCCATCACTAACCCCACTGGGAGGCGACTGGTTGTGGAATTCATTGCCAGGAAACCTGATCTTCATCTGGATCGATCCCGCCCTAAGTGGAGTACCAATCAGTCCAGGCGACCTGTTGGTCTTCCGGTTTAACTACCTGGGCGGCCTCACGGTTGGCCAATCCACCCCATTGACGTTTTCACTGACCAAAACATATGCAGATGGAACAGAAGAAAAGATAGTCAATGAGCTGACCGATGAAAATTATCAACCCTACTCATTAACATTTGTAAACGGAACAATTATAAACGAAGGCATAAAAACAGTAAATCTAAAAGTATTACTGGAAGGGCCATACAACGGTACAGATATGACATCCAAGCTGGTGGGCGTGCTACCATTAAGCCAGCCCTTCAATGAGTCACCGTGGAATTACCCAGGAAATGAAAGTGTAACACAGATACCAGCAGATGCCATAGACTGGATACTGTTGGAGTTGCGTGATGCCACGGATGCATCCTCTGCTACCCCTGCCACAGCTATAGAGCGGCAAGCGGCCTTTGTTCTTTCAGATGGATCGGTTGTAGGCATGGATGGGACTTCACAGCCAGAGCTTACCACCAATGTAACCCAAAATCTATTTGTTGTGGTACACCAACAGAACCACTTGAGCATAATGTCCTCCAACGGACTCACAGAAAATGCAGGCGAATATACGTATGATTATAGCACAGGTTCAGGCCAGGCATATGGAGGAATATTAGCTCAAAAAGAGATCAGCCCGGGAGTATGGGGTATGTTTTCCGGAGACGGAAACCGCAATGGGACAGTAGATACGGGAGATGAATCGCCGACCTGGGAAACCGAAGCCGGAACAACAGGGTATCTTCCGAGCGACTACAACCTCGATTCCGAATCGAACAATATAGATAAGGATGATTTCTGGGCGCCCAACCTTGGTAAAGGTACACAGGTGCCCAATTAATGACAAGCAAGGATAGTTAAAAAAACTCCCGGATTTTATTATCCGGGGGTTTTTCTGTTCTTACAACAGATTGTATATCTTTGAACCTTTTGTGTATTGCAGGTCGACTTTCAATGAATAAACATGAACTAAAAGATTAAATTTTATAAGGATGAAACATTTATTTCACTTTTTGATATTCGGACTGGTGCCGTTTTTTGTTTCTTCTCAGACCACTGAAGAAAAAAGGGTAATAACCGAAAATTATAATCAAGGCATATTAAAGGAAATTGCCGACAGTTATAAAACGAAGGCTGAACATGATAAACAAATAGCGCTGGAAATGGCTGCCCAAAATGGCTGGTTTGTCGAAAAAGATGAAAATGGAATCCGTTATGAATTAATGGCTGTGAGCGAAGAAGGAAACCCGCTTTATTACGTAACCAATAATGTTAATGCAGCGAAATCTACTCGAGCAAATACACTCCACAACGGAGGAATATTAGGGTTGAATGTGGAAGGTCAAAACATGACAGCCCATGTTTGGGATGCAGGCTTAGCACGAAGTACGCATCAGGAATATGATGGCATTGGAGGAAGTAACCGGTTTTCAATTGGCGATGGCACTTCTACCCTTCATTATCATTCGGCCCATGTTACAGGTACCATAATGGCTTCAGGTTATTCGCCAAATGCAAAGGGCATGGCACCTCAGGCATACGCTGTTGGGTATGATTGGGACTACGATGAATCGGAGGCGACCACCGCGGCATCCAATGGTATGTTACTTTCCAATCATTCCTATGGATGGGGTGCAAGCAGCATACCTGACTGGTATTTTGGAGCCTATAATTACAATTCAAGAGAATGGGATGTAGTTATGAATAATGCCCCTTATTATTTAATGGTCTGCTCGGCAGGAAATGACGGAAACGATAATTCATCAAATGGTGATCCGTTAAATGGAAACTCGAATTATGATAAACTTTCAGGTTTTAAAACATCAAAAAACAACATCGTGGTGGCTAATGGAAACGATGCAAGCATTGATGCCAACGGAAATTTTATTTCAGTGGTCATCAGTTCAGGCAGCAGTGAAGGCCCTACGGATGATTATCGCATAAAGCCTGATATTACCGGAAACGGAACCAGCCTGTATTCAACCTATGAGGGGAGTAACTCTGAATATGGAACAATTTCCGGAACCTCCATGGCTTCACCCAATGTGTGCGGAACTCTACTTTTGCTCCAGCAGCATTACAATAATTTAAACGGTAGTTTTATGAGAGCGGCCACTTTAAAAGGGCTGGCTCTTCACACGGCAGATGATGCCGGTCCTGCCGGGCCGGATGTTGTGTATGGCTGGGGATTGTTGAATGCCAAAGCGGCTGCCAATGCCATTACAACTAATGGATCTGCATCTTCGATTACTGAATTGAGCCTTAGCCAGGGAAACTCTTATACGGTGAATGTGCAGTCCGACGGGATCAATAATCTAATTGCCTCTATTTCATGGACCGATCCGGCCGGAACGGCGAATACAGGAATTTCAAACAATACAACCCCTGTTCTTGTTAATGATTTAGATATCAGAGTTACAAAAAGTGGGAGTACATATTTCCCTTACAAGTTAACTTCAATCACTACAAACGGAACAGGCGATAATTTCGTCGACCCATTTGAAAAAGTTATTGTTCCCGGTGCATCCGGCATATATACAATTACAGTTACACACAAGGAAATTTATCAGGAGGAAGCCAGAATTATTCATTGATTATTACAGGTAAATCCGGCCTGGTTGTCGCTCCAATTGCTGATTTTGAAGCAGGTATTACTACACCCGTTACCGGGCAAACCGTTTCCTTCACAGATTTATCGTCTGATAATCCAACTTCCTGGTCATGGTCATTTAGCCCTGGCACAGTAACCTATGTCGGAGGTACAACATCCAGCTCACAGAATCCCCAGGTACAATTCAATGCTGCAGGTTATTATACCGTTTCATTGACCGCTACAAATGCTGCCGGGTCTGACGGCGAGACAAAGACAAATTATATATTTGCTACGGCACCACCGGTGGCAAATTTCTTTGCAGACGATATTAATCCTTCCATTGGGCAGGCTGTTTATTTCACCGACCTTTCAACCGGAAATCCAACTTCATGGCAGTGGACATTTGAAGGGGTACTCCTTCATCTTGGAATGGACAATCCCCACCTGCAGTTCAATTCAATGAAGCAGGCACATGGGACGTAACGCTTGAAGTTGACAACGGTGTGGCAACGGATGTTGAACTAAAGCCTGACTATATTACGGTACTTAACTGGACTGTTTCAACTGCCGTCCTGAGTCTGCCGGATGTTTCGGTTTCTGTACCTGGTGAAATTGCGGTGCCTCTGCATTTAGATGCCATTTCGTCTAATTTGGTGGCTGGATTTCAGATTTCTTTTTATTACGATCCGGCCTACATAACATGGATGGGTACTTCCTCAACCCCTGAAAATGGTCTTTCATATATCAGTCCTGAGCTTACCCCTTTAGGTGGAGATTGGTTGTGGAATTCATTGCCAGGAAACCTGATCTTCATTTGGATCGATCCCGCCCTTAGCGGAGTACCAATCACTCCGGGAGACCTGTTGGTCTTCAGGTTTAACTACCTGGGCGGCCTCACGGTTGGGCAATCCACCCCACTGACTTTTTCGTATACCGCTAAATATGTCAACGGTATTGAAGAGAAAATCATTAACGAACTAACAGATGAAAATTTTCAACCCTACTCCTTAACATTATTTGATGGGAATATCACAAATGAAGGCATTAAGACAGTAAATCTGAAAGTTTTCCTTGAAGGACCCTACAACGGAGCAGGATTGATGACTCCTAACCTGACTGACGTGCTTCCTTTATCCCAGCCCTTTGACATGAGTCCATGGAACTATGGAGGCAGTGAAAATGTAACAGAGATACCGGCAAATACCGTTGACTGGATACTTTTAGAACTGAGGGATGCAGCAAGTGCACCTTCAGCAACAACATCGGCAATCATAGAGCAGCAAGCGGCTTTTGTACTTTCGGATGGATCGGTTGTGGGAATGGATGGTACTTCCCAGCCAGAACTTTCAGCCAATGTGACCCAGAATCTATTTATGGTAATCCACCACCGGAATCATCTGAGCATTATGTCAGCAGTTGGACTCACTGAGACCACTGGCGTTTATTCCTTTAATTTTACCACGGGTTCGGGTCAGGCTTACGGCGGGTCTAATGCCCAGAAAGAAATTAGTTCCGGTGTTTGGGGTATGTTTTCCGGAGACGG
>JAWKKL010000012.1:0-69775 GCA_041393275.1 Bacteroidales bacterium
CCTGATTTATCTTTAATTGTATCATCAAATGATAAACTTGAGAAATAATCTGATTTACGAAGTTCATTAAATTTTGACCAATCCCATTCTGATAATATATTGAATTGAAATGTATTATTTAGCAGAGATAGTTGGAAGACATTGTCTTCAGATACAGCAATCCAAGAGTACAGTATGTTTTTGTCTTGTTTGATTGTAGTTAAAAGTTGATGCTTATCACCATAAATTTTATTGAATCTTTCTAATTCGTCATTCGGAAGTTTGAACGGGGCAACCTCTTCAGTTTTTTTTGTTTGAAAAATGAGACTAAAATCTGATTTTATCATCATTGCTAATAAAATAGCTTCTTCATCCTGTTTTTCAAAGCTATCTTGTATAAGCCTATTAGCAATTTTTAATGCAGTTTCGCTGTCATAATCAATGTCGGATTTACTTCTTGTTTCATTTAATTTAATAAGTGACTTTTTTAAATGAACTTTTAATTTCGATGAATCACCATCGATAATATTTTTGTATTTCTCAACAGTCGATTCTGGAACTATTTTCTCGAAAATGTTTAGATAAAAACCTAGTCCGTTGTTTGAAAAGTCAGCTTTAGAATATATTCTTTTTATATTGTACAAAGTAATCAGCCATGGAATTGATTCGGAAATACCTGCTTTAAAAATACTTTCCCGCTCTTTATGTAAGTAATCTAAAATTATACTTGGTAAGCTGCTATCATTTATACTTAAAAGACATGTGAAATAGGTATGATCTATTGATCGACGTTCATATTCTGAAAATTCTATATGATCTGGAATATTCTTATATATTTTTATAACCCAGGGAAATAATTTAAGATTTCTGAATAGCTTTAAAGATTGCCAAATAATTTCTTGGAGATATTTGGTTAGAATAGGTTTCTTTTTATTTAATGCGCAATACATGCTAATATTAGCATAAAGAAGGGCGGCATGGACATTTCCCTGATTAGAATAACATCTAAAAGAATTAAAAAAGCCGTATTCAGTGATGTCATCATTAAAGCTGGAAATTAGTATTTCTTCAGAGAAATCTCTTGCAGATTGGAAAAATTCTGATTTTTCAAGCATGTCGATAAATATACCGCACGAAAAATAAAAAAGTCCAGGATTGTTGATAGCAAGTAATAAATTTCTTAGAAACGGTAATATCAATGTTAAAATATCTCCTTTGTCAATCGATAAATCCAGATCCAATGAGTTATCTTGAAGCATGTCTATTAGGAGTGAAGCAATTTCTTTTATTTCTTGATTTGTTAAATCATGTGTATTAAGTTTAAAATCTGAAATTCTTATTTGATTATTGGCTTTAAAGCTATCTTCAAATAATTTACGAAACTTCTCGTATGATTTATCAGATATAGTTTCTTCCAATAAAGAAGTGTCCAGTTTTTCTGTTTCTTTTATTGCTATTAGCTTATTGAATAATTCGAAATAGATACCTATCGAATATGATATTGATTTTATTTGGCTTTGTTCTAAAATAGAAACTATTTGAGGAAAATATTTTCGATAAGCAATATGATCATTACCTAGAATTTCAAGTATTTGCTGGTAATGGATTAAAATTTCACCCTCAAATCTATTATTTTCATGTATATGTTCTATGCTTAGCTTCTCATGAAAAAGGCTTATTATTTCCTCCGGTGATTTATCCATATTTTAAATGAATGTAGTATGCTGTTTTTCTGAATTGATTTTTATTATCATATTTTCTTTTTCTTAGTCTTTAAATCATTAATTTTCCAAAGTGAGTAGTTTAGTTTATATAGTATTTTAAATGCCAAACAGCTATTAGAAATTATATTATAAAAATTCTTATCATAAGTCCAATGGATATGAAAATCCCCTAGTATTATATCACTCTCACCCTCCGCTACTCCAACTATATAATTCCTGAAAAGCTTGAATAATTTACTTTTTTGATTGTTAAAGAGTTGATTGTATTTGTTTGTAGTCTCTTTTCCATAAAATTGATTCTCTTGAAGTTCAAAATTACCCAATTCCATTAAGGTAAATATAGCTTTATAGAAACTATCAGGCATATACCTTAGATTTTCAGCGAATCGCATATATGTCTCCAAATAAATTCCTTTATTGTCAATGCCAAGATTAAACTGATTATTTGTTTTGTTCGACTTAATAATTAGATTTGGTCCATAAACATGTAAAAACATTTTACTATTATCAAAAGTGTCTTTGAAGGAACCATACTTAAAAAAAAGGTCAGATATTTGAACTAAAACGTTAGAGGTCTTATGAGTCAGCTCTATTTGTTCTTTTTGTTTAAGGTCTTTATCAGGGTTGAATATGAAATTATGTTCATTGATTATTTGGGTCCAATCATTGAATTTGTAAGAATTATTATTAATCAGTTTCGAAAGTTTGTTATCCATATTCTATTTTGCAAAAATCTTACTATCAGTTCGTTTAATGCTGTAAATTCAGTCATTATTGTAAATAATTTCAGTTCCTTGATTTATTTTTCATATTCAAACATCAAGTCCTCAATTTTCCATGTATAGTTTCTTAATTCCTTGACATAGCAATCTAAATTAGAACTATCCCCATATTTCATTTCCAGTTCATCTTTTATCAGCCAGAAAAGCTTTGTTGCGTAAAATGCCTTCTTACACAATTCTTCGATTCTCTTTTTACCAATTAGTGAATTTTTCTCATCAAGTTTTTCATTTTCCCAGTCGAATTCTTCTTTTAAAATAGAATATTTATCTCCTTCAATTTCTGCTGATAATCTTTTGAATCCAACTAGTTCTGCAACTCTTTTTGAGTTTTCATAATTTTTCTCTCCGATTTGATGTTTATCTATTGAGATTCTTTGCTCATTTCGATTAGATAATAAGAATGGTAGAATTGAGGATTTTAAGGCATTTACTAAATATCCTTTTTTTCTATGTTTTTGGCTTATATACCAATGTAAATCATGACCCATATCCAAAACTGCGCCAACATATTCGCTTGATTCAGATTTAATAAAAAAGAAGGTAAATGGATTAAAATTTCCGATTATACTATCTGTTGGTTTTGGCCTTTTCTCCCAGACTTTAGCAAGTTCAACATTTTTACTAATCCTTCTGGTGAAAATTGTCTCTGTTCCAGATCCTTGATTTAATGTTCTTATATATTTTGAGATTTCAGAATTTGTCACTTTTTCTTTTTGGTTTAAATGCTAAGGGTTATAACCAGGAAACAGTTTGTTACCATTAAAGCAGTATTAGGAATTTTTTTTTATTGTTAACCCTGCAGCTTTCATTAGTTGTATGATTCTTCCTATTTCCGAGCTTTCAAGTGCTGTTTTTTGATTTTCCCTCCAAATTGTTTCAAAAATTTCTTCGAGAGTAAGGAGTTGAATATTGACTTTTATTTCGCCCTTATTTGAGAGCAGATTAAGAAACTCATTGCAGCTTTCAAATTTTTCGCGGTAGTTTTCTTGTATGAGTTTTGTTACAGCGATAATATATGTAAAGGATTCTGCTTTTGTTTCCGTTAGGATCTTCTCTCGAAATGCTTTTGCCCAAGTAGGATTTGTTATTTCTCTAAAGCCTTTCCATACTTCTCTTCCTGACAACATTGTTGAATGAAGGTCTGGCTGTTTTAAATGATCAAAATAGTACTTACAATTAAATCCCCCTTGCCAGGACTTACAGCTAACAGCGTAAGCATGATTATTCATAACAGACAAACCTAGAACATCAATATCAGAGTTCACACTATATTTTCTCTTTTCCTGCAAACTCATATTTTTAATATCTGGGCGATATTTGACATTATGTTTTGTGAAAACAGATGCATTTCGATTCAAGAATCCATCAACTAATTTCTCTAAAATATCTTCTGTCATGTTTCAAATATTATTGCTATTTTGTTAAATGTATTCGTATTTGATATGGCATAAATATACAACAGAATTATGTAGTTATTAATAGGCATTTAAGAAGTAATAAGTTTAGTTGCATCATCAATCACATTAGCTTCAAAGCTATCCAAATAAATTTGAGTTGTTTGAATATTATCGTGGCCTAATCCTTCACTGATAACTTGAATGGGAACATTTAAGAATTTGCCAATACTAGCCCAGGAATGTCTAGCTACATAACTGGTAATATTTCCTTGTATTTCTAATTCTTTTGCAATTAGACCCATATACTTATTACACGTTCTTAAATCATTCTGAATATCCATCCGGATTAATTCTGGCTCTGATCTTTTGATTATAGGAAATATGTAATCTTCTTTTTTCTTTCCATTTAAATAATGATTAAGGATCTCCTGGGGCTTGTCAAATAAAGCTAAAGAATAAAACTTTCCTGTTTTCTTTCTTTTATATTCTAAACGGCCATTCACTACATTGGTAGGAGTGAGGTAAGCCATGTCAGTAAAATTCATTCCAATCATATAAAAAGAAAACATAAAATAGTTCCTGGCATGAAAAAATTCTGTTCCAGGCTTAGTTTTATAATCTTCAATCTTTTTTATATCATTTTTTGAAATAGCCCTTTTTTGTGTTTTTGTTGATTTTATGGAATATCTATTAAAAGGATACCAATCCCTTTTAGCTACATTTTGATTTATAGCACGATTATAAATAGCTCTTATGGTTCTTAAATAGACGCTGAGAGAATTAAGTGATTTCCCCTCGGCTAGATGTTCTGTTTCAAGCTTTTTTAGGAATTCGAAGTTTATTTGTTGAAATGAAATGTCTTTAAGGTTATTGTGTTTTTTAATAAAACTTAAGGCCATTTGATAAACAGTTGCATTACCCAATCGATTAGCTTTTTTAAAATCCGCAACGAGTTTATTTGTAAAACTTTCGAATGAACCATTATCACTTTTATTTAAGATTCTATCTCTAATATCATAAACAGTAAGGAATTCAGCTTCTCCAGATTCTAATAACCCAGTTACTATACTGTTAGCTTCAAGTCTTTTTCTTGTTATATAGTCATTCACCCTGCTAAGGTTCTTGTATCGTTTACATTTTTTGTGGATCTGTTGTTCCTTGTTTAACCATTCATCCTTTTTGACATAAGTACTCAATGGAATATATGCCGGTTTTCGATTATGAGTGATTCTGGTATAAAGACTTCTTGCTATCTGGCCTCTCATGAGGGAGCATAACAATTTTAACAGTGGTTGAACCCATATTTCTTTCAGAATAGATTTTTAAACAATTTTTAAACAAATCTATCAAAAAAGACAATAATAAACAATATAAAACAAGGAAAAACTTTTAAAGGACAATTGTTAATAAGCTTGTAATAAACAAAAAACCAGTCTTTTAAAGTGTAAAAGACTGGTTTTCATTTTGTGATCCCGCTGGGGCTCGAACCCAGGACCCTATGCTTAAAAGGCATATGCTCTACCTGCTGAGCTACGGAATCGTACCGCGTTTTGCGGGTGCAAAATTAGATGTTTTTTTTATTTATCCAAACCGTTTTACATATTTTATTGCGATTTCAAATGAACAGCCAGCCAGATACAGGGAGACTTTTCGCTTGTTTGCTTGACCCTGTGTATTTTATGTGCAGGAAGAAAACAATAATCTCCTTCATTTAAGGTAATTATTTCTTCATCTTTTATTTCAATTATTGCATTTCCTTTAAGTAGTAATACCCATTCATCGGTTTCCTGATCGTACCATTTACCTGGTTTGTCATAATGATTTAATGTAACAATCCGTTCAACCAGAATATTTTTAGTATCAATTATGGATTCGAATACCTCCTGCTCTTTCGACCTGATATTTTTAATATCAAATATGTTCCTGCCTTTATTCACTTTCCTTAATAGATATATTCTTTACGGTTCACAAATTACCCTTTATCATTCACAAATCATCAATCTTAAAGTTTCCCTTTTCCCTCCCTGACAACAATAATTTCTTCTCCGCTGCAATCGATAATGGTAGACGGTTCATTATCACCATAACCACCGTCAATTACTATATCAACAAGGTTTTCAAACTTTTCATATATCAGTTCCGGATCGGTTGTATATTCAATTATTTCATCTTCATCGTGGATGGAAGTAGACATAATCGGATTGCCTAACAACCGAATAATATCAATGGGAATAGCATTATCAGGAACCCTGATCCCAACTGTTTTTTTCTTGCGATGTAAAATTTTGGGGACTTTGTTGTTTGCTTCAAGAATAAAGGTAAAAGGCCCGGGCAACGTACTTTTCATTAGTTTAAATACATCATTTGGCAACGGTCTTGTGAAATCTGAAAGATGACTTAAGTCGTGACATAAAAATGAAAAATTGGATTTTTCCTTTTTTACCCCTTTAATTTGTGCAATTCGTTCGATGGCCCTTGATTTAAAAATATCGCAACCCAGGGCATAAATGGTGTCGGTAGGGAAAATGATCACCCCGCCATCTTTAAGGCATTCCACCACAGTTTTTATATGTCGTGGGTTCGGATTATCCGGATATATTTTTAAAAGCATATTTTTCAATATTATACGTCATGCAAAAATAGTGAATAGACTTTAATGTAAATTCCATTCCTGCAATTTGTTTATTAACCAAATGTGAAGATGGAACCAAAATAGAATTATACTTACACTTGGGATTTAAAACAATTTTAAATGAAAACTTGCTTTGCCCTCCAAAATTTCTTATATTTGGGATTCAAATTCAACAGGTTAACCCATAAATTTAAAATCTATGAAATGTCCGGTATGTAATTTAGCAGATGTTCCAAATGATCAATTATCATGTCCTGAATGTCAATCAAACCTTGAAGCCTTTCATCTGGCCAATAAAATTGAAAATACCTTAAAATCCCGCTTAAGATTGGGGATTGTTGCCTCCGTTCTTTTTGTCGTTGTTTTGGTTGGATGGTCAATTTCTACAGGATTTAGCTATTCATCTCTATCCGACCAACCAGATAATGAAGAAACTAAAATAACAAATGCAGAATTAGAAAAATTGCAAAAAGCAAATCAATTTTTAAAGGACGAAAACAAACACCTAAAAAATCAATTAGTTGAAGCACAAACCCGCCCTGAAACTCGCAAAGAAGAATACACTGTGCAGGAAGGAGAGTCGTTGTTCAGCATTGCCCGAAAAGTTTATGGGAATGGATATAAATATGTCGATTTGGCGAAGGATAATAACATTGTTGAACCGTCGAATCTGTTAGCCGGTCAGAAATTAATTATATACTACTAAAAAATTACCCCCATGACATCAAAAAACATAAAGTTTCTTCATCAGAAAATAGCCGATTATTTGACTGACATTAAAACACAGAACACAACGATCTCAAATCTAAATGCCGAAATCAATAAAATGAAAAGGGATTTATCAAAGGAAAAATCGATAATTAAAAAACTTCGAGAAGAGAAACAACAATGTGCTGAAGAAATTAAATTATTAAAAGAAAAATTGAAACAAACCTCTTTTAATAAATCTACTTTTTAATATTGATCAAACTTCCAATCCGCCAACAAGGTCGTTTACTGAGCTAACATCGTGCCTGTCGAGGTATTCTTCAATTCCGGAAATGATCTTTTCGGAAATTCTGGGATCAATAAAATTAGCTGTTCCAACCTGGATAACCTTTGCCCCCGCAAGAAAAAACTCAATCGCATCTTTTGCATCCATGATCCCGCCAATGCCAATCACAGGAATTTTTACCGCGTTATAAACCTGCCATACCATTCGAAGCGCAACAGGTTTAATGGCGGGACCAGATAAGCCTCCTGTAACGGTTGATAAAATGGGCTTACGGGTTTCGGCATTTATCGCCATTCCGACCAGGGTATTGATCAGGGATACTGAATCGGCACCAGCGCCTTCAACAGCAAGGGCCATTTCTGCAACATCAGTAACATTAGGTGAAAGTTTTACAATCAGCGTTTTATCATATACTTTACGTACCGCTTTTGTAACAGCAATAGCCGAAGGGCAACTTGTACCGAACAACATCCCGCCTTGCTTTACATTTGGGCAGGATATATTTAATTCGATGGCCGTAACACAGTCAAGTTCATTCAGCTTTTCGGTGAGTTCAACATATTCTTCAATCGTCGAACCATTTACATTGGCAATTATGTGTGTATCTAAATCTTTAATATTAGGGTAAATATGGTGTGTGAAATATTCAATCCCTTTGTTTTGAAGGCCAACCGCATTCAGCATTCCGGAGGCTGTTTCGGCCATGCGCGGATAATCATTGCCTTCGCGGTTTTTAAGCGTAAGCCCTTTTAAAAAAATTCCACCCAGTTTGTTAACGTCCACAAACTTCTGCATTTCTTCACCAAAACCAAAAGTACCGGATGCTGCCGTAACCGGATTTTTAAACGTAAGATCGTGAATATTGACTTCTAAATTTGCCATGAGAGATCGTTTACATTAAATACAGGGCCTTCGATGCAAACCCGTTTGTTTCCTTCATGGGTAGCGGTTACACAGCACAGGCATACGCCAAAACCGCAGGCCATCATGTTTTCGAGCGAGGCTTCGCATGGAATACCTTCCCTAACTGCTATTTTCCCAACAGCGTGCATCATTGGGTCAGGGCCGCAAGTATAAATTTTATCAAAGGTTGAAAGTTGATCTTTAAAAACGGAATGTTGGGTAACGAGCCCTTTTTCGCCAAATGTTCCGTCTTCGGTTGTTGCTAATACCTTTCCATATTTCTCAAATTCTTCTGTTAAAAGAATGTCATTTTTCGATCGTCCCCCAATAAGGAATGTTGTATTTATATTCCTTTTTTTAAGGGCTTTGCCTAACAGAATAAACGGTGCTATCCCTGATCCTCCGCCAATTATCAGCACATTCTTTAGATTTTCATCAATTGAATATTGATTTCCAAGAGGGTAAATAATATTGACCTTCTGACCGGGCTGAAGTTCACCCAGTTTATGGGTCCCCTTACCGATTGATTTTACATAAAAACTAATCTGGTTTTTTGTATAATCAATATCCAGTATGGAAAATGGGCGCCGTAAAAAAACATCGGGCTCATTCGGAACCTGAATTTCGGCAAAGTTCCCCGGCTCTATAATGGGTATTTTATCAGGTGAAACCAAATGGATGATATAATTATCTTTCACTGGATTTTCAACCTTAATCACTATATGATCTGCAACAATTTTAGTCATAGGTGTAAAAAAAATCCCCCAAACGGGGGAATATTTTATTGATCTTTTTTCTCTTTTGTTTTTTCGTCCGTTTTCTTTACAGGTTTTTTCTCTTTCTTTTCTTCCATGTTTTCCTTTTGATCCTCCTTGTCTTCCTCTTGAACTTCCTTTTCCTCTTCACTGAAATCGAGCAATGCATTTTCCAATAATATATTGTACCAGTAAATCACTTTCTTAATGTCCGATACATATACATT
Organism: Bacteroidales bacterium; assembly: GCA_041393275.1. Taxonomy (GTDB): domain Bacteria; phylum Bacteroidota; class Bacteroidia; order Bacteroidales; family JAADJA01; genus JAADJA01. The sequence continues at coordinate 9,394 of JAWKKL010000012.1, forward strand.
TTTATCATCATAATCTGGCACTGCTTCGGAAAAAAAAGTTTTTAACTCTTCTCCATCAGATTTGTGCGAAGAGGCAGGTTTACCTTCTGACTTTTCATGTATAGCCTTTAAACCTCCTTTAATGGCCTGTCTTCATCTTTTGTATAAATGCTGATCTCTTCAAGCGCACTTATTCTTTCATGGCTAAAAGCTGTAAACTTTTTTCCGTCAACAATTGATTCTACAACCATGCCGTTTTTCGTCTGGGTTATCATTTTATACAAACCCGGTTTTCCTGTAATTGCTAAAATTTTGCTTAAATCCATCCGTTGCTAATTTGTTTGCAAAAATAATTTAATTTGGAATGTAAACCGTATTATGTCTTTCAAAATCCAAGAAATTATAAACGATATGTTAACACTTTTCAAAACTGGGGTTGGTTTTAAAACGATAATGATATTTTTAAACCAATTGATTTACAGGACTTGAAATACGGGTAGTATAAAATTTTGAAATGAAACGCTCGCAAATATTAGTCCCATTTCCCAATCTATTCCAACGTTGAATATTCAAATAAGAAAATTGTTTTGAGTAGATTTGGAATCATTTGACATGAGAAATTCCAAACACCCTAATTCGAATTATCAAAAGCCTGAAGATCATATAACTTTTTGTATTCGCCTTTTTTATCCAGCAGTTCTTTATGCGAGCCCCTCTCAACGATTTCACCTTTTTTCAGGACATAAATTTCATCCGCATTTACAATAGTTGAAAGACGATGTGCTATAACCAGCGAAGTTCGGTTTGACATAATTTTTAAAAGAGCGTCCTGAACTAACCTTTCCGATTCGGTATCCAGGGCGGAAGTGGCTTCATCAAGTTAAAATCGGCGGATTTCTTAAAACTGCCCTTGCAATACTTAAGCGTTGTCTTTGTCCGCCTGAGAGTTTTGTACCCCGGTCGCCGATATTACTTTGATAGCCTTTTTCCATATCAATGATAAATTCATGGGCATTGGCCACTTTGGCTGCATTCATTACATCTTCTTCCGAAACACCTTCTTTTCCAAAGGCAATATTGTTAAAAACTGTATCATTAAATAAAATGGCTTCCTGGGTTACAATTCCCATCAAGCTGCGAATATCATTTATTTTATAATCTTTTAACGGTATTCCGTCAATTAAAATTTCACCTTTTGTCGAATCATAAAATCTAGGCAACAAATCAACAAAAGTTGTTTTCCCGCTTCCCGATTGACCCACGAGAGCAATACTTTTTCCTTTTTGTATTGTGCAACTTATATCTTTAAGAACATATTCGGATTGATACTGAAAAAATAAACCTTTGTATTCAATTTTCGAATCAAAATCTAATTTAGCAATGGCATTTGGTTTTTCTTCTATCACTTCTTCTGCATCCAGCACTTCAAAAATACGATCTGCCGAAGCCAGCCCTTTTTGGATACTATAAAAACCCGCTGCAAAAGTTTTGGCAGGTGGAATAATTTGTGAAAAGATTACAATATATGCAATAAACATTGAAGCTGTTATTGCCGTATCATTCGACAGAACAAGACGGCCACCAAACCATAAAACTATAATGATCACAGCTGAGGATAAAAACTCACTAAGGGGGCTTGAAAGATCACGCCTGCGGTAAATTCCAAGCATGACTTTTGAATAGCTATTGTTCATCGTTACAAACCGGTCATTGGAAAAATCTATGGCTGTAAATCCTTTAATAATTCGCAGACCTGATATTGTTTCTTCTATTACTGATAACAGTCCGGCAAATTTTCCCTGCCCGATTTTCGATTCCTTTCTCAGGCTTCTCCCAATCTGGCCAATAATCAATCCCGTTACAGGCAGCAGTATCAGGACGAATAGTGTAAGCTGCGGACTGATAAGGAAAAGGGTTGTAAAATAGGCAATGATCATTACCGGATCGCGAAATATCATTTCAAGATAATTCATTATGCTGTACTCAACTTCTTGAACATCCGTGGTAATTCGTGCAATAATATCCCCCTTTTTTTGCCCGGAATAATAGGCAAGAGGAAGGATTAAAAGTTTTTTATAAATGCTGTTTCGAATATCTTTTACAGCACCAATTCGCACTTTAGCCAGGGCAAACATGGCCAGAAACCGAAACAGATTGCGGAAAAAAAACATGCCAAATAAAAAGATACAAATCAAAACCAATGCCTGGGTATGCCCTTGAGATTCAATAATACGGCTTAAATAATAATTCAAAAAATTCATGACTGATTCGCTGCTGAACTGCAAATCTGGTTTTTCCTGGATCGGCTCAACCATTCCAAAAAGCAAATTCAAGAAAGGGGGCAACATGATAAAACTTACCAGGGAAAAAGCTATTACCAGGAGGTTACAAACAATATTAATCAATGCCGATACCCAATAGGCTTTTATATAGGCAAGAACTCGGAGAAGTTTTTTAAACATAAGGCAAATTAACGGATTAAATTGCTTTCCCGGTATAATTATGTGGGGTAATATTTAGCATCTCCTCTTTGATTTCATCTGAAATTTTTAATTTTTTTATAAAGTTTTGAATTGATTTTTGCGTGATCAATTCATTTGTCCGGGTCAGTTCTTTTAGCTTTTCATATGGTTTTGGATATCCTTCACGACGCAAAATGGTTTGAATGGCTTCCGCTACCACAGCCCAGTTATTGTCCAGGTCTTGTTTTATCTTTTCTTTATTGAGCAAAAGTTTATCAAGCCCTTTCACAAGCATTTTATATGCCAGCAGCGTATGGGCAATGGGAAGGCCAATATTGCGCGAAACCGTTGAATCAGTCAAATCACGTTGCAAACGGGATACCGGTAGTTTGGCCGAAAGGTGCTCAAACAAGGCGTTTGCAATACCCAGATTTCCTTCCGAATTTTCAAAATCAATGGGATTAACTTTATGTGGCATAGTTGATGACCCAACCTCACCGGCAACAATTTTTTGTTTAAAATAATCCATCGATATATAGGTCCAGATATCCCTGTTCAAATCAATAAGAATGGTATTTATCCGTTTCAGGTTATCGAAAAGGGTAGCCAGAAAATCATAATTTTCGATTTGTGTTGTTACTTTTTGTCTTGATAAGCCGAATTTTTTAACAAATTCGTTCGCGAATTCCTGCCAGTTTATGTCAGGGTATGCAACATAATGGGCATTTAAGTTTCCATTGGCACCTCCAAATTTCGCGGTAAAAGGGATGGCTTTTAAAAGTTTAATTTGCTGTCTTAATCGTTCGGCAAAAACATTTATCTCTTTCCCCAATAGTGTAGGAGTAGCAGCCTGTCCGTGGGTATGAGACAGCATGGGGATATTTTTCCAATCTTTCGATAAGGCCGAAAGTTTATTCAACACTTTGTTGAGTTGGGGAAACAAACTATCGTTGCAGGCTAATTTAATAGCGTAAGGCTGAGCCGTATTTGTTATGTCCTGTGATGTTAATCCGAAATGGATAAATTCCCTGTACTCGTTCAGGCCAAGTTTATCAAATTCTTTTTTCAGGTAGTATTCAACAGCTTTTACATCGTGATTTGTTGTGGCCTCAATTTTTTTAACCTCTTCAGCTTGTTTGAATGTAAAGTCACGACAGATTTTATGCAGCTCTTCTATCTTCGAATGATCAAAGTTTTTAAGCTGTGGCAAACCCAGGTTCACAAGGGCAATGAAGTACTCAATCTCCACGTATACGCGGTAATTGATAAGTGCTGCTTCCGAAAAATAGTAAGAAAGTCCTTCTACCTTTTTGCGATATCTTCCATCAATTGGAGATATGGCATTTACTGTTGTGAGTTCCATAGTTTTTGAATTTTAAGGAATCAAAAATAGAAAAATATTAAAACCAAAAAAATTTAATAAAAAAAACTTTAGATCACAGAAAATCAGATTTTTGAATTTATTATAATTTTTATAAAAATAGCCCTTCAATCACGATGAAATAGTTAGCCTAATCCTTCTGTTATCATTGATTTTAAAATGTTTGGTTTAATACCGGGTTTAAGTTCGCCATGGGAAGAGTATGATATTTTTCCGGTTTCTTCTGAAATAATAATGGCTTGTGCATCGCTTTGTTCGGTAATGCCAATGGCTGCCCTGTGCCGGAGCCCAAAATTTGCCGGTATTCTTTTATTCACCGATACAGGCAGGATACAACCAACGGCTTTTATTTTATTATTATGAATGATCATGGCGCCATCGTGCAATGGGCTGTTTTTGAAAAAAATGCTTTCAATCAGGGCATCCGATATTTCGGCATCCAGAATTTTACCTGTGGCAACAAATTGTTCCAGGCCACTTTTATTGGCAATAATTATTAATGCACCTGTTTTACTTTCCGCAAGATTTCTTGAAGCGATGATGATCGGATCAATGTCCAGTTCCACTTGATGGTTTAGGTCAAATCGCCAGAATAAAAACCGCCGGCTTCTTTTCCCCAAAAATCCAGGGGTACCTAACATCAAAAGAAACTTCCGTATTTCCGGCTGGAAAACGACAATGAGGGCGATAAAACCTACGCTGATAAAAGCTCCGAAAATTTCGCTGAGTAGCCTCATATCGAGGGCGGTAACCAGTTTCCATAAAAGATAAAAAGCCACGATCCCGAAAAAAATATTAATGGCCACTGTCCCTTTTAATAAATTGTATAAAGCGTATAAAAGGAATGCCACCAGGAGAATGTCAAGGATATCTAAAAATTTAATCTCAATGAAACCGATAATCTCAGGAAACATAGTTTGAATTTGAATGTCAAAAGTATAAAATATAATAAATAATCGGCTGACAAAGAAATATATTAAATGAACACTTTTACTCTATGACCGTCATTGCGAGCAAAATGAAAGAATGTGAGCGTAGGAGCGACGCGATCTTAAAATAAAACTTGGGTTTTGCAAGTTTTGGATTGTCCGCCTGTCCAGGTCGGGCTGGCTTCACTTCTGATTCCTGGCCTGATTAGAAATTTGCAAAAACGGCGTATATTAGTAGAGTTTCTCTCGCTTTAGAAGGTACGGCAACAAAATCTGATGAAAGCCTTTATTGATGTCTGCCTCGATGAAATCGATTTTGTATTGCCCGCACTTTAGCTTCAGTTCATTTTTGAACGATCGGGCTTTTTTAATGTACATTTCCCTGACTTCCGAAGGGGTCAGTTTAATTTCCTGGCCACCTTCCATATCAATGAATTTATACGGACGGTTTTCAAAATCAAAATCCAATTCTTTGTTTTTATCTATCACATGAAAAAGGATCACTTCATGTTTGTTATGTTTTAAATGCTGAAGGGCTGAAAATAATTCTTCATCCGAAGCTCGGTTGTCAAGCATGTCGCTGAACAAAATAACCAGCGAGCGTTTATGGATTTTTTCGGCTATTTCATGCAGGGCTAAAGTGGCGCTGGTTTTTCTTTGTTCGTTAACAGGGATGGGCTGCAGCAATTTTTCTATTTCATGGTAAAGGAATTTTTGATGAACACTACTCGATTTGGTTGGCGTGAACAATTCAACTTTATCGCTGAATAAACTCAATCCAAAGGCGTCCCTCTGTTTTCTGAAAAGGTTAATTAAGGCTGCCGCTGCATAAACCGAAAAAGTAATCTTGTTAGGATTATCAATACTGATCCTTTCTTTTACCGGGAAATACATCGAAGAAGAGATATCCAGCACCAATTGGCAGCGCAGGTTTGTTTCCTCTTCATACCGTTTCACATACATCCTGTCGGTCCGGCCATACAGTTTCCAATCAATGTGTTTGATAGACTCACCATCATTATATAAACGGTGTTCGGCGAATTCTACCGAAAATCCATGAAAGGGCGATTTATGCAAACCGACAATAAACCCTTCAACCACTTGCCTTGCAATAAATTCAAGAGAACCGATCTGTTCCAGACGGTTTTGATCAAGTGTATATATGGGGTTTTGTGCCATGCTGTTTTTATCCTGATTTTAACTGTATTAAAGCAATTTTGAATAATGTTAAAAGTAAACGGATTTTGAACGGTAAAATTACAGATTAATTATAAAAGGAATAGTTAACTTATTCTGTATAGCTAATTCAACATAAACAGCACTCGTAAATTTTCAACTTTATAGGAGAAAATTCAGGACACGTAAAATTTTTGCCTTAGTAAAAAGGGAATAAAATATTTTCAGTTGAACTATTAAAGCAGGGCTTCTACTTTATTCACTAAAATCTGTTTAGGGACAGCACCAACCTGTTTGTCAACGACCTGGCCACCTTTAAAGAATAAAATAGTCGGGATGTTGCGTATACCAAATTTAACTGATACACCCGGATTGTTATCAACATCAAGTTTGCCAACGACAACTCTGCCATCGTAATCCTGGCCGATTTCCTGAACGATGGGTCCAACCATGCGGCAGGGGCCACACCATTCTGCCCAGAAGTCAACAACTACGGGTTTTTCTTTTTCCTGAAGAACAAGTTCGTCGAAATTTGCGTCGGTTATTTCTAATGCCATCTTTAATCTTTTTTTTAAATTTACAATGGGGGCAAAATTAAAGGATTTTTTAAATCAGCCTCGATTTTTAAGGAAATTAATATCAATATTTATTAAGGAATTTATTATTGTATCATCAGATTGATGAATCATTTTTTATCCTATGATCAAAATGAAATGTGTTGCAAAACCAGATCTTTCAATCTTTTATGAGCATTCTGATAAGCTTTACACGGCCTGAAATGTTTTAATCAAAATTCTTTTTATGATGAATGTAGGATTAGCTAAGTTGAAAGCATGAATGCTAAATTGAAATAGAAACGATTTATTTTAACACGAACCTTACCTCTTCAAACTCCTGTATTCCCTTCATAAACCCTGACGGCTCAACCAAATTATTTGTCCCGAGTAAACTGATATTGGTTTTGTCTTCCAGGTCATTTATCGTAAAATTAAGCTTACAATTACCTTTTGACTTTTTTACCAATCCTTCAATAGAATTTATTAAATCATCAGTAAGGGCCGACAATGAAACGCTCAACTGAATTTTAGATGTATTCCGCTCCAGGGCCTCAGAGAGTAGCATAATGCTGTTTATTCGAATATCCAACTGGCCATTTTTAAATTTACGTTCTACAATTGATGCCTTTATTAATAAAGAAGAACCTTCCAAAAGAAAGTGTTTCATTTTCAGGTAATCTTCTGAAAATAAAATATAGCTGTCGAAATCGGTAAAATCTTCCAGTGTAAAGTTGGCAAATGGATTCCCTGATTTTGAAGTACGGTGGTTTACCGAAGTGAGTATGCCTGCAAACGTTACATTTTTATTTTTGTATTTTTCCTTGTTGTTTTTGAGGTCGGTAATGGTAACATTACAAAAGTTGTCAATCTCAAGTTTAAAATCCTCAAGCGGATGACCCGACATATAAAAGCCCGTTATTTCCTTTTCATTTTTTAATTGTTCTATTTTTGTCCAGGGGGCGCATTCAGGCAATTCCGGGTCTTTGATTTCCACATCCGAAGTTTCCCCAAACAGGCTTGCCTGGGCCGAGTTTTTCTGTACCTGGTAGTCGTTGGCAAACTTAACTACCTTTTCCAGGAAAATAGTATCTTCCGTATTTTCCCTGTAAAAATACTGGGCACGGTGGGTGTTTTCAAAGCCATCGAATGCCCCTGCCATGGCAAGCGCTTCTATACTTCGTTTGTTTACTGATTTAAGATTTACCCGTTTGGCAAAATCAAAAATGGAACTGAAAGGGCCATTTTCTTTTCTCTCTGAAATGATGTTTTCAGCGGCAGCACCGCCCACATTTTTAATGGCAGCAAGCCCAAACCTGATTTCCCCTTTGTTGTTCACCATAAAATTATGGAAGCTCTCATTTACATCCGGGCCTAAAACCGGAATATGTTGGCGCTGGCATTCATCCACAAAAAAGGTGATCTTTTTTAAGTCGTTCAGGTTGTGCGTAAGCACTGCGGCCATGTATTCGGCAGGGTAATTGGCTTTCAGGTAGGCCGTTTGATACGCAATAACAGAATAAGCGGCTGAATGGGAGCGGTTAAACCCATACTTTGAAATTCCTGCATGATGGCAAAAACCTCTTCGGCTTTCTTTTTATCAATCCCTAATGTTCCGGCCCCTTCAACAAACTCCGGTATCATCTCTGCCATGATCTTCATGTTTTTTTTACCCATGGCCCTGCGCAGGATATCGGCTTTACCCAGGGTAAACCCACCCAGGATTTGTGCAGTTTGCATGATCTGCTCCTGATACACCATAATACCAAATGTCGGCGAAAGTATCTCTTCAAGCAAAGGATGCGGGTATTCAACCTTTTCTCTTTTGTGCTTACGATTTATAAAGGTCGGGATAAACTCCATGGGTCCCGGACGGTAAAGGGCATTCATGGCAATCAGGTCTTCTATGTCGGTCGGTTTTAATTCTTTCAGGTAATTACGCATGCCTTCCGATTCAAACTGAAAAGTACCAATGGTATCACCACGCTGGTAGAGTTCAAAGGTTTTTGCATCATCCCAAGGAATGTTTTCAATGTCTATCTTTATGCCATGTTGCAATTTTATATTTTTGATCGCATCATTGATAATGGAAAGGGTTTTTAATCCCAGGAAATCCATTTTTAACATACCCACCGATTCCACCAGCTTCCCTTCGTATTGTGTTACCATTAAATCCGAATCTTTGGCCGTGGCAAGCGGAATGTAATTGATCAAATCATCCGGCCCGATGATCACCCCACAGGCATGGGTTCCGGTGTGTCGTGCCGAGCCTTCGAGGGTTTCGGCAAACTTAATGGTTTTCCGTTCCAGTTCATCACCTTCTTCTTTTATTTTGGCCAAGTCCGGGACTTCCTTAAACGCTTGTTTTAAGGTAATGCCCGGCCGTTCGGGAACCATCTTTGCCAGCCGGTCGGCATCGGGGAGCGGAAGTTTTAAAACACGGGCCACATCGCGTATGGCAAGCCGTGCGGCCATGGTTCCAAAGGTGACTATTTGGGCAACCCGGTTTTTGCCGTACTTTTTAACAACATAATCCAGCACTTTATCACGGCCTTCGTCGTCAAAGTCCACGTCAATATCAGGCATTGAAATTCGTTCAGGGTTCAGGAAACGTTCAAAAAGCAGGTTATAACCAATGGGATCAATGCTGGTAATGCGGGTGCAGTACGCCACTGCTGAACCGGCAGCAGAACCCCGCCCCGGCCCAACGGTAACATCCATTTCACGGGCTTTATTAATGAAATCCTGGACAATAAGAAAATAACCCGGGAAACCCATCTCTTTGATAACATTGAGTTCAAAATCGAGGCGCTCCCTTATGGCTTCGGTAACTTCGGGATATAATCTTTTTGCTCCTTCATAAGTGAGAAAACGCAAGTATTCATCTTCCGTATCAAATCCTTCGGGTAAGGGGAAAACCGGCAGGATGATATCGCTATGAATAGTATAATCCTCAATTTTTTCTGTAATTTCCTGTGTATTTTTAAGGGCTTCAGGTACCTCCCGGAAAAGGACAGCCATTTCTTCGGGGGATTTTAAATATTCCTGGCCCGAATAATGCATGTCATCCTTTTTATCATTTATATCTGCCCCTGTATTTAAACGGACAAGTATGTCATGTGCATCATAGTCTTCCTTATTTATATAATGTACATCGTTTGTTGCAATAACTTTTATATTATTTTTTTCTGCCAGTTTCAGGATGGTTTGGTTCACCGATTTTTGTTCATCAAGGCCATGGTTTTGCAATTCCAGGTAAAAATCATCCTTAAAAACTCTTTTAAACCAATCAATCGCCTCCTGGGTTTTTTCTTCGCCATGGTTCATAATGGTTTGCGGAATTTCTCCACCAAGACAGGCAGTTGATACGATCAATCCTTCGCTGTATTTCTCAAGGATTTCCTTATCAATCCGTGGCCGGTAATAAAATCCTTCAAGATAACCGAGTGATGTAAGCCTGGCCAGATTGTGATAACCTGTTTTATTTTTAGCCAGTAAAATAAGGTGGTAATATTTTTTCCCTTTGGTTTTATCCCTGTTTGTCCGGCTTTCTTTGGCAATATAAACTTCACAACCGATGATGGGTTTAATACCCTCTTTTTTTGCCGTGTTAAAAAATTTCAATGCACCATACATATTGCCATGATCTGTAATGGCAAGGGAATTCATCCCTAATTCTTTGGTTTTGCCAATCAACCGTTCAATATTGGCCGCCCCATCAAGGATGGAAAACTGCGTATGTACATGTAAGTGCGTAAAATCGGGCATATCAGTAAATCGTTTGAAGTTCGGAGATTAAAGTTCGACGTTGAAGTAAAACTTTTACATTCCAAATATCCTTTAGTAATTGTATTTCATTGCAAAATTATGGAAAAAAGAGCCCGGGAATTTGGATGTTAGTAAAATTGGATAAGTGATGAACTCATTGATTAGCAGATTTTTTTATCCTGATAAAACAAGTTGGCTTTTATCTTTTATTTTTGACCCGTGAAATATGGCTAAGGTTTTAATAAAATATTGGGTACTTATTTTTCTCCCGACAATTATTCTCGGTCAGGATTCAACATCTTTGGATATTGATTGCCTGAATCTGGAGTCGATGGATATTCCAATGGTTTTTGATTTGCGGAATTCAGATATTTTAAGCCCGGTACGTTCTCAGCCAGGAGGAGGTTGTTGGGCTACGGCATCAAATACCACGGTGGAATCCTGGTGGCGAAAGTCAGGTTTTAATACCCAACCCCTTTCTGACAGGAATCTTCAACTTTTTCATGGGTTTGAGGAAAACCGGAATACCTATGGGAATCACTTTATGTCAACTGCCTATTATTCGAGAGGTTCCGGGCCTATCAATCAAAATCCCGACACGGATACCATCCCTTTTGTTATAGCAGAAATTCTTTTTCGTAATACACAAGCCCGGTATTTACCTAATAATCCGGAATTGATCAAAAAAATCATTTTTACCCTTGGCCCGGTTTATACCATGCTCTATTTCAGGAAAGCGGATACTGATACTATTTCGCATATTCATTATTCAAATAAGGAAAAGATCAATCATGCTTTATCGCTCGTGGGCTGGAATGATACTTTAGCCACAGAGAAAGGAAAGGGCGTTTGGATTGCCCAAAACAGTCTGAGTGTGGCATTTGGAGATAGCGGATTTGTTTATATTCCTTACCAGGATAAAAATATCCTTGAGCATAATGCTATTTGGCCGGGATGGGAGCCGTATAATCCGAACCAGCAGATATATTATTACGATACGCTTGGCCCAATCCATTCATACGGATTCGATAGCCCCGTATGTTATGGTTTGACAAAATTTACTGCACAAAAAAAAGGAAGGATTGAACAGGTGAGTTCCTTTGCCCATTTCCCTGATACATATATTCAGGCACATGTTTACCGTTCGTTTGACGAAAAGGAAAAACTCCTTTCGGGTTTATTGTCGGAGTCAAAAGAAAAACATTGCCCGTTTTCCGGTTATTATACATTTGATCTATCAACTCCGGTCTATCTTGAAAAGGATGAAAATTTTTATGTTTTGGTAAAATATTTTGTTCCGGATGAAAATATGCCCATGCCTGTCGAACAATACCTTGAAGGGTATGCCGATCCACATATTACGACAGGTAATTCATGGATAAACCCAGATATTGAACAATGGCCAAATGCCTGGTATGAAGTTGGGGCAAATTCGTCGTTTATTTATTTGAATTTTGATTTGTGTATTAGGGCAATACTTATTTCGGTTAAGGAATAATATTTCATTAAAATAATACATTGAAATTTTCTGGCAGGATTTTTTCTTTCAAAATTGCAACCCTTAAAAAATTCAATTGTCATTATGGGCAATATTTAAAAACTAATTTATCATGAAAACTAAACAAAACGTAATTCTGTTGATTATTCCGGTTCTGTTGTTGTTTTTTGCTTCCTGTAGCAAGGACAACAGACGCATTAAAGGCCAGGGGCCCATTGTTCAACAATCCTATGAGCTAAATCCCATTTCGGGTGTGGCTCTGAGCATTGATGCTGCGGTTTATATTACAAAAGGAGATTCACAACAAGTAATGATTGAAGGGCAGCAAAACATCATCAACAACATTGAAAAATATGTTAGTACGGATGGCATTTGGCATATCGGCTATCACAACCCAGTGAAAAATCATGCAGGCGTTGTAATCCGTATTACCACACCCAATTTCGACTATGCAACCATAAGTGGTTCGGGCTTTGTTGAAACAAAAAACCAATTTAATGGATCGGATCACGTGTATATTAATATAAGTGGTTCGGGAAGTATTTCAATGGCTGTGGATGCCAATGTAGTCGAAAGCATTATCTCCGGCTCAGGACAGGTCAGTTTATCCGGTTCAGCTTTTGAACATCATTTGAATATCAGCGGTTCTGGGAATGTTCGGGCCCTGGATTTAGAAACAAACAAAACCTATGTACATATCAGTGGCTCAGGAAATAGTGAAGTTCACGTGATTGAATACCTGGATGTCAATATTTCGGGCAGTGGAAATGTTTATTATAAGGGAACACCTCAAATAAATGCCAATATTAGTGGTTCAGGTGGCATAATCAATTGGAACTAAAGCGACCCGGAATTAAAAAATTAACAGCCTGTTGTCAATTCGAATGAAATTGACATCAGGCTTTTTATGAATTCACTTTCCTTACGGCATCAATTATTGTTCCATCAACCCATTTGATGGCGGCAACAAATTCATCACTTAAAGCCGGTTTTTCAGGAATGCCACAAATTTGTTCGGCTTCTTTCTTCAACTCCTGAATAGTTTTTATGGGAAGTGAAGAACCTTTCATTCTTTTAATCAGGTCATTACGATTTGGATTGATAGCGATTCCACGTTCGGTGACAATAACATCAATTAATTCACCGGGCCCGCAAAGGGTAGTTACTTCATCTAAAATAACAGGCATACGATCGCGGAACAATGGAACAGGCAAAATGGTGCATTTTGAAAACAGGCAATTTTGCCAACCGCCAATTCCATGCAATAATAAACCATCAGAATGAGTTACGACATTTGCATTGAAATTTACATCCACTTCGGTGGCTCCCAGGATAACCACATCCACCATGGAGGCAAAATTCCCTTTGCCATGGTAATTGTAACTTGTAAACGGACTGGTATTCACATGTCCCGGATTTTTCTCTCATAGAACGGACGCCTTCCAAATCAAATGTTTGCCCGTCAAGGATATAATCCACCAACCCTTCTTCCAGCATCTGTACCGGGTATTTATTACTTCCAGCCCGGATGAAACGTGCTTTCCAGCCACGGTCTTTTAAAATATCACGAAAATAATTACCTATCGATAAAGCCGTTCCTCCGGCTCCGGCCTGATACGAAAATCCATCATAAATCAACCGGGCTTCATCACAAAATTGTGCAGTCATTTCAGCTATCAGTAGGCGATCAGGGCTTTTGGTGATTTGAGTGGTTCCTGAAACAATCCGTTCGGGTAATCCAACTTTATCCACTTTTACAACATAATCTACATAGTTTCCATGAATTTGCCACGGAATGCAGGGAAATGGTACTAGGTTGTCAGTTACAACAATTACTTTATCAGCATACTGTGAATCACCTAATGCAAAACCAAGCAATCCACAGGCTGCCGGTCCCCTGTCTCCTGTAGCATTGCCAAAAGGATCAGCTGTTGGGGCAGCGATAATGGCTATATCAATTTGAACCTCCCCATCCTGGATTGCCTGGTAACGGCCGCCATGCGAACGCAAAATACTCAGTCCTTTCATTTTTCCCTCAGAGGTAAAGCGGCCAAGCGGTCCGTTCATGCTGCCTTCAATTCGGTTGATGGTGCCGTCTTCAAGATATTTGATCAACCCTTCCTGGCATGGAAAGGAAGCTGAAGGGTACCACCTTAAATTTTTAATCCCTAATTCATGGGCAATATCAAAAACCTGAATAGCAATTAAATCACCATTTCTGAAATGGTGATGTGATGATATTGTCATCCCGTCTTTTAAGCCTGCCTTTATCAGCGCTTCTTTTAACGTCGGAACCGTTTTATTTCCATCTGCCGGGTAATTAGCGCATGATGCAATCCGTGGGGCAAATTTTCGTCCTTGAGGAATGTACTTTCCAACACCCATAAACGGGACATGTTTTTCTCCATTAATAATTGTCGGTACCATCCTTCCAACCGCATTCTTTACTATTTTATCGTATTTTTTCATGTGTTGTACTTCAAAATTTTCTGAACAGAATCTAATTTACAAATTCATTTCTCCAATTTTTGTCTATCAATCCGAGAGAAATGGCAAGATTTACCGTTTTAGTAGCCCTTTTTACTACCGGGGCATCAATCATTTTTGAACCCAGGGCCACCACCCCCAATCCTTTTTCATTGGCTATGATAAAGGCATTGACGATTTTTTGTGCACGCTCTATATCTGTTTTATCCGGTGCAAAGTTTTCGTGGATTACTTTAATCTGGCGAGGATGGATACAACCCATGCCATCAAAACCGAGGCCTTTCGAAACCTGTACATTTCGGGCCAATGCATCCATGTCTGATATATCGGAAAAAACAGAATCTATCGCCTGGATATGAGCGGCTTTGGCTGCATTCACTACCATTGACCTGGCAAAAAACGATTCGGTTCCTTCTTTTGTACGTTTGGTGCCAAGATCGGCCGTATAATCTTCCAGGCCAATGGCCAGCGCAACAACATTTTCAGCGGCACTTGCAATTTCGTATGATTTAATAACACCCAGAGAGCTTTCAATAATAGGCATCAACCAAATATTCCGTTTAATCTTTTTATCAGTTTTAATTTTTTCAATCTTTTTATTGATTTTATCAATTTGATGTTTCCCTTCGCATTTCGGCACAAGGATCAGGTTTACATTATGCGGGACAATGAAATCAAGGTCGTCAAGCCCCATGGGCACCTGGTTAATTCGCACCATTCGTTCTGCGCCATAAAAATTAAGTGATCTCAGCGCATTTCGAACGACATACCGGGCTTCATGCTTTTTTTCCGGAGCCACGGCATCTTCAAGGTCTAAAATCAAACCATTTGGTTTATGTATGCCTGCGTTTATCATCAGTCTTGGTGTATTTCCGGGTAAGTATAACCTTGAAAACCGGAAAATATCTTTTTTTGTTTCGTCTTCGTTTTCAGGGATGATGTCCATAAAAAAATCTTTTTCAGTTTTGATCAGTTTTTTGATGGCTGCTTCCAATCTGGCTGCTATGACAAAAGGTACCGCCCCTGAATCCTCAATCACGATTTTTGCATGATGAATTTCGAAAAATTCAAGGATCTGGGTTATTTGATTTCTGATTGCCTTGCCAAACATCACTTCGACTTTGCTATGAATATCTATTTGTCGCCCTCCGCTTTTTTGTAATTCAATTTCAACATGGCAGTCCGATCGGACGTCTACCCCTTTATTTCCAGCGCAGGCAATTTTTTTTGCAGTACTCATTATAAATTCATTTGATTAATGTTGTCAAATTTAGTATAAAACCTAAATAGGTTTGAGAAATCCCTGGATTTTTAATTTTTCTCCGGCCAGGGTTAATATCGTTGCATTGCTGATGCTTAGGGCAAAACCCAACCTGCATATTTCTAATTTTTAATGATTTTAAATTATCTTTCTAATAAATTATTGAAATGGTTAGTTTTGCCCATTAAAATAAACGTTGAATTTTGAGCATAAAAAACAACATATCTTTTGGCAAGTGGTACTCGGGTTTAACTTTACAGGTTGTTGTTTTCAGATTGGCAGCAGTACTGCTCTTATTAATGTTTTCACGATTATCCATTTACTTCTTCAGCCCAACTTTTTTTTCTGATCTTACATTTGGCCATCTTTTATTTTTGGCACTTGCAGGATTAAGATTTGACTTATTTACCCTGGCCATTTTAAATATCCCGTTTATATTTCTGAATTTAATTCCCTGGCCGGTTAAATATTCGAAACCATATCAATGGGTAAGTAATTTTATGTTTTACGTGTTGAATGGCCTGGCATTTATGACCAATTTTGGCGATGCTATTTATTTCAGGTTTACCCAAAAACGAATGACTTTCGGCATTTTTGAATTTATCGGTGAAAATAAAAGTGAAATAAATGCTTTGCTTTTAGATTTTATCACGGATTACTGGATAGCCTTTATAGTCTGGATTTTCTTTTTGCTGCTTCTTGTTTTTATTGGCCGGCAAATTGAGGCTGATCCGGATAAAAGGTTTTCATACTCATGGCGAAATTACCGAATCGATATAATCAGCCTGATTATCGGGCTTACATTTATCATTGTAGCTGCCAGAGGTGGCTTGCAAAATAAACCAATTGACCTTATTACAGCTGGAAATTATACACAACCAAAGTTTTTTCCTGTTGTTTTAAATACCCCTTTTACAATGTTAAAAAGCATAGACAGGGGAGGGCTGAAGGTAAAAGAATATTATACCAATGAAAAAGAACTTGCCGGTATTTTCACACCGGTAATTCAGTTTAACAATCCTGAAGATTCGTTCAAAAAATTGAATGTTGTTATTGTTATCGTTGAAAGCCTGACAACTGAACATAGTGGTTACCTGAATCCTAAACTTGAAAACGGTTATTATAAAGGTTATACACCCTTCCTGGATTCGTTGATGAAGCAAAGCCTTGTTTTTCGAGGTTTTGCCAATGGCGAAGAATCAATGAATGGCATTCCTGCCATACTAGCGGGCATTCCTTCCTTAATGGACCGTCCGTTTCTAATCAGCCCTTATGTTTCCAACGAATTTAATTCAATTGCCGGCATCCTGCGTCAAAAGGGATATTCAACCGCCTTTTATCATGGCGGAACAAACGGGACTATGGGGTTTGATTCATTTGCAAAAATCGCCGGTTTCGATTCGTATTTGGGCCGTAATGAATATAATAATGAAGCGGATTTTGACGGGAACTGGGGAATATTTGATGAACCGTTTTTGCAATACACCGCCAAACACCTCAATGAAACGCCGGAACCGTTTTTTGCTACGGTTTATACCCTTTCATCGCATCACCCGTTTACCATACCTGAAAAATATAAAAATAAATTTCCCAAAGGAACGTATATAATTCATGAAAGTATTGGGTATGCCGATTTTGCATTAGAACGCTTTTTTGATGAGATTTCAAATTCTTCATGGTTTAATAACACACTGTTTGTGATTACAGCTGATCATACCTACGGCGGCTACAATAAATTTTACCAAACCTGGGTAGGACGCTATTCAATACCCATTATTTTTTATCATTCCAACCTGGATGAAAATTTGAAAAAGGTGAGTGATCTTACTGTGCAGCAAACAGATATTTTCCCCACCATACTTGATGCCCTTAATTACCACGGAGATATAGTTGCATTTGGCCGAAGCGTGTTTGATACAATACATGAAAGGGTAGCCGTTGCTTATAAAACGGGGACTTATCAAACAATAAAAGAGGGGTATGTTTACCATTTTAATGGGGAAGCTGACCTTGCTTTATACAACTACAAAAATGATAGTTTGCTCTCTAGATCAATACTAACGAATGAAAAAGTTGTGGCTGATGATTTACGGGCAATAACAAAGGCATATATCCAACAATTTAACAACAGGATGATCAACAATCAGCTTACAGTTGAACATAAATAATTCACTTGAAAAAAGTAGTATTCATCATAAATCCGGTTTCAGGAGTTCTGAAAAAAGAAGGCCTTATTAATGCTATAAAGAAGAGCATGGATCAAACGGAATATGAATATTATATTGAATATACCAAAGGGCTGGGACACGCCACTGATATTTACGAGTGGGTGGAAAGAAAAGCAGATGTTATCGTGGCCGTAGGTGGCGATGGTTCTGTAAATGAAATTGCTAAAGGACTAGTAAATACAAATTTGTGACGCTGGGCATAATTCCGGCAGGATCAGGAATCGGCTTGCCCACTTTCTTAAAATTCCGCAGAATTATAATAAAGCGATGGGCATCATCAAAAAGCATAACGAAATAAAATTGATACCGGATTAATAAATAATGAATTGTTTGTAAGTATTGCAGGTATTGGATTTGACGGATTGGTTGCCCAGAAGTTTACCAAAAGTTCACGTCGTGGATTTCTTACCTATATGAAAATTGTCACGGAAGAATATCCCTTTTATAAACCCAAAAAATACAAAATTAAAATCAACGGCAGAAAAATAATCACCCGCGCATTGTTTATTTCTTTTGCCAATTCCGACCAGTTTGGATATAAAACTTCCATTGCCCCGCAAGCTCAAATTGACGATGGCTTGCTGGATGTATGCATTGCTAAAAAACTCCCATTATTGAACTTCCATTGATTGGCAGTTTACTTTACTGGCGGCAAATTCACAAATCAAAATACATTGACATAATAAAGGCATCGGAAGTTACCATTAAATCAAAAAACAAACGGTGGGTAAACATTGACGGAGAGGCGTTTTTACATGAAAAAGAAATCAGGGTAAAGGTTAATCCGTTGTCGTTAAAAGTAATCGTTCCATAGCCTTTATCCTTAAAATATAAAAATTTTCTTATTTTCGCTAAGTAAAGAGAATTAAAAAAATGAAATTCCACCCAATTGTATATTCCATACTATTCGTCGTATTGTTTTGTATTGCATCTGCAGCGCAAACTTTCGATTCATTGCTGATCAACCGGCAGAAAGGTTATAATAATTATACTTCTTTTAAAAATAATATGTTGGATCGTAGCTGGATAAACCTCGTAAATTTAACGGCGATGGCTGACGAATTAATTCACACCGACAATGAAATCATTGATAAATATCAACGGAATGAGATTATTTATAACCGTCAGTTGCTCGACAGCCTAGAAAATGTCAAACTTTCTTTATCGCTTTATAAAAAAGAGGCGGAAATTGCCGTTGCACAATTGAATGAACAAAAAAGTATGGTAAATATTTTATTAATTGTTGGTGCAGTAATTAGCATTTTGTTTTTAGTTGCGGTATCCTTTCTTTTTGGTAGTCATGCACGCAACAAAGCAGCACGAAAAGAAATTGATCGGTTGTGGAGAAAGCAAGATGAACCTGACCCAAATATAGAACTAAGCATTGATAAAATTCCCCTGGCACAAGAAATTTCCAAACTCACCGAAGAAAATATACTCCTTAAAAAACGGATGGAAAGCATTGATAAATTAAAGCTTAATGCTGAGGCAAAATTAAAAGAAGAAATTTCTTCCCGCCATGAAGCAGAAAATGAAATCAGAAATTTAATTGAGCAAATAAAGAAGTAGTACCGGACTTTATAAAGGATTTGACATTGTTTCCTCTACCTCTGCTATAGTTTTAGGTATAGGTTTGCCCAGGACTTTATAACCCGATTCAGTTACGAGGATATCATCTTCAATACGAATACCGCCAAAATCTTTAAACGATTCTACTTTATCAAAATTGATAAAATCATTGTACTTGCCTTCTCTTTTCCATTTATCTATGAGTGCCGGAATAAAGTAGATGCCTGGTTCAATCGTGAATACAAATCCGGGCTGATGCCTTCGGCCAAGCCTTAGAAAGGCGGTGCCAAATTGTGTACTCCGTTTTATTTCATCATCATAACCAACATAGTTTTCGCCCATTCCTTCCAGGTCATGAACATCCAGGCCTAACATATGTCCCAATCCATGTGGGAAAAACATGGCATGGGCACCTTCTTTAACGGCGTCATCTGCATTGCCTTTCATGAGGCCAAGGTCTTTAAGCCCGAGGAATATCGTTTTGGCAGCTAGTAAATGCAATTCTTTATTTGAAATGCCTGGTTTTGTTGCTTCGATGGTTTTCATATTAGCCGCAAGCACAATTTCATAAATATCTTTTTGCCGCTGGTTAAATTTGCCACCTACCGGGACAGTGCGGGTAATGTCGCTTGAATAATGCATTGTTGTCTCAGCACCTGCGTCGGTTACCATCATTCTTCCTGTTTTTAACACATTTCCATGATAATGATTATGGAGGGTTTCGCCATTTACACTAAGGATGATAGGGAAGGAAACCGGTCCGCCTTTTGCCAATGAAATGCCTTCAATGGTACCGGCAATTTCGCGTTCGATTCTACCCGGCATCGCCATACGCATGGCTGTTGTGTGCATTTCGCAGGCAATATCAACGGCTTTTTCAATTTCCGCTATTTCGAATTTATCCTTTATTGATCTCAGCTTAACGATGCCTTTAATGAGCTCAATGGATGCTTTGTTTTTAATTTCAGCAGCGGGAATACCCAAAAGGCCTTCAAGTTGCAAATAGGTTTTTCCACGATAGGGCAATGTAAAGTGAATTTTACGTCCCTTTGACAAGGCTGCTTTGATAAAATCCAGGAGTTTATTAAGTGGTTGAGTATTTTTAACTCCAACTTCTGTGGCGCGATCCTTTAAAAATGGTTGCGGCCCCATCCAGATGATATCGTCCAGATCAACATCGTTGCCGAAGATATAATCTTCATTATTGTCAACATCAATAACACCGGCCAGGTCGGGATGATCAAGTCCGAAAAAGTATAAAAAGTTACTGTCCTGTCTGAAATGGTAAGTGTTTGCAGGATAATTATAGGATGCTTCAGGATTTCCAAGGATAAGGATAATTCCACTTTTTACTTCGCTTCTGAGGCGGTTTCTTCTGTCGGTATAAACGGATGCGTTGAACATATTTTTTAATTTTGATTAAAATGACAATTGAATATATCCTTCCATTTCTGGGCCTTCATTGCGAACCTTTGAGGGGCCAGTGCGTTAGCGTGAAGCAATCCCAATACAGCAAATCCATTCTAATTAAAATGAGATCGCTTCGCTCCTTCACACATTTCCTTCTCTCTGGCTCGCGATGACAGTTACCAAATCGTCATTGTGATATAAAATTCTCAATCGTCAATTTGATTTGTAATGTGACAATATTATTAAAATAATCAGCTAAAATATCAAATATCTGGCTAATGATCGAATTTTTTATAAATTTGGAAAAAAGCACTCATGAAAATTCGACGCGCAGCCGTAGCCGGAAGGTTTTATCCCGGGACAGAAAAAGAGATCAGGAGGCAGCTTTCCGTGATTTTACAGGAAGAAAGAGCTTTTATTGATGTTTCACTAGCCGAAAAGAATATTTTGGGAGCTGTGTTGCCTCATGCCGGCTATATGTTTTCTGCTTACCAGGCCATTCACTTTTTCGAAATATTGAAAAATTCAAAACAACATTTTGATACCTTTATCATAATCAATCCGAATCATACGGGTTACGGGCCTGAAATTGCCCTTGATGATAACAATGCCTGGGAAAGCCCTTTGGGAAAAGTTGAAATTGATAAAGAGTTTTACGATCTACTGGATTATCCAAAATCCTCTGAAGCTCACAAATTTGAACATTCGGGTGAAGTGATGTTGCCTTTGTTGCAATATTTCATTGATTATCCGTTTAAAATTGTTCCAATAACATTATCCCGGCAGAACCCGGAAAATGCAAAAGAATTGGCAAAATCCATTGTGAAAGCAAACAAGATTTTAAATAAAAAGGTTTCCCTGATCGCCTCTTCCGACTTTTCACATTTTGTGGAACCTGAGGAAGGTAAAAAACTGGATAAATTTGTAATAAATGAAATCTTGAATTTTAATTCTGAAGGCGTTTATAAAGAGGTAAGAGAAAAGAGCATTTCGGTTTGCGGTTATGGCCCGATTATGACATTAATTGAATATTCTAAATTAATTAGTGATTCGCCAAAAAATAAGATTTTAAAAATAGGCCATTCAGGAGAAATTATTCCGTCCAATGAGGTGGTGGATTATGTTAGTATTTTGATATATGAGTGAATTTATTTAAGGTATGTTGATGAATTGATTAAAAAAAGCTGGAATTT
Source organism: Bacteroidales bacterium (assembly GCA_041393275.1). Classification (GTDB taxonomy): domain Bacteria; phylum Bacteroidota; class Bacteroidia; order Bacteroidales; family JAADJA01; genus JAADJA01. The sequence continues at coordinate 31,289 of JAWKKL010000012.1, forward strand.
TTAACAATAGCTTCACAAAACATTTACTTCCCTTTCCAACAAAACCCCAAACTTCGATTGAACCGATTCACGCACTTTTTCTGAAAGTTCGAAAATCTCCTTTCCTGACGCATTTCCATAGTTCACCAAAACAAGGGCCTGGTTTTTATGAACACCCGCATCTCAAGGCGCTTTCCTTTCCATCCGCATTGATCTATTAGCCAACCGGCTGCAAGTTTATAGGTTTTATTTTTTTGTTCAAAAGAAACTAAATTGGGAAGTCTGATTTTAGTTGTTCATGTTTTTTTGCGGAGACCACCGGATTTTTGAAAAAACTTCCGGCATTGCCAATTTCAGAAGGATCGGGTAATTTGCTTTTACGGATACGAATAACGGCATCACGAACAGATTTTATCGTGGGGTTTGAAATTTCCATTTTATTCAATTCATCTTTAATAGAGCCGTAATCAAGGTTTAATACCGGGTTTTTATCCAATTGAAAAGTTACAGAGGTTACAACGCCCTTTCCTTTTAATTCGTTTTTAAAAATGCTGTTTCGATATTCAAATTCGCAATCAGTTTTTTTGAATGTCCTTATCTTTTGCGAGGTGAAATTATAATATTCAAGACTGATGAAAAAATCTTTCATCTCCACACCATAAGCCCCAATATTCTGAACAGGACTGGCGCCAACACAACCCGGAATTAAGGATAGATTTTCCAGTCCGCCAAATCCGTGTTCGACACAATGGGCAACAAAATTATCCCAATGTTCACCGGCTCCGGCTTTAATAAAAACTTCTTCATCCGTTTCAGAAATGATATCAATCCCTTTCAAGTTAATTTTTAAAATTAACCCTTTAAAATCCCGAATAAAAAGTAAATTACTTCCTCCACCTAAAATTAAAAAAGGGATATTTTGGGATTCAATAAATTTTTGTACATCGGTTAATTCTGCGATGGAAGCAACCTCAGCAAAATATTGTGCATCTACTTCAATATTGAATGTATTTAAGGATTTTAGAGGGTAGTTATGATATATTTCCATCGTTGCAAAATTACTTGAATTCGGCTTGATAGAAAAAAATAAATGATACTTTCACCGACAAATTTTCGCTGCCTTTGAAAAAAGCAATCGTTTCTGTAATTAATGATCTTGTTACCGATCAGCGTGTGGCAAAAGTATGCGATGTACTGACCGCTTTGAATTTTGACGTAACGCTTGTTGGAAGAAAATTAAAAAACAGCCCTCCATTGACGGATCGACACTACAAGATGCATCGAATGCTATTACTTTTTTCAAAAGGCCCATTTTTTTATGCCGAATATAATATCCGTTTGTTTATATTTCTATTATTTCGGAAATCTTCCCTATTGGTTTCAAATGACCTTGATACCTTGATGCCCAACTTTCTGGTTCACAAATTAAAAATGGTTCCTATCGTTTATGATAGCCATGAACTTTTTACTGAAACACCGGAAGTAATTCACAGGCCTTTTGTAAAGTCGGTTTGGGAAGGGATTGAAAAACGAATCTTCCCAAAACTTGAGGATGTTTTTACAGTGAGTGATTCCATTGCGGAAATATTTTCACAGAAATACGGTATTCCTGTTAAGGTAGTGCGAAATATTCCTCCGACTCGCAGTCCTAAAAAAATTAAATCAAGAACCGAATTAGAGTTACCGGAAGATAAGAAAATCATTATTTTACAAGGCTCCGGCATCAATATTCAACGTGGTGCAGAGGAATTGGTAGAGGCAATGCAATACCTTGATGGCTTTTTATTGCTGATAATCGGTGGGGGAGATGTAATTGAAAAATTAAAAGAAATGGCAAACCGGTTTCATTTAAATGATAAAGTCAGGTTTATTCCCAGGCAGCCACCTGAAGTTCTTTTTCAATATACTGCTAATTCTGATCTTGGTTTGACCATCGATAAGGACACCAACCTGAACTACCGTTTTAGCCTGCCCAACAAGTTGTTTGACTATATCCATGCCGGTATTCCGGTCCTTGCATCGCCGCTTTTTGAAGTTAAAAAGATCATTGAACAATATAAGATTGGAACAACAATTGAAAATCACAATCCCATCGATTTTGCTGCTAAAATTTCGGATATATTTTCTGATGACAAACAATACAGTGAATGGAAGGAAAATACTAAGTTTGCAGCCCAAGAATTGAACTGGGAAAAAGAAAAAACAAAATTACAAGAGGTTTATCAAAAATATGCCTGACAAGCATTTACATATCATCGCGTTTGATATTCCCTACCCACCTAATTACGGTGGGGTTATTGATGTGTTTTATAAATTAAAAACCCTGCATAAGAAGGGCGTAAAAATTATCCTTCATTGTTTTGAATATCCCGGTCGTGATCGTGCTCCAAAACTGAATGAATTTTGTGAAAGTGTATACTACTATCCGAGAATTTTGGGGATAGGGCCCGCTATTTCTGTTAAACCTTATATTGTTGCCGGAAGACGTTCGGAAATGTTGATGCAGAATTTATTAAAAGATGATTATCCCATTCTGTTTGAAGGGCTACATAGCTGCTTTTATCTTTCTGATAAACGTATAAGAAGCCGCTTTAAAATTTATCGTGAAAGCAATATTGAGCACAGATATTACTTTAATCTATTTAAGGTAGAAAAAAACCTGTTTAGCAAATTGTATTTTTTTCAGGAAAGTATAAAACTACGCTTATATCAAAAGGTTTTGAAGTATGCTTCACTAATGCTGGTGGTTTCGGAAGAAGATACGGAATACTTAAAGGCTAATTTTCCTCAAAAAGTAGTAAAATATTTGCCGAGTTTTCATGCCAATGATAAGGTTGATATTTTAACAGGTAAAGGAACTTATGCATTGTATAATGGAAATATTGAGGTGCCGGAAAATGCTCATGCTGTCGAATATTTGGTAAAAGATGTGTTTACTGAAATTGATATTCCTTTGGTTGTGGCAGGTATGAATCCCCCCGAACATATTCATAAGATGGCAGAGGCAGTTTCGAATGTTGAAATAATTTCAAATCCCGATGATGAAAAAATGTTCGACCTTATCAAAAAAGCCCAGGTGAATATTCTTGTCACCTTTCAGGCAACAGGGTTAAAGTTGAAATTATTGAATACCCTTTATCGTGGCCGTTTTTGCCTGGTTAATGATAAAATGCTTAATGGAACAGGACTTGATTCGTTGTGCGATATTGGTAATGATGCATCTGAACTTAAAGAAAGGCTTAAGGAAATTTTTACCAGGGAAATAGAAATAAATGAAATTGAGAAAAGGAAAGAAATATTGTATAGCCGTTATTCAAATGATATTAATGCGGATAAACTAGTCAGTCTGGTTTTTGAAAATGATCATCATAAATAAGAAGGGACAACTTTACCATTCTCACATTTCAGTGTTCTGCCCGGAAATTCATTAAACAAGGAATAATTATGTGTGGCCATTAAAACAGCCCTTCCATTTTGGCTGATTTCCAGTAAAAGTTTCATAATACCACGTGAAGTTTCCGGATCAAGGTTGCCTGTGGGTTCATCAGCAAGGATAATTTCAGGATCGTTCACAAGTGCCCGTGCAATAGCCACCCGTTGTTGCTCTCCACCAGAAAGTTGATGGGTCATTTTAAATCCTTTTGTCCCCAGGCCAACTCTTTCCAAAACTGCCAGCGTCCGTTCTTCCATTTTCTTTTTTCCTTTCCAACCGGTTGATTTCATCACAAAAATCATATTATCAGCAACGGTACGGTCGGTAAGCAGTTGGAAATCCTGGAAAACAATACCAAGTTTGCGGCGCAGGAATGGAATCTCCTTCGATTTAATTTTATTCAGATCAAAACCTGCCACCTGACCTGTTCCTGCCGTTAATGGAATATCTGCATAAATTGTTTGCAGAAGGCTGCTTTTTCCACTGCCTGTTTTTCCGATAAGGTAAATAAATTCCCCTTTGTCTATTGAAATAGTCACATCAGATAATACAAGAATTTCCCGTTGATAAACGGCGACATTTTCAAATTGAATAATGGGTTTCCGGGTCATTTACACTTTGTATTATTGCCCAAAATGAGTTAAATTACTAACACTTTCATTTGCGAAATAGGATTTGTAGTTGATCCTTTCATTTATTTTAAGTGGATACGATAAGAACAGATAAATGAAAAATGTGCAATACTATGAATGTATTTAATTCAAAAAATAATTGTTTCAGACAATATTTGTACATTTGTAAATTCCCAAAAAATATGACTAATAATTTCAACGTAATAATTGATTGAACTAGCTAATTCACTGCTGTCTTATTTTCATTTCTTACGTCAATAATTTACTAACAGTAATAAATTTAATACATATAATTTTATGAAATCACCAACCTTACTTTTTCCCTTTTTCTCCTGATCATGTTTGGTTTTGTACAAATACCTTTATCAAGCCAGGTCGTTATCAATGAATATTCCGTTTCGAATTTAAGTACAATTACCGATAATTACTCGAAGTACGAAGATTGGATTGAATTGTACAATGCAGGAGCCAGCAGCGCTAATATTGGGGGTTACTTTTTAAGTGATAAAATTGCAAATCCGGGCAAATGGCAATTTCCGGCAGGTATAACCATTCCGGCAGGTGGATTTATAAAAATATGGGCTTCAGGAAGAGATGAAGTGTCGGGCGGCCATTACCATACTAATTTTAAATTACACCAACAAAAGATGTCCAGGAACATATTATATTTTCAAACGCTGACACTGTCGTTCTCGACCAGCTTGAACTCCAAATAACCCGGATGGGGCATTCACGAGGAAGAACCCCCAATGGATCGGCAAATTGGAGTGTATTTGGTACGGAAACGCCTGGAGCATCTAACAATACTTCTTTTGCTTATTCGGGCTATGCCGAAAAACCCACCATGAGTTTGCCAGCCGGATTTTATACCGGCCCTGTTAAAGTCGGAATGGCTAACACAGAACCCAATTCGGTTATCCGGTATACAACTAATGGTACCGAGCCAAGTTTATCTTCTCCTGTTTATACTGACTCACTTACTATTTCTACAACAACCATTGTTATTGCCCGCACATACAGTAATGATAACACCATTTTAAAAAGTCTTGTGGTATTCAATACTTATTTTATTGATGTTACACATAGTTTGGCCGTTATGTCTCTTTCAGCCGAGCAGTTGGACAATCTGTTAAATGGTAATCAATCACTGAGGCCCTTTGGTACGTTTGAATATTTTAACGAAAAGGGAAACAGGACCACTTTTGGGTATGGTGAATTTAACGAACATGGCCAGGATTCGTGGGTGCACGACCAACGCAGCATCGATTACATTTCACGTGATGAGTGTGGTATTAATTATGCTATCAGGGATGATATTATTTCCTTAACAGACAGAGACGAATTTCAACGGATAATTTTAAGAGCAGCCGGAGATGATAATTATCCCGGAATTGATACAAGTGCCTTGCTAAGAGATTATTTTGTGCAAAATACGGCCGAGATGGGGAATATGAACCTTGATGTTCGAAAAGGCGAAAAAGGTATTGTGTATGTTAACGGAATCTATTGGGGAGTTTACGGATACCGTGAAAAAGTGAGTGACCACGATTTTACCGAGTATTACTATGATCAGGATAAATATAATATTTATTTCCTGAAACTTTGGGGTAGTAGCTGGGCTGAATATGGCGGCCAGGCTGCCTGGAACGACTGGGATGCATTGCATGATTTTATCAAGTACAACGATATGAGCATACAATCGAATTTTGACTATGTAAAATCACAATATGATTATACAAGCCTTGTTGATTATGTCCATATCAATTCTTTTGTAGTCTGCTCCGACTGGATAAACTGGAATGTTGGTTGGTGGAAAGGTCTTAATCCCGATGGCGGACATAAAAAGTGGGGATATATTTTATGGGATGAAGATGCCACGTTTGCTCACTATATTAATTATACCGGTGTTCCGGGAATAAGCCCAACGGTACCACCCTGTTTTCCGGAAGGACTGCCTTACGACCCCGAACAACATATTCTTGTGTTGAACAGATTAAGGGCGAATGCCGAATTTGAGCAGTATTATATCTCCCGTTATATTGATCTGTACAATACGGTATTTCAACCTGATAGAATGATTGCCTATTTAGACACGATTGCCGCTAAAATGGCCCCCGAAATGCCACGGCATGTGGCCCGATGGGGTGGTTCTGTTGCACAATGGGAAAACAATGTTCAAAAAATCAGGGATTTTATTATTGACAGGCATGATTATCTTGCCGGTGGATTAATGGATTGTTACGACCTCACAGGCCCCTTCCAGATTTATGTTGATGTTGAGCCTGCCGGGGTTGGTAAAGTTCAACTTAACTCCATCGTTTTGGATGATTTCGTATGGGAAGGCTCGTATTTTGGGGGAATTGAAAACAAACTTAAAGCAATTCCCACAAATCCAAATTATGAATTTGATGAATGGGTTTTGGTTAACCATACGGTTTCACCCAATGATACGGTTGATGAAGTGATTTTGAATTTAGCGGCAGGAGATAATATTCTGGCTAAATTTAAATTGAAGCAACTTACCGACTCGCTTGTGATCAATGAAATTAACTATAACTCATTAGCTACAGCCAATTCAAATGATTGGGTTGAATTAAAAAACAGGTCTTCCTCGCCTTTAGATTTGTCAGGATGGGTATTTAAAGATGAAAATGATGCGCATATATTTATTCTTCCTGACAATTTTGAGATACAACCCCAAGGTTATGTTGTTTTATGCAACGATACCAACCAGTTTAAAGCTGTTTATCCCGGCATCAGTAATTTTATAGGAAACCTGGGTTTTGGTTTAAGCGGAACACATGAATTAATCAGGCTTTACAATAATATTGGCGAATTGGTTGATTCAGTTCATTATTTCGATTCCAATCCGTGGAGTAATTTGGCTGATGGATACGGGCCAACACTTGAACTAAAAAGTGATACACTGAACAATGATTTTGCCATTAACTGGAGGGCTAGTTATGTAATGGGAGGAACCCCCGGAGAACCAAACTCGATAAAAGCACCGGTTCAATTATTCATCAACGAGTTCATGGCAGACAATGATGGTATTATACCTGACCCGCAAGGTGAATTCGAAGACTGGATTGAATTATATAATGGGGGTGAACAGTATGTAAATATCGGTGGGAAATATATTACGGACCTATTACTGCTCCCCACAAAGTATCTTATTCCTGATCACGCGCCAGATTCAACAATTATATTGCCCGGGGAATTTTTATTGCTTTGGGCAGATTCGGATGCAGCCGATGGTATTTTACATATGGAAATAAAACTATCAGCTTCAGGTGAGGCAATTGGATTATTTGATGAGGATGGAGCAACTCTACTGGATTCCATTACATTTGGGCCCCAGGCAACAGATATTGCATTCGGCAGGAAATCAGACGGCAATGAGGATTGGATTTTTATGGCCAATTCTACTCCAGGTGCATCAAATACATTTGAAATAATCCTTGACCTAAAGGTTTTTCTTGAAGGACCGTTTACCGGAACTGAAATGAACACATCCCTGAATATGGGATTTGTTCCTCTTTATCAACCTTACCATATGGAACCCTGGAATTATTCCGGATTGGAAAGTGTGCCGGTAATTCCAAATGAAGATGTGGTTGACTGGGTATTGGTTGAACTCAGGGATGCGCCAGATTCATCAAGTGCAAATTCAGGTTCAATGATCATGCAAAAGGCAGGTTTTGTTTTAAAGGATGGTAAAGTTACCGGGCTTGATGGTGAAAGCAACCTACGGTTTGAGGTTTATTATAACGACAGCCTGTATACGGTGGTTTGGCACCGGAATCACCTGGGCATTATGTCGGCCTATGCCTTAAAAGATAATTTTGGCATATATAGCGTTGATTTTACAAATGCTGCAGGTCAATCCTATGGCAGTAATCTGGCAGTTAAAGAAATTACCCCTGGTATCTGGGGAATGATTTCGGGCGATGTAAATGCAAGTGGAATTATAAATATTTCAGATATTGACCCAGATTGGTCTGATGATACCGGAGAATCAGGTTATTTGCCGGCCGATTTAAATTTGGATTCACAGGTAAATAATATTGATAAAAACGATTACTGGCGGCCAAATGAAGGGCAGGCAATTCAGGTTCCGGAATAATTCTTCGCTAATAGTGAATCTCCATCAGAAGCAAAATACAGTGACTTTGATTTTCAATTTTGGGAAACTTTGAGTCTGTTTCGTGGATATATATTAAAAAGCCAGCTTAATTGCTAAATAAACTAGCTCAAAGAGGGCATAAGAAACCATAGGGTATTATTTAGTTGCATTCTTCGTTTTATAATAAACTCAAATACTCAATGAGTTTCCGTACGGCTTTGCCCCGGTGGCTGATGATGTTTTTATCATCCAGGTTCATTTCTGCAAAAGAAACCTCAAAACCCTCAGGCTGAAAAATCGGATCATAACCAAAGCCTTTATTCCCATGACGTTCGGTTAAGATTTTTCCGTTCACTACTCCTTCATAAAAGGTTTCTTTTCCATCAAAAATTAGTGAAATTACAGTTCTGAACCGCGCCCTCCGGTTGGTTTTATTTTTCAATTCAAGCAACACCTTATCCATGTTTTTTTCGTGATCATGCCCCGGTCCGCCATATCTTGCTGAATAGACACCGGGTTTACCATCCAGTGCTTCTATTTCAAGCCCAGTGTCATCGGCAAAACAATTTTTACCATAGGTTTTAAAAATATATTTGGATTTTATAGAGGCATTCCCTTCAAGTGTTTCGGCTGTTTCAGCAATATCTTCATTACAACCGATATCGGCCAGCGAAAGAATCTTAAATTTACTTCCCACTGCCTTTTTAATTTCCAGCAATTTGTTGGGGTTATTTGTGGCAAACACAAGTTCAATCATACTGTTTTTTTTCTTAAAAAGAAAAGAGAAACCCTCCTAAGAAAATTTCTCTTTCTAATAAATTGAATACTTTTTATGGCAATGTTACCGAAGGATAATTAGTAATGCTAACCTCTGGAATATTTGCCCCGTATTTTGCATTAATTGACCGGATAAAAATGTTGGCCGCATAGGCATAACCCATTTGAGTACCATGAATGCCGTCGAGTGAAAATAGATTTCCGGTTACAAAATCGGTGTTCAGGGTTATTCCACTTTCAACAACACCGCCGGTTAATTTTTCAAATTCTGCATTCATATCTACAAATGCCAGGTTGTATTGATCGGCGAGGCTTTTAATGGTTGCATTATAGCCATCAATGTGTGTTTTAAGCGCTTCAATATTTGCCAGGGTAAGCACATATTGTTTTGGAATAGCTTTCGGCATTTGTGTAAAAGGATTGTATCCTCCCCAGAAAGCACATTTTAATGAATCTTGGGGAACAGTTAACAGCAATAATTCGCCTTCAACCATTTGTCTGAATCCCAGAGGCGGTGTGCCCGGATCTTCAATTATAAAATAATTGGCACCTGCCTGATACGAAAATCCTAGGGGGCCCAGGTATTTATTTAATGTATCAGCCTGATCCTGTGTTACAACATAACCTTTAGGTGGAACAGTATTAAAAAATGCAATGGATGAAATATCAGGAATATTTGCAATCGCTCCTTTTGCTCCTCCTGAAGTCAATGTTTGAAGCAGCGCATCCAAATAACCGGCAAACCACATTTGTCCGGTTAATGTATCACCAACCCCACCCGAAGTCGCAACCCAGTGCATCATTATTGCCAATCCACAGCGTGAAGAATGTGGGGTTTTGTGCCAACGCATCACCTACTACGGTTGCTGTCGGACTGGATGCAAATCGAGCAAAATAAGGGTTAAAGGCTGCATAACCAGGAAAGAGTAAATGAGCTGATTTTGCACCCGGAACGCCAAGATTATTTACAGCATAACCGATTGATGCAACAGGATCAAGTGGTCCGACATCAGGCACAGGGCCCAATGAAACATTCCCGAGGCAATCTGTCGGATACCCAAGTTTTAGCTTACCGGGGGCAATACCATATTCGCCATTCATCAATGGTTGTTCAAAATTTCCTCCTCCAATTGCTTTAAATTGCTCGGCTAATATTGAAGGATATGAATTAAGCTGTGCTGACCGATAAAGAGAACCATCAGCATAACCCGCAGTCAAAGAATTTCCCAGGGCAACATAGGTCGAAAAGTCAGCACTTCCGCCCGAAGGGCTAAATTCATCAAGTTCAGGCTGACACGAATAAAGTGTAACCAGTAAAGCAAATAATAATATATATCTGTTTTTCATTGTTTTCGATTTTATCTGTTAAAAATTATAGCTTACACCAATACCCGGAATAAAAGCCCTGGTTTTATATGTGCCGCCAAAATTGTCAGGTTCATAGTTTTTTTCGGCTTCCATACCTTCAAGTTGCAAGTATGAGAGATCGATACTAAGCCCTTTCACCGGCATATAAGAAATCCCTAGCGTAAAAGCTAATTGGTTCAGGCTAACGGTTTCCGGACTGAAATAATCTTCATTTGTTGGCGTTGGGTCATAATAAATACCTGCCCGTGCATGAAACTTGTCAGAAAACCTGTATTCTCCACCAAGGCGTGGAATCAGGCTGTTTTTGTATTCTCTGGGATTTCTTGAGTCTTTGAGACTTTCGCTATTAATTTCAAAATCAATGATCAGCGAATCATAGGCTGACCAGAAAACATAATTTAGCTCAACGGCCAGGGTAAATTTTTCAGAAATATCATAAGAAACGCCCACATCAAGGTTGGCCGGAAGAGGCAATTCAGCAGAAAAATTGCCCGAAGCAGGGAAAGATGAACTCAGTGATGAAGGAATATCAGTAAATTTAGTATCGCCGTTATCTACCTTCATATTTACTTTCGAGCGGTAATCAATACCGATATTTAATTTGTCATTTGGTTTCATAAACGCTCCCACATTAAAACCAATAGCCGTGGTATTGCCATTGATGTTCACCTGGCCATAAACCGGCGCTGGCAGGGCTTTTGTTAAGTCAACACTTCCCAGTACAATATCCAATCCAGCGCCCAGTCCGAATTTATCATTGATTTTATAAGAAACAGTCGGTTGAATAAAAATTGCCTTTAAAGATATTTTCTGAATCAGGTTGCGGCCATCCCAACTCTCGACCCATTGGGTGGTATTTCCAAAGGGGGTAAATACTCCTACGCCAACGGTTATCCCGTCAATCACTTCACCGGCGCCATAAGCATAAAATGGGGTGCCTGTGGGATTTTCAGTTTCGGCAATGTAATCACGATCCATTGCCCCGTATAATGCCGTAGAATAAATGCCACTAACACCAGCCGAAAAACTGGTTTTGTCTTTCATAAACGACAATCCTCCGGGGTTGTAAAAAATACTGCTTGCCCCATAAGCAAACGGCGTTCCGATTAATCCAATCCCGGTTTGTTTCTGGCCCTGAAGCCTAACCTGATAACCTCCCGCCATGATTTGCCCCAAGGCAAAAAACAGGAGTAAAAAGATAGATAGTAATTTTCTCATAAACATTCAGTTTGATTTATAAAAGGCGCGAAGGTAATAAAAAATATGATTGTTAGTTCTGCTATGAAATGTATACAGAAATTGAAAAAAAAAGTATTATTAAGGCTTACTAATCAGGAATTGGATTTATCATCCTTTATGAAATGTTCAAAATCGTCACTATCGTCGGCGTAATATGGTAAATTTTTTAAATAATAAAAAAAGCGGTGAATTAAATAAATGACAACAAGAAGTAAAAAAAGCTTGAACGTTAAACCACCAATGTCATTGGCCAAGCCGGTTCCTGCATGAAAATATGTCGTCAATAAATTCATTGTATTCTATTCAGTTTTAATAGAGCAAGTACATATTCGTTTTTTTGCGCCATCCAGCTTCGTATTTGCTGTCTACAAAAAAGATCAGTAATTCAGCGTCGTATTTACTATCTGCAAAATATATCTTTTTGTCGGCATCATATTTACTTTCAGTAAAAAACCATAACCCTTTATTCCCATCTGCATCATATTTACTCTCTACCTTATATACTAACAAATCGGCATCGTATTTATTGTCTGTAACATATACCGTAAAATCTGCCTCATATTTGCTATCACAAGAAAAAATTATTTGTGAATTGGCTGAAATAGCAAGGAATGATAGAAAAAGGGTTAGGTAAAGAAATCTGGTTGGAATCTGCATTTTTCAATTTTTATGAAGGATTGCAATAATGGTTCCAAATATGATTATGGATAGAGATAAAAATCACAGGTTATTTCAACATACTCTTTTGTGTACGAACCATCTTTATTTCTTAGCATTATGGAGTCTGATTCTTTTAAGGTATATTGTTTTTTTTCAAATTCAAGCAATGTTCGGTTTGGCTTTTTATCTGATTTTGGGACAATGATGGTTTCACGACGGCAATATAATTTATTTTGTTTTGCCTGAAATACAAATTTCGCGGAACTTGAAACTGGCAGAATTACAGAGAATTTTCCGCCGGGTTTGAGTAATTTAGCTGAAGCCAAAATAAGTTCATCAAAAGGAAGCCGGTCGTTATGTTTCGAAATATTTTTTAATTCGTATGGCGACTTTAAATCGTTAGTGAAAAAGGGCGGATTGCAAACTATCAGGTCGTATTTATTTTCAGACGATACCGAAAAATCCTGTACAGATGTGAGAATTGCATTCAGCCGGTTAGGCCAGGGACTGTTTATAAAATTTTCATTTGCCTGATTGATTGACGGTTCGTGGATATCAATGGCATCTATCATTGCATTTGACCGTTGGCACATCAAAAGCGCTATGATCCCACAACCAGTGCCAATATCAAGAATTGATTTGGTTTGATGAACATTCGCCCAGGCACCCAATAATACTGCATCGGTTCCGAGTTTCATGGCACATTGGCCATCATTGACGTCAAATTTTTTAAATTTGAAAGATGAGCGGGTACTCATTACATGTAGATTTCTAAGAACCCTTCAGGTAAATCAACTGTGATAATTTTTTTTTTATGGTCTACATGTTGAATTATTTCATCAGCTACCGGAATCAGTATTTCTTTTGATTTATTTTTTACGCTCAATAAAGCCTGGGCACCGTGATCGTAAACCTTATCAATGATGCCAAGTTTACCGTGGTTATTATCCACAACATGAAAACCGTGAACTTCATGGAAATAAAACTTGTTTCCGGTTAATTTTGGAAGAAAAGAATCAGGCAAATAGAGCTTACAACCAACCAATGCGAGCGCCTGTTCTTCAGTTTCTATATCCTCCAGGGAAACGAAGGCTGTATTTCCGGTTTTTAGTGTAAGGTTTTTAATGGCAAATGGAATAAGGCCACCACCAACTTCTATAAAAACAGCTTCAAGGTCATTGTAATAGGGGAGGTCATCTACATCAAAAAAAAACACCAGGCTACCTTTGTAACCTGATGTCTTTATTATTTTACCCAGAAAGTAAAAATCTTTGTGTTCCATCGAACTGAATATTAATTATTCAGCCTTTTTTTCTTCTTCTTTATTTTCTTCTCCCTTTGCTTCTGCAACAGGAGCATCTTCTTTGGGCTCTTCAGCTTTTACTTCTTCTACAACCGGTTCTTCAGCCACTGCTTCTTCCGCCTTTTCTTCAACCACATCCTCAGCAACAGGTTCCTCAACAACAGCCTCAACAACTACTTCTTCAGTCACCTCAGCTGCAGCCGGAGCTTCCTCTGTTTCAACAACTTCTCCTCTTGCTTCCATATCGGCTTTTGCGGCAGCCACTTTTTTCTCTTCTTTCGCCTTTAATTCAGCAGCACGCTTAGCCGCAATTTCTTCAGCCCTTTCCTGATTAACCTTCTTTTCAGCTTCGAGGCGTTTTTTAGCTTCGTTCCTGATTTCCGATTCCATTTCACTAACTTTGCCCTGGATTTTATCTTCTTTCTCTTTCAACCAGGAATCGAATTTTGCATTAGCCTGTTCTTCGGTATGGGCTCCTTTTTTCACACCATTCATCAAATGGTTTTTATAAATTACACCTTTGTACGATAAAATAGCTCGTGCGGTGTCAGTAGGTTGTGCCCCAACTTGCAACCAGTGCAGGGCCCTGTCGAAATCCAGCTGAATGTCTGCCGGTTTTACCAATGGATTGTAAGTGCCAATTCTCTCAATATATTTCCCGTCTCGTGGTGCACGACCATCCGCAATAACGATATGATAAAAAGGTTGTCCTTTTTTACCATGTCTTTGCAATCTAATTTTTGTTGGCATTTTGTAATTATTTTTTAAATTAATTAATTGAAATCCAGTCAAAAGGATTTCTTAGTTCAAATCTCCTAAAAAGGGGTGCAAATATCTGAACTTTTTTTTAATGAGGAAAGGAAAATGAAAAAAAGATTTGAAAATACTTCCAGTCAAAGGTTTAATGTAAGGAAACAATTATACAATTAGAAATTTCTTCTGAAAAATTCGTAAGCATTGTCATGCATAAACCGGTCCACAATTTCTTCAGGGCTTATCTGGTTAAAGGGATTAAGGTTTGTCCAGAACGTAGATTCCTTATATTTGTAAGCGTGGGTTTCAAGATAAATTTCAAGTAATCCCATTTCTTCTGCGCCCCAAAATCCGTTTATTGGATTTATTAATCCATCAAAATCGGATCCGATGGACTGTATTCCCCATCCAAAAAGTCCTTCCCTGTCAAGGGTTTCTGCAATATGCTGAATTTGATTCCAAATAAACTTTGAGCGGTGGAAAAGCATTTTTCGACGGCTGATGCGCAAACCTGCTTTTTTTAGTTCCCCTTTGCTGGCAACCCGTCTTTCGTCCAGTTGAATTCCAAATAAACCTTCTGAATTAGCCACCTTTACAAGTTCATCATCATAAAAATTAATATCCTCATCCATAAATTTTTGTTTCGTATTCTGGTTGATAATTTGCAAATCATCAAAAGCTTTAAATCCATTAACAGCACCATGACTTACGATAAGCGGAATGTTTTCTCCGGCATACTCATTTTTTAATAGATCATAATATTCATTCCTTGCATTAACGCTCATATGCTTTATATCAATCAGTACCCGTCGATTATTTGTATTATCAAGTAATTTTTTAAGGACCTTTTTTCCTAATTCGGTAAATCCTGTGTTCATTCCGAAGGATTGGTCATACGCCTTTGAGGCAGGACTGCCAATACTTTTTGCATGGCCGCATATGTCGTTGTAAAAATGATGGGTAAGGGTAATAAAAAACAAGGGGAATTCCCATGCTTTAACTTTATCAATATTTCCCAATACTTCTTGTTCGTTCACCGGGATATTCATCAGTTGCAGGCCCGAATTAAAAACATTGGCCCCTTCAATGGTTAAAATAACATAAATCGTATCTATTCCATTTACATCATCATCATCATCTATTTCATTAAATCCGGAAACCAGTTTATAACGCGATTTCTGTCCTTCTATATTCATGACTTTCCCATCAAGCTGGCGGTAATAATTGTAAAGCTCCGTTAAGTCAGTAAAATAATCGGTCATCGATTGGAGGTGGTCTATCCTTTTTTTACCGATGCCCATGACCAGGTTTTTCAACAGGTCGGCTGGCAGGTTATCGCCATGTTTATTCAATACCCAGCCTTTTTCTATGGGGTAAAGGGATGCGCAAATAACATGGGCCCCACCATAACTTAGTGTGGAGAAGTCAGATTGGCTAAACTTGGTAATGGTTAACCCAATGTTGGCCAGTTTGTCAATGACAGTAGGCGGATCATAATGCCACACACTATTTTTGGCAAAACGGTTTGGATTGTTTTTACCGGGTTCCGAATTAAAACTCTTCCCGAACGGCTTCATGGCCGGGTGGCAGTGTAAGTCAATAAATTGAGGTTTCATAGTAGTAAGGTTTTTATGATAAAAAAGTCAGAGTAGTTTTTTTGTGATTTGTAAGCGTTAATTTTGGTAATGTATCGCAAAGATACGAAAGATTGAGGCCGGAATGAAAGGGCAAACGTTAAAAATTTGTTAAAGATTAAATGTTAACTTACAATCAATGATTTAAGGAAAATTTCAAATAGCATCTATTTATTGAACTTAAGTAAAAAAGTAGATACAACAGCCACCACCCCAGCCACGAAAAACGTCATGATACGGGCAGTGATCTTTTCATCCATGCCGGTGCTTATCCATATGATTGTAAACAACATCCCGGCGATGATGGTAACCAGGGCAGCTTTTCCATGAAAACGTTTCCAGAAAAGGGTCAACAGGATTACGACTGAAAAAGTTCCCCCAATGCCGGCCCATACATAACTTACCAGGGTAAAAATAAAGGTACCTTCTCCAACAAGATAGGCAAAAACCAGGGCGATAACAGCTAATAAAGCAGTAATCAAACGGGATTGAAATAAACTTTTTTGGGGATCAATTTTTTTCCTGGATGCCGGTTTTATCAGGTTCTCTGATAATTCGGTAGAAGACAGGATCAACAATGAGTCAGCCGTGGAAACCATAGCCGCAATGGCACCGGTTATTAAAATGGCTGCAATGGCCGGTGGGAAAATTTCAAGCAAAACCGCCGGCATGACAAATTCCCGGTCTTCAAGTCCGTTTGGTCCGAAAATAGCGATGCCAATCCATCCTAAGGATAATGCACCGATGTATGCGATCACAGTCCAGGCAATTCCAATGTTTCTGGCTTTTTTGGCCTGCTTTTTATCTTTGATGGCCATGAACCGCATGCTTAACTGAGGCTGGCCGCCAAGGTAACCAAAGAACCACGAAAATCCTCCCACAATCACTACACCGGCACCAAATCCTGATGCGGCCTGAATGAGTGAATTATATTCAGGGCCTGCATTTTCGAGGGCCATGGGAATGGATTGGGCAAACAGTTCAGGATGATTTGCAATATGTATAATTCCTACAATTGGGCCGACGACCAGCGCTGTGATCATGACCATAGCCTGAATGACATCGGTATAAACCACACTTCTGAATCCGCCATAAATTGTATAAGGGACGATAATGGCTGTGGTAATTAGCATGCCCAGTTTTGGGTCAACATTAAACATGGTATGTAATGTTTTTCCTCCGCCCAGGAATTGTGCACCAACATAAAAGAAAAAGAAAAAGACAATAGTAAAACTTCCCACGATCCGTATCCATTTCCCGGTTTCGCTGTGGCGTTTGGCAATGTATTCGGTAAAGGTGTTGGCGTTGTATTTTTCAGCTTCATCACGCAATCGCCAGGCGATAGCAGCCCAGGCAACGATAATTCCGGCTACACATCCCAAAGCAGTCCAGATTTCGGTCAGACCGGTGGCGTAGGCGGCTCCGGGTAAGCCCAACAACGCCCATGAAGATTCTCCTGTCGCCCGTTCTGATAAGGCAGCTGCCCAACCGGGTAAATTTCTTCCGGCAATAGCATAATCGGCATTATTTTTTACTTTGCGCCCCTGGTACAAACCCCACAATATCAGCAAGGTCATGTAGGAGATCATAACGATGAGTAGTTGTGTTTGATATTCCATTTCGAATCAAAAATACAATTGTCTATTTCAATACCAGACCAAAACTCAACACCTCAAAACCCAACATGTTTATCCTGGCTGATGTTGGTCACGTAACAAATCATTTACTGTTTTTACCGGGTTAAAGGTGATTAGTGGTACTTCCACGAAAACCGTGTTCCAGTTGGCCATGGCGCCATTCCACAATCCGGGCAATTCCTGCGCTTTAAGGTTTTTGCCCCCTTTCGACTTCACAGAAATAAAGCCGGTTTCAGGATCGACAAATTTATGCAGGTCAAATTTTTCGCCTTTAAAGTTTTTAATTCCACAAACCAGATCCACAGGATTAAAGTGTGTTGCCGCATTCAGGTTTTCCACCTGTTTTGGATTATCCATGTCAATCTGAGAAGATTCCACAATTTGAAGAGAAACTTCACCCTGGCTGTTTCTAACCCAAAACGGCCCACCGCCCGGCTCGCCTTCATTTTTTACCATCCCGCATATGCGAATGGGGCGGTCCAAATGTTTTTTCAAAAATGAAATCTTTTGATCAAGGGAAAAATCCATAAAGGATTCAGGTATGGTGATATTTAAATTTTTTTCAGCAAATTCAGTAATTCGAGAAATATCTTCCGATGAAAGATTTCTATGATCAATGGCTTTTAAGATGTCGAAACATTCGTTTTGCAGCTTAATCAGTAAGCCACCTGTTACTTTTTTAAAACGGATTGTTTCAGATTTTAACCTATCCGGAACAACATTATCTATATTTTTTACAAATATAATGTCCTGCTCAAGGTCGTTCAGATTTTCAATCAATGCGCCATGCCCGGCGGGCCTGAAGACAATACTGTCATCGGGTTCGCGGAACGGGTTATTGTTCATGTCGACGGCCAGTGTGTCTGTAGAAGATTTCTGAACAGAAAAACCTACCTCAAAAGCAATGTTTAATTTTACTTCATAGTTTTTTCGAACGGAATCAAGCGTTTTTTTGAATTTTTCCATATGCTCTGGAGAAACCGTAAAATGAACCCGCGCGATCTTGTTTCCATCAAGAGCATATTTCCCGGCTTCCACCAAATGTTCTTCCATTGCCACACGATCGTGATCATTGTATTTATGAAACTTCAGTAATCCTTTTGGCAGGTTGCCATAACCCAGCCCTTTATCTTCAAACAGGTACTCAACCAATGGGGAATATTTTTTTTCAATTAAAAGTGATCCTGCATCGAGGTTTAGTTCTTGAAGTTTTTTTGTAAGATCACTATAAAAAGCAAACTTTTTAATATTCGTAATGTAGTTATAAACCGAATTAAAGCCTTTGTCGGCGGTAAAAATTTCTTCCTGGTCTTTCTCTTTTATTTCATCGAGGTAGTTGAACAAATTTTTGAACATCCTGCTGGCTGCCCCTGATGCGGGCACGAATTTTAGCACGGTTTTGTGTTTTATGTGTTCATCGTAAAAAGAAATCAAACCATCAATTTCCCTTTCGTTAAATTGCTTTATTCCATCCCCTGGAATGGCCGGTTTTACCAGTTCTGCAAAAGGAAACCCTTGGTTAAAATTTTCAATTTGCTGCTCAATCAGCCAAAGGGGAATTCCTTTGCTTTCGAATTGTTTTATATCGTTTTTGGTAAACATAATTTTACAAATATGAGTAATTAAATTTTTCCATTAAACCTGAATCGAGGAATTTATTAATCTGTTCTACATGCCGCGATCGCAGGTTTTTTTTCCATTTTTCCTGCAAATAAAAATCGAGATGGAACCGCTGGCCTTTTATCCCGTGTTCATTTGTTAGCAGGCTTTTTATGTTTTTGTAGAATTCGGGTCTCTGCAAATCAAAACGGTCGGCAATGCTGTTTATGGTATTTTTTATGTCAGCAATCGAATCTTCATATTTGATAAAAACATATTTATTGACGTAATTACCAAGTTCAGCGTAGGATTTATTTTTTGTGTTCCACATAACAATCGGATTTCTGTAATCGCCGTATGAATATTTCAGGAATTCCGAAAAGCTTAATTCACGCAATGATTCATGATGGTATGGACGTTTGTGCATGGATAACAACCATGAATAAGGATTTTTTACCAGGCAGACAAAAATCATGTTTTGCTTCATTTCATCTGATAATTCCTCTTTTGATGGAGCCAGTCTGTGTTTCCAACCAAGTTCCGGAGATTCATCAATCGTGATCTCAAGGTTTGTTTTTAACAGCCACTCTAAATAAATGGTACCGCTATTTCTCTCCCCATAAACTTTTACCAGGGTCATGATATAAATTTTGAGTTTATAAAAATCATGGGGTAAAAATAATAATTAATAAGCAGTAGGGATGGCAATCGAAATTAAAAACATAAAATTAATTTTTGTTGCAGAAAATATAAAATTATTACTTTTGCACACCTTTCTGCCCAGATGGTGAAATTGGTAGACACGCCAGCTTGAGGGGCTGGTGCCGGTTACGGTGTGCAAGTTCGAGTCTTGTTCTGGGCACTTGATTAGTTTGAAAATTGAAGTTCAATGTTTGAAGATGTGAGTTTTAAGTTCACTCCGAACAATTATCTAAGAACGTTGAACCGTTAAGCCCAGATGGCGAAATTGGTAGACGCGCTGGTTTCAGGGACCAGTTCTCGCAAGGGAGTGCAAGTTCGAGTCTTGTTCTGGGCACAAAAAAATAACCGGGATTCCGGTTTTTTTTATACTTTTGACCGCTGTATTCCTCTACCTTAGTAATATTTCATCGTTCGATTTGAAAACGAACTTATGCGATTTTAATCGTATTTTGAAACTATTATCAATGAAATCGTATAACTTTACATATTGTCATTTATAGTCATTATATTAATGAAAGGCATTAGTCAACTAATTTTTAGCGTTTACTTTACAATTAAGTCATTAAAAGGGGGATGGTGAAAAACTTCATACTACTTATGTTTTCATTCCTGTGGGTTTTTAGTCAGGGGGCTCCGGTTGAAGCTAACTTTGAATTAAAAGAAACCAGTACCTATGTATTTGAATACACAAAAAAATACGCAGATCGCAACTCAACAAATAACTATTTTATAAAGGAATTGGCCCGGCACAACCTGACCGGACTTTACAATACCAGTTATACCTTTCATTTTTCGCTGGAAAAAAGGATTTCAAAAATTGAAGAAAATACCTTTGAAGCTGAAGCCATACTAACCGGCCACAATTGCACCGGCAATATTTATTATAAGAAATTCGATATTTCTGATATTTTGATTCCCGACAAAGCTGATTTTGATATTTTCATTGAGGATAACGGAAATTATATCGCAAGACAAAGTTTCAGGGATATTGGCCGCGATGATAAGATGAACTTTAATTTTAAGTTCGTTTTTGAGGCTTTTGATGACAACCGAAAGTACAACCTGATAGTTGACAATATTACGTTTTATTCGGTTGAAACTGATAAACAGGCTTTTCAGGAAAGATTGCGCCTGGTGGATGATTATTATGCAGCCATTTCGGCCCTCGAACATAACATAGAAAAACTTGAAACCATTGCTTACGCCCCATCCAAAATACCGAATATTTTTATGCTGATAAGCGAAATGGAAAGGGCTTATAAATCTATATCCAACTCCGAATTTATTACGCGTTTAGATATTCAGTCAAACGATGTGAGTGGTTTTTCTGGCATGCAGAAAAAATATTTGGCCCGCCTCGAAACGGCAAAATTCCAATTTAATAAATTGCTTACCACACTTGACTATATTAATTTTACTGAAAGCTTAAGCGAATTATCGCGGAACCACGTTGCTTATGCCAACGATTTTATGAATTTGTCGCAAAATACATCCCATACATTCCAGCCTTATTTTTATAAATTGGGAAAAGTTGATTATAGCCCGATAGAAATGTATGATTTTAAAACCGGTGTTGAGCAAATCGTCAGGAAATCAAAATTTTGCAATGATTCGGATATTGTTTTTGACAGATTCAAAACTGAAGTTTTTAAGGCCTACCTTGAAAAATCAGAGAAACTGTTAAAAGAAGAATATTTCAACCTGGCAAAAGGAGTACTTGAAAATGCTGAACGATTTTATATTGCCACACTGGGAAACCGGCCTCCACTTGAATTAAATATTCAATTGTCGCGGGCAAATTATGGAATTTACAATTCTTATCTTCACCTGATTGACCGGGCGATTGACATTGGAAATTACGAACTGGCGGAAAATTATATTAACAAAGCCAAAATTTTCCAGGAAGAACACAGTTCAACCATTATCTCCAGGAATCAAATTCACAAGGCTTCGGAAGAATTGATTGATTTATATATAAATAAAGGGTTCAGGCAAATTAAATCAAATGAATTTGAAGAAGCTCTTTACTGTTTTGAACAGGCCCAGTCGGTTTGTTTTAGTATTGGCCTTTACAATCACGATTACATTATAAAACATGGCCTGATCCAGTCGCGCAACGGGCTTTACCTTAGTTTACTCACAAATGCTGAAGATAAATTACTTCAGGGCGACGATATTGCCGCCAAAGAAAATATGAAAGAAGCTTCTGCGCTCGCCTCGTTATACCCTACCCAAATACACCTTGTTGATGATTTTGATAGCTTAAACGTGGCATTAAATTTCCAGGAATACCTTACGGCTATTTCAAATGGTAAAAAATACCTCGCGGAAAACAACTATACCATGGCTTATGATAAGTTTTTAAATGCCTTACAAATTGAGGAAAAATCATCCTTTAAAATATATGAACCTTTAATTGACCTGTTTTCCGAAGCAGCTACACCTTATCTGGTCGACCAATGCAGGCTTGGTGAAATTAAGGTCAGTAAAAATAAATTAACGGAAGCTCGTGAAATTTACGATCATTGCTTTCAGTTACAAAGCGATTACGGATTGTTTTTCGAGCCTGACTTGATGAACAGTTTAACCATGCTGAATAACAATATTTTTACAAAAAAATGTGAAAATATAACCGATGATTTTGATGAGATGATTGTTGAATTTAATAATCTTGTTGATGGGGGAGATTTTATCAGTGCAATAGAGATTCTTGACCAAACCGCAGAATTGTCGAAAGATAATTATTATTGCGATTTAGATAATTCGCTGGTACTCAACTATCGCGAAACATATAGCCCGGCGGCTGAATACCAGGAATTGGGCAGGGAAGCCCAGGATGCTTTAGCCAGACAGGATCAAAAAAGATTCAATGAGATTTACCAGAAAATGGAACAATTATCAACTATGTATGAGGTGATCAGAACCCGAGTTGAGCCCATGCCTCTTCAATATCTATTCTCGGTTAAAAAGAATCTTGCGTTACTTGAAACAACAATAAATAACTCACAAAGCACTGAAGAATATGCAACGGCCCTGCGTATTTTGGATGTTCTTGAAAACAACAATACCTCAACCAAAGATGCAAAATCGATACAACAGAAACTTGCCCATAAACTGGCTTGCGCAGATAAATTAAATGACAGCGATGCCGATCCTAAATCAAATATCGATAAATATACGGGCGGTAATACCTGGTATAAACACTTTAAAAAAGAGTATTTAAAAAACTGGTAACAGGTTTCGCTTTTTTTATTAGTTCAATTTCTTTTCAAAATTATAGTCGTTTGTATTAATAAAGAATTTGTATATTAGCGACTAATTCATACCCATTAATAAGTTAAACAACTAAGAATATGAAAAAGAGAATGTTATTAATTAGTAATTCAACAAATTACGGAGAGAATTATTTACATTGGCCAAAACAATACATTACTGATTATTTGAACAGGACCGGAGTAAAAAGGGTTTTATTTGTGCCTTATGCCGGTGTAGCACTTTCAGAAGACGGTATAGAATCTTCATATGATGTTTATGAGGAAAGAGTAAACAAAGTATTTAACGAAATGGGATTTGAAGTATATTCAATTCACAGGGAAAAGGACCCGGCCCTGGCTATTAGGGATGCTTTAGCCATTGCAGTTGGAGGAGGCAATACGTTTCATTTGGTTTATAAACTTCATGAATTAAAGATCATGAAAGTAATTAAAGAATCGGTTGAAAATGGCCTGCCCTTTATGGGATGGAGTGCCGGAGCGAACATTGCCTGCCCCACCATGCGCACCACCAATGATATGCCCATTATCGAGCCCGAAAGCCTTAATTGCCTCCAATTGGTAAATTTCCAAATTAATCCTCATTATATTGATGCCGTCATTGAAGGCCATGGTGGTGAATCTCGGGAACAACGCCTTGAGGAGTTTATGGTGATAAACAACAATGTTTATGTAGTAGGCCTTCGCGAAGGAACATTACTTTCTATTGAAGGCGACACGATCGAATTAATGGGAAAGCGGCCAATGCGTTTGCTGAGATATGGGCATGACCCGAAGGAATTTGAACCCGGGTCGAATATCGATTTTTTGCTATAATATTTTCATTCATCTAGTTCATTACCAAATTCTTTAGTTTATTGAAGAAATTCAACAGTTGGTGGCATTTGTTTTCTAAAACACCCCGATTTGTTTGACTTCCTTTTTTATAACTAAAATTCAATTAAATTTGCCCTTTGATTTAGATTGCTATTCTAAATGGAATAATTTAATATAGTGTAACTTTTCAAGCTAACGCGGTCGATGGATTTATCAGGCATTAAAAACAAAGAAGAATGTCAGTATCTTAACAGTATACCTTTGCCCATTGCACAGGCTAAGATTTTGTCGGATGCCAAAGGTAAAGCTATTGATTTAATAATAGAAGAATTCAATTCCTTGTTCGCGATTGCCATTGGTATAAATAAGCCGTTGTTAGCTGGAAAACGATTATCCTCCTTATCCTCTGTTTTTGAATCTAATTTTCCTGCTGAAAACCTAACCGCTTATTTCAATAAAAAAGAGCAGACAAATTTTACCTTCGAAATTTGCATTGATGCCACAAAACAATGGTTTGATGTTTTTGTAACCCAGATTTCTACGTCAAAAGTAAACCTGATTTTTCACGATTCTTCTTCTAAATTTTTGGAAATGGGTGGGATACCATCCAATGAAAGAAAATTTAAAAAGCTTTACGATAATCTGAATGTAGGTGTTTACAGGGTTAACCCAAATGGGGATTTTATAATGGCCAATACTGCTTTGTTAAATATGCTGGGTTATGAATCCTCTGAAGAATTATCGAAAAAAAACATCAATAACGAAAGACAGGCTATTGAAATGGAAGAAAATATTCAGCATGTTTTGATGAAAGAGGGTATGTTGCCTGGATTTGAATCCTCGTGGCAAACTAAAAATGGGAATGCCATACTTGCAAAAGAAAGTGCACGGGCAATTCATGATACCAAAGGGAATTTGCTGTTCTTCCAGGGAATGATCGAAAATATATCGACTGCTAAAGTAGAAGAAATCCAGATAAAACAACTTAACGCTATTTTTCTTGAAATGGGCATTGACCCAAAAAAGAATATGGAGATCATTGTACGAAAGTGTTGTGAAATAATAAACGGGTATTGTTCTGTTTATATAAATTACGACAAGGACCAAAATAAGTTAATACCAGAAGCCGAATATAATGCACCGGAAGATTTCCTGAACAGGGATATTGACAAGGGAAATGTCTGTTTTGATGCAACGGTTAAAAATAGAGGGCCAGTAATAATTGAAGACCTCGCCAATACTGAGTATTATAAAAATGATCCGAATATCGAAAGTTATGGTTTTCGGACCTATATTGGCCATCCGGTTAATTTTAACGGGTCGGTCAAAGGGTCGTTATGTATATTTGATTTGCAACCAAGAAGCTTTACTGATACTGAAATAAATATTGTTAGTACATTGGCCATTGCGCTGGCATTAGAACATAAAAGGTTAATTGTTGAAAATGATTTGAAAAAAGCGAGTACGGACGCAAAAAATGCGAACAAGGCCAAAAGCCAGTTCCTGGCAAATATGAGCCATGAAATCCGGACCCCGCTAAATGGAATCATGGGGTTTTCGGAATTACTCCTGAGCCAGGAAACCGATAATAAAAAGAAAAGAATGCTTCAGCTTGTGGAAGAATCGGGACAACACCTTTTTAGGATTGTAAACGATATATTTGATTATTCAATGATAGAAGTGGGAAAGGTCAAATATAAAGAAGTAGTTTTTAATATTAAAACAACACTGCAGGAAATCATCGACTATTATAAGGAAATTGCCAGCGAAAAGGACTTAAGTCTGGTTGTTAATATTGATGAAATAGAAAACGAAGAACTACATGGGGATGTTGTTAAATTAAATCAGGTACTGGTAAATATCATTAGCAATGCCATTAAATTCACTGACGAAGGTTCGGTTTTTATTCTTGCGAAAACTGAATCGGTTGGACAACTGGTCAATTTATCAGTGACTGTTGAAGACAGCGGTATTGGGATTGGTAAAGATCAATTGTTACATATATTTGAAGAATTTGAACAACTTGAATACTACCTGACAAAACGCATACGAGGTACAGGCATTGGACTTGCCATTACGAAAAAACTCATTGATTTTCTAAATGGTTCAATAATCGTAGAAAGCGAACCTGGCAAGGGTAGCAGGTTCATCATAAATATTCCGTTCAAAACCAAAACAATTCAAAATTCGGAGGTAATTATGGATAATTCAACAGAAAATAATACTCAAATAAATAGAGAAATTAAGATACTGTTAGCCGAAGATAATGAAGCGAATCAATTTTTAATAAAAGCCATTACCAAATCGCAGCAATGGAATATAAAGGTAGTGGATGATGGGGAAAAAGCAGTGTCGGCATATAAAGAAGGCGATTTTGATATTGTGCTTATGGATGTACAAATGCCAACAATGAATGGATACGAAGCCACAAAAGAGATCAGGAATTACGAAAAGGAGAATGGCAAACATACACCAATTATTGCACTGACTGCCTATGCAATGCAATCCGATAAAGACTTGTGCATTGAAGCGGGCATGGACGACTATATCTCAAAACCCTTTAAAAGGCAACAATTCCTTGATGCCATTTCTGCAACACTAAAAAAATATTCTACATAATCCATTAAGAGATCATTCATTCATTTTAAAGGTCAGGCCCGAAAAAATTGTAAACATATGTTTTAATACTAGCTGTATCCATTGACATGAATATTTTAGCAGGCTGAACGATTAAGTTTTTTATAATGAAAATTTGAAACATGGGAAAAAATAAAAATACCGGTTATCTAAGTGCGCTGCCAATTTTTATGGCTTTTTTGTGTATGGGTTTTGGCGATGCAGTTGGTCCGCTGGTGAGTTTGGTTAAAGAAACGTTCAGCTTGTCAAATTTCCAGGCGCAACTTATCTCATTATCAGGTTTTATCATGTTTGGTTTATTAAGCATTCCACTGGGAATATTACAGGATAAAAAAGGGAAAAAACTGATCATGAACATTGGGCTGATCATTGCATTAACCGGTTTAATTATACCCATATTCAATGGAATGTATGGCCCAATTGTATCGGGTGTGGAAGCCACCCAGGGCAGGTTTTTCATTCTTTTACTTTCTATCCTGCTTCTGGGTGCCGGGGCCACTACGCTTCAGGTTGTTGGTAATCCTATCATGCGGGATGTTTCACCCGAAGGAAAATATGCCAGTAATTTATCCTTTGCCCAATCAATCAAGGCAATAGGTTCGTCATTGGGTTTTATTTTGCCCCCTGTTGCCGTACAGTTTTTTAATCTCGATTGGTCCGTATTATTTCCTGTTTATTCGGTTTTGATATTGATAAATTTAATAATGTTCAATTCTTTAAGATTTGAAGAAAAAGCTGTAGGTACAACAGGTGTTGCCACATTCAGTTCATGTGTCAAATTGCTTGGAAACAAATATGTGCTAATAATGGTGTTTGCCATTTTCCTGTATGTTGGCGCCGAAGTCTCAATGAGTTCGGAAGTTCCAATCCTGTTAAGGGAAGAATTTGGAATTAAAGATTTTGGTTTATGGGTTGCATGGGCATTATTTTTTCTTCCAATTTTAATCGGAAGGTTTACAGGGGGCATCATCCTCCGTTTTTTGAAACCGGCAAATTTCCTGATCATTACCGTTAGTCTTTCACTTATTGGTTTAGCCCTTATATTTACCGGGATTAAAACAATCACCTTCATAAGTATTGTTTTAATAGGTCTGGGATTTGCAAATATTTTTCCATTAATTTTTTCCATTACTGTTGACCGGATGCCGGAAAGGTCAAACGAATTATCGGGATTGATGGTAACAGCTATAGTTGGTGGCGCAATTTTACCACCTGTTATGGGAAAGGTGGCGGATATCAGCTCCATTACTTTTGCATTTATTGTACCCTTCATAGCGATCTTATATATTTTATTTGTTTCAATTAAATCAAGAACTTAACGTGTATGAAAAAAACAGCTATAGGTATCGATATTGGTGGCACCAACACCGTGATGGGAATTGTTGATAAAGATGGAAATGTAATCATTGAAAAATCCATTCCTACCGAAACACATTCCGATTATACGATTTATATGAATAACTTAGCCAATTCTATTGAAGGTCTTGTTGATTCAGTTGGATCTGGAAATGAAATAATTGGTATTGGCATTGGTGCACCAAATGGAAATTATTACAACGGAACCATTGAATTTGCCCCTAATTTGAAATTTAAAGGCATTGTTCCGGTAGTTGACTTTTTGAAATCTCGATTTAATTATCCCCACATTATATTGACCAATGATGCCAATGCGGCTGCAATTGGTGAAATGGTTTATGGCGGTGCCAAAGGGATGAAGGATTTTATCATGATAACACTTGGTACCGGAGTAGGTAGCGGAATCGTTGTCAATGGTGAAATGGTATATGGACACGATGGGTTTGCTGGTGAAATAGGACATACGATTTATGATCCCAATGGACGTGATTGTGGCTGTGGAAGAAGAGGTTGTCTTGAGACCTATACATCGGCTCCGGGCATTAAGCGGACTGTTTTTGAGCTATTGTCAACCATGAACGAACCAAGTATTTTACGCAATATAAGTTTTCATGATCTTTCGGCCAAACAAATTGATAATGCAGCCCGGAATGGTGATGAAATTGCCCTGGAAGCCTTTGATTATACCGGCCAGGTTTTAGGTTTAAAACTGGCAGATGCAGTTGCTCATACAAGCCCCGAAGCAATTTTTCTTTTTGGCGGGCTTGCCCAGGCCGGAGACTTGATTTTTGGCCCGGTTAAAAAATATCTTGAAGAAAACCTGTTAAATATTTATAAGAATAAAGTAAAGGTTCTTTCTTCCGAATTACCTCCTGGCGAGGCTGCCATACTTGGATCGAGTGCTTTGGTCTGGAAGGAGTCTGTCAAGTAATATTGATAAAACAATTGGATGTTGTAAATCCTTTGTTGATGTATTTATGTCTTCAAATTCAAACAAAATATAATTATTTGTGTTAAAAAATAGACAAAGTTATATTGGATTATTGATATATGATCTTAGATTTCAAATAATTCAAATTTTTTAAAAAACGAAATAATTAGATTAATTTACTATTTACTTTACATTTTAATAATGAGAAAACTCAAGCTCTTTACTATCTTTTTGGTTTTTATTTTCGTTGGTGCATACTCCCAGGAAAACGATGTGCCACTAAAAGCTACATTCATTTCGAAAACGTCATTTATGATTAAAATCCCTTCAATTGCCGCCCAGATTGAATCGGGAAATTTTGAACCTGCTGTAGAAATGGAAAAGGAAGTAAACCCGAAAAACAGGGATGTCAATAAAGCCGTACCTGGTAAAGGTTTACCCGTTGGCCCTGATCCATTATGGGATAAACAAATGAAAAAAACTAAAATAAAAGGGAAAGACCCGATACTTACTTTTCAGGCAGCAAGTTCAGGAGCAACCCCAACCGATCCAACCGGTGCCGTTGGCCCAAATCATTTTTTAAATTCCTGGAATTCTGCTTTTAGAATTTGGGATAAATCAGGAAATGCCCTTACACCAGCTGCCTCATTAGGTACTATATTCCCTGGTCAAACCATGGGAGATCCAATCGTAATGTATGATGCGTTTGCTGATCGCTTTGTGGTTACTGAATTTTATGCCAATGGTTTTTTGGTCGCAGTTTCGCAGGGGCCCGACCCGGTAAACGATGGATGGTACACCTATCAGTTTCCTACCAATTCATTTCCTGATTACCCGAAGTTTTCGGTCTGGTCGGATGGATATTATATTACGGCTAATAAAAATTCAGGAACAGCCGGTTTTAGTCAGGTTGTTTATGCCATTGAAAGGGATAAAATGTTAACCGGTGATCCGACAGCACAAATGGTCGGATTTCCCCTGCCTACAATAAAAACATCTGGGTTTTACAGCCCTTTGGGATTTAATTGCAATGGTAGCGAACTGCCGCCTCCGGGAAATGCACCAATTATCTATATGCAGGATGATTCGTGGAGCGGAGTTTCAACCGATCATTTAAAAATATGGTCGATAAATGTGGATTGGGATACACCCTCTAATTCTACCATCTCAACACCTCAAATCATCAATACAACCCCCTTCGATGGATTGTTTGATGGAGGATCATTTTCAAATCTTCCGCAACCATCGGGGCAGGATATTGATGCTTTGCAGGCAACCATTATGTATATGGCGCAATACCGTAGGTTTGCAGATCATAACTCGGCGGTTTTGAATTTTGTTGTTGACCTTAATGGAAATGACAACCTAGCAGGAATTCGTTGGTTTGAATTGCGACAGGATAATGATGGGAGCCCCTGGGATATTTACCAGGAAGGGACTTATTCGCAACCTGATGGATTTAGCGCATTTTCTGGAAATATATGTATGGATGTTGATGGCAACATTGCTTTGGCTTATACTGTGGTCAGTACTTCACACTATCCTTCCTTACGCTATACCGGCCGATATTCAACAGATCCGTTAGGGATTATGACCATCGAAGAGGAATCATTTGCAGAAGGAACTCAATCTGATCCATCATCAAGGTATGGCGATTATTCACAAATGACAATAGATCCGCTGGATGATAAAACCTTTTGGTCGATTGGTGAATTTTTTACAGGAGGAAGCCGGAAAAATCAAGTCGGCGTTTTTAAAATTGCATCAGACCTGGCCAATGATGTGGGCATCGTTAGCATTGATTCACCTGTTAATGGCATATTATCAGATGCAGAAAGCATTACGGTTTCAATCAGGAATTATGGAGTTGATACCCAGACATCAATTCCGGTTAGTTATAAAATTAACAATGGTGAAATTATTACAGAAATGTTTAATGGATCCATCTCAAGCAATACCGAGGAGTTGTTTACATTTGCTACAACTGCCGATCTTTCCGCTCCCGGGGCCACCTACCATATTTTTGCTACAACCGGGCTTGTAAGCGATGAAAATTTTGAAAATGATTCAGTTGCCATTTTTGTCACCCATTTATATCCAGAGGATCTTGGTGTATCATCTGTTATGTCTCCTGAATCCGGTACTTATCTTTCGGATGAAGAAACAGTTTCCGTGATGATTGAAAATTATGGTGTCCTTTCGCAATCTGATTTTAATATTTCCTACATATTAAACAATGGAAGTCCGGTAACTGAGCAGGTAACAGATATTTTTCCAGGACAATCTACCGGAACTTACACTTTTACTACACCGGTTAACCTTTCGGCCATTGGCAATCATGAATTAAAAGTTACAACAATTCTTCCGGGCGACCCTAATCCATCAAATGATACGATGGCCATAATCATTACCAACAATATGTGCCAGCCAGATTTAATGTGCACACAGGGTGTGGGGATTTATACTTTTCAGCTGGGAGAAATTGAAAATGAAACGGGTTGCAATCCTGATGGTTATGGAAATTATTGGGAATTAAGCACACACCTGATCCAGGGTTCTTCAAATGAATTGACTATAACTACCGGTTATGGTGATGTATTTGTGAAATTGTGGATTGATTTTGATGATGATTTTTTATTTGAGGAAAATGAAGTTGTCGTTAATGATTTTGAAATTGCTGACGGACAAAGTGCCGGTTCTTATACGGAAACTATGCCTATGCTTATTCCGGTAAATGCTGAAATCGGAGAACATTTAATGAGGACCAGAGTAAATTGGAGCGAAGGGGTGCCGGCTGATCCTTGTGAAGAGACTGTATTTGGTGAAACGGAAGATTATACCGCCATCATTGATGATCAGACCGGTCTTGGTTTTCAATCCATTGAAACAAATGAATTATTAATTTTTGAACATGGGGATAATCATTTTACAGCACGATTCGAAGCCAATAGTTTAAAGGAAACTTTGGTTATTAAAGTTCATAATATCCAGGGGCAAACTTTACTTTATAATAGGATTTCAAATATAGATGGGGTTTATGAGTTTGATTTTGATCTGTCGTATACCAGTCCTGGTATATATCTCGTGAGTTTAGGTTCAGAGTCATTTGGAAAAATTAAACGTATTGTCGTAAAATAAATAGTTCAGTTTGACTCCTTATTATGGATTAAAGGATAAATTGAAATAGTAAGAGCCGAGGCGGCTATACTTAAAATGTACTTCTAACCTAAAATTATTAAACGCTGCTTTACTTCTTAATTATTTTCCGGTTTATCCAACCTTCCTCTGTTTCTATCCTTATGTTGAATATTCCTGAAGCTTGTTTTCCCAGATCAATTTGTGTGTTGTTCAAGTTAATGTTCTGCTCCTCAAATACCACAAGTCCATTTGAATTTATCACTTGCAGATTCACGATCCGTTGATCGGTTTCGATGGTAACAACATCCAGTATTGGATTAGGGTAAATTTCCATATTCCCTATTTCATTTTCAGAAATACCACTTATGTATTCAGAAGCAATGTTAGACGGCTCTGATTCTCCTTCATCGTAATTGGAGGTTACATAATAATTGTGCATTCCGGTAATCAATCCTGCATTTTCATGAGAATAGGTCGTATCCGTTGCTTGATCAAGAAAACTAAACGGTTCAGATTCATGGGCATAATACACATTATAACCTGTCAGGCTTTTGTTTTCCTTAACATTTTCCTTCTGGTTAAGGGTAATTTCGCCTATTACCGGAGTGTAAGGCTTCCTTACATCCGGATTCCCGGTATTATCAACCTTGAATTTTTTTGCCTGAACCAATTTTTTATCTTCCGGATTAAATATCCATAGATCCATTAAAAAGTCTGCAGTTTCTACCAGATAAGCCGTTAAGTCAGGTATATAAACCCTCACAGAAAGTCCCTGTAACGATTCGTCACATGAAAGAACAGGATATGCATTGGATGGGTCAAAACTCATAGGTTCCATAAATACACCAACTAAATTGCTATTTGGTGCAACAGATCCAAGTGGAACTCCAATTTCGTAGATATCATCACCGGTTGTAGTAAATGGTCCAAATTCGGCTATCGAAGTAAATGTATTCCAATCAACCACGTGCATTTTATAATACCAGGTGCCCGTATTTCCCCATGATCCGTGATGAAAATCTACCATTTCAATGGTGGCATCAGGGTAGGCTGATAAATCGTAAACCACCCCATAACCATTATTGAAAAATTCGTAGAAGGCGTTAACCGAATTCCATCATGTTGGGTCAGTTCAATCAAATCACCAACAACCACCTCCCCAACAGGGTCCCAATTCAGCACGATATTTCCTTCGCCATCGGCCATGGCAGCCAGGTTTTGTGGGCTTAAAAGGATAACTACAGTCGCTATATTTGATGGCAACGATTCCTCACTATCGTATACGGCCGTCACATAATAAGTATATGTGCCCCCGGTCATTAATTCATCAGTCCAGTTGGCATCAGTTATTAATCCTGAAACAAGCTTCCGTTATCCCTGTAAACCTTATAACCCGTTAAGTTTGCACTTAAAATCTCATCCCACTCACAGTATACTTCGTTTTTCATTTTGCACAGCGGCTGTAAAATTTTCAGGATTGGATATGATTGAAATAAAATCGCAGGAAGTTTCCGATTCGTCAGTATCATATAAAGCACTTATACAATACGTGTAAATGCCCGATTCAATATCATCATCGTAAAATTCAGTAACAGTAGTTGTGCTAATTAATGCCTCATTACGATACACATTATAGCTTAAATCATTGATGTTGTCATACAATTGAATCAATTGAAAGTCATCCGTAAAGAATTTAGCCGGTGCATTGCTGCTCCAGGCGTAGAAATCAACAGCCTGCAAGGTATTTAGATTATTGCCTCCTGTTATTCCAAGGCTCCACTGCCATTCATAAATGAGTTCATCATTGATCAGAAATTGTGCCCAATCCGTATCCATATCTACCAGGACTTCCACATACATCCATTCATCATATTCGAAGGCGAAAATGGCTGCGCTGTAAGCTCCTGCATCAATGGTTCCTTCACCTCCCTGATCAAAAAATGCCTGGAAACCCCAATGCGAACCAGTTCCTAAATCGTGTTCCTGCAATACATTAAAGTAAGCATTGTATAATTCGGGAATGTACATTTTAAAATTGATGGAATATTTCCCGGCGGTTAATATCATATCATTTTTATAAAGCAAGTCCGACTCAATTTCATGAATGACCGACTGAGTGCCACTATAGGCTTTTTCATCTGAAATAAATGGATCGTTTGCACTGCATGGCTCAAGTGTCCAGGTTGACCAATCATCAGGGTTTTGACAAGCCACTTGCTGGTTCAATGAATAATTTTCAAAGTCGTCGCGGAAACGCATCATCCCCTGGTTAGGGGCGAGCCATTTCACCGTTACATCATTGTTGTCGGCTGTTGCCCTTACATTGATTGGCGGAGTAAGCGGAAGCAAGAAAAAAGATTCTTCGCATAAACTTTCTGATTCACCGCCTTCATAAGCCACAGCAATACAATAAATGTAATTTTCGGTTTCATCCACCAAATCGGTACTTGAAAAAACGGAAGGATCTGTAATTTCGAATAATAGCTCTCCGTTCCTATAAATGTTGTAACCAAGGATTCCGTCTACACTTTTACCATCGTTTTCAATACCTTTTAAAATTATATCATCAATGGCGATTGGATACGCATCATTATTTTCAGTTACAAAAGCAACACGAATGGTTTTTCCGGCAAATTGTGTCAATTCAACATTAACCACTTCTTCATAATTGTTATAGAAAACAATTTCTTCGGTGAGATCGTATAGAATTGTCCAAACGCCTTCCAACTCAGCCATTACATAAAACTTCGAATATCCCGATGCATCTGATGAGTAGTTTAGCATAAAACTCAGATCATCATTGCTGTAAATTTGTACTTGCGGAGTTATCAACCAGTTAAAATTCGGGGCGGTATCGGCACAAAACGCTGAAAATGCACCATTATATACATAAAACAAACTATCGCTATACTGCATCCAGGTATCATCGGTCGGATCGGTTAATGTTCCATCCAGCGTTAAGCTTGTTTTGATGTCCCAACCCAACGGCGGCCATGTACTCATTTCATAGCCTTCAATAAGGGATTCCCCCGGATTTTCAGGCATGCTCCAGTTCAGATCAACATTTCCATCTTCATTCATAGCCATTGTATATTCAGTTACCGGATTGTAAATTTGCTCTGTTGCTAAAATATTCACAGTATAATCTTCTGTTTCACCATAATCTACAGCGCCACAACTTGTAAAAAGTACCGGATCAGCGCTGTTTCGAACGCGCAATAAAGTAATACCAAGTTCAGCGTCTGCCGGAATTTTTATCAATGCCGAAACCTCTTGTGATGGCCCTGCATTATTCATATGAAGAACCCGTTCGCCTTCATCATCGAAGTCTTTATCGCCGTTAAAATCAATCCAGGCTGCAATAGACCCATTTGCTCCACTTGTTTGTGCCTGTACAGTTAATTCATAATATCGATCTCTTTCAACCGGGGTTGTATAGGAGGTATAATTATGATATGCAAGACCACCCTGTCCGCCTGTTCCCAGGTTTGCAAGCTCATTAAATGTAATGCCATCAACAAAATCGCCATTGATTGTCCCATTTATGGTTTGAGGTATGCAATATTGTCCGGTTAAATCTATTTTAAAGAATCTCACATTTGCAAATTCGGTTTCCATGTGTGGATAAAACGAGTTTAAATTGAGCGAGTCATACGGATCGATCGGATCGTTCAGGTCATTAATGTACCTAACCATCACATCATCCGATTGGGTGGTTTTCCAGCTCCATGTACCCAAATAGGGAGAAGGATTTGCCTTAAAGGCAGTCACCATCAGGTTCTGTCCGGTGTAAGGATAAGGAAAATCAAGGGGAATATAAACACCATTGTGACCGGGATATAAATCAAGGGTGCCGTCAAACGTAAGATACATATTGGTTACAGGAATGAATGCCGTATCAGCAACATCGCTTGCATCGGTTTCATAAAACCACAATTGCAAGGGGAAATCGTAAACCGGAAAATTTTGTTCCATCCAGTAATAATACATGATTCCTGTGATAGTCATTGGGGAGCCTATATTTTCTGATAAAAATAAAGTTTGAGAAAATGTTCCACCTTCATCACCTCCACCCGGGTATACAGGGTGCCAGGGTTGTAATGTACCACCTTCACCTATCGGAATTTGTATTGTACCGGTCTGCTGAACAAATATCACCAATGGAACCGACGTATTATTGTTGTTATCCTCATCATCCGCAAAATCTACCACTGCATACACATGTTTCTGTCCTGAGGTGGAAAATGTATAATCCAGTGTCATTTCGATGGTTTCTTTAGGATCAAGGTCAACACCCGGATATGACATCAATTCAATGCCAGGTTCGCTCATTAGCTTTACTGTATAATCATTTCCGGATTGTACATTTAAACCAAGATTGCCAATTTCGATATTAAAAGATGTTGGCGTATTTACCGTCGGGACATTATTGCCATTCAATTGATATGCTTTCAGGTCGTCGTTATAAAAGAACTTTTCCAAACCAATACCTTCCACAACATCCAAATGTAACCTTCCATAGCCGCCGCCTAGCATGCCTGTACCAGCAAATCCAAGGTAATTATTTCCTACGGCCGCAGAAACATCAATTTCGAATGTTGAATACCAACCGGGTGGAAGGTTCAAATCTTGAATCAGATGCCCTTCTCCTGTTACAGCATCTATCCAAACCAGGTTCATTTCACCCGGCCACCAGTTGCTGCTAAATGCACTGAATCTGATTTTATCACCAGCAGATATATTTAATTTTGGGGTTATCAACGTGTCAAATATGGCACCTGACCCGTCAAGACGGGCATGGCCTTCTCCAACGGCAGGGGCATAATCATCGCGATACCAGAATTCATTGGTCTGCCGCCAGCCATCGGGAGGAAATTTCATCAATTCGAACCCTTCACTAAAATATACATATGATAACACATGCTGCATGGTGGCCATGGTATTGTTGTTATCAGTTCCCTGATCTTCCGGCAGGGTTGCTCTGACTTCATAGTCGCCCATTACTTCCGGGACCCAGGTAGCTTCAACAATGACTGTATCTGACTGATTGACCAATCCTGTGGGCACCACGGCAAAATCAATCCCATTAGCCGAAAAGGTTATGTCTTTATTCAACACATTGGTACCAACATTTTTTATATGGGCATAAACAGTAACATGATCATACTCTGTAATTACCGGATGAGATACCTCAATATCAATGATGGCAAAATCGTCGGCAGGCAGGGTATGACACGAAATATTTGCAGCCCAGCCGGGCGATTCAAAAGGGGTCCAGCCCTGGGCAATAAATTTTATAGTCAATGCACCTGAGGTGTTCAGATAGCCTGCAGTAAGAGTGCCAGGCGAAATTGTATCTTCCCAATAACCCAATTCGGTTGCATTTTCATCTTCTCCGTCATAAATCCAGAAATCGGACCAGCCGATATCAAATTGTAAAAACTGAAGCTTTATTTTAGCTCCTGGTGTCGAAGGATAAAAGGTTATGGTTCCCCAATCATCCACCACTAAATCACCATCAACGCCTAAATTATCAGCAAAGGTTCCTGAGCAAGTGGTAATGCTGGTCGTAGACATAGATGGCATGGTATAGACGGTAGGATCGTAAACAAAAATATTCATGTTTTTCGAATCATTTTCCGGGTTCTCATCCCCGGTGAGAGATACAGAAGCAGACAGGGAATAGTTTCCGGGTACAGAGATGTCCACTTGCTGGGCAAACGTATAAGCATGGCTTTCGTTCGGATACAAAACGACAGTACCAATGTTTTCGGTAACTTCATTTCCATTTAAAACATAGCTTATGTCGAAACCGCTTTGGGGATTCGTCCCTTCATTTTTAATTTCAATCGTAACATCCTGCGGTCCGGCGGGTGGCCCATAATAGTAATCATCGGGGGAGGTAATTTCCAATAGGGAAAGGTCGTTGTCCACCGACGGGCCATAAATGGCAAATGAAACATCATGTTGTAGCCACGGCCCTACGACTGTTGTCGCCGGTGTCCAGGTTGTGAATCCCAAGCCAAATCCGTCTTTCGGATTGATCCAATGCCAGTCAGCTCCGTTCAAAACAGGTGTTGGTAAGTGATCGAACCATCCCCACTGGCCTGTAACCTCTTTATCAGAGTACATCTGAACAGAGACCCAGTAAGTGCCTCCGGTCAATGTAACCCCCGCTGGAAGTAAAATTTCGAAATAAGTATTTACATAACCATTAATATTCTCTTCCTGTTTTAAAAAATTGGTATATGCAAAATATCCATAGACAGTATCGCCAGGTATTCCATTATTATCATTTAAGATATATACATTCAACGTGTCTCCTCCTCCCGGCTGTCCACTCCAATATGTGCCTAATAGAGATATGGACCCTATTTCCCACGTTTCACCAGAGGGTACATCAAAATCATCGGCTACTGCAGAGGTTTCGGTATTTAACGAAACAACTGAAACATGGTGTGAAACCATAAATCCTGTTCCGGGATTAACCATCTG
>JAWKKL010000013.1:0-66980 GCA_041393275.1 Bacteroidales bacterium
TGGGGTCAGGCAATTCCTGCAACCAGGGGTTGTTTGCATATAAACCTGTACCAATACCTATTTTTTCATAAACGATCAGTTCAATACCTTCCGGCTTTTCGGCTTTCAGTTTATTTGCATTTTTTCCTAAAAATTCAAAATCGTATAACGGACAGGCTTCCACTTCCAACTCTTTTACATAAACCCCTTCTTGTAATGTATGATTCCAAAAATCGGTAAATGTGAAATATTTATCCTGCGCACCAAACAGGTTGTTTTCCCAGTAATTTTTAATATAATCCTTATATTCCGTGTCGATTCCTGCCCACTTCATTAAACTATCCTGTACCTGGCGTGTATTGAAGATCGGGCGAATGGTTGGCTGTTGTAAGCTATACATACCCGAATAAGGTTCCGCATCGCCCCACGATTCAAGGTAATGATGGTCAGGACAGGCATAAGTAACCAGCTTTGTGCTTTCATCATTCACTTCATTAAACGAAATTGATAAGCCGACTTTGCCTAATCCACTTAAAAACTTTTCAGCCTCCGGATAATCGTAAGCCAGGTTAACATTATAAAGCAATATCGCACCTACACTTCCTCCATTCATGTCGGAGATCAGCTTATCAACCTTTTGATCACACCCCTTTTTCGATAATAAATTTCTTTCAAAATTAAAGGTGCCGCCAAGGTTCCCGAGAAGGAAATTGATGGCATTTACCACAGCCTGAATATATACATCATTGGTACCGGAAACGACGAGCCCTTTGCCCTGGTGGTGTAACAAGTCTTCTGCAACATTATCAATATTAACCGGAGAAGTGTCAGCACTAAATGTTGGCATATCTGACTTGGCCGCTATAATATTATAAATATTCAATAAAACAGTTAATTCATTTGATGGCTTAATGGACATTCTAATATCGGCATTGCTTCCGGTGAGCGACATGGTTGACTCAAACTGGTAATGTTTGGAGAGTGATTTTTTCTTCTCGTTTAACTCACGGGTTTTGGCATATTGATTTGAAAATTCAACCGGAGATAGCCAGGTTCCCAGAAAGTCGGCGTTAAATCCAACGATTACTTCCGCTTTATCAAAACGATAGGATGGGATGGCCGGCCTGCCGAAGGTTTCTTTGTTTGCCATGCGTATGGCAGAAAATGACACGGTATCATAATAAACAACTTCAGCCGTAGGATAAGTAGCCTTAAATTCCTCAAACACCTGTAAAGTGGATGGACTGATTACAGAAGAGCTAAGAATCACAATTTTTTCCTCCTTAGCGGCTATTGCATCCAATTGTGTTTTTATTTCACCATCAATGGTTGCCCAGTCCGATCTTTCACCATTTTTCATGGGATATGGCAGGCGAGCCGAATCGTAAAGGTTCAACACTGAGGCCTGAACCCTTGCATTGGTGCCACCATCGGTTATTTTCGAAAGTGTATTTCCCTCGATTTTTATGGGCCTGCCATCCCTCACCTTAACGACCACAGGACAATAATCATGTCCATCGAAAAAGGTGGAGGCATAATGATTGGCCATACCGGGGGTAACTTCTTCAGGTTGCGCCAAATAGGGAATAGCCTTACGAACAGGTTGCTCACAACTTGAAGCAAGGGCAGCGGTTCCAACCGAAAACCCTAGAAACTTAAGAAAATCACGACGAGATGATTTCATTTTATTGGATACTTCTGTCTCTGTCAATCCTTCAATTGAAAATTCAGGTTCCACTTCCTTTTGCAGTCCTGGCCCTTCCTGGATATCTTTAAGCTCATCTAAACTTTTCCAGTATTTTTTCATGTATCGTTTTTTATATTTTGGTACTTAAAGACTTTCTATTAATAATGACAAATCTGGCAGTTATTTCCGCCTATATCATCAACAGTAACACGCGAACGTTTCCCTGCTTTAATTTCTTCATGGAATTTTACATATTCCTGGTAAAATCCATTTCCTTCAAATTGAACCTCTGTTCGGCGATGGCAACTGATACACCATCCCATGCTTAAATCCTCTACCTGAACGATGCGGTCCATTTCTTCAACCGGCCCATGACATTCCTGGCATTGTCGTTTACCGGCATTAACATGTTGCGCATGGCTAAACCAAACGTGGTCGGGCAGGTTATGCACCCTTACCCATTCAATAGGTTCACCACTTTCAAAAGAAGCAATCACTTTAGCAATTTCTTCGGTGCCGGTTTGTTTGCCTTTCTTAACCACATTATGGCAATTCATACATACGGCTGTACCTGGAATACCGGCTGATTTACTTTCATTAGCCGAACTATGGCAATACATACAATCAATATGATTTTGCCCGGCATGAACCTTATGCGAAAACCATATTGGCTGATCGGGTGAATATCCTTGTTGTCTTCCCAATGCTTTGGCTTCAACATATACGATTTCACCCATCACAAATATGGAAACAAGTACAATGATAATATGAATAAATCTTGCTTTGATAATTTTTGTTAAAAGCAGATCAACTATTGCCACAAAAAACAATATAAGGAAAATGATGAATGTAGGCTGAGTAGTGCCTGTTCCGTAGGTTTTCTTATGCCTGCTTATAGCCGCATCAACCTCAGCATCTTCACCGGCTACTTTAGTTGTGGTATCCGTTGCCGAAACCACTGCACTTTCATCATAGTTTTCGATATAGGAAAGAATGCCTTTGATTTGTTCATCTGTAAACGGATTATCAGGCATTGGAATTTTATTGAATTCCTCAAATAGTTTAACCGCAGTTTCGTCCCCGCTTTTAACCATGGTTTGCGAAGACTTTATAAAGCTGATGAGCCAGGCTTCTTCCCTCCGTTCGGTTACCCCTTTTAAGTCGGGTCCGATGAGTTTACCTTTTCCAATGGTATGACAAGCCGCACAGGTTGCCCATTCGGGCGGGGCTTGTTGTGCAAATGCAGATTGGAAAATAAAGTAAAATGAAAGAAACAAAACAGGAATAAAAACTACGTTTTTCTTACCATTTTAGTATATTATTATTCATATAATTTTAAGAAACATAGGCGAATTACTATTCCTCTCATTTTTTTAATAAGGAGCAAAAGTACAAATTAATTTATATTTTGGTAACTGTACTTGAATAATTTCAATTTATATAATTTCTAAATAGCCC
The DNA here is from genome assembly GCA_041393275.1 of Bacteroidales bacterium. Classification (GTDB taxonomy): domain Bacteria; phylum Bacteroidota; class Bacteroidia; order Bacteroidales; family JAADJA01; genus JAADJA01. Next base: position 3,125 of record JAWKKL010000013.1, read on the forward strand.
AAACCAATTAGAAATTCCATACCTTAATTACTATCAATAAGCATGTTACACTCATTTCTTATGTACAAAATATAGATGTATTATTTTACAAAATATAACTTGTCGGAAAAAATTGAATGAATACAAAATTTATGAAATACTTTATTGAAAATATAAGATCCATTGTTTACCATAATGGTATAAGGTATTATTACTAATTTCAATTAGTTCGCTGAATTTGGGAATGGCCACTAGTTTCATACGTCAATTTGTGGGGAAACGGCCTGATATTTTGCTACGGTAAACTTATCTCCTGATAAAACACAATGCAAAACAATTTCTGATCATTCCGGATTCAGAAAAGAAAATTTTACCACTTCTCTGACCATTATTATACCAGATTTAAAGGTTATTTGTAAGAATCCTAAATGATACGGATGACGGTTAATTGGTCATTTACCAACTTCCACTGGCGCCACCACCGCCAAAGCTGCCACCCGCCAAATCCACCGAAGCCGCCACCGCCACCCCAAAACCACTGGGCCTGATTTGGAAATTACCAAACGATCCACGATGACTACTGCCAAGCATACTACCCAGCATTAAGGCTGTCCAGAAAGAAGAACTACTGCTTCCTGATGTATAATGGCCTCTTCTGCCCCGGTTGATCATAGAGATGACAATGATCATAATAATGATGGGCACGATCCAACCCATTCCTTCTCCTTTACCTGCATTTTTACCATAATCATCTGCAGTAAAATGACCGGAGGCGAGAGACATTATCACATCGGTTCCTGCATCCAGGCCGCCAAAATAATCGTTGTTTTTAAAGCGGGGGATCATCTCATTTTCGATGATCTGTTTATTTGTGATATCTGGGATATAGGGTTCCAGCCCTTACCCACTTATCAATAACTTCACCTTTAACGGTGGAGGTTTTTGGCACAAGTACAATGATAGCCTTCCATCACTTCCCTTTTTGACCTATGCCCCACTTTTGGCCAACCCGCTGTGCATAGTCCACAATATCATATCCCTGAAGATCATTTACAATTAAAACGGCTATTTGGGTTGATGTTGAATCGTTATAATCAACAAGTTTCCGTTCGAGCTGATTTAATTCCTGCTCACTGAGTAAATTTGCATTATCACTCACCAGCCGTTTTGGTATATCGGGCAATTCCTGTCCGAACAGAAGGGCAATGGAAATCAAAAAAGTCAGAACAAGTAAAGCTTTCTTTTGTGGTATTAAATAACTTTGAATCATATCAATAGCTTCCAAATGAAATTTCATCTGATAATTCATTTACATCGTCAGTTTGGTAAGGGAAATGTTTTTTGAGCTGTTTCCCGGCTTCGGTAATCCCGCTTACGAGCCCTTCGGCAAACCGTTCTTCACGAAAAGAATCGAGCAAATCATCCCTGATTTTATCCCAGAAGTTTTCAGGTACTACGTTGTTGATTCCTACGTCGCCTAATATGGCAAATCTTCTGTTTTTTACTGCAAGATAAAACAACACTCCATTTCTTTGTTCCGTTTTATGCATTGCCAGTTTCTCAAAAATATAAGCCGCCCTGTCTTTTACATCCCCTTTGCATTTATCTTCAATGTGTACCCTTATTTCGCCTGATGTATCAAGCTCTGCATTTTTAATAGCGAGGGTTATATCCTCTTTTTCGTCGGTTGTAAAAAAGTTTCTGGCTGGCATTTTATAAACGTTTAAAATTCAACTTTGGGTGCATTCTGGGCTCCTTCGTCGGAGGAGAAGTAGGCTTTCTTTTCAAATCCGAATATTGAAGCCAGTATATTTTTAGGGAATTGACGAATGTAAGTATTGTATCCCTGGGCCGAAGTATTAAAACTCCTTCGTTCAACGGCAATCCGGTTTTCAGTTCGTTCGAGTTGGGTTTGCAAATCCATGAAATTCTGGTTAGCTTTTAAATCAGGATAACGCTCTACCACGACCATTAATCTCGAAAGTGCAGAACTCAACCCGTCCTGGGCAGCCTGAAACTGCTGTATAGATTCAGGATTTAAATTGGATGGATCAATGGTAACCGAAGTAGCTTTTGATCTTGCTTCAATAACTCCCTGAAGGGTTTCTTTCTCAAAGTCGGCATAACCTTTTACCGTTGAGACAAGGTTTGGGATAAGATCAGCCCGGCGCTGGTAAACATTCTCCACCTGCGCCCATTGTGCCGTTACCCCTTCATCCATCGTAACCATAGAATTGTAGGAACCTTTGAAAGATGAATACATAAGAATCACAGCCAACACAATAACGGCAATTATGATCCACGATTTTTTTATTGATTTCATTTATTTTGATTTATTTCGTTTTATAAAAGTACACCTATTTACCAATCAGGTCAACACTTCTTCTGATAAAGTTTGTCAACTCTTCTCCCTTAAGCAATCCCTGCGACAATTTAGCAAGGTCAGTAACCTGCTTTACGAGTTTTTCCTGTTTCGTTTCATCTTTTTCATTCAGAATTTCAGTTATAACTTTGTGGTTTGAGTTAACTACCAGGTTATAACTATCGGGCAGGGTTCCCATATAATCCATTCCGCCACCACCCAATTTCGACATATCCTTCATACGCCGCATAAATTCGGGTTGGGTAATGATCACGGGTTGGTCTGTTTCGCTCAGGCTTTCGAACACGATGGAGTAGTTTTCTTTTTTGGCATGTTTTTCAAAAACCGGCTTTAACGCTTCCTGTTCCTTTTCAGAAAGTTTCGAAGGTTGATCCTCTTCTTTTTTAATTATTTTATCAATGATATCTGCGTCCACCCGTGAAAAGGAAGAATTTTCAAATTTCTGTTCCAGGGTATTGATGAAGTGATTATCAAGCACACCGCTCATTTCCAATACATCATATCCTTTGGCGCTGGCTGCATCAATAAACGCATGTTGCTCATCTTTATTGGTTGTATATAAATAAACCAGCTTTTTGTCTTTATCGTGTTGGGTTTTATCAATATGCTTTTTGTATTCATCAAATGTGAAATACTTTCCATCCACATTTTTGAACAACGATATTTTTTCGGCCCGGTCGTAAAATTTAGGTTCTGAAATCATCCCGTATTGAATGAAAACTTTAATATCGTCCCATTTCTTTTCAAATTCTTCCCGGTTATTTTTGAAAATATCTTCCAGTTTATCGGTTACTTTTTTCATGATATGATTCGAAATCTTCTTCACATTGCTATCGCTCTGAAGATAACTTCTGGATACATTCAAAGGAATATCCGGTGAATCGATCACTCCATGCAAAAGGGTTAAAAAATCAGGTACAATGCCTTCAACGCTATCCGTTACAAAAACCTGGTTACAGTACAATTGAATTTTATCACGCTGAACTTCAATGTTTTTTTTCACTTTCGGGAAATATAAAATCCCCGTGAGGTTAAATGGATAATCCACATTCAGGTGAATATGGAAAAGGGGTTCCTCAAAATTCATAGGATATAATTCCCGGTAGAATTTTTTATAATCTTCCGCTTTTAAATCGGCTGGTTTTTGAGTCCAGGCCGGGCTGGTGTTATTGATGATCCGTGGTTTTTCAACTTGCTTGTATTCATCGTTTCCATCCTTGTCTTTTTTCCCGGTTTTTTCTGAAATTTTTTCAGTTCCAAACTGAATTGGAACGGGCAGAAATTTTGAATATTTTTTCAGTAATTCTAAAATCCTGTAATCTTCCAGAAATTCTTTCGATTCAGATTCTATATGAAGAATTATTTCCGTTCCGCGATCTTCTTTGTCGGTTTCGGTTATCGTATATTTGGGGCTGCCATCGCACGTCCATTTTACGGCTTTAGTTGGGCCTCCCTTTTTGTATGTTTTTGTAATGATTTCAACTTTATCCGAAACCATAAATGAAGAATAAAAACCCAATCCAAAATGGCCAATCAAAGCATTTTTATCAGCATCCGATTTTCCTTTGTATTTTTTAATAAATTCTTCGGCACTCGAAAATGCAATCTGGTTTATATACTTGTCTACTTCCTCTGCCGTCATGCCTATTCCACGGTCAATCACTTTAAGGGTTTTATTTTTTTTGTCCAATTCCACATGGATTGTCAAATCGCCCAATTCGCCTTTTACTTTGCCCATACTGGCAAGGGTTTTCAGTTTTTGTGTGGCGTCAACCGCATTTGAAACAAGTTCCCTTAAAAATATCTCATGGTCAGAATACAAGAATTTTTTAATGATTGGGAAAATATTTTCCGTTTGTACGTTAATTGTTCCTGTTTGCATATCTCGATATAATTTTATTAGTTTGTTTGGAGGGCGAAGTAGCAAAGCATGTGCCAGTAGATTTCTTATGACATTTTGGCAACAATCATCTAAAATCAAAATTTGTCATGACTTTCGCATCTCAAATAAATGCTAAAACATATATCGAATTCAAATAAATTAAACTTATTTTTGCACTCAATTAAAAAGTGTTGAATCCAAAAAACAAAAAAATGAAACGAAACACAATTCTTGCAGTTATTACAATGTTCTCTATTATATTTTTTAGCTCGTGTGGCGGCGGCGGAGAGGCCAGTCAAACAAAAGAAGAACCCGTAAAACAAGAACAAGAGAAACCTGAAAAAACTTCAGTACTTGAAACACAGCTTGCATTGGGCGAAAAAATTTACAAAGAAAAATGCATTGTTTGCCACCAGGCTGATGCGAAAGGCCTAAAAGGCGCTTTTCCCCCTCTGGCAAATGCTGATTACTTATTAGAAGACCCACTCAGGGGAGTAGCCCAAACACTGAACGGTTCCAATGAAGAAATGATTATTAATGGTGAAAAATATCATGCTCCAATGGTTCCACAAGTAACTACGAAAGAAGAAGCAGTTGCCGTAATCAATTACGTATTAAAAGAATTTAACGGCTATACTGATGATCAGCTTCTTACCGTAGAAGATGCAAAAGATATTGAGATTAATCCAATGAAAACCCCAATTCAATAAAAATCCCAATGGTTAAAAATATCATATTATTGTTTGCAATCAGCTTTTTATTTGGTTGCAACTATACGTCTACTACCGAACAAACTGAAACTGCTGACAACACTGAAATTTCAGCTGACACCACCGGATTTTATGGTGAAAAAATAAGCGGTGAAAATCCGATATCAGGAAATGAGTTGAAAACTATGCTCGAATCAAATGATTCCGTTTGGGTTACCATGAAATCGACGATTGTCACAAATTGTCAGCATTCGGGTTGCTGGATGGACCTCGACCTTGGCACTGGTGAGGTGGTAAAAGTTACTTTTAAGGATTATTCATTTTTTATTCCGCTTGATTCAAAAGGAAAAACTGCAACTGTTGAAGGTTTTGCAAAAAAAGAAATGATTCCGGTTGATATGCTTCAGCATTATGCCGAAGATGATGGAAAATCAGCAGAGGAAATTGCTGCCATTACCGAACCTGAGCTTGCTTATACCTTTGAGGCAATTGGGGTTATCATTGAAGACTAACAATTACGTTTGTAGAAATAGAAAAAGGTTACCTTTGTGTAGCCTTTTTTTTTATTTTATTACTAACCTTATTGGCTAAGGTTCAATCAAATATAGATTTGTTGCTTAATTACTTGAGGACTTTTATTAAAATACTTGTATTGCTTTCTCTTTCGACATCATTATCTTTCGGACAGGTAATTGATGTGTCTAATTTATATTCCTCAAACAAATTTTTCTTTCCGAATTTTGAACATTTAGGCGAACATACAGGGCTGCCCCATTACCGTATCAGCTCCCTCATCGAAGATCACGAAGGGTATTTATGGATAGGAACAAACGACGGGGGCCTCATCAAATATGATGGTTATTCTTTTCATTCGTTTGAATTTGACCCTACTAATCAATTTTCCATATCCAGCAATAATGTATATTTTGTTTTTGAAGATTCACGCAACATGCTTTGGGTAGGCACCGAAAATGCGCTCTGTTACTTCCATCCATATCGCCGGCAATTTATGAAGGTTCAACTTCAGGCTGCTGATAAATCATTAATTATTCCCAGCGATATTTCATGCATTACAGAAGATGAATTCGGCAACCTATTACTTGGAACAAATATTGGCATCATTGCCATTACACAAATAAATAAAGAAAAGTTTCTCCAACAGAAAAGTCATGAAATTTTTCTTAATACTGTTAATGCAAAAGCAATTCGTACTAAATTCTATAACGAGATTCATTCAACGCCGGGCTCGACAATTCAGGATATGGAATTTGACCCACAGGGTTTATTGTGGATTTTAACAAAAATGGAATTAGGCGTAATAGATTATCCAAAAGATTCATTATTAACCGATTCAATAAAATTTTCTACTCAAGCTTTTGACAATTACAAAAAGGTAACCGAAATTAGTTCAGCCCGTGAAATTAATATCGACGGATCAGGAATTGTCAGGGTTGTAACGGGTGAAAGTTTATACCACATAATCCATAATCGTGATACCATTGAGGTTAAAAATTTTGATTTTCATACAAACATCCGCAATGTAGAAGATTTCAATAAAGGTTATTCTTCGGGTAAAAAGTTTTGGATAGGATATTACAGAACGGATGTGAAACTTTATGATGATGTAAATAGTGAATTTTACCCCTTGACTTTTGAGACAAATAATATCAGTGATTTATACGATCACGGGGTTACCTGTTTTCTTAAAACCCGTTCGAATGTTATTTTTATAGGTACATCATGGGGCGGTTTATTTAAATTCAACCAACATTCTATATTGTCATACTTCCACCCAAACCTTCAAAATATTCATCTAAAACAAACCAACAATTTAAGGTATGTTTATGAAGACTCAAAAGGATATTTGTGGATTTTAGCAAAGGACATCTACAAATGCAACCGCAACACCGGTGAAATTATCGAAACATTTACCGATGGATTCTTTGATCAGTTATGGTGTTATAAAAATAAACTAATTGAACATAGTAATGGCGACATATGGATCGGCACAGAAGGCAGTGGACTAATTTCTATTGATTTAAATAAAAAAGGTGAAGCCATTGGATCAAAAAAAATCTTTAGCGATACCACAGTAACTTCAATAAGTGAGGATGCCAATGGAATGGTTTGGGTTGGAACCAATATTTATGACATGAACAATTCAAGGGTTTCTTCAGAATTGTTCAAAATCAACCCTGATGGTAAAATTTTAAATAAACACATGATTGCCCAATGGAAACAAAGGTCTGACATGCAAATTGACCAGTTTATCAATCAGGTATATATCGACAAAAAAGGAATAATTTGGCTTGCAACAGGTTTTGGTTTGGTAAAAGTTTCTGAAAATCCTGATAAGATCACCCGGTATTTACTTCCTGAAAATAGCACGACAACCAAAGGGCAAAGTAAAATATTATCGCTTAGTCCTGATCCCAATTCCCCGGAAAGATTTTTATGGATTGGTACATCAGGTGGAGGATTGTATAGTTTTGATATTGAACGCTCCAATTTTATTCATACCCCCGAAACACAAGGAATTTTAAGCAATCATATTGCATCAATTTTATCGGATGATTATGGTAATCTTTGGCTGGGTACCGATGTTGGCCTTGCCAAACTTACCATTGAAAAAGATGGAGGGACTGTAACAGATATTCAACGATTTAATAATTACGATGGCTTAATTACCAATGATTATTCGAATTATTATGGACATAATGCAGTTAAAACTAAAAATGGTGAATTGATTTTCACCGGCCCACGGGGTTTTCATATAATCGATCCGGAAAATGTAAAAACGGATTCCTACATCCCCCCCATTCATATAACTAATTTTTACATCAATCATAATCCTGCCAATTTCAATCTGCCCGGCTCGCCGTTGGATAAACCTATATCGATGGTAAAAAGTTTACAATTACCTCATGATAAAAACTCAGTTGAATTTGAATTTACCGCCCTGGATTATAAATCACCAAACAATCTGAAATATGCCTTTATATTAGAGCATTACGACAAAGACTGGATATATTATGGCAATAATAGGACCATCCAATACACAAAGCTACCCCCGGGTAAATACACCTTAAAAGCAAAAGTTGCAAACCGGGACGGTATTTGGAGCAACAGTTTTCCGGGGTTAGAAATCCAAATTTATAAACCCTGGTGGGCTACATTTTGGGCCTATGTTTTATACTTTGTAATCACCGGTTTTGTCATCTGGTCAATTGTCAAAGAGCAGATAAACAGGCAAAAGATGAAAATGAAAATGGAGATGAAAATTCTTGAAGCTAAAAAGTTTAAAGAACTTGACTCCATGAAATCTATGTTTTCGCAAATATTTCTCATGAGTTCAGAACCCCTCTGACCCTTATTATGAGTCCCATCGAAAACTTGCTCAACAAGGTTACCGATAAATCAATTCGCGATTCGTTGATATTAATGCAACGAAATGCCAGTTTATTACAACTATACATAAATGAATCCTTGACTTATCAAAATTAGAAGCCAATAAATTAAGCCTTAATACAAAAGAATTGGATATTGTAAATTCTATTAAATTTCTCCAAAACTCATTCGAATCGCAGGCGATACAAAAAAATATTTCATTGCATTTCGACTCCACCCATGAGAAAATAATAGGCTATTTCGATCCCGAAAGAATCAAATTCCATATTTACAAATCTATTATCGAATGCCATTAAATACACACCCGCCAATGGCCGGGTTGATGTGATTCTTTCAATTAACTTTGGAATTCAACACCCACACTTCTCGCCATCTGATGGATGTGTGGAAATCTCAGTTAAAAATACAGGCGATGGTATTCCCAGGGAAAAGATTCCTTATATATTTGACCGATATTACCGGGTTGACAACGAACTGACAGAAAAAGAAACGGAACAGGACTGGGCCTTACATTGGTAAGGAGTTGGTTCACCTACATAAGGGAATCATTAATGTAATGAGCATGGAAAATGAATTCACCGTATTTATAGTACGGTTGCCACTCGGACAACATCACTTAAAACCTGAAGAAATAGATCGTTCGCAGGCAAATGTAATGAGTGATGTTTTTAAGAAAACTGCAATACCCAAAATAAAAGACGAACCAACTAAAAATGATGAAGATTTAATATCAGGCAGAAAAATAGTATTGGTAATTGAGGATAGCGAAGATATGAGGACCCTGATCCGGTTTGGCCTTCTGGATGATTACAAAATAATTGAGGCACAAGATGGTGAGGAGGGTGAAAAGATGGCTATCGAAACCTGTCCGGACCTGATTATTTGTGATGTATCCATGCCTAAAAAAGAAGGATTTGAAGTTGCCGCAAACCTGAAAAAAAATGAAATTACAAGTCATATTCCCATCATCCTTTTAACAGGGAGGGCAAGTCAATCAGATATAATCACCGGGCTTGAAACTGGGGTTGATGCTTACCTGACCAAACCATTTCACACTAAAGAATTAAAAATTAGAGTAAATAAATTGATGGAACAAAGAGAGAAACTTAAAGAAAAATAGGGCCGCCAAAATATTCTAAAACTAAATAATTTACACGAAAAATCAATCGACCAGGTTTTTCTTGAAAAAGTAATAAAAGTGATCGAATTGCATTTGGCAGAAGAAGATTTTACGGTTCAGACGCTCATTAAAGAAATGAGTGTAAGCCGTACGCAGATGCACCGGAAATTAAAAGCCCTCCTAAATCAATCAGCGAATGAATTAATTCATAGTATTCGAATGCAAAAAGCTTCCGAAATGCTAAAAAATAAATCTGCTACCATAGCCGAAATTGCTTACCTTATTGGGCTTTCAAGTCCCCAATATTTTTCAAGAACGTTCAAACAATACTTTGGACATTCACCCTCTGAACATATTAAATCTCATTCTTAAATACACTTTTTTATAAATTCTTTTCCTGATCTTGGAACAATAAGGCAAGGATTTGGAACATCAGGATTAACTTATTGGGCTATGGCAACCCTATCTTTGTATTTTATTCTTTTATGAAAATAAGCAGGTTATTGAAATTGCATAAACTTTTCTTTTTCAATACCTTTATTACAATGACTTAACGTCATCCTCAACCTAACAGGGGCATTATCCTATCCAGGTTAATGCCCACAGGTAGTAGAGGGTCGATTGAATTTCAGGATAAGGTTAAATAAAAGCATAAAAAGATATTTTCAAGAATTTTAACATAAGTATCGAAAATAATCGTAATGCCAAAACCAGATTAGATTGGTAGTTCTCTATACGAAAAGAGCCTGAATTAAAACTCAGGCTCTTTTATTTTCAGGGGTATAATGAACCATCAAGAAATTCTTTTATCCGTTCCCAAAATCCGGGAAATTTATGGCAATCAGAGTGGCCGGCACCATCAATGATCCATAGTTGCGAATGAACGGTATGTGATGCATGAAATAATTTTTGAGCCTGGTTTACCGGCGCCGTAACATCATCGCTTCCATGAATCAACAACAATTTGGCGTTGATATTTTGAACATGCCGTTCTGGTGCAAAGGTGTTAAATTTCAATCCGATTTTAAGTTCTACATATTTCAAAAAAACATATACGAAAGGGAAATATGGAATATGCCGTTTTTTAAATTCAAGTTCCATGATCTCATCCGGATTTGCAAATGCGCCGACTGTTACAACACTTTTTATCCGTCTATCTTTTGCTGCTGCATAAATGGCTGCCGATCCACCCATTGACAACCCAAGCACTCCAATTTCATTTATTCCAGTATCTTTCCGGCTAAGTATGTAGTCGATCGCTGCCAACATATCTTCTGTAAATTTCGGCATCGTAGCAATTCCGTCCTTATCACTTTTACCATGGTTCCTGGCATCGAAAACTAACAAGTTATATTCATGATAAAGTTCCTTTATATAAGGCAGCATACGCTCAACATTCCGGCGCCAGCCATGGACTAATATCAAAACAGGCTTAAGATTACAATTTTCAGATGGAATCCACCAGGCATATAATTTGAGATTATTAACGGTTTTAATCCAAACTTCTTCAAATTTAATTCCAAGTGCTTCGGGTGTTGTCGTATGCGGAATAGGCATTGTTTTGTATGCATTGGCCATAAAAATGAACAAAACAACTGATCCAAGAATAAAAAGAATAAGGACAATCAGCAACCACATACAATTGGAATTTGACAGTAAAGAAATGAAAAGTAAACTTACCACTGAAATTTTTCAAACAAAAAAGATAAAAATGTGTTTCTTTACCATATGTTTAAAAAGTTAAAAAATAAATGGGGAATCGAAAGCAATTACCAGTTTTGGCTGATCTTTTCGATTTTTGGAATAAGCGGGACTTCCATGCTTTTTATTAAACCACATCTTTTTGATTTTATCGGCATCAACTCTTCAACCCACCCGATCCTATATGTACTTTTATACATACTTACTATTACCCCTGCCTATTTTGTTGTATTGTTCGCACTGGGAAGTTTGGCTGGTCAATTCCGTTTTTTCTGGGAATTCAAAAAAAGGATGATCAAAAAAATATGCACTGCTTTTAGATAGCACTTGATTCTTAAGAAATTATCCAGTTCGGTATAATTAAGAATAAACTGTTGATAAGCTTCGTTCTCTATTTTTCATATCCCGAAAGTTTCAGGCTATCTTTGATTTGTTTAAATTGATCATTCTTGAACGAAAATCAGGCACATACACATCTAAATCGTTCTGACTTTGAAAAATTATTCAAGGAATTGTATTCTTCCTTGTGCCATTTTGCTTATGGATTTATCTATGATTTTGACAATGCCCAGGAAATCGCACAGGATGTATTTATTAATTTGTGGCAAACGAGGGAAACAATAGATCCAAAAAAGTCAGTTAAATCTTACCTGTTTACATCCGTAAAAAATCGTTGCTTAAATTATATCCGTGATCATAAAAAATTCCGAAGTCAGTATTTGGATGTTGAACTGGAACTGGAAATTCCGGTGGAGGATAAAGATATTTTTTCTGAGAATGAAAGAAAAGAAAGGATAAATCAGGCATTAGACAAACTTCCGGAAAAATGCCGCGAAGTTTTTGAACTAAGCCGTTTTGATGAGATGAAATATAAAGATATTGCCGAAAAAATGGATATCTCTATAAAAACCGTTGAAGTGCATATGTCGAAAGCCTTAAAAATACTTCGTGAAGAATTAAAGGATTTAGTGCTTTTGTTATTGATAATATTAAATTTAAAATAAGGGTAAATGATCCTGAATGTGTATTTTATTTGATAATAAATAAATGAGCGCCAGCAACAAACATAAAGACTATGACGAATTGATCGCCAGATACCTTTCCGGCGAAACTTCAACCGATGAAGTGCTTCGATTAGAAAGCTGGGTGAAAGAAGATGAATTGAATAAAAAACGTTTTATTGAATTCAAACGGGCATGGCAATTATCCAACTCTGCTTCGAAATCTTTTGACACTAATAAGGCATGGAATAAAATTGAAGGTTCAATAGTTGAAACCCGAAAAGATACCAATGCAATCCATTTTAAAGCTAAAAAAACAAATACCATTTTCTATCGGATTGCGGCCAGTGTTATTGTTTTACTTTCGGTTGGACTTACGTTGTATTTTTTGCTTTACAACAAAAATGTAGAATTAATAGCCAATGATTCAGCATTAACAGAAAGGTTAATTGATGGGTCTGAAATTACACTTAACGTAAATTCAAGTTTAACTGTCTTGAAAAATTTTAATAAAAAAGAGAGACTGGTTAAACTTAGTGGCGACGCTTTTTTTGATATTAAACCAAACCCTGAAAAACCATTCATTATCAATGCCGGTAAGGCCACAATCAAGGTTTTGGGAACGTCATTTTATGTGAATGCTAAAACAGACTCACCGGAAATTGAAGTTACAGTTACTACCGGAAAAGTTGCCATGATATCAGAAACAGGCGAAGAAATCAATCTTATTGCCGGTGAAACAGGCCGATACAATAAACTGATTGACAAACTTATCAAAGAGGAAACCAAAGATCAAAATGTGCTTTCCTGGAAAACCCGCAAAATTAAGTTCGAAAATACCAGCTTATTGGAGGTAGTAAAAGTGCTGAATAATTCTTACAATGTACATATTCAACTTGAAAATTCAGACCTTGAAAATTGCCGGTTGACCGCAAACTTTGATCATCAATCTTTAGCAAATGTCTTGTTAATCATTGAAGAAACCCTTGATATCACTTCGAAAAAAACAGACAATATAATAACCCTTTCGGGAAACAGGTGCAATTAGATGGTTTGGCGTTTGAAACATATCCTCCTTTTGTTGTTAATCCTGCAATTTTATCATGTTTTCAGCCAGGATACGCTATTGAATAAAAAAATTTCATTGGATGCTGACAATGTTTCGCTTGATTGGGTTCTCGCTGAAATAACAAATCAAACCGGTATTAATTTTTCATACAACAATAAAAGTATACAATCTGAAAAAACTACCACCCTGCATGTTAGAGATCAAAGCCTTCAGCAGGTTTTAAATGGTTTAAGTTCGGCGTATAAACTGGAGTATAAGATCGTAAAAGAGCAGATCATTTTAAAACCTTTGCGAAAAAAAGATGATCAAGTTCAACAGTTTACCGTTAGCGGCTATCTTCGCGATAAAGAAAGCGGGGAAACCCTACCCGGGGCTACTGTCCTGGCCGAAAATTCCGGTATGGGAACCATCACAAATGCTTACGGATTTTATTCACTTACCTTACCGGAAGGTGAACATACCTTAACGTTTACTTTTGTCGGGTTTAAAGAACAAACGGAAGTCATCGAATTGACCGAGAACCTGAAAATGAACCTTACACTGATCTTCAACACGCAACTTTTGGGTGAAATTACCATTGAAACAAACGAGCAGGTTGAACAAATTGAAAAAAGCCAAATGAGCCGAATCAAAATAAATCCCAAAAGTCTTTCAACTATGCCCGAATTTGCCGGCGAAGTGGGATTAATAAAAAGCCTGCAATCGTTACCCGGAATTAAAACCCACAGCGATGGTTCTGCTTTTTTCTTTGTTCGGGGTGGCAACAAGGACCAAAACCTTATACTGATTGACGATGCGCCCATTTATAACCCTGCTCATTTATTTGGCTATTATTCTGTTATTATTCCTGATGTTGCAAAGGAAATTAATATTTACAAAGGCGACCTTCCCATTGAAAAAGGCGATCGTTTGTCAAGTGTGATTGATGTTCAGACAAAAGATGGAAACCTCAATAAATTTGAATTTAATGGCGTGTTAAGTCCGTACATGTATCGGTTTTCTGCTGAAGGGCCGTTAGCAAAACAAAAAAGTTCATTTTATACTTCTTTCCGGCACTCCAACTTCAGGTGGTTATATCGAAGGGCGGCACCCGACAATGATTTGTATTTATTTGATATCAACGCAAAACTTAACTGGAGAATAAACCAAAACAACCGCTTTTATTTTTCCTTTTTTTATGGGGCTGATAATTTTACCAATTCCAACATAAATGATCCGGGTGGAATTAAATGGTATAATTTCACCACCACACTCCGCTGGAACCATGTTTTTAATAGCCGTCTTTTTTCTAATGCAACGTTGTATGGAAGCCGCTACGAATATTCACTCTTAACTACCGGAACCCATTGGAATTCAAGCATAGGCAACGTAAGCCTCAAATATGATTTGACATGGTATTCAAACCCTGATTTAACGTTTAAATTTGGGTTTAGCCAAACCGGTCAGGATTTTGATCCAGGCAATTTAACGGAGGCAGAAAACAATCCCTACGTCCCGCAGATTGCAAAAAGTCAGGGCAATAAATTCGTCTTGTACGCCAACGGGGAACAAAATCTAACTGAACGTTTCTCTTATAAAATTGGGCTTCGTATGCCTGTTTGGAATAGCACCGGCCCTACCACTATTTATCAGTTTGATACGGAGTATAATGTTACTGATACATTGGAATACGCTGAAAATGAATCAGTCAAAACCTTTGTAAATCTTGATCCCAGGATCAGTTTAAAGTACAAACTCGGTCAAACGGCTTCCCTTAAATTCAGCTATGGAATTTATCATCAATACATTCATCTGATTTCGAATTCTATTAGCCCATTTACTTCTTTTGAAATTTGGTTGCCAAGCGGGCCGAACATAAAACCGCAACGGGCCGATCAGGTGGCCTTGGGGCTTTATAAGTTATTTGAAAAAACAAACCTTGAACTTATATCTGAAGTGTATTATAAAATGATGTATAACCAGATTGATTATGAGTCGCACGCAAACCT
This sequence comes from Bacteroidales bacterium, assembly GCA_041393275.1. Taxonomy (GTDB): domain Bacteria; phylum Bacteroidota; class Bacteroidia; order Bacteroidales; family JAADJA01; genus JAADJA01. Next base: position 18,366 of record JAWKKL010000013.1, read on the forward strand.
ACTTCTTAATCCATTAATCGAAGGCGAACTTAGATTTGGTACAGGCCGATCCTATGGTTTTGAGTTTATGTTAAGAAAAACCAAAGGACGACTTACCGGCTGGGTTAGTTATACCTATTCCCGAATTTTAAATGAAATTGAAGGGTAAATAATGGACATGAATTCCCGGCCTATTACGACAGGCCCAATGACTTTTCATTGTTTCTATCCTATCATTTGACCAAAAAATTAAATCTCTCAGCAAATTGGGTGTATTACACCGGATCGGCCTTTTCAACCCCCATAAGTTTTTATTCATACAACGGATATACGGTTCCTTTATATGGAGATAAGAACAATGACCGTCTTCCTGATTATCACCGGCTGGATGTAGCCCTGGCGTGGCAAATTAACAAACCGGAAAATAAATATCAGCACAGCTTTACTTTTGCCATTTATAACTTTTACAATCGACACAATCCGGTTTCGATCAACTTTAATAAAATAGAATCACCGGACGGAAGTTATGAGGTTCCTCAAAACCTGTATGGTTCTGAACAAATTTTAACAACCCAAAAATACCTGGCAGGCATTATGCCTTCAATAACGTATAAGTTTAAGATTTAATGATTAAGCATTATAAGATATATAATCAAATTAAAATCGTCATTGCGAATCTCTGGGCAGGCATGTGGGAAGTAATGAAGCAATCTCAAAGTAGGCTGCTTTATACAATTAATTACAAAGATTGCTTCGCTCCGCCGCTTAGGCCAGCGCTATGGCTCGCAATGACGGCAGCAAGTTTGCTCCTGGTCACTTCCTGCGAAGAAAAAATTGACTGGCAATTGGAAACGGAATATGTTAATACCATCGTGGTTAACGGTATCATTACGAATGAAGTTAAATACCAGCAAATCAGATTGACTAAACCATTTGCAAGTCAAAACGATCAACCGGTAGCTGTATCCGGAGCTTCTATAAAAATTATAGTTGATAATGTCCAGGTTCAGTTTTTTGAATCGCCTGAAAATAAAGGGTATTATATCAGTGAAATACCTGTTGCCGCTACCGTTGATAAAACCTATCAATTGTTTATTCAATCTGAAGGAAAAGATTATGATGCTAAAACGTATATGATCCCAGTCATCCCTACAGCACCCCCTTACTGGGTTTATAACGCAACCAAAGAACTTTATACCATTGGTTGGCCGGCAGGTCAATACAGTCAGTTTGAGCAAGCCATGTACGAAGCAGAAATATCATGGACTCATTTATTGGATTCTGCTTATACTGATTCTGTTTCTACTGCCAAATTGATGTATTATACCTTTAATACTATTGATGTTAGTTATGTGATTTTTCCTCAAGATAAAGAAGAGGTTTATTTTCCACTTTACAGTAAGGCTGTTGTTAAGAAATATTCCCTCACCGATGAATATGCTGCATTTCTCAGGGCTTTACTTGCTGAAACCGAATGGCAGGGAAGTTTATTTGAAGATGCCAGGGGAAATTTGCCGGGCAATATTTCCAATGGCGGACTTGGGTATTTTGGTGCCTGTTCGGTAATTTCGGATACCCTTTTGGTTGGACTTTAATTGTTTCAAATTCTTAGCTTCAATGCCAATGAGGATTCGTTTTTCTTGCAAAATATTCATTTGTCTTATTTTCGCATAAACAAAATTTGAACAATCTTCTCTTAATAATTCATACTATTGGTCTATTCTTAAAAAAATCATCCAGTTGTAGGGGTATTTCATTTTTAATGTGTATTACTTCCAAAATCAAGTAATATTAATTAAAATTTAGAAAAATGAAAACAACAAAAGTAATCTTAACCGTAGGTGTCCTTTTCTTTTCGATTGTCTTTCAATCATGCCAGAAAAACGAATCAAATCTAAATCAACAGGAAAAAAACATCATGCCTGAACGCTTTAAAGTCGACATCCCCAGTTCCATCAGTTCCATCTCATATTATAAAGATGCGAATATCGATACCCTGCAGGGAAACGATATTTATGAGCATTTACGCACGTTCATTCACATCGGGGAATGTGCGGCTGACATTGTGGGTGAGATCATCCTTGTGATTTCGTGGCACAACCTGAGTCAACCCATGTCGTTTACATTTACAAGCGATGATGATAACCGGCTAAAACATGTTGATATTATTGAAAATGCAACATTTGAAGGCTATACATGGCAATACAAAATGACCATTACCGATGAAGGCCCGTCAGAAAACATCGAAAACACTGCACTTCAAATTTTCTGGGATAAATATCCGATCAAAGGCATTGCAATGTTGAATCCGTATAATATCGACCGCACCACAAATCCTATCTATGCCCAAACCATGTACCGGATCGAATACAGCGAAGGGGGCGAAGCGGGTTATTCACATCATATGATCGTTACCATAGACGGCTTGCCCCTTGAAGAACCTCTGATTAACCCTTATTCGATTTCAACGTTAAAAATGTTTGTGGGTAAAAATGGCGATGATATTAGTGTTTATGGAAATTCAGAACATCCAAATGCCACCTTCTTTTCTGGTGAAACTGGTTTTGACTGGGCGTTTACTGCAGCAGGAAAAGAAAGTATAAATATCGGGGTGGCCGAAGTAGGACTACCTTCAAATACATTAAATTCAAGCGACCGCTATACCTTACTGGTAGAAAACTCAATCCACAATGTTTTTGAAAAACAGATTTATGGCGTTTGGCCATGGATTGATCCTGCGACAGTTGAGGCATACCTCTATAATACTGAGGCACCAGGATTTTTCGACTATAATGGTTTTGTGCAGGGAAGTACTGCGCCAAACGAAAAATACAACTCACTATTAACTATTATCGCCGGATTAACACCTTATAATCCGCTTGACATTCATAATCTTCAAATTGAATTTGACGACTAAACTATATTATCATCCCATGTTAAAGGCATTCCCCAATGGGGTGCCTTTTTTTATTTGATGATGATTTTTCGTGATAAAACTTTATTATCAATAGCAACCCTCAGAAAATAAACTCCATTTTGAATTTCATTATTTTGAATGGGTATTATATATATTCCTTTGCCAAGATCTTTGTTTAATAGTTCCATGACCATTTGTCCATTCAGATCAATGAGATCAATTAAGAGATGCATGTTGCCTGGGATTTCGATTTTTACATTCGAATGATTACTAAATGGATTTGGATAAACTTCAAACTTAACTGAGAAATCACCTACAGGATCGTTTCCTGCAATGCCACCAGCATTGTTCGTTTTCACAATCATGCCATCATGTCCGACCAAAAAACCAGTATTTTCATTGACAAAAGCTGAACTTGAAACTAGCGCATAGATTCCTGTTTCAGAGCTATTCCATGTATTTCCTCCATCAATAGAAGCCAATATTAAATTATTGTTTCCTGCAATAAAAGCAGAATTTTGATTAACAAAGTTTATTGTTATTAACGTTTCATTTGTTCCTGAATTGATGTTTTCCCAGGTATTACCTCCATCGATTGTTTTGATGATTGTACCTTTACTGCCTGATACTAATCCCCTGTTTTCATCGATGAATGATACTGAAAGCAGAGCTTCAGAGGTGCCACTAAATTGCTCGGTCCAGGTGGTACCACCATCTATTGATTTAAAAATCGTTCCTAATCCTCCAACGGCATATGCAACACTCTCTCCAACAAATTCCAAATCATATAACCCAACTGAAGTGCCTAATGGTATAATTTCACATGTGTTTCCGTCATCGGTAAACTTAAGTAATGTCCCCGAAACACCGACAGCAAAAAAAGTGTATTCAGAACTACAAAATACACTCATTAATAAATTATTAGGACCGATTAATACAGGCGTCCATTGTGATCCACCATCTATTGTTCTCAAAACTTTTCCATACCCTCCAACAGCACAACCAATGTTTTCGTTAAAAAAATGGATGGATTGAAAATCAATACCATTACTTTCATTTATTAATTCCCAGTTGTCTCCTCCATTAGTGGTTTTAAGAACGGTTTCATTATTCCCGCATGCAAACCCAACTTCATCATCCACAAAATAGATTGAAGCCAATAGGTTAGAAGTTACTGATTCGAAAGCGAATTCCCATGTTTCTCCACCATCTATTGTTTTTGAAAGCCGACCTCCATCGCCTGCCGTATAACCAACCAACCCATTTGTAAAAACAATGTCCTTAGCTCTTGAATCAATACTTACAGAATGATTCGACCAACTTACACCTGTATTTACTGTTTTGTACCAGTAGCTTTTATTTGTAAGAATATAACCAATGTTGCTATCGATAAAGTAGATATCAAGTAAGTCAATATCATTTGGCAAATTTGAATATACTATCCAGTTATTACCCCCATTAGTAGTTTTGCGAATTTGATTTAAACCTCCGACTGCGAATCCAACATTTTCATCTAAAAATAGTATAGCATGTAAGTTATATATTGACCACGTTTCGATCCAGTTTACACCCCCATCAACAGTTTTGAGAATGTACCCTGAACCACCTGCAAAACCCAACGTATCATTTATGAATTCTAACTCGCTTAACGTATAATTGTCTTCTGTTTCAATAACATTCCAAGTAACTCCACAATTCACTGTCTTTAGTAGAAGATTTTGATAACCACCAATAAAAGCGGTGGAATCATTAATCACTGATATAGAATGAAAGTTTTTATCTGTTCCTAGTTCGATTTGATTCCAATGTATACCATAATCAATTGACCTTAGCAAAACACCTTCCCAACCTATCACCAAACCAATTGAATCGTTTATAAATTTAATTTCTGTCAAACTATTTGTTGTTATTTTATCAACAACATCCCAGGTCATACCAGCATCTTAAGTTCTTAAAATTGAACCATACTGGCCAATAGCACAACCAACCGAATCATTGACAAAGTCAATGGCATTTAGATGATATGACTGTGGAATTGGATTGACCCATTCCCAGGTTTGTGAATGGCTGCTCGAAAATAATAAAAGCAAAAGCACCATTAAAAAGTATGTATACTTCATATTACTTATCTATTAAATCAAAAGTTTGTCAGAATCAACTAAATGATAATCATTTCAAAACAAACTTGCTGTAAAATGATTTGTCATCGTTTTCAATTCTGATAAAATAAATCCCTTTATCCAGCCATTGTAAACTAATAATCTTTTTTTGTTCAGTTCCATTTACCAGAAATCTTTCCATGTATAAGCATTTCCCTTCCGGGGAATAAATACTTAACTCAACTTGACCAATTAGCCTGTCCAGATTAAAAGCTATCGGACCTGCAGAAGGATTGGGATAAACACTTATTCGTTCGTGGCTGAAGTTTTTTTCAATATAGTTCTCACAACTATCAAATTCAACAATAACATAATCATCTATCCAACAATCTGGAGCATAAACTACCCTAATATTGACTATTTGTGACTCAAATACAGTATATGTTATATCCCCCGGAACCGTGTCACCATTCCAGTAATATTGGGTAAAAGGATCACCGTTAAAACAAGTGGCATCAAGCATAACAGTGTCGCCCAGACAAGCTTCCATAGTTGCTCCCCCAAATCCGTAATAAAAATTTGTATCATTTTCAAATATCCAACCGGGCGGAGGATCTTCCAATGGAAAATAATTGCTATTTGCTCCTGCATAAAAATTAAGATTTTCACTTTCAGCAGCCACTGCCTGAATCATTAAAAAATCGCAGGAAACATCATGTTCGCCTTCATCCTTTTTTATAGTTGCCAAACCAGTGTATGGGCTGGAAGCTTGCAGCGTCATAGTTTCACATTGATTCCCTCTTACATAAAGTGAGTCAATTATTTCTTGTGTGCTACCGGTTTGAAACGTAAAAAAACTACCTGTCAAATTATACGATGGTCCTAATATCAGCGTATCAAAAACATTACTATTCATAAAATGGACATTTCCGGATAACCTGGCATAACCATAATGATGCATTCCTGGCAAACTAATATTCCCACTTGCTTCAAGCCTGACTATGTATCCAGCATTTATTTCCACGTGATTGATGCTGTTGTTCCCAAAAAGTGAACAATTTTCACCATTAATTGTAACAAAATTAGCGTGTATACTTTTCCCGGCCGAGCAACCTATCCCATTAAGGTAAATATGTCCAATAGCAGAGGTCATGCCATTTATAATCATGAAAATGCTTTGATTAGATTCTATATAAACGGATGAATAATCTGCATTCAATTCTAAATTTTCATTATCAATTAAACAACAATAACCACTTGAATTAAATAGCCTCAATTCAGAATTTTCAATGTCTAATTTCCGTTGGTTTTGATTTTCTGAAAAAATGCCCCCGCAAATAATAACTTTTTCACTGGCAATCAGGCTTCCATTTTCTAAAAAAATGGAACCAAACGATTGGGATGCATAATTGTAGGCCATAATAATCGTGTCTAAAAGTGTCCATTCCCCACCTGCACCATCAAAGTGCAAATCATTCCTAAATTGAATTCCATGTGGATCAATAGTATTCCCGACTTGTTCAGACTGAAACATTATTTTTCCTGGATAGCTGTAAATTAAATTTGGATGCGAACTCAGGGAACCATAAACCCACATTTGTGAGGTGGTATCATCACCGTACAATACCACCTGGAATGGCAGATTTTCCCATGTCATATTTTTAAGCGCAGGATGCACGATATCAATAAATACAGTATCATTTTCCCAAAGAAATGATTCTTCATTAAATATGACATTAATATTTGGATGAGGCATTTCAACAGGAATTAGACCGTTTTCATCCCGCCAGCTATTCAAATCACTCCAGTTCCCCTGACCACCAACCCAATAATAATTTTCCTGTGCTGAAATTGGGTTGAATAAAAAAATTGAGAATACAATCGAAATGAAATATTTCATAATTAAAGGTTTAAACGATTTGGTAGTAAAGGTATTAAAATCCTTGGAAAATAGAAAATGTAGAAAAGCTCATTTATTTAAACAGCATGTAATTTTTCCATCGAAAAAATGCAAAAGGCCGACAAAGATTTGATCATTATTGTATATTAATGAACCTATTTGTTAAAAATTTGTTAAATAATCTATCATAAACAAACATTATTTAGAATACATCTAAATTTGCAAACCTTTTCGAAAATGAGTTCAAAAAACAAAAATGAGGTTAAACTTATGAATAACAAAAGTAGATTGCGGTATGTAACTGCTTTCCTTTTTATCATATCCATTTATTTCACGGTTTATGCTGAATCAGATCCTCCTGAACTTGGCATCTACGAGCACCTTGATGAATACCTGCCGGAAAATATACAACTGGTGGATGAAAATTACAATACCGTCAACTTAAAACAAAAAATTGATAAGCCAACCGTTATTGCCCTGGTTTATTATGAATGCCCCGGCATTTGCAGTCCACTGCTCGAAGGTGTTGCTGATGTGATCACCAAAGCGAAAATTGACCTTGGAACAGAATACCAGGTTTTTACCATCAGTTTCGACCCCGATGAAAAACCCAAACTCGCCAAAGACAAAAAATCAAATTATGCCAAACTGGTGAAAGGAAAAGATGTGGAAAACGGCTGGACCTGGTTTACAGGCGACAGTGCCAACATCACAAAATTATTGAATGGATTAGGGTATAAAGTAAAAAAAGAGGGCCAGGAGTATATTCACCCTGCAGCTATTATGGTGGTAAGCCCGGATTCAAAAATCACCCGCTATCTTCATGGAACATATTTTCTTCCGTTCGACTTGAAAATGGCCGTGATTGAGGCATCCGAAGGAAAATCCGGACCAACCATTAACAAAGTATTAAAATACTGTTTCTCATATGATCCCGAAGGACAAAAGTATGTTATGAACTTCACAAAAGTTTCCGGATCGATTATCATATTCCTTGCCCTTTCGTTGTTTGTGGGGCTGTTAATTAGTAGTAAAAGTAGAAAAAGAAAATCTTTAAAAGCAAATTAGTATGTCGACAGCTATTACGAAACCCGTGAGTTTTTTCGATGAGAAGAAGGGCTTGAAATCCTGGATTTTTTCCACGGACCACAAACGGATCGGATTATTGTATTTTTATTCCATCTTTTCCTTTTTTCTGGTAGGGGTTTTATTGGGTTTATTGATGCGCTTAGAGCTAATTGCCCCCGGTGAAACCTTAATGGGTCCCAAAACCTATAATCAGGTGTTTACACTCCACGGGGTTATTATGATTTTTTTATTCTTGATCCCCAGTGTTCCGGCATTTTTCGGAAACTTTTTCCTGCCCATTATGATTGGAACCGATGATGTTGCTTTCCCTAAAATTAACCTCCTTTCCTGGTGGTTATATGTTTTAGGAGGAATTTTTGCTTTATTAACACTTGTGGTTGGTGAAGGGCCTGCTGATACAGGTTGGACATTTTATGCCCCCTACAGTGTTCGTACAGGAACCAATGTTTCGCTTGCTGTTTTTGCAGCATTTATATTGGGGTTTTCATCCATCTTAACAGGTTTAAACTTTATTGTGACGATTCACCGCCTTCGCAGCCCGAAAATGGGTTGGTTTCAAATGCCTTTGTTCCCTTGGGCATTATATGCCACAGCCTGGATTCAGGTTTTAGCCACACCAATTATTGGAATTACCCTATTGATGATCATTGCGGAAAGAGCATTTGGACTTGGCTTATTCGATCCGGCACTTGGCGGCGACCCTATATTATATCAACATTTGTTCTGGATTTATTCCCATCCGGCAGTTTATATCATGGTTCTTCCAGCTATGGGTTTAATCTCAGAAATTATCCCAACCTTTGCTAAAAGGACTATTTTTGGATACAAGGCTATCGCATACTCAAGTTTGGCTATCGCCTTTATTGGTTATTTTGTCTGGGGACATCATATGTTTACTTCCGGAATGAGCGGGCCGGCCAGGGTTATCTTTTCCGTTCTAACATTTCTGGTTGCTGTTCCTTCTGCCATCAAAGTATTTAACTGGGTAGCTACTTTATACAAAGGCTCTATTTTGGTAAAGACACCTTTACTATTCGCCATGGCGTTTATTTTCCAGTTTTTAATCGGAGGTTTAACCGGCCTGGTAATTGGCGCATTGTCCACGGATATTCATCTTCATGATACGTATTTTGTTGTTGGCCATTTTCATTATGTAATGTTTGGAGGTGCTGGGTTTGCTTTTTTTGGTGCCATGCATTATTGGTACGGAAAAATTTGGGGGAAACAATACAATGAAAAAGTGGCTCAGATAGCTTTCTCTTTTTTATTTATTGGTTTTAACATATTATACTTTCCAATGCTAATATTAGGCATGATGGGAATGCCCAGAAGATATTATGATTACCTTCCTGAATTTACAACACTAAATGCAACCTCAACGGTGGGTTCATGGATTTTAGCCACAGGGTTAATCATCATGATATACAATCTGATCCGGTCAAAGAAAAAGGGAGCACCCGCTGAAAAAGATCCCTGGGGAGGAACGACACTGGAATGGCAAACAGCTTCTCCGCCATCACTGCATAATTTTGACGCGGAACCAATAATTTCTGAAGAAGGGCCTTATTTCCATAAAGAATAATGAGTTAAATACTAATTCGAAACTAAAAAAACAATTGAACTGATATGGCAAACTTTGTTATGGTAAACTCCGGACACAACCGGGATGATGAAGCTTCAAAACTGGGAATGTGGTTATTCCTGTTTACTGAACTTCTATTGTTTGGCGGTTTATTCCTTGTATATACAATTTACCGGTACCTTAATGCAGATGCTTTTTTACACGCATCTTATGAATTAAATGTAATAATGGGCACCGTAAATACAGTAGTTCTGCTTACCAGTAGTTTAACGGTGGCCATGTCGATCACCGCTATCCAAAAGGGGGAAACTAAAACTGCACTCACTCTGATTTGGGCAACCATTGCTTTTGCCGGTGTGTTTCTTATCATTAAGTATTTTGAGTGGACTGCAAAATTTGAACACGGCTTATTCCCGGGAATGGATCATTTTAATCACCTTGAGCCGGGCGAAAATTATTCTTTTTTTTATATTTTTTCATGACAGGATTACATGGATTTCATGTGATTGTGGGAGGAATTTTTCTGGGATTTGTAATACGGGCAGTTAGAAAAGGTACAGTAAACAAAGGAAGATTTGTCCTTCTTGAAAACGGAGCACTTTATTGGCATCTTGTTGACGTCATCTGGATTTTCTTGTTCCCTTTATTCTACCTGATTCATTAATTATAAAAATAAATTCGAACATCGAACATATATTATGGCAAATCAAAACGAAAGCAGACATTTACCCGGCGACCCAAAAGAGCATCATGTTGTATCCTATAAATTTAATATAGGTATTTGGGTTGGATTAATTATTCTAACCGTAATGACAGTATTGGTATCCGTAATGGGTATCAACCTTGTGGCATTTTCAGTTTTAACGGCTATGGTGATTGCCTCGGCCAAGGCGCTTGTTGTCGCTAATTATTTTATGCATTTAAAGTGGGACAATAAATTACTGAAATTATTATTTGGCGTTACCATGCTGTTGTTTGCGGTATTTATTTTTCTCACTATTATTGATTATTTAACAAGATAAAAACTGAGGTATATGTTTACGAATGCGTCAAATTTTGTAGAAGGTGATGACCTTACATTTGCCATAATCCTGGGAGCTTCGGTTTTCTTCCTGGTAACCATTACGGCTGTTATGATTTGGTTTGTGATAAAATACAATAGAAAGCGACACCCGAAAGCTAAGAACATCCACGAAAACCAAAAACTTGAAATCATATGGACTGTTATACCCACCATTTTGGTGTTGATCATGTTTTATTATGGCTGGGCCGGCTATAAACCGATGCGTGATTTTCCGGATGATGCCATTCAAATAAAAGCCATCGGCCAGATGTGGGCCTGGAATTTCGAATATGAAAACGGAAAGACATCAGATACCCTCGTTATTCCGAAAGATAAAGCCGTGGTGCTGAACCTTGAATCAAGGGATGTCCTTCATAGCCTTTATATTCCGGCTTTCAGGGTGAAAGAAGATGTGATTCCGGGGATAAAAAACAGAATGTGGTTTATCGGACAGGAATTGGGAAACTATAACATTTTATGCGCCGAATACTGCGGCGACCGCCATTCTTATATGTTGAGCAAAGTATATGTTGTACCTGAAGATGAATACACGACCTGGTTTAATGATAAATCAACAAATGAACACCCGGGGCTACAAGTTCTCAAAAAGAATGCTTGTGTTAGTTGCCACTCACTTGATGGCAGTAAAATAATAGGACCTTCCTTTAAGGGTGTTTGGGGAACAAAAGAGATAGTTGTTACCAATGGCACCGAACGTGAAATCACGATTAATGAAGAATACATTAAAACATCCATTTATGATCCGAATGCAGATGTAGTAAAAGGATACAACCAGGGATTGATGATATCCTATAAAGACCTGGTAAGCGAGGAAGAAATAAAAGATATAATTGAATACATGAAAACGTTAAAATAATTTGAAACTGCCAAAAAAATACCGGGAAATAAATTGAAAAAGACATTCTTACATACAATTCTTGAATTAAGCAAAGTACGTATCACCTTTGCTGTTTCGCTTACGACCATTACCGGATATGTGTTGGCAAATGGCCGTTTCGATTCAGGTTTAATTTTACCCACTATTGGCATTTTTCTTTTAGCCTGTGGATCTTCTGCCCTAAATCATTTCCAGGAAAAAGATAAAGATGCTCAAATGGAGCGGACTCAGGATCGCCCCATCCCCTCAGGAAGAATATCAGCCAATGGTGCATTATTGGTTGCTTTACTATTGTCTGTTAGTGGTTCACTTCTGATATTTTATGGTTCAGGGATGCTTGCACTGCAACTGGCTTTACTTGCATTAATTTGGTACAATGCAATTTATACACCTTTGAAAAAGAAAACAGCCTTCGCTGTTGTTCCTGGATCTGTTATTGGAGCCCTTCCACCCATGGTAGGTTGGGTTGCCGGAGGCGGTAGTTTAGTTGATCCTAGAGCACTCATCATCGCTTTCTTTTTCTTTATCTGGCAGGTACCCCATTTTTGGTTGCTGATGTTAAAATATGGCAAAGAATATGAAAAAGCCGGTTTCCCATCACTCACAAGTATTTACAGCGACAAACAAATTAGGTTCACCACCTTTATCTGGACTATGGCCACCGGAGTAACTGCCCTTATGTTACCCGTTTTTGGTATTGTAAATTCAATCGGGTTCTCCTTCGCTGTTTTGGCTGTTACGGGATGGCTGGTTTTCCAATTTGTCCATTTATTAAAAGTAAACGACGAAAGTTTTAATCCCGGTTTTTATTTCATGAAGATCAATTATTTTGTACTCTTTATGATCATTTTCCTCTCTGTTGATTCCATATTATAATCTCCAACTCATTTTTTAAAATAATAATCTTACCGGAAAAACAATCGCACATATCCTGTGCTAAGGCTTACCTTCAATTCATTCAATCCTAAAATTATTTTATAAATTTCCGTATCCAAAAAGTTACTATCTGATTTTTCTACGTCTCAAATAGACAAAACATGGTTGGGAAATTATAAATTAAATGACTGGTCATAAGTTCGCATACCTGTTTATCTTCATCCTAATAATTACCACAAATAAGGAGGCAACTTCCCAGGAATGGGGCGGCGAAAAGAAAAACAGTATTTGGCGGGGCGTCTCAATCAATACAAATGTTGGGGCATTGTCGTACTTTGGTGATGTAAGCAAGTTCGATAAAAAACCCATTAATAAGTTGAAATATGAAAGTGGCCCGGCATTTAGCATTTTTGTTACAAAAAATTTTCAAAACAAATTTGGTATATCCGCACAATTGCTTCATGGAAAATTTAATGGGGGTTTCAGAAATTATACCTTCAAAACCCAGCTCCTGGAATTTAACCTGAATATCAGAACTGAATTGCTTTCAATAATTTTACATAATAAGAAATTCAATATTGGCATTAGTCCTTATATGGGTTTTGGGCAGTTTTATTTTAAAACACTAACGACCAAGTATAATAACGAGGCACTGGTTTCAAATAGCTATAATACAGGAATACCCGAATTTGTTTTTTTTATAGGTGGTGAATTATCGTACAAATTACCCAAAAATATTGCATTAACTGGCGATTTTTCGGTACGACAATGCCAAAGTGATAAACTTGATAATTACATTCAGGATAAAAGTTTTGACTTCTACTCCTATTTAAGCATGGGCATTTCCTACCGGATTAGCAACATTGCGTTAGAACCCATGAAAAATAAAGCCAGGCTGGCACACAACGAACCTTATCACTCTAAAAGAAAATACCAAAAGGCCTGTCGAAGAGTTTGATGTCCTTTTTCTAATATTTATTAAGGCACGGACAAAATTATCTACTTCCCAACTTTTTACTTTTTCGTACCTTCATCGTATCATTCATATAAAAACCGTATTGCTGATGCAATTGGATATTGAAAAATCAATCCTACAAATTCAAAAGGGCGACAGCACAGCCTTTAAAACCCTGGTGGAAGAATATCAGCAATACGCGTTTAAACTGGCGTTCAGAATTGTGTGTAATGAAGATGATGCAATGGATGTGGTGCAGGAAAGTTTTATAAAAATATGGAAGAAAATAAATACATATAAACCAGAAATTAAATTTACAACCTGGATGTATAAAATAATTTCAAATACGGCCATTGACAAATTGAGATCGATAAAACGAAACAATCATATAAACATTGACGATGTCAGTCTTTTGTGTGATCGAATGAGCAACGAACATCCCGACGTTCAAGTCGATAATATAGAAACCGGCCAACTCATAAGAACCATCTCCGAATCGCTGCCTGAAAAACAAAAACTGGTTTTTATACTAAAGGATTTACAAGGAATGGATTCAAATGAAGTTGAAAATATCTTGAACATGAATGAAACTTCAGTAAAAAGTAATCTTTACCATGCCAGGAAAGGGATCCGGGAGAAACTAAATAAATTATTATCCTACGAAAGGAGGTTTTCATGAAATGTAAACAAATAAAAGAAAAAATCGACAGCCTGGTTTTTGAGTCAAACGATCAAAGTAATCTTGAAGTGATCGTTCACATTGAAAACTGTGATTCATGCAAAAAGTATTACGAAGAAAGTCTTCTTTCAAAAAAAGTGATCAGTAGTTTACGAAACCAGGAATACACGCTAAAATACCCTGAAATAATTACAGATAACATTCTTGACAGAATTGAAAATCTTGATATAACTGATTCGTCTACAAAAAGATCATTTACTTCGAAACTGATTAAAATTGAAACAATTCAACGACTCCTGGCTGCCGCATCAGTTTTACTTCTTGTGGTTTTCGGATATGAACAGTTTATAGTCATAGATAAAATTTTATCCCTGGAAGAACAAATGTCTACTTCAAGCAATGAACCTGCGCACTTTAAAAATTATAATGAGGTAATTGCCTTCTATCCAAAACAGGTAACCGAAAACTTAATTTCAACGATCAAAGACAGGCTTAGTAAGAAAAAAAATAGCAAATTTAGATCCATGATATTGTTGGCCCGCTTAAGTAAAATGGATCTCACGCAACAAAAACAATTTCTCCCAAAACAATCGAATGAAAAAGATAATAATTCAACATCATTAACCAAAAAAAGAAAAGAGAGATGAATAAAATGATACTCTTTAATCTTAAAAACTGTTAGCTATGAAAACAAAACATGTCATCTATAGCCTGCTAGTTCTGCTTATTATCTTCACTGGTTGTCGCGAGATTACCGTTACGACAAAAGTCAATAAAAACGGTTCGTTTACCCGGATTATAAGCATTCGAGGAGATTCGTCAGATCTTTACAAATCCGGCTTGCCATACCCTATTGATAGCTCGTGGATAAGCCATATTAAACCCGATACTTCAGAGGCCAATAAATTCATTCTGACCTATTCTAAAACATACGCAAACAATGATCTGTTAAATGCAGAAATTGAAAACGATACAAGCTGGAAAAAACAGCTAAACAGAAAAATTGAGATCAATAAACGCTTTGGCCTTTTTTATTCCTATATACGTTACAGGGAGATATACCCTGCTGCCAATCCATTTACCAAACTTGATTACAAAAATTACCTTACCAATGGAGATTTGCAGATTTTTCGGGGCAATTTTTTGGCGTTAAACAAACAAGACAGCCTGCTGCTTGAAAAAACCGAGGATAAGATGGATGACTATCTCCTCCAGTCAATATCCATCGAAATCAGGGATATTTTAAAGAAAGGCGTCCTTCAGGTCAACAATAAAAATCTTGATACCAGTATAGTTGATTTTTATAAAGATAGCATTGATGTGAAAATTGATGATTGGGAATACGACAATCCGCAAGAATTTATTAGGTATATGAAAGAATGGACAGACAATCCGGCATTCGAAGATTTGAATAAAATAGATCCTCCATTATTTCAAGAGCAAAACCAAAAGTTTCTATTTATCATGCAGTTAATTGAAATGGAGGATTTTACTAATGTTGTTGAAATGCCTGGATTGATCACTTCAACAAATTCAATCAATGTAAAAGGAAACCGGCTTAGCTGGGGGGTTGATGTCAATTCCTTTTTAGTTTCCGATTATGATATGACAGCTGAATCGAGGGTGATTAATAAATGGGGGTTTATCACTACGGGTATAGTTATTTTATTTACCATACTCATTTTCTTTGTAAAATTGAGAAATAGGAGAAATGTATAATCAATTTCAAACTTGTAAAAAGTAAACCTTATAATGTAAACTTCTTCTTCTTCTCGTCCCAGGAGATATAGGTAGCATTTGAATTTTTCGATACAAATTTGAGGTATTCTTCAGCCATTTCAGGATCTTTCTCCTGGTAAGTTTCATAAACCTGTCTTTTTCCTTTGTGACCATTAATTGTATTTAGTCCTTTTTTTCTCCAATCTTTTTTTGTAAACATATATCCTTGTTCTCGAATTAAAATTAATATCCTCTATAATGCAAAAAAAAAGACAAACGAAGTAAGTTATCGGTTGCACTAATTTCCGAATTATTGTTAACACGCCAAAACTAAATAAAAATATCTTGAGAAAAAATTTAATTATCTAAGTTCATTAGGGGAAAAATCAGTAAATAGCCATCCTTATAATGCCTTATCGAATAAAGAAAAAAAGGAAGAAATTAATTTTAATTATCTTTTCGCAAGGATACATTAATAACTGAAATCTGTAAGTTCTTCACTCACTTTCCATAATCCATCCTGAATATCGATATCATATGATATTTTAGCTGAGCGAGATGGCCTGCTATTGGAAAAATACCTCCCTGATTCATTTGAAATAACAGGAGATGTTGCAAGATAGACACTGGTTTTGGAACCTTGTGAAAGATGGGTTCCCCCACTCCCCCATCCTTCATGCAATAACTTTGTACTTATCACACCGGGATGAAGAACATTGGCCGTGACATGGGTATCACGAAGAATACGGGCAAGTTTGTAAGTAAATAAAATATTGCAAAGTTTGGAACGGGAATAAACATCATACCCATCAAAGAATTTTTCTGCCTGCAGATTTTCAAGATCAATCTGACTTGCATGAGCCTGTGAAGCTACATTAACAATTCGGGCATAATCAGATTTTTTTATCAAATCGAGCAATAATCCAGTAAATAAAAAATACGATAAATGATTTACAGCAAAGGTCAGCTCAAACCATCTTCACTTAATTCACGCTGATTTTTATAAACACCCGCATTATTGATCAACACATCAATTTTATCGAAACGGTCATGAATATCTTCCGACATATCGCGGATCTGAGAAAGTGAAGCAAGATCACCGGCAACAATTTCAATACTATTGTTACCCGATTTTTGCTTTATTTCTTCTGTTGCTTGTATTGCTTTTGTTTTATTTCTTCCGTGAATGATTACATGAGCACTCATTTCAGCCAGGTCGATGGCTGTTTGTTTTCCAATGCCATCGGTGGAACCGGTAATCAAAATAATTTTTCCTGAAATATTGTTAGTCGAATTCATATTCAAATAACAATCATACCTCCAGGAAGTTTAAAATAAACTGTGCTGTTTTTTTAGAAGCTCCTTTTCCACCGAGCCTGGCTTGTAAAATTTTATAATCTTCAAGCTGCTGATTTCGCTTTGCCTGATTTTTTGTGATAAGTTTTAGTTCTTCCTTAAGGTTCTTTGTATTAAAATCATCCTGAATCAATTCTTTCACCACTTCCCTATCCACTATCAGGTTTACTAATGAAATAAATTTAATTATTGACTGATCAATCACCCTTCGCGCAATCTGATATGAAACATAACTTCCTTTATAACAAACCACTTCAGGAACGCCGAATAAAGCCGTCTCAAGCGTGGCAGTACCGGATGTGACCATTGCACCATAAGCGTTTTGAAGCAATGCATGGGTTTGTCCCGAAACCAACCGGGCATTTTTTCCATGTATGATATTTTCGTAAAAATCGTTTTCAATTGACGGTGCACCGGCCACTGCAAACTGATAATCCGGGAAATCAGGAATAACTTCAAGCATGACTGAAAGCATTTTTTTTATTTCCTGTTTTCTGCTTCCGGGCAGCAAGGCAATAATGGGGTTATCAGAAAGTTTATTTTTCTTGCGAAAAGATACCGGATCATTGTCAGGTAATTGTGCTATCATGTCAAGCAACGGGTGTCCGACAAATTCCACATCAACATCGTAGCGTTTGTAAAAATCCTTTTCAAACGGTAGGATCACAAACATCCTGTCAACAAACTTTTTGATCTTATACACCCTTGATTGTTTCCATGCCCAGATTTGTGGCGAGATGTAATAAAATACCTTGAACCCCTCTTTTTTTGAAAATTCAGCAATGCGAAGGTTAAAACCGGGATAATCAACCAAAACAATCGCATCAGGATTAAATTGCAAAATATCCTGTTTACAAAATTTAATATTTGAAAGGATGGTATTTAGATTGACAATTACCTCGGCAAAACCCATAAAGGCAAGCTCGCGGTAATGCTTCACGATGTCTCCGCCCTGCGCTGCCATCAGGTCGCCACCCCAACAACGGAAGTCAGCCTTTGGATCATTGGCTTTTAGTTCTTTCATCAGGTTTGAGGCATGTAAGTCACCCGAAGCTTCACCGGCGATGATATAATATTTCATCTTAATTGAAAAGGTGCTTATGAAACCCAAAAAAGATAAGGATGCTAACAAAAGTAACTAGCAATATCCCTCGACCCGTTTTGTCAAATTTTAAATTGACAAAATAATACCGTATTGGAAGCAGGTTTCCGGCCAGACTAATCAAAACATGGGTTTCAAGATCAAGATAAAATTTAGCCACGCTCATGATAAATAAAAGGTAATTTATAACATAGATGATCAGGAAGAGAATAACCGGAACCATAACCCCGATCAACAAGCCGAATAGATAGTGGTCTTTTTTAAACATTCATCTTCCATTTTTTAATAGACGAAATGGCCTTATGCGCTGTAAAATCGTAATGGACAGGCACAACAGAAACATAATTATTGGCTAAGGCCCAGGTATCGGTGTCTTCATCCGGATCGCCATTTTTAAACATACCGGTCAACCAAAAATATTCCCTCTGATGGGGATCCAATCGTTCATCAAATTCTTCTTCCCATCGGCCTTTTGCCTGCCTGCAAATTTTTATTCCCTTTATTTCTTCTTTTTTAACAGCAGGGAAGTTAACATTCAGGCTGATACCTTCAGGTAAGCCATTTTTAAGAACATTTGTAATGATCGTTTTAATATAATCATCTACCGCACTAAAATCGGCACAATGAGAATAATCGGATAAAGAAAAACCGATGGCCGGTATGCCATCAATATTCGCCTCCAGGACAGCGGCCATGGTTCCCGAATAAATGATATTTATAGAGGCATTTGATCCATGGTTGATCCCTGAAAGCACAATATCCGGCTTATCATTGAGTACGATCTTTTCCCCAAGTTTCATAGCATCAACGGGTGTTCCATTACAACTATATTCAACAAAGTCTTTTTCTTCTTTTATTTTGTGCAGGCGAAGCGGTGTTTTAACGGTAATGGCGTGCGACATCCCTGACATAGCACTGTCAGGCGCTACAACTACCACCTTTCCAAGAGGCCTGGCAACATCAATCAGCTTTCGTAATCCCGGAGCAAAAATGCCATCATCATTGGTGATAAGTATTGTTGGTTTTTTCATAAACTATGCGTGACGTAATTTCCAGTAAATGTATTCAATAGTAAGCGCACAAAGATAAGGTTTATTGTACAAAGGCGATTAACTCCGAGTATAGCTTTTGAACCGGCAATCCTACAACATTTAGGTATGATCCTTCAATCCGTTCAATTCCAATATAACCAATCCACTCCTGGCCTCCATACGCTCCTGCTTTATCATACGGCTTGAATTTCGTAACATACCAGTGGATTTCTTCCTGAGAGAGGGGTTTGAAATACACCTTTGTGACCGAATAAAAAGTCTGCATCTTTGAAGTTGTCCGCAGGGTTACACCGGTGATCACTTCATGCATCCTCCCCGACAGGGTTGATAATATCCTTACAGCATCGTCGTAATCAGTGGGTTTAAGCAGGATTTTATTATCCAGCCACACAATGGTGTCGGCGGTGATGACCAGGCAATTTTCACATTTCGCACTCAAATCAAAGGCTTTGGCTTTTAGTTCGCTAAGATAAACCGCTATTTCGGCATGTTTTAGTGCAGGAGGATAAGATTCATCAACATCCATCGGTTTTACCTCAAAATCAATTTCGAGGTTTTTTATAAGTTTTGCCCTGCGTGGCGAACCGGAGGCCAGTATGATCTTGTATTTTTTAAGTTGATCGTGTAACATTTAAAAACTGATGTAAAAAAGCTGCATGGATAAAATTCCAGCCAGCATGATGATTTTATAAGCACTGCTGAGAAAATGGTATTCTTTTTTTGTTTCTGCAGTAAAGACATAGTATAAGACAAACAGAAACAACGATTGTACAGCGATTGTTACATACCAAAAAACCATCATTAATCCGTGGGCATAAAGCAGGTATTGAAAATAACCCAATAGCAACATAGTGAAAACATGGAATCCAATGATAACGGATTTCGAAGTCTTTTTCCCATAAACAATGGGCAGGGTTTTAAAACCGCCTTCCCTGTCGCCTTCCATATCCTCAGTGTCTTTTGAAATTTCACGAATAAGCGATACAAAAAAAGCAAATACTGCATACCCCAAAACTATCACATGCACATGATTCAATTGGCTGAAAACATCTACAAAACGAATCGGATCGTTTTTCAAAGCAAAAAATTCAAACAGCCAGAGAACAAGAATAACAAGTGCCGATAACGTGGCAATCATAACATTCCCTGAAAGTATCTTTTTTTGATAGTACGATGAATAATACCAAAGCATGATACTTACCACCGGAAAAATAAACCCCAGCAACAAATAATTAATTTTTATGGCCAGGTAAAAACCAATTATATTTCCCGGAACGGTAAGAACGATATAATAACGTTTGAGGTTTAATGCCGAAATCGTTGTGCCGGCAATTACTTTTTCGGGTTTGTTGGCCTGGTCAATTTTTTGGTCGAAATAATCATTGATGACGTATCCGCCGGCAGCAATCAACATGGTACTAAATACAAGCAATATAAAATCGACAACAGGAAATGCCGAACTCGCGAGGCTTAATCCAAAATAAGTATCCATCACACAAAACCTCAACAACGATTGGGTCAATAATATGATGACAAGGTTTACCGGACGGATGATTTTTAAGTACGACAACAATCTATTTTATAATTTAGTTCCCTCGTCCTCCGAAGCTTTAGCGCAGGAGGACATATTAACCCTTTAACTTATTAACTATTAACATTTAACCTATTAACCTTTTTACCATTTAAACCCATCCTCTGTCATCCATTTTTCCTGAACTTTTAAGGTTTGTTCAATTATATCGCGAACACAGCCAGAGCCCCCTTCTTTGATAGAAATATATTCAGAAATTCCTTTGATTTCAGGAACCGCATCAGCCGGACAACACGCCAGTCCAACAATTTTCATGGGTTTATAATCCGGAATATCATCGCCCATAT
Organism: Bacteroidales bacterium; assembly: GCA_041393275.1. Lineage (GTDB taxonomy): Bacteria > Bacteroidota > Bacteroidia > Bacteroidales > JAADJA01 > JAADJA01. The sequence goes on from JAWKKL010000013.1 coordinate 39,510, forward strand.
ACAATGTGTTTTCAGGTTTGGTCCCTTTTTCTTCAAGGTATTTAGTCAACACCACAACTTTGTTGTCAACCCCGAGAAAAAAGTCCTTGATGTTCAGGGTTTCAAACCGCTTTTTCATAGAATCGGAATTTCCACCTGAAATAATGGCCACGTTAAAACCAAGTTTGATGGCTAATTGCAATGCATATCCGTCTTTTACATTGGCTGTTCGAAGGGCATCGCCGTCGTTCTGCAAAATAACAGTTCCATTGGTCAACACACCGTCGTAATCAAAAATAAACGTGTTAATATGCTTGAGTTTGTTTTTATAATTGCTCATTTTCTGGTTGCTTGTTGCTGGTTACTAGTTGATCGCTTATGAATTTATATAAATCGTATAATTCTTTATTGTCTTTAAGAAGTTCAAGATGTTGCTCCATTATTTTCCGGTCGCCACGAATGGCCGGGCCGGTTTGGGCATCCACAGGATTTATTGTCTGCACTTTTTCTGCCGTTTCCCTGATCAACGGTTTCAATAAATCGAATTCCAGATCCGCATCTCCCAGAATTTTCTGTGCGATGGTATACATAAAATTTGGAAAGTTGCATGCAAAAACAGCGGCAAGGTGCAGCATTTTTCTTTGACCGGAATTTATTTCATAAATTTTCTCGCTTACTTTTTTGGCTAATTTTTTTAATAAATCAAGGTTTTCCTGAGAATTTGCTTCGAGGCAAAGAGGAATATCCTGAAAATTAATATTCCGGCATTTTGAAAATGTCTGCAAAGGATAAAAAACGCCATAACGATTTGAAATGGAAGATAAAATATCCAATGGCAAAGTGCCCGATGTGTGGACAACAAATTTATCGCGTAAATCTAACTTTTTACAAATCTCACCTGTTGCGTCATCTGTAAGTGAAATGATATACAAATCCGCATCAAGTTTAATTTCATCAATACTTATTGTAAAATCAGCAGATAACTTTCCGGCCAGCCATTCAGCAGAAGTTTGGGTCCTGCTGTAAACCTGAACAATCTTAAATCCTGCACCCACAAGTGCAAAACCCAGTTGCGTAGCCACATTTCCGGCACCAATGAAGGCGATATTTTTTATTTTTTGCAAATAAAATTATTTGCGGGCGAAGATACGAAATCGTCAAAGAATAAGAATTTTCAAATGTAGATTATTTCAGGTAACATACCCAAACAAACCTACAAAGCGGTCATAAAGAAACCCAATAACAGAAACCTGGCTCCCATCTCCAATTTCTTTAGGTTCATTCTGATTTACCGGATTCTCATCCATTTCCTCAGGTATATTTAAAGGTACATCTTCTGTTTCTTCCAAACCCGAATCGGTCATTACCCAGGTTGTGCCTGATAGCCGGTAAGGCGAATGATGAAAATCATCAATGATGGTAAACATATTTTCGCTGACATTTACTCTGCAACCCACCGGTAATTTTATGACAATATCCACTTCCTGCTCGCGCCACACTTCATGCTCAGGCAACTTAAAAAACTGGTCGAAAACTATTTTATCACCATCAATGACATATTTAAATGAAGTTCGCTCCGCTCTCTCCTCTGCCAATTCGCTTGATTTTCCTCGGGCTCTGTAATAAAATTCAAGTTCTATCTTTTGGGATTTACTTTTTACAATTTCCAGTTGGGGAATACCATAGAAAAAATCATCGGCATCGTTGGTAATGATCATATGTGCTTCATCTACTTCGAAATATTCTTCATAGCGGTAATAGCGGTTAAATTCTTCATTTTCCTTTAGTTCAAGTTTAATGAGGTTGTTTACCGGAACTTCCACGCTTACTGTTTCCTGGTGAACGCCAGTATGGCTGAAACTCCGAAAGACTTTAAAACTGTAAAACCCGGTAATAATAAGGGCAAGTAACCAAATATTCAGGGCGGTAATTCCAACAAAACGGGTACGGTCAAGGCCAAATACCAGTTTTACTCCTGCATACACGATCAATAAAAAAGGGATGGTTATCAGCACTATAAAGGCAGGTTTAAATAACAAACTATTACCTACTGAACCCAGGAAGAAATTAGCAATGGCCGGAAGTGAAATAAATACAAGTTCAGAATCTATGATAAATATGTCCTGGCCGAAACCAAAAAGAACAGCAACAATAGCCGCTAAAAATGAAATCCCCAAAATGAACAAAATGATACCAGTAAATATCAGGATCATTTTTACAAAAAGTTCAGCCACTTTGCCCAAAGCTTGCCCTACACCTTCAATATTTGAGCGCTGTTCATTGCTTTTTTTTTTATAGGTCCGTTTGGCATCACGAGCAAACTCGTTAAATTTATTTTTCAGGTTGCTAATCTCCTCCCGAATTGATTTTTCAATGTTTGAGATGTTTACTTTTTCGCCTTTCATTTCGAGGCGTTCAGCGGCCGTTTTGGCTTCCGGCAAAACGATCCACAGCACAGCATACACCAGTAAGGGGGTACCGATTCCGGGAATACAAAGCAGGACAAACGCAACCCTGAACCAAACCGGATCAGTATTGAAATAACTGCCCATACCACCGCAGACACCACCCAAAACCGAATGTTCGGGATCGCGGTAAAGCCTTTTGGTGTTCCTTTCTGAATAAGAGGATTTACCGGATTCTTCCTCTGCAAACTCTTCCCCAAACTCGCTGGGTTGGCCAATGACATTAATGACTGCTTCGATATCGTCAAGGGTTATTACCTGTCGGTTGTCCCCGATCCGTTCCTTCAGCATTTCTGCGATCCTCGCTTCAATATCAAAAATGATCTCTTCACCCCCTTTGGTTCGCGAGAAGTTTTTTCGGATGCTTTGAAGGTAATCATTCAGGACGTTGTAAGCATCTTCATCAATGTGAAATACAATGCCGTTTATATTAACTGTTAGTGTCTTTTTCATTTTAATATTGATTTATTGATTAGTTTCTTTTTGACTTAATGATATTCTGTTTACTGAGGCCACGAGGTCTTTCCAGCTATTGTCGAGTTCGGCAACAAACGTTTTACCGGTATCGGTGATGGAGTAATATTTTCGCGGCGGCCCCGATTTCGACTCTTCCCAACGATAATTCAAGAGGTTATCGTTTTTCAGGCGGGTGAGTAGCGGATAGAGTGTACCTTCCACTACGATGAGTTCAGCCTCCTTTAACTGAAAAATAATATCCGATGCATAAACTTCTTTCTCAGCAATAATGGATAGAATACAAAACTCAAGTACCCCTTTTCGCATTTGCGCTTTTGTTTTTTCGATATTCATGCGGCAAATATAATACAAAAAATAGTACTATGCAATACATAGTACTAATTTTTTTTAAGTAGCTTTAACAACATATTAGTTATTGTATTGATAGAAAGCTGATTAGCTGTTAAAAAATTATTAAACAATTTTTTTCAAAAAGATAAATGTGATACAAATCCGTTTGATAAAGTCAGGATGCTTTCAGGAGGTAAAAATTATATCTGTGAACTATATGGCGCAAAACAACAAAACCTGGACAGGTTTATCCAGGTTTTGTGGTAGTTGACTAATAACTCTTTTCCGTTCTTCTACGATTTCTTTTATAATGCAATACTAAAGAAATACTTCATAGCAAAAAAACTGGAATGTATAACCGGGCATGTTTTATGGATAACTATACCATTCTATTGTATAACCTGATTTTAAACTTGTTTTGCATATTCTTCCAACTGTAAAAGAAATTCAGTTTTCCGGCTTTTCGAAACATTTATTTCTGTACCATTTGTTAATATCACTGATCCGCCTAACCCGCGTATATATTTTTTTACATACTTCAGATTAATGAGGTATTTGCTGTGAATCCGAGCAAAATTAACATCTGAAAGGCTTGATTCAAACGTCCCGATTGGTTTTGAAACCATTATAAAATCATTGGTAGTAAGATAACAATTTGTATAATTATGGTTGGCTTCCAAATACATTACATTGTCAAGCGAAATAATTTCGAGGCCGCCAGCTGTGGGCAGAATAATCTTGTTCTGATGGTTGTTCAGGTTTTTATCCAGTACATCCATTTTCTTTCGGAATTCTTCAAAATTATATCGTCCTGTATAACGGCCCACCGCTTTCTGTAATTCAAGGTAATTGATGGGTTTTAATAAATAATGCAGGGCCGAAAACTCAAAAGCACGGGTTGCATAAGTATTAAAAGCCGTAACAAAAATAATTTCAAACTCGATGTTTGTAAAGCTTTCAAGAATTCTGAACGCATCTCCATCAGGCAATGAAATGTCAAGAAATACCAGGGCCGGCTTTTGTTGATTAATTTGTTTTATTGCTTCGGCCACTGTGCCTGCTGTGGCAACTACCTCAACTTCCGGGCAATAGTTCGAAAGCAATTTGATAAGGGCTTCCCGGCTCCTTTTTTCATCTTCAACAATAACTGATCTTATTTTTTGCATTGCTAATAAGTTATAATATTCCTTTACTCTTTTGTTTTATTCAGATTTCAAGCTCAAGTTCAACCCTGGTTCCTGCCGCTTTTTGATCCTGGTCAAACATATCAACAATCCGCATTGAATTTTGCGAATTATTTAGTCGGTTTAGCAACTCTATACGTTCCTGAATATTTTTAATCCCAGTGGGTTTATGATGCCTTCGCTTCATGCCAATTTCCATTGAGTCTTTTCGTCCGATGCCATTATCCTCAATGCAGATTAAAATTTTATCCGAATTAGCCGGTATAATTTTAAGGTCGATTTTTCCTTTTGAATTTTTGGGCATAATGCCATGCCAGATTGCATTTTCAAGAAATGGTTGTAAAATCATCGATGGAATGGTTACAAGCTCTGGCCTGATAGTGGAATCAATGGAAATTTGGTAGTCGAACTGATCCTCAAAACGAAGTTTTTCAAGATCAAGATATAATTTTAGTGTGTCGAGTTCTTCTCGTAAACTTGAAAAATTGTTATTTGCCGATTCAAGTATTCGTCTGATAAGTGACGAAAAATTCGAAAGATAAAGGTTTGCATTTCCGGCATTGTGATCAAGAATAAAATTTTGTATCGAATTTAATGAGTTAAAGATAAAATGGGGATTCATTTGCGACCTCACTGCTTTTTGTTCGGCTAATAATATGTGTCTTTTTAATTCTTCGCGCCTGCGATAATGATTGATAATCGCATAAATGATATACCCCAACATACCGGCCAAAAGGATCAACAGGAATATTCGGAACACAATAGTTTCGGTAAAATGCTTGTGAATAACAAATGGAAAGGAAATAACATCACTTACAGGGCCGTCGTTTATGCTGGTCTTTACGTCAAAGGAATATTCACCATGCGCTAAGTTTGAATACCTTACCGAGGTGTTTGTGGTTTCAATCCAATCCGGTTCCAGAGGATTCAACTTATATGCGTAGTTAACTTTTTTAGGATTTTTAAATGTATTTGTATGAAATAGAAATGTAAAGGTATTTTGAAAATAAGGAAATTCGTTGCTATCATGAATCTGCCTGATGGTATCCTGATTTACGATCACTTCTTTCAACATGAGGATTGGCTTTTCTTTTGGGATATTAATGGTTTCAGGATTAAAACATACCAGGCCATTATCGCAGCCAAGCCAGATAGTTGTACCAATTTTCGTAATATCATTTATTTCATTCGATGGCAATCCTTCAACAATGGTATACTTTTTAATGGAAAAGTTTAAAAGTTCGCTCCCACTCATCGAAATTTTATTTAATCCCTTATTGGTCCCAATCCAAAAGATTGAATCATTTTCAGGAAAAATAGCTTTAATTCTATTACTGGTTAATCCATGGTGGATATTAATAAAATTCAATTCATCTTTTTGAACTACTGCAACACCATTATCAAACGTTCCAATCCATATCTGGTTAGCATGCGTTGTTAAACAAGTTATTCGGCTGTTAAGTACCACTGAAGTATCATTAAATCTTGAAAATTCATCATCTTTGTAAAGGATCAATCCCTTGATGGTTCCCAACAACAGGCTTGAATCAGGCGCTTCGCAAAGGGCCAGGGTTTTCATATCGTAACCCAAATTTCTTGAATGCTGAATTTGACCTGAAAAATCAGAAACTGTAAACCCTTTGTTTAATCCCATAATTATTTTGCCGTTTTTTCTTTCCAGGATCGAATATGCACTACGACCAAATTTTAAATCAAAGGGAATAGGATTACCCCGCAGATCATACCTTATATTTTCTGCACAGGGGATCATCAAGTCGCCTTTTGACGAAATCAAAAAATTGAAAACTTCCGATTCGAAATAACCAGGGATTGAAAAATCGTGTTCCATTTCCGGTGAATCATTTATGATAATGGCTTTATAAAAACCTTTATTGGATGAACTAAAAAACAACTCATTGTTTTGATGCTGAAGTTTATACACAACCTGGCCATTTAAACCAAGATAATAATTATCATAATTACGAAATTGTATGGAAGGAACTAAATATACGCCGTTTTCGGTGGAACAAAACCAATAATTTCCCTCATGGTCCTGCAGCATTGATGAAATTGTGTGATTTTCCAGGAAAAGAACGGGAGATTTGGATATATCAGATCCGGGGTACATTCTTATTCCGTTGAACCTCTCGCTCACCCATAAATTTCCCTGTCTGTCGAGATATGTGTTGATTATATCATTGTTAAACTTCAAGGTATGAATGATTGAATCCTTTCTTGCCGCATTCAATGTGCGGCCAAGCGAAACAATATATTCATTGGGGGCTGTTCTGATTACATTTTTATGCTGATAAAAATATTCATGGTCATTATAAATTTTAAAGGCTTTTATGTTTGGATAAACCTCCCTCATTTTTTCAGATTCAAAAACATCCTGTAAAACAGAAGCACAAATAAACCCGCTTTCAGTTTCTTCATAAATGACAGTTTGCCAATAAGGTGGTCTAGTTTTTTTCGATCGTCGAACAAGTTCAATTTCCCCGGTTTTTGAATTTACTTTTAAGATTCCGCCGAAATAGGGTGATAAATGAAGATTGTCATCTTTATCAATAAACATTTTGTCAAAAAAGCTTATGGCATAATTGGATACCGAATCATTGATCCAGTGGCTGTAAATTGTATCCTTATCGAAATAACTGATATATCCTTCGTATGAAGAAAACCAAACCCGGCCTTTATCATCAAGGTAAAGTTTCAAGGTTGAATTATCAGGCAATCCATCGCGGGTAGTATAATTCTTAAACGACAATCCATCATAGCGGGAAACACCATTTTCAGTAGCAAACCAAATATAAGAAGAGGAATCCTGAAGAATATCATAAATCCTCGAACTGGGTAATCCGTCATTCACTGTAAAATTTTTACGGATGGTAAACTGGCTCCGTGCTTCGAAAAGAAGAAAAAAGGATATCAATAAAATGAACCAACATCTCATAAAACCTCTTATTTAGCAGCGGTAAAAGAAAAGCTAAAGATAGGAAAAATAAAAACAAGATGAAAATCTGCATTAAAATTTTGTTTCAGTTAAGGGCATAAAAAAAGGGTAAGCTACTTATATCGCACCGCTTCGACCACCTACCCTTGCTACCTTCCGGTCCTGGGGGGATTCAGCAGGAGCTGGTCGTATAAGACTTACCCGCGGCAAAATTAATAATATTCTCCACAAGAAAACAAATATTCGACGTTTTAATTCTGTATAAGTTTTATCTTTGCATAAAAGCAATTAAAAATTACAACAATGGAAAATAATAGTTACCCCGTTTGGAAGCATGCAATGCTTTATGGATTATACATTGGAATTGTCCTCATTATTTTATCACTTTTTATTTTATGTTACCGACCTGTACACTCAAAGCTGGGTCGGCTATGTCAATTACGCAATTATTCTTGCAGGCGTTGTTTTTGCATCCATCACTTATCGTGATAAATATCTGAACGGGTCAATTTCTTACGGAAAAAGTGTTTCGGTTGGGTTTTTAAGCGGATTGTTCTCCGGGGTACTGGTAGCCATTTATACCGTTGTGTTTATGACGGTAATGGGTGAAGAGTATATCCAAACCCTCATGGACATTGCAGAAGAAAAAATGTTGTCGTCGCAACCCAACATGACGGACGATGAAATTGATATGGCCATGAACATGACAAAAAAAATGATGACACCCGGTTGGGTATCCGTCATGGTTTTTTTAGGAAGTGGTTTTTTTGCTCTCGTATTTGCCTTAATTGCAAGCATCTTTATTAAAAAAGAAGAAAGTACCACCACCGAAACCGAACAATAATTGATTGCATGGATATTACCGTAGTAGTCCCTTTATACAATGAGGAAGAGTCATTGCCCGAACTTGCAGAATGGATAAGTAAGGTGTGCGATGATGCAAAATTAACCTATGAAGTGATCTTTGTTGATGACGGAAGTTCTGATAAATCGTGGGTTGTGGTTGAACGTTTGGTCAATAAAAACAAATCGTATAAAGGGATTAAATTCCGTCGTAATTACGGCAAATCAGCGGCCCTGAACAAAGGGTTTGAAGCAGCTAAGGGAGACGTAGTCATAACCATGGATGCGGATTTGCAGGACAGCCCGGATGAAATACCGGAATTGGCCCGAATGATCAGGGAAGAAAACCTTGACCTGGTATCGGGCTGGAAGAAAAAGCGGCATGACCCATTTGGAAAAACCATTCCATCAAAACTTTTTAACAGGACTACCCGCCGGATTTCGGGCATTAATCTCCACGACTTTAACTGTGGTTTAAAAGCCTACCGGAATGAAGTGGTAAAAAATATTGAAGTATATGGTGAAATGCACCGCTACATACCGGTCATTGCAAAGTGGGCAGGGTTTAATAAAATTGGTGAAAAAGTGGTACAGCACCAGCCACGAAAATATGGAGTTACAAAATTTGGTATGGAGCGACTTGTAAAAGGCTATCTCGATTTGCTTTCCATAACCTTTATTTCAAAATTTGGAAAACGGCCCATGCATTTGTTTGGTACGCTTGGTTCAATCCTGTTTTTTATTGGTTTTGCCATAGGTATTTATTTAACCATTGAAAAGTATTTCTTCGGTGCCTATAAGATGACAGAAAGGCCGTTGTTTTATTTAGGGATGCTGGCCATGATCATCGGTTCTCAATTATTTGTCACCGGTTTTATTGCTGAAATGATCTCCCGAAATTCGCACGACCGTAATTTTTACCAAATCGAAAAAAAATCCGGCTTTTAACCCCGTTTTTAAGGCTTATGCAGAAAAAGAGAAAAGTTGTTATTATCGGTTCTGCTTATCCGCTGAGGGGAGGCGGCATTTCAACTTTTAATGAACGATTAGCAAAAGCTTATAACGTAAATGGTGACCAAGCCATCATTTATAATTTTAGCCTTCAGTATCCATCTGTTTTTTTCCCGGGATCAACCCAATATTCAAATGAAGCCGCTCCTGAAGGATTGAACATCATAACAAAAATTAATTCCATAAATCCTTTTAACTGGTTAATAGTTGGTAGAGAAATCAGAAAACTAAAACCAGATATTGTTATTGTCAGATTTTGGATTCCTTTTATGGCGCCATGCCTGGGCACAATCTGCCGCATCATCCGAAAGAAAGGAATAAAGGTAGTTGCTATAACAGACAATATTCTTCCACATGAAAAGAAATTTTTCGACAGGCCTCTTGTTTCATATTTTGTCAATAGCATTGATTCCTTTGTCACCATGTCGAAATCCGTTCTTAACGACCTGAAAACATTCGATCAGAAAAAGCCAAAAAAACTTACCGTTCATCCATTGTATGACAATTTTGGTGAACCGATTTCTCAGGAAAAAGCATTAAAAAATATAAACCTATCACCAGCTTATAAATATATTCTATTTTTTGGCTTTATCCGCGAATACAAAGGGCTTGATTTATTATTAAAGGCTTTTGCAGATCCGGCGATACAAAAGTTAAACCTAAAGCTATTAGTAGTTGGTGAGTTTTATAGTGATTCACAACCCTACATTATACTGATCGAAGAATTAGGAATTAATGATAAAGTGATTCTGCACAATGAATTCGTTCCAAACACAGAAATTGTAAATTATTTTTGTTCGGCCAGCCTGGTAGTTCAACCATATAAGGATGCTACACAAAGCGGTATCACTCAAATTGCCTATCATTTCAACAAACCAATGATAACCACAAATGTTGGTGGCCTTGCCGAAATAGTCCCTGATAATAAAGTTGGATTTGTTGTTACTCCTGATTCTAAAGATATTTCAAAGGCAATTTTAAAATTCTTCAATAATAACCTGGAAGCAACTTTTATTGAAAATATAAAAGTTGAAAAGAAGCGGTTTTCATGGGACAAAATGTTATCAGCCATTGACGAAGTTAACTCTTGATTTATCGTAATTAAATTTTTACATTTGCGCTATGAACCGGAAAAGAGGTAATATTTTAGCGTTACTCTGTTTTATCTCCTATTTTCATTATAGCCAATCTCAAAGTGTAATTATCATTCAACCTGGACCATCTGAAGGCAAAGACGCACGGGTATGGTCTCTTTCACCAAATGGAAATTTTCCTGATCATTTATATACCAAAGCAAATGCATGGACATGGAATGGTGAATTTGGGATTGAGCGAACCTTCATTGAATTTGATTTAAGCCCGGTAACTAAGAATATGATCATATCGGAGGTTTTACTATCATTCTACTATCATTCACTTCCGGGCAACCCTGAGCAAACAAACGCCGGTGATAACAGAATCCTGATCAGCAGAACTATTGAATCCTGGTCTGAAAATTCAATTACCTGGGATAATCAACCAGAAACGACTAATCTTCATCAGGTTGAAGTACCGCCCAGTTCTTTTCCCCAACAAAATTGCACAGATATTGATGTTACCAGTCTGATTGATGATGCACTTAATTACAACGAGAATTATTTTTCTTTCCTTGTTCGTATAAAAGATGAAATGACATATAGACGATTTGCGCAGGCATCAAGCGACCATCTTACACCCGAAAAAAGGCCTAAACTTGAAATCTTTTACGATTGTTTTGTTGATTTAGGAAATGATACAACCATTTGTAGCTCGGATACGATCAATTTATCAGCAGGCCCATATTTCTCAGAATATCTTTGGAGTACGGGAAATACTGATTCGATAACTGAAATATCTTCAAATGGGATTTTTTGGGTTCAGGTTGTTGATGATTTTGGATGCATTGCTTCAGATTCAATACAAATTTATTTTTTACCCGATCCCGCTACCATATTGAACCTTGGGCCTGATACAATCATCTGCACCGGCGATAGCATACTGTTAAATCCTGAATCGGATTTTCAAATTTTTTATGGCAGGATGATCGACGGATAGTATTTTCCTGGTAACAGCACCGGGTCAATATTATGTAAGTGTTTCAAATGAATGGCGAGGCAACCGATACAATTAATATTTCTGAAAGCAATATAACTTTTGTCAATCTTGGGATTGATACAACGTTATGTTTTGGCGAGTCTTTGATTTTATATGCCGGTTCAGGTTTTGATGAATATTTGTGGCAAAACGGTTCAACGGAAATGCAGTTTACAGTTACAGAGCCGGGAACTTATTATGTAACAGTTCAGAATAACTGTGGAACAGGAAGCGACACCATCACCGTTGGATACTTCCCTGAAATCAGCCTAAACCTCGGGAATGACACCATCCTCTGCGGAATGGAATCAATCATGCTGTCAACAGGTTCCGTGTTTATGGATTACATTTGGCAGGATGGATCTACCGCCCCCTTTTATTTGGCACAGGATGCGGGAATTTATTGGGTGGAAGTGACAGACGGAAATAGCTGCAATGCCGAGGATGAAATTTTTATTGATCTGCTTGTTCTCTCCGTCAACCTTGGTTCCGATACCGTTTTATGTCCGGGAACAGAAATCACCCTTTCGCCCGATCAATCCTTCGATGGTTATATTTGGCTCGACAGCCTTAGTTTTGAACCTGATTTTATAATTGATACCTCCGGAATATTTTGGGTAACATGCTTTGATTCGGTTAATCAGAAAATTTGTTTTGAAACAGACACTATCCTCATTACCCAGTTAAGTAATCCTTATCCCCCTGAAATACCGGATGAATACACCATGTGCCCGGGCGAAGAATTAACCATTGATGCCGGAATAGGAAAGGACTTCAATTATCTTTGGAACGACTCTTTAAATGATTCCGTGCTGTTTGTTCAGGATTCCGGGTTATTCATCATTTCCATTTCAAATGTATGCGGCACGATCTTCGACAGTACGTCAGTTTTCTTCTATCCCTTCCCTTATGTAGAAATAATCGTCGATACTATTTCACAAAATGAATTTTTTCTTTTTCTAAACCTGGAATTTGAGTCATATTATTGGTCAAACGAAACAACAAATTCAACCATGTTAGTGAATATTCCTGGTATGTACTGGATTGAAGTGGCCAATGAATTCGATTGCAAAGCAACGGATTCAATTCTTATAGAACCCACAGAATGTGATATTTTTATACCGAACCTGCTCACCCCAAATCACGATTCATCCAACGATTATTTCTTTATTGAAGGGATGAATATTCAGGATGCCCATATTCTAATTTTTAACCGCTGGGGTGAAACAGTCTTTCAATCGGATGATAAGAACTTTGTGTGGGACGGTACAAAAAATGGGCACCATTGTTCGGAAGGCACCTACTATTATATTATTTCCTATAATTGCAATAACTTTACAAACAATTTACAGCAGATAAAACGAAAAGGAACAATAACTTTGTTGCGATAAGAAAAGTAATAACATGATAATACGAAGCAAAGCACCCCTCAGGTTAGGATTGGCAGGTGGCGGAACTGATGTAGCCCCTTATTCAGATATTTACGGCGGAGCCATATTAAATGCAACCGTAAATATGTATGCCTATGCTACTATCCAACCCCGGACCGATGGAAAAATCATTCTGAACTCGCTGGATAATAATTCGAAACGGGCATATAAAAGTGCCGATCAGCTTGAAATTGATGGACTCTTCGATCTGGCCAAGGGGATTTACAACCGGGTGGTAAAAGACTTCACAGGAAAAAATTTAGCTTTTGAATTAACCACTTTTGTTGATGCACCTCCGGGTTCAGGGCTGGGGACTTCATCTACTTTAGTTGTAGCTATTCTTGGCGCTTTTGCGGAATGGCTGAGTTTACCGTTGGGAGAATACGACCTGGCCCACCTGGCTTACGAAATCGAACGGGTTGACCTGAATATGGCCGGAGGTAAACAAGACCAGTACGCGGCTACTTTCGGAGGGGTAAACTTTATGGAGTTTTTTAATGAAGATAAAGTGATTGTAAACCCCCTGCGCATCAAACCTGTTTATCTGAATGAACTCGCATTTAATCTATTGCTATATTACACCGAAACAAGCCGGCTTTCGTCGCGCATTATTGAAACGCAAAGCAGGAATGTGATGGAAAACAATACAATCTCCATTGAAGCAACACATAACCTGAAACAACAGGCCATCCGCATGAAAGAGGCGGTATTGAAAGGAGAACTTGACCAGATTGGGGAGATCCTTGATTTTGGTTGGCAAAACAAGAAAAAAATGGCCATAGGGATCAGCAATAAAAGCATTGACGATATTTATGATGCCGCCATTCAAAGCGGGGCTTCCGGTGGTAAAATGTCGGGTGCCGGCGGTGGCGGTTTTATGATCTTTTATTGCCCAAACAATACCCGGATTAAAGTGATCGAATCATTAAAGAAATTTGGCGGTGGAATTAAACGCTATGAATTCACCACATCCGGCCTCACAACCTGGACAATATAATAAATGAAAAAACTTCAACCTGCAATCGTAGAACATCTAAATTTAAACTCACCCGCCTGCTGATAAGGCCGGGCAGGGAATCAATTATATGGAGGACAACACGCCCATAGGAAGATTTATAAACTGGCGGTCAAAACATATGAACGACCGATACTTTATCATCATCCTGAGCGCCATCATCGGGTTCCTTTCAGGTATTGCAGCATACCTGCTCAAGTCTTCTGTTTTTTATATTGAATATTTTTTAACATCAAATTTTCAAACCCAGGAACAAAATTACTGGTATGTTCTCTACCCCGCCATTGGGGTTTTTTTAACGGTTATTTTTATAAAATATATAATTAAAGATGAAACACGTCATGGTATACCCTGGATTTTGTACGTAATATCCAAGCTTGGCGGAAAAATGAAACAACATAAGATTTTTTCATCTTTGTTTGGAAGCTCCCTTACTGCCGGGTTTGGAGGGTCTATCGGGCTTGAGGCTCCCATTATTTCAGCAGGCTCTTCACTGGGGTCATCACTTGGCCAGTTACTTCGCCTCGACTATAAAACAACCATTTTGTTGATCGGTTGTGGTGCGGCAGGTGCAATGGCATCTATTTTTACTACGCCCATCGCTGCCGTTATTTTTAGCCTTGAAGTGTTAATGCTTGATCTGACAATTTCAAGTATAATACCCTTGTTGATGGCCTCTGCTACAGGAGCCATCACAACAAAACTGTTGCTTGCCGAAAAATTCCTTGTGCATTTTAATATCAGCGAACCTTTTATAGTTTCCGACGTCCCTTTCTTTTTGTTATTAGGTATATTTACCGGCCTTGTATCATTATATTTCAACAAAGCCACCCATTTCATCACAAACCGGATGGAAGCCATTCAACATTCCACTATTCGGAGTTTGGTTGGGGTTACTGCCCTCGGCATCCTGATCTTTTTATTTCCCCCACTTTATGGAGAGGGATATGATGCTATCAGGATGATCATTTCAGGAGATTCGATCAATTTGCTGGACAACAGTTTTTTCTATGAATTCCGTGATAATGCCTGGTTTTTTGCAGGCTTCCTGATTTTCATTATTATGTTTAAAGTGGTGGCTACAACACTAACAATTGAAAGTGGCGGAATCGGAGGAATTTTTGCACCAAGTGCCGTTACAGGAGGATTTATAGGGTTTGTATTCGCCCGCGTGTTTAACGACTTTGGTTTTTCAAAGCACCTGTCCGAAAGTAATTTCACCCTTGTGGGTATGGCCGGTGTTTTAGGGGCGGTATTGCATGCCCCACTTACCGCCATCTTTCTTATAGCAGAAATGACCAATGGATATGAATTGATGGTACCGCTGATGCTCACCTCCACCGTTTCTTTTGTTACCATAAAAACCTTCGACCCGCATTCAATTTTTACCAAAAAACTGGCCGAACGCGGAGAATTGCTGACACACCATAAAGACCAGGTTGTGCTGACGTTATTAAATATCAAAGATGTCATTGATAAGGACATTAAAACTATTTCACCTGATGCTACCCTGGGCGACCTTACCCGGGTGATCGCAAAATCGAATAGAAATTTGTTTCCTGTGGTAGATAAAAACAAAGAATTCAAAGGCCTGGTCATCCTTGATGATGTTAGAGAAGATATGTTTAACCACGACAAATATGGAATTTCAATCACCCGATATATTTTAAAACCTTCAGCCAAAGAAATAGTTTCTGTTAACGATTCGATGGATATCGTTATGGAAAAATTTAAACGTACAGGACATTTTAACCTGGTGGTATTGAACAAAGGAAAATATGTCGGATTTGTGTCGCGGGCCAATGTATTTAATGCCTACCGGCAAACATTGATTGATGTTTCGCATGAGTAAATTCCACCGCTAATCGCCTTAAAAAGTAAATAAAAATGAATTTCTTAGAATTAGCAAAAAACAGGTATTCGGTCAGAAATTATAAACCTGATCAGGTGAGTGATGACGATTTGATGTATGTTCTTGAAGCCGGCAGAATTGCCCCTTCGGCGGTCAATTACCAGCCCTGGAAATTTTTAGTTGTCAGGGAAAAAGAAAACCTTAAAACGTTATATTCATTTTATCATCGTGAATGGTTTCGTGAAGCCCCGGTTGTCATTCTCATGTTAGCTGATCACAGCCAGTCATGGAAACGGGCCGACGGAAAAGACCATGCCGACATTGACGCAGCCATAGCAGCCGACCATATGACCCTTGCCGCCACCGACCGTGGTTTGGGAACTTGTTGGGTATGCAATTTCGATAAAGAAAAAACCATTGCCTGCTTAAATTTACCCGATCATCTTGAACCCGTCGTCTTTCTTCCGCTCGGATATCCTGCATCTTCAGCGGATATTGATCGTCATAAAAGCAAAAGAAAATCAATTGATGAGATTATTTTCTGGGAAAATTTACCCGATTAGCTTTTATTAAATCACCTATTGTTAACATAAAAACCACTAATTTTACCGCTTGTTTTGAATGATCATTTCTTGCTTACTCGAAACAGGACTCAGATTAATTAAATTGCATTTATTATGCGTATTAAACAGGCAATTCAGGAATCGATTGATGTAAAACAACAGATATTATTGAATCAGGAACTTCAGGATACAATCCTTGAAATAGCCAAAACTTGTGTCGCTTCATTTCATCGTAAAGGCACGGTATTATTTTGCGGAAACGGTGGAAGTGCTGCCGATGCCCAGCACCTGGCGGCCGAACTTTCAGGCCGGTTTTACTTTGATCGTGAGCCGCTTGATGCCGAAGCCCTTCATGTAAATACATCTTATCTGACTGCCGTGGCAAATGACTATTCTTACGATGATATTTTTTCAAGATTAGTAAAAGCCAAAGGGCAAAAAGGCGATGTGTTGATTGGGTTATCTACCTCGGGAAATTCGCCAAACATAATAAAAGCCTTTGAAACAGCCAGGAACCTTGGGGTTATCACCATTGGCTTAACCGGAGAAAGGGGCGGTAAAATGAACAAGCTGTCCGATTTAATTGTTCGCATACCATCAACAGATACGCCCAGGATACAGGAAGCGCACATTCTTGTGGGGCATATTATCTGTGAATTGATCGAAAGCGAAATGTTCAATAAAAAACAAGCGTAATTTTATGTATACACAGGAAGCAATTATTCTTGCAGGGGGCTTGGGTACCCGGCTTAAAGAGATTGTTTCTGAGGTCCCGAAAGTGATGGCCCCGGTCAATGGCAGGCCATTCCTCGAATATGTCCTCGATTATCTTGAGCATTACATGATTGAAAAAGTGGTGTTATCGGTTGGATATAAACATGAAATCATTAAAGAACATTTTGGATTCGAGTACAAATCCATAACTATTAAATATGCCATTGAGGATGAACCGCTGGGAACGGGAGGCGCTATAAAAAAAGCATTTGAATTTATTAACGATAACAAAGCATTTGTTTTTAACGGGGATACCATGTTCCGTATCAACCTTGTAAAACATTACGATTTTCATTTATCAAAACAAACCGACTTTTCGTTGGTTTTGCGCCAGGTGAACAATGTTCAGCGATACGGGGCCGTTGAATATGATGATGATAAAAAAATAACCAGTTTCCTGGAAAAAGGTGAAAAGTTTGGCGATGGTTATATAAATGGCGGCGTTTACCTTATCCATAAACGATTTTTCAACCAGCATCAATGGCCCGAAAAGTTTTCGATTGAAAAAGACTGTTTGGAAAAAATGGTAAATACATATTCGTTTTACGGAATGGTTTGTAAACAATATTTTCTGGACATCGGAATACCGGAAGATTATAACAGAGCACAAGATGAGTTTAAAGAGTTTGCCTATTGATAAAACCTGGACCTTGTTTTTAGACCGCGATGGTGTGATCAACAAAAAACTACCGGGCGATTATGTAAAAAAATGGGAAGAATTTGAATTCCTGCCCGGAGCCGTTGAAGCCATAAGAAACTTTACCGGCCTATTTGGCCATATTTTCGTTGTTACCAATCAGCAAGGCATAGGCAAAGGCATAATGAATGAAATTGACCTGGAAATCATCCATAATAAACTTGAGGAGGAAATTAGGTATGAAGGGGGCCGGATCACTAAAATTTATCACTCCCCTTACCGGGCTGAAGAAAAAAGTGTTTTCCGAAAACCCAATCCTGGCATGGCCCGAAAAGCTAAAATAGATTTTCCGGAAATTGATTTTGAAAAAAGCCTTATGGTTGGGGATTCAATTTCGGATATGCAGTTTGGGAAAAATACCGGGATGTATACTTTATTTATAGCCAAAAATAACTTAGAATTTGAAGAACATAGTGACATCATCGATTTTGTTTACCCAACCCTAAAATCAATTTCCGATGAGCTTATGAAAAACTTAAAATAACGGCCATCGCGTGACACCACTATCCATATTTATTGTTTTTATTGCGTATACCGCATTGCTGTTTATAATTTCCTGGTTTACTTCCCGAAAAGCTACCAACAAAACCTTTTTTATCGGCAATAAACAATCACCGTGGTTTGTGGTGGCCTATGGCATGGTTGGGGCTTCTTTGTCAGGGGTTACCTTTATTTCAGTCCCGGGCTGGGTGGGCGATACCCAGTTTTCGTATATGATGGTGGTGATTGGTTATTTGTTTGGCTACTTTGTTATTGCAAAAATATTACTGCCCCTGTATTACAAATTAAACCTGACATCCATTTATTCGTACCTCGAAGGCCGTTTTGGTTTCTGGTCGTACAAAACCGGGGCTTTTTATTTTCTTGTTTCCCGGATTATCGGGGCTTCTTTTAGAATGTTCCTCGTGGTAAATGTGTTACAGCTTTTTATTTTCGATGCCTGGAATATACCATTTGGCGTTACCATCGCCTTGTTTATTTTTCTGATTTGGTTATACACCTTTAAAGGCGGTATAAAAACCATCGTCTGGACGGATATGCTTCAGACGACCTTTATGCTGCTTGCAGTTGGCATTTCCGTTTATCTTGTTTCGAAAGGATTAAATATTAGTTTAAAAGAACTGGTTTCGACAGTATCTCAGAGTGATTATTCTGACATAATTGTGAGTGATTGGCAAAGCCGAAGGTTTTGGCTAAAACAGCTTCTGAGTGGTGCATTTATTGCCATCGTAATGACCGGCCTCGACCAGGACATGATGCAAAAAAACCTCAGTTGCCGCAATGTAAAAGACGCACAAAAAAATATCATTTCCTTAAGCTGGATTTTGGTCCCGGTGAATTTGTTGTTTTTGTTTTTGGGAGCTTCCCTGTTTATCTATGCCCAACAAAAAGGGATACAAATTCCTGAACTTACTGACAATCTTTTCCCTACAATTGCAATAGAGCATTTAGGCGTTTTTGCAGGATTAACGTTTATCATCGGATTGATCGCGGCTGCTTATTCAAGTGCAGATAGCGCCCTGACAGCATTGACCACCTCTTTTAGTGTGGATTTTTTAGGAATTGAAAACAAACCCGAAAAAAGTGAAAAACAGCAGATCAAATCAAGAACGATTGTACATATAGGAATTTCATTAACTGTACTTTTAGTTATCCTTGTTTTCAGGGCGATCAACGACCAGGCAGTCATATCGAAATTATTCACTATTGCCGGTTATACCTATGGGCCCTTGCTTGGAATGTATGCTTTTGGGCTTTTTACGAAGTTTCGTGTTAAGGACAAATGGGTTCCATTTGTTGCCTTTCTTTCCCCTACTTTATGCTACATTTTAAGCATTTAGTCCTCCGAGCTGTTCAATGGTTATAAATTTGGTTTTGAGATGTTGATTGTTAATGGAATTCTGACTTTTTTGGGATTGGTGGTTATCCGAAAGTATTGATAATATAATCTATTTGTTTTTTCGAATGATCTTCTTACCTGCAATTTTTTCTCCATTCAAAGAAATGGAGATCATGTATGTTCCTGAAGGAACGGAATTTCCAGCATCATCATTCCCCTCCCAGGTCATGGTAAATTTACCGGGCGATAAGTGGGCATTCATTAAATTTTTTATTGGATTGCCCGCCATGTCAAAAATGATTGCCTGTACATTGCTCTTTTTTTTAAGTTCGAATGAGATAAAGGTATGGGCGTAACAAGGATTGGGGAAAACATCAATCTTGGTTTCCAATATGTTTTGCCGAAAAAGTTCCCTGATCCTGGTGGATGTATCCTGAAATTCATAGGCACCCATATCTATCCTGCCATTGACAAATCTTGGGTTTCCTGCTATATCAGTTGGCGGGAGATGGAGAGTGTCCCCATCAATTTTATACAGGACTATTTGTTCATTTTCGACTTTAATATATGGAAAATCTATCCCCTCCTCATACAAAGGTACCCCGGCATCAATACAGGGTGAATTCCAATACAACGAATAGGGATTATCAGAAAGTGAATCCCACAAAGGATTTGTTTCAATGTTACCATCAAGCCAGTTAAGGATATTTTGGTTATACCAGTTTTGTACATTTGATTCACCCCCCTCAATATTTGAATAACTGACATTGGCTGTGGTTATATAACTTGAAGGGCCAGAGGATCCCAACGATAATTCATAAATAGAATCACCATAAAATATCGAATTGTAAATATCCAGTTTTGAATCACCACTAACACGTATAGCCACTCCAGCAATATCATTCTCGGTTACATTGCCATTTACTGTTGCATTAACAAGGGTCACCTCTGTATTATGACCAATCCCTAATCCCGAATGAGCACCTGTATAGCCCCAGTTTGGGTCAAGAAATCTTCTATTATTTGATAGTAGTAAATTTATAATTTCACCCTTCATACTTTCAGGTGTTTCTTCGTCCCCACTAATTACAAGGCCACCCCCCATACCGGTATCAGGGTCAGCATCTGGACCGTTGTTACTAATAACGCAATTTTCAAGACTAAATGTTCTATTAACTTCATCATTATTACTTATCTGAAAACAGATACCACCTTGTAAATTAATAATTGAAATAGTTTTAATCTTTAAATTTGATGTATTAAATACAAAAACTCCTGGATAAGAAGAGCTTATACAATTGCGAATTTCAATATTTTTAAAAGAAATATTATTACACCACTTTATATATAATCCACCTATATTAGAAATAGTATATTGATTACCATATCCTTCCATCATGGTAACTTTCTGTAAACTAAAATTTTTTGTAAAGCCATATCCTCTCAGTATATAGGTCAGGGAATCAAGGTCAAATATAGTGCTGTCTTTATGCGTTCCGATCAATGATACATAATTTCGAGGATTTAATGGGAATTTCTCATTATTTGTATGAGAAGAATAAATCCCGTTACTTAAATAGATCTTTTTGGGTTCAGTACTATCCGGTTGGATAAGTTTGTGCGCATAAGCAATTGTCTTAAGTGCTGTAGCGGGTGACAACCCATCACCGGCATCATTGCCCTCTATCGGGTTCACATATAAATCTGCATTTACAGGATTAATTTTCGAATGTAAGATATCCAGTTCAATATCATCAACAGGCAGTTCATACTCGTCAACCGAAAAAAAGAAATGATAATCGGGGTTTAAGACAGTGAACGTATCGACTATAATCTCTTGTGACGGGGCATAATTAGTTTTAAAAAAGTCGGATCCATATCCAGAATAATTCAGGTAAATATTGCAACGGTCTATCGGGTCAAAAATCACGGATGATCCATACCCGCAATTTATCCCACCTCCGGCAATAAGCGCATAATTATATCTGATGGTTGCCCCTGAGATATTTACGGTTGAAGACTGGCAATAAAAACCACCACCACCATCACACATATTGTTCTGGATAATACAATGTGAAATATGTGGTTCAGCATTTATAATATATAAGCCGCCTCCCCCGCCATTTGAGTATCCACTGCCATTTTCTATGGTAAATCCTGTTATTTTTATATCGGCATTGTTGGTATTACGTATGGCTATACAACTTCCATTCTGATTTCCGTCAATTACAGTATTGTTTATATATGATTCATCAAAAGTAATAAGGTAAAGACTTGCAATGGTGATGTCAATCTGACTGGAATTGATATCAAGGTTTTCGAAATAAGTACCCGGGTAAACCAGTATGGTGTCGCTATTGTTGGCATTTTCATAAGCTGTTTGTACGGAAGTGTAATCACCGCCGCCATCATGTTTTACGGTTATTATTGTGGCAATCACTGGATTTGCAATCAAAAACAAAATAATACCAAAAAGACTGGATTTAAAAGAATTAATGATGGCCAGGCAACATGCCCTTATTAAATAATGTGAGATTGATCTGCGCAATATTTTAAATTTAAGATATGCACAATTTAAACTACAGATTGCTCCGCTCATTCTTAAATTTCGACCCTTGGGCTCGCAATGACGTTTCGATGGCTCCTTTTGCTGGTTTATTAACATACGATAGCGGCAATGTAATTTTATTAAATGCAAAATTATATTTATTTTATTAAAATAATTTTATCTGAAACAACGGTTCCATTACCTGTCTTAATCTTATAAAAGTAAACGCCTTTGTTTACTTTTTTTCCCTTCTCATCATCCCCGTACCAGGTAGTTTTGTAAATTCCGCCGGGCATTATGCCTTCCATCAAGGTTTTTATTTTAGCACCGTTAATGTTTAATATTTCAACCCATAAGCTCTGCAATTTATCCAAATGAAATGTAATGATCGTTTCATCCTTAAATGGATTAGGCATACAGGAAACATTATGCGTGCCCAAAGGAATCTCGGAAACCTCCTCTTTCTTGAATGAAACAAGCTGGGCATCAACAGGCTCACCTGTATAAATGGTACGTTTTTCCTTAATCCTGGTTTTTTGATTCAATACCGCATAAGCATTCTTGTCGACACTTGCCGTTTTATAACCATTATAAGTTTCAAACTCCAGGGGAGTTCCGGAAGGTATTCCCTCTAAATACGCATTTATCTGAACGATTGAATCACCTGATTCCCTAACGGCTGCCCTTTGATTTCCCCGCCTGCAGTTATGGCAATCTCCTGCACATCAGACATTTCATCAAACTCAACATATACAGGTAAATAATCGGCTTGTTCTTCGTACGAAAAATATTCCGTTTTGGGTATGGATGATTCTTCCTCTACATCCTCACTGCTGATCCATGTAAATGTATGATCGACCCCAGTTTTAAAAATAACCATGTCTCCATATCTCAACAGGTTTTCTACCAAAAGTAAACCATTCCCTAACCTAATCATTGCCCAGTACTGGGTTTTTATTGGTTCAAGTCCTCCATCACTTCAGGAGGTATACAAGCTTCCACTTTCTGGGGGTATTCAATAAAGTATCCCTTCCAGTTTTCTATACCCTGGCCTGGATACTGGTCCGAATAAATGGTGGTCTCGGTTTCAGGGTCAAGGGCGGCGCCAAAGAGGTCAATATTTGGAGGATAACCATCCAAAAGTTCGAGACGGAGTTTATAACCCGATGTACTCTGAAGTTCATCCAGATCACCACTCCATCCCCCAAATAGATTGTAATCCTTTGTTTTTAGTTCAGGCGATGCATCATCAAATTCAATATGCAAGTTAACAGGGAATACACTGATCCGGGATAACACAGTTTCCGTCCTGTCAGGTTCATTTTCAAAACGTTGCATTCGGGGAAAAGATAGCCAGTTCCAACCGAAATTGAGTTGTCTGTTGTCGGTATAGGCCTGGATTAAGGAGGCGTTGCTTAAGTATCCATTAACATTTACCACTTTATTATTTATAGTTCCAGCCATTAAACTTGATGAAGCTGAGTTTTCATTTAGTAAAATAGTTCCGCTAACTTCTTCAGTCCTACATTCAACAGAACTAATCGCTAACTTTTCATTATTTAAACCAGCTACATAAATCGAATTATTATTAGGATTAAATTCAATATCTGTTGTTTCATGTGGGATTTGTAAATCATTTATAAAATCACCATTTATATTAAAGACATTAAGTTCCGCAGTACCAGCATCAATAGTATAGATTTTTCTTTCATAAAATCCATAACATATCTTATTAACATCATTTGAAGGAATAACATATTCAAATGTATTTGCATTGAGTATAATAAAATAATCTGTACCAGCCACCATTATTATATTATTCACGCCCTGATCTGTTTTTACAATCTGCATGTAATGTTTCGAAAATGAAATGTTAGCAACATTTATAATTAAAGGAGTATTGACATCTTGCACATCAACAGTAGTAACATTATAACCTCCCCCAACATAAAGCCTATGTAATTCGTTGTCAATTGCTAAATCATAAATCCTGTCTCCACCTGTTATGGCAAATGGATTATAAACTGTATTATTTGACATATCTACAAAATACACCTGGTTGTAGCCTCCTATATAAGCTATATCACCTGAACCTGACTCAATAGAATAGGGTTTTACAATTCCTGGTAATTCAACAATATCAGAATAATCGTTCGCATTGATTATAAAGAGACTATTGTTCCCAAAACTAGATATTAAAATTTTATTATTGTCTTCATTGAATTCAATATCAGTCAATTTACTTCCTAATTCTATAATCTGGGTTTCATTCATTTCAATATCATAAGCAGCAACATGTGAATTATAATTTTCCTGGTCGGTTTCATTTTCCGTATACTGGCTTCCTTGTAAAAAAAATAATTTAGAACGATCCTTATTATAACAACCTGCAAAATATCCGCCTCCAGTGTGTATTATGTTTTCCAAAATACAATCATTATTAAATACCCCTAAATAACCTTCCCTAAAATTGGCAGAAAGCACTTCTGAATTTTCCATATTGTAATCCAACCTATAACCAATTCCATAAGAATTTAATTCCTCAGAAACAATACTGCCATCTATTACATTAATTGATTTTAGCAGAAAATCTTCATCAGAAGATTTGCCACTACAGTATAATAAATTTCCTGATCATATACAATTCCTATTGATTTGTGCAGGATATAAAAATTTACCTCTGCATTTAAATTGCAATCAATCAAAGAGGCCCTATTACCCCCATTAACAAATATTTTATTTACCCCTGCCCCCTGAAATATGAACTGAGTTTTTAATTTCATTAAGAAATGTTAAAGCAATCGGTTGAAATACATATTCATTCTCAAGACAATAAAGTAGATCACTACTATTTATTGGGTCGCAATATATCTTACCCAAGTCTGAATATTCAATTTTTCCAAGGTTTGGGATTGATACATTTGCTACTACTGACAGATCAGCCTCATTATATGCTTTAAATCCAGAACTGGAGGTTGTGAATAGTAAGTCACCAGTACTGTTCATTTCTAAATCATTGATTCGACCAATAGTTTCAGTTTTCTCAACTTCCCCAGTTGAGCAATTATATACTATCAACTTTTCATTGTTTAGATTTGATTTAGTCCTAATTAATGAATAAACCTTATTCTTAATAGGGTGATAATAAATGAAGTGGCCGGGATAAACAATTAATTCATCTTCAACATATATTTCATCAATCTCATTTGTATTGCCATCAATTTCAACAATTTCACCTCCATTTGCTACACAATAGATATTGTGATTTTGGGTGTTATAAACAAGTCTCTTCTGGAAAGGTAATATCGGGTAACCTGAAAAAAATATACTTATATAACCTCCATCTGAAATCGTCTCAGACTTTATAACTTCATTATCTGCCCCGTTAACAATAATAAGTCGTTTACCACCATAAATATAATATTTGTTATAATAGGGATTATAACAAACATCAAAAGGTCTTGCGCCTCCATTTTCATCAGGTAACCAAATTGTTTCCTCAAAATAATTATTACCGAAACTATCAATATTTTCATTTTCTTGATTTTTCTGGTAACTGTCGAAATTATATTCATTAATGTCACCAAAGTACAACCATGCATTTAGTAATTCATTATTTTCATCAAAATAATCAATTTGATGTGAACCATCTGAAAGGAGTGTGACCTGGTGAGAAATTTCCTGTGCCTGAGATAAAACAAAAATCTGCAAGAACAACAAATGTAAAATGACAATTTTTTTCAAAATTATGGGTTTTAATTTTTTGTTTTGGGTAAAGTTAATGATAAATTAAACACATAAATATTTAGTGGCAACATTTAGAATTTTTATAAATAGCATCCCCGTTCATATCTTCTGATAAAATTTAACGAAAGTTTAACATAGTCAATCGCTTCCGTATGTATCTTTGCCGTTTTTTTAAAATAATGTCGAATTAATCCCCCATTTAAAAATGACAAATCTCAGATTTAAAGCAATTGAGATCACTTTTAACCGGAAACGGAAAAGCCTTGATCTCCCAAAAGAAAAAGTCTCGACTTACTTTGGCGAACTGACGTTTAACCGTGTAGCCATGCGCGAATTCCTTACGCAGGAAGCCTTTCAAAAACTGTTAAACGTGATTGAAAAAGGCGAAACCATTGAACGCAGGGTAGCCGACCAGATCGCCGCCGGGATGAAATCGTGGGCCATAAGCAAAGGTGCTACTCATTATACTCACTGGTTTCACCCGCTTACAGGAGCCACGGCTGAAAAACATGATGCCTTTATAATTCCGGTTGAGGGTGGCGTTGCCATCGAAAATTTTCAGGGGGGAGAATTGATTCAACAGGAGCCGGATGCATCCAGCTTTCCAAGTGGTGGTATACGTAATACCTTTGAAGCACGTGGCTATACAGCCTGGGATCCAACGTCATTTGCTTTCATCATTGATCGCACCATGTGCATCCCGACTATTTTTGTTTCCTATACCGGCGAAGCCCTTGATTACAAAACACCGCTGTTAAAATCACTTTCCGTTCTGGACGAACGGGCCACCGCTGTGGCAAAATATTTTGACAAAAACGTTAAAAAAGTATATGCAACCCTGGGATGGGAACAGGAATATTTCCTTGTTGATGCCGCATTGTTTAAAGCCCGCCCCGATCTTTCATTAACTGGAAGAACTGTATTTGGCCATGCGTCGGCAAAAGACCAGCAGTTATCCGACCATTATTTTGGTACTATTCACGAAAGGGTTTTAGACTTTATGGCTGAACTTGAATACGAATCGCATCGTCTTGGCATACCTATAAAAACCCGCCATAATGAGGTGGCACCTAACCAGTTTGAATGTGCCCCTGTGTTTGAAGAAACAAATATTTCAGTCGATCATAATCAGTTGCTCATGCACCTGATGGAAAAGATTGCCCGCAAGCATGATTTCCAGGTTTTGCTGCATGAAAAACCATACAAAGGGGTGAACGGCTCTGGAAAACATAATAACTGGTCTATTGCAACGGATACAGGAGACAATTTACTTTCTCCGGGGAAAACCGCGGCTTCTAATTTCCGGTTTTTGGTGTTTATGGTCAATGTCCTGAAAGCCGTTGACCGATATGCCAATGTGTTAAGGGCCCATATTGCTACTGCAGGAAATGAACACCGGCTTGGCGCCCATGAAGCACCTCCGGCCATCATTTCGGTTTTTATCGGGTCGCAATTATCTAAAACACTTGATTTAATCGAAAAACAAACCAAAAAAGGAAAAATGGATGCCAACGGTTTTAACCTGAACATCAGCATTCCGAAGATTCCTGAAATCCTGCTTGATAATACCGACCGTAACCGGACTTCACCTTTTGCCTTTACTGGAAATAAATTTGAATTTCGTGCTGTCGGTTCATCAGCCAACTGCGCA
>JAWKKL010000014.1:0-66539 GCA_041393275.1 Bacteroidales bacterium
GAAGGTTTTTATTTATTGAAGTTAAAAACTGAATATTCAATTGGCTGACAACCGGATTAGGAAAAACGGAAATAAAATTTGTAAATGATTCAGAAACTCCACTGACATAGACTTCTGTTGTTGCCGATGGGCCCATGTTTTTCCCGATATACGATGTGCGAACCGTATATTCATGATTACCGGGAGGAGCATTTTCATCAATGAACATTAGGTTTGAAATAATCGAGCCATTCAACAAGGTATCATTTCTAAAAATATGATAACCTATGAGTTCTAATGTAGCTGTAAAAGTTGGGGCTTCCCACGAAAGGGTAACATCCCGGTCTTCAGTTTGAGAAGCCAGGTTCACAACGGGGTATAAATCCAGGCTTTCGGGTATATTTGGTTTGATACCAATGATAGCATCATGAAAGGAATCGAAATGATAGTTCCCTCCAACCAGTGAATCAATATAAAAATACCCGTTGTATAATCCGCCCCAACCCCAGTTGATATGAAAAAATGCTGTGTCGAGATAACCATCACAAATAAAAGTATGGCCATAACTTGTTGACTGTTCAACCCCGCCGTAAATTACCGGACGTCCCTGGTCAAGCTCATCGCGCAACATTTGTTCCCAGTCGCCCGGATATGAATTACGCAGTAAAAACTGTACGTCCTCATCATAATCAAAATAGTTGGCCAGCGCATTTCGTGCATTAATTTCATAAGCGCCCGTTCCACCAGGAAGGAATTGCGAGTTTACAGCAACTACACAATGCAAAAGCAATTCCGCAACACCCGGATTATTTTCTGTAAGGTTATTTTCCATTGTCACCCAGTCGTATTCGGTATCTTCAAAACTTACTTCTAGCCAGCCGTAAGGGGTATTTATGCCATGTGAGCCTGAACCGGTTTTCGGGTAATTGTAATATTTTAATATTTGGCCTAAGGCCGTAGCCACACATCCGGTATAGGGATGATAACACGAACCTGAAGAATCAACAGGTAAGGCTGAATTATAATAACATCCCTGGTTCCATGTTGTATTGAGCAGAGGTTCGACAGTTTCATAAAACTCTTTTGGATGTGAATTTTTCGACGATATCTTTGCCCAGGCAAGTTCAATGACTTTCGACGGAACCACCTTGTTTTCAATATTGTAAACAATTTGTTGCTTGTAACCTTCAAGCCACCAGGTGAAAGCCGGCGGTTGGTTTATTTTCATAAATGGTTTTTCAAACGAAAACCCTAATATTGGATATACCGAGCTTTCGGCAGACACAATAATAAATCCCGAGTTGAAATTAAATATGTAGAAAACATTTTCGCCGTTCTCGTTAAAAACAAATGATTCAGAAAAAGAATTGATGTTTAGTTCAGGTTTTATGTTTTTTAAGAATTGAATTCCGGCAGATTCAGCTCTATGCAGAGGAACAATCCCGGCAAATAGTATTTGTGACCAGAAAAAAAACAAAATGGTTACAATAAGTATTTTCGTATATTTCATTAACAATATATTTGCATGAATAATTTTCAAAAGTACAAATTGAATCGATAGCTGTGATAATAGGAAAAGATTTTTACCGTCGGTCGGATGTGGTCAAGGTTGCCCGTGACCTTGTCGGAAAGGTTATTGTGGCCAACATAGATGGAATTCTTACTTCTGGTATCATTACCGAAACCGAAGCTTATGCAGGGATTACTGACAAGGCCTCACATGCTTATAACAACCGTCGGACTTCGCGGACTCAAGTCATGTATAAGGAAGGGGGAATTGCCTATATTTATTTGTGTTATGGCATTCATCACCTGTTTAACTTTGTAACCGATGTGAGGGATGTTCCCCATGCTGTTTTACTCCGGGGTATAATTCCATTGAATGGGAAAGAATTGATGATGGACAGATGTGGTAAGAGCTCATCTTTAAAACCTTATACCGATGGCCCTGGAAAACTAACCAGAGCTTTGGGGATAAATACCTCCTTGAATGGTGAAAATTTGGTTACCGGCCGGATTTGGGTTGAAGATATTGGACTGAAGATTCCTGATAACCTTATTTACTGTGGTCCCAGGGTAGGGGTTGATTATGCTGAGGAGGATGCTTGCCTTCCTTATCGTTTTTTGATTAAGGACAATGACTTGATACAAAAAAGCCTCCCTTTTTGAGAGAGGCCCGATTTTTTTTACCGAAAGACGGATTATTTAACTTTTCCTGATAATTCGGTACCGGCTTTGAATTTAACAACTTTTTTAGCTGCAATTTTGATTTCTTTTCCAGTTTGTGGGTTACGGCCAGTTCTGGCTGCACGTTTAGCTACTGAGAAAGATCCAAAACCAACAAGAGCTACTCTGTCACCTTTTTTCAGTGCTTTTGAAGTTGCACCAATAAAAGCGTCCAAAGCTCTTTTAGCATCAGCTTTAGTTATGTTAGCATCAGCTGCCATTGCATCAATTAATTCTGCTTTGTTCATTTTATATAAATTTTAAGGTTAATGTGCTGCAAATATAGGCTATTATTAGGAAAAGTCAAGATAAAAACCCTAAAACCCTTGATTTTGTTAATAATTAGGGCATTTTGTTAATAACTGTGACCATGAAACCCTTAATATACAACAGATGTAAAGGTATTTATAAGAGGTATATGTGTTTTTATCCGGCGAAAAAATAATATTTTAATGAAGTCGGTTTAGTTTTTCAATGGTAAATCCCCGTAAAAATTCCTGCACTGTCATAGCTTTTTTCCCTTCCATTTGTAATTGATTTATTGATATGGCGCTATCCATGCAAAAAACCAGCAGGTAGTTTTTTCCATCGCTTAGGATATCGCCTGGCTTTTTATCCATCGTTTTTATTTCCGAAATGCTGCATGATAATATTTTTACGGTTTTTTCCGGCTCGCCTGTCATATCCATTGTACTGAACGCAGCGGGCACCGGGCTTAATCCCCGGATCAGATTAAACACAACAGAAGCTGGTTGATGCCAGTTAATTTTACAATCTTCCCTGAAAATTTTTGGTGCCGGTTTTAACTCTATATCTGACCGTATAAAACTTTGCTGATCAGCTGTGTTAACTTTGCCTGATTCGATTAATTTAACCGATTTCAACACAAGGCTGGCACCAATATTCATTAATCGGTTATGCAATTCTCCTGCGGTTTCGGTGGGATGAATTAGTGTCTTTTCGGTTAAAATGATCTTTCCCGTATCAATTTTTTCATCAATAAAAAAAGTGGTGGCTCCGGTTTCCTTTTCTCCATTGATGATTGCATGATTAATGGGAGCTGCACCACGGTATTGCGGAAGAAGGGAAGCGTGGAGGTTAAATGTGCCTAATATAGGTATTTCCCAAACTCCCCTGGGCAGCATTCGAAAAGCAACAACAATTTGTAAATCAGGATTCAATTCTGTAAGTTTTTTAATAAAATCCTTATCTTTCAGGTGGTCGGGTTGAAGAAGTGTAAGATTGTTTTGGATGGAAAATTCCTTTACAGGAGAAAACCTGACTTTCCTGCCTCTTCCGGCCGGTTTATCAGGCGCTGTAATAACAGCTGCAATATTATATCCATTATTGAGTAAAATGGCAAGGGATGGCACGGCAAATGAAGCCGTGCCCATAAAAACTAACCTTAGCTTATCTTCGTTCATAAAATGTAAAAATAAAAAAACCTGTTCTAAATAGAACAGGTTATAGTTATATTTTTATTAATACTATAATTCTCCGGTTTGAACTTTTAACCTGGCAATAAATTTATCTATTTCTCTGGCTTCTCTCGCCTTTGGATATTCTTTTTTAATTTTGTTAAAAACCTCAAGCGCTTTTGCATATTCTTTATTAATCTCAAGTGCCCATCCGGCTTTCATTAAAAAAGTAGGGCTGGTAAATTCATTTTCATTTTTTGAGGCGGCATCCATATAATAATCAATGGCTTTATCAATTTCTTCAAGCTGCATATAAGCATCTCCTAAAACGCCCAAAGCCATACTTGGTGTTAACAGGTCGTCGCTTTTATATTTTTTCAAATATTTAATAGCTTCCTCGTATTCGCCTTTTTGCATGTAACAAAGACCGCAATAGTATTTCGCCAGATTGCCTGCTTCGGTAGATGCGTAATCATCAGCAACATCCACGAAACCATAACTCTCGCCATCCCCGAAAAGGGCAAGGTCAATGGAATCTGCTTCAAAATAATTCTGGGCTTTATAAATAGCCATTTGTGCTTTTTGTTCTTTGGGCATTTGAACAAATTTCCGGTATCCGAAAAAGACCAGGATTACAACAATTAAAGCAACCACCACATAGGTTATGTACTTTTGATTGTTTTCAATAAACTGTTCTGTCTTGCTAAGCGCTTCTTCTACAGCAACAATTCGCTCTTCAGCAGCATCTTTCTTCTTTGCCATTATCGTTTTAAATTTGGGCGCAAAGATATATTTTTTTATTTAAAGTTGAAATTTATTTATTGAAAACATAATTTTCTGAAATTATAGGTTTTGCAAAGCGTTGCTTTCATTTCAATCAATTAGTTAATTAAGCAATTCCCGAAGAAACATCTCAAAGGTAACCGTTTTGTTGTCATTTTCAGTTAATTTTGCTGCAAAATCAATGATCATGATTATTGAAGCGATACAAAAAAATGCTGCAATTGCAGTAAAAGAACTTTATGGTCAGGAAGTAAAGCATGACCATATTCAAATTGAAAAAACCAGCCGCGATTTTAAAGGCGATTTTACACTGGTCGTATTCCCTTTGTTAAGGTTTTCCAGAAAATCGCCCGAGGAAACAGCCAACGAAATAGGTAATTTTTTAATGAATGTTATGCCAGATATTGAGCGTTTTGAAGTGGTTAAGGGATTTTTAAATGTAAAGCTACACCAATTCTTCTGGCTTGGGTTTTTTAAAGAGTGTATTACAAACGAAAAATTTGGATTAAGCGAAACATTAAAAGGCAAACCACTTGTTGTTGAATACTCATCACCCAATACAAATAAACCACTTCACCTGGGACATATCAGGAATAATTTGCTGGGTTTCTCTATTTCGCAAATATTAAAAGCCGTTGGTCACAAAGTCATCATGATCAATCTCGTTAACGACCGGGGCATCCATATTTGCAAATCCATGCTTGCCTGGATGAAATGGGGCAAAGGCGAAACTCCGGAATCATCGGGAATAAAGGGAGACCACCTGGTTGGTAAATATTATGTGCTTTTCGATAAAAAACATAAAGAGGAAATTGCAGAGCTTGTACATTGCGGGCATACCGACAAAGATGCATTTGACAAGTCGCCTTTAATGCAGGAAGCAAAGAATTTACTCAAACGCTGGGAAAATGCGGATGAAGATGTATTGACGGTTTGGCATTTGATGAATCAATGGGCTTACGATGGATTTGATAAAACCTATGATCGATTAGGCGTTGAATTTGATGCGACCAATTACGAGTCGAAAATTTATTTGCAGGGTAAAAAGATCACTTTAGAAGGGGTTAATGAAGGTGTTTTTGAAAAGAAACAGGATGGTTCGGTTTGGGTAGATTTAACGGATGAAGGACTTGATGAAAAATTGTTGCTTCGCAGCGATGGTACTTCTGTTTATATCACACAGGATATAGGAACGGCCCATCGCAGGTTTAATGAATATTTGCCTGAAAAATTAATTTATGTTGTGGGCAATGAGCAAATCTATCACTTCGATGTATTAAAAAAAGTATTAAAAAAGCTTAATAAGCCCTGGTACGATATTATTGAACATTTGTCATATGGCATGGTTGAACTTCCGCATGGCAGAATGAAGTCGCGCGAAGGAACCGTAGTTGACGCTGATGATTTGATGGATGAAATGTATGATGAAGCCAGAAAAAAAACGGAAGAACTTGGCAAAGCCAATGAATTTAATATTGATGAACAGGAAAGGTTATACCATATTTTAAGTTTAGGTGCAATTAAATATTTTATTCTAAGGGTTGATCCCAAAAAAAATGTGCTTTTTAATCCCGAGGAGTCCATTGATTTTAACGGAAATACAGGGCCTTTTATTCAATATACTTATGCCCGCATACAATCCATTTTCAGGAAGGCCGGAAAAACCCCGAAACATTTCTTGAATTAATTGATTATTCGAAAGTTGAATTGACCGATACCGAAATTGAACTTTTAATTGCAATATATGAATTTCCACAAATTATAAAACAAGCCGCATCGGCCTATAGTCCAGCCATGGTGGCCAATTATTGTTTTGAACTCGTCAAGTTGTATAATCATTATTACCCAGGACACTCCCATCTTAAAAAGGGTTGATCCCGAAATTTCGAACTTCAGGGTTTTGCTTAGTTGGCTTACAGGCAAGATTATCAAAAGAAGCATGGGGCTGTTGGGCATCGAGGTTCCTGAAAGGATGTAATTGTACTTCGTTTATTCTGTCAATGCGATTTATTGATCAGGTCTTTAAGGTCGCAGAATTTATATTCAGGCTGTAATGTAGCATGTTCAATATAAAATTCCCTAGAGAAGTACTTCTCTTATATTTTCAAGAATTTTGTTCACTTCCTTCAGGGATAAATTATTTTTAAAATCAATATGGGCTTCAAAATGAATCTGATCATCGCTTAATTGCCATGCATGGACATGGTGTATATTTTCAACTTCAGAAAATGCACAAATCCTGGTGCTGATTTCTTCAATGAAAATGCTGGATGGTGTAAATAGCATTAATACCTTGATACTTTTGTACAATAATTTTGAAGAAACAAAAATAAGGTAGGCGGCAATGACCAAAGTAAGCACACCATCAATCCAAAATATATGGTAATAATACATCATTACCACCACCGGCCAATACACCAATTGACGTGATCATATCAGTAAAAAGATGAATATACGCCGACTTTACATTTAGATTATGTTTTGAATCATGATGAAGGATAATAACACTTATGCCATTTAAAAGAATACTTAGCAAGGCAAACAAAATAACCCATGATGATTCTATTTCAGGGGGTAGTGAAAATCTTCGAATCGCTTCGAAACAAAGCAAAACCCCAATAATTATTAACGTAAGCGAATTGATAAAAGCAGCCATAATTTCGGCACGTCTTAGTCCGAATGTATATTTCACATGAGGTTTTCTTAAGGTAAGTTTTGATGCGATATAGGAAATTACGAGCGCCAATACATCACTGAAATTGTGAAGGGCATCTGACAATAAGGCCATACTTCCCGAAAGGAAACCTCCAATCACCTGTCCGACAGTAATGAGTAAGTTGAGGACAATACTAATAAGTAAATTTTTTCCGCGATTTTTTGAACTTGTTTCGTGCACTTTTAATTTTTTTTTAATTCTATTAATCTGATAATTAAATAATTCTATCATCATCAAAATTAATGGAATTCATTAAATAACTTCCCGGTAAAACAAATATGTTAAAAAAAAGTTATTTCTCTTGAATTTGGGTAACATTTATTGTATTTTTGGGTATAAACGTACGTGGTATAATATTATTTAATAACCTACATAATAGTGATACCACAGACGCAGTAACGTAAAATACTAATTTAAATTTATTACTATGAAAAGATTATACCTTTTTTCAGCATTTTTGTTAATTGGTTTATTAACATTTGCACAAACAAACCATAGCGGTACAATTTCATCCAATGAAGCCTGGTTTATGGCTGATACCCCTCACATTATAACCGGTAATCTAACCATTGCAGATGGCATCACCCTATTGATTCAGCCGGGATGTGAAATATATATTAACAGCAACCGAAGAATGGTGGTAAACGGGGTGTTAAGTGCCAATGGTACCATTGCAGATCCCATTGTTTTTACTTCCAGTAATATTTTACCCTCAAGTGGCGACTGGAGATATATTTATTTTAATGGGGCAGATGCAGGAAGTATTATGAATTATTGTGAAGTTAGTTATGGCGGCTCATCCAATGCCATGGTTATGATCCGAAATTCCGGGAGCAATGTCATTGTTATGAATAGCACTTTTAGTTACAGTGCAGGTTACGGACTAAGGCTCCTTACCGCATCCGATGAACCTGTCATCATGGATTGTTCTTTTGATAATTGTGCAGATTATCCCATTTTTACTTTTGCCGACAGGGTGAAAAATATTACGGGCTCAATGTCATTTGCATCCAATAATCCCGATGCAATTTTGGTTCGAAATCAGGATATTTATTCAGGAACCTGGCTAAATCATGGCGTACCCTATGTAATTAATGGAAATCCGGATATTGTCGATATGGAAACACTCACCATTAATCCCGGCGTAACGATAAAGTTTGATGGAAATAATCTATTAAGGGTTAATGGCGGATTAATTGCCAATGGAACAAGTTCTGAACATATTATTTTTACATCAAATCAGCCGGTGCCTGCCAAAGGCGATTGGAACAGAATTCAATTTATAAATGCAGAAGCAAGTAGTTTAAGTTATTGTGATGTTTTTTATTCAGGATCGGGAACTTCGGCCATTGAAATCAATGATTCAGGCAGTAATGTGTCGGTTTCTAATTGTTTTATTGGTAATTCAGAAGGATACGGTATTTATACCCGAAACGGTTCAATGCCCTCAATTTCAAACACAACCATACAAGATTGCGATGATTTTGCCATTAGAATTCAGGCCGATGCAGTAAAAAACATCACAGGTACCATGGTTTTTTCAGGCAATATGCCAAACGCAATACGTGTAGATGCACAAAATATTAATACCGGTACATGGCTTGACCATAATGTTCCGTATGTGGTTTGGTCAGATTTGAACCAGCTTGACGGGGCAACCCTGACATTAAACCCAGGCGTGCAATTGAGTTTCAATTCCAACGCCCGTTTACGTATTTATGGAACCCTCGTTGCCGATGGTGAAATGGCAAATCCCATTATTTTTACATCAAATCAAACGGTGCCATCACCCGGTGATTGGGAGAGGTTATTATTTGATGGTGCCGATGCCGGAACAGTTCTCGATTACTGCCAGGTGTTATATGGTGGCGGAAATAATGGAAACCTTGATTTGAATAATTGCGGTACAAATGTTTCTATTTCTAACACCGTGATACAATATAGCGGAAACTATGGAGTAATGTTACGTGGTAGCAGTTCGCCATCATTTATCAATTGTGAAATTACTAATAACGATGATATCGGGGTATACCTGAATGGAACCTGTGCGCCAACCTTTGGCAGTAATGAAATGGAATGGAACGATATTTACGGTAACGGAAATTATGAATTACGAAACGGAACACTTGATATAGATGCCATGTATGTTTATTGGGGCACAGATGCTTGTGGCAGTATTTCAGATAAAATTTATGACGATGAAGATCAGGGCAACCTGGGGATTGTATCTTATTTCCCTTATCTTGATGCCGGGCATGGTGCACCCGTATTCGTTACAACCTGGACGGGAGCCGTAGACAACAGTTGGCATAACGACGGAAACTGGGACAATAACTCACCTTGTGGTTTTGTTGATGCAATCATTCCCATGGCCCCGGCAAATCAACCGGTTGTTTTTGGAAATGAAGATTGCAACAACTTAACACTGGAAGCGGGTTCGCAGCTTACTGTCGGAACAGGTAATAGTTTGACAGTTAATGGCGATTTATTTGCCCATGCTGATGCCGGTGGGACGGCTTCGATATTAGAAAATACAGGTTTGTCGGTCGTGGGAAATACAACCTCACAATTTTGGGTATCAGAGGAAAGGTGGCATTATGTTTCTCCACCAATGTCAGGTCAAACTGCAAATACATTCTTAAACCTCTATTTATACGGTCATAATGAAATTGATAATTCCTGGTTCAATATTGTTGATGAAACAACACCTTTAAACATTGGGCAGGGATACAGGGTATGGTCATATGCTTCAACCACAGGCGATCTGTCGGTTGAATTTACGGGAGGTACCCTTAATTCCGGAACTTACTTTTTGCCGGTTTCAAACAATGGAAGCGGTTGGAATTTTGTTGGAAACCCATATGCTTCGGCGATTGATTGGGATGATTTAAGCTGGATAAAAACCTACATCGACGGAACTGTTTATGTTTGGGATGGTCTTCAATATTTAACCTGGAACGGTTCTGTGGGTGACTTAACAGATGGTATAATTCCAGCCATGCAATCGTTTTTTGTAAAGTCCAATAATTCTAATCCCTTGCTGGTGGTTTCAAACGGAGCACGAACTCATGGGGTTGATCCATATAAATCTGAATTAGTAAACAACCTGCTTGAATTAACAGTAACCGGAAACGGTATGTACGACAGAACATTCGTGAATTTCAATACAAATGCAACCGAAGGTATTGACAACAATTTGGATAGTTATAAAATCATGGGCGATGAAAATGCCCCTCAACTTTATACGATTGTCGGTGAAGAAAATATGAGAGTGAATGTAATGCCCGAAATTATTCCGGATATGGTTATTCCACTTTTATTGCAGGTAAACCAGGATATGGAGTGTACAATCTTAGCCTCGGAATTGGGTACGTTTGAACCCGGTGTGTCAGTTTATCTGGAAGATTTGAAAGATGGAATTCTTATCGAACTGAACCAACAGCCCGAATATTCATTTGCCTCATCCATGTCCGATGAAGCTCATAGGTTCAATATTCATTTCCAAAAAGCAACAATTGTGAATGAAACAGTGGAAATTGAAACGACAATTTATTCGAACGAAAATAGCGTGTTTGTTAAAAATACAGATGGGAAATTAAATGGTGCCTCCATTTTGGTTTATAACATTACCGGTCAAAAAGTGTTTGAAAACAAGATAAAAGATGCTTCATTAAACCGTTTTGATCTGCATTTAAAAACAGGCTATTATGTCGTAAAAGTAGTTGCTGACAATGCCATTTCATCAGAAAAAGTTTTTATAAAATAGACTAAAAAGTTATCAGTGAATGAAAAGATGCTCAAATCCGGGCATCTTTTTTTTTATTCCCGCAACGAAATTTTATATATTTTAGTCATCTAATAATCTAAACTTTTGTTTTGGCTTCCAACGATGACTTACATACAAAGATTATCCCTGTAGTACTCAGGACGTTGATCTATTATGATATTTTTAATTACCCTCTTACGTTTGAGGAAATTTCGTGTGCATGCAACATTAAAAGTAAAGAGGAAAATCCTTGCAAAATAGCCATTGATCATTTACTCAATAAAAAAATTGTATTTAAAATTGATGAGTATTATTCGCTGAACCCTGACAAAAAAAATGTACAAAGACGAAAAAAGGGGAATCAACTGGCGGAAAAATGGATAAAAAAAGCAAAATGGTTTTCAAAATTAATTTCCATTTTCCCTTTTGTCAGGGGAATATCTTTGTCAGGATCTTTATCAAAAGGTTTTATCGGCGATAACCCGGATATTGATTATTTTATCATTACCAAACCCAACAGGCTGTGGTTAACCCGTACGATGTTGGTGCTATTTAAGAAAATTTTTCTGTTTAATTCATACAAATATTTTTGTGTAAACTATTTCATTGATACTGAAAACCTTGAAATTGAAGAGAAAAATCTTTTCACTGCCACAGAGATCAATACATTAATTCCGGTATATGGCAGGGATGTTAAACGAAAGTTTTATGAACAAAATGGATGGGTAACAAAATATTATCCCAACTTTAAAGCGGAAGACCGTGTACTTGAATTAAACGGTCAAACCAGTGCAGTAAAAAATGCATTTGAAGCGTTATTTAATAATAGGTTGGGCGATTGGCTCGATGATTATACAATGAATGTTACAGTAAAACATTGGGCAAAAAAGTTTTATAAAAAATATTCAGCAGAAGAATTTAACCTGGTTTTTAAATCCCAAAAATCCATATCTAAACATCATCCACGGAATTATCAAAACTATGTTTTAAAGCAATATTGTAACAGGGTAGAAAAGATTTCGGAGAAGCACGATATTGAAATGGAAGGTTTATTTTTTTAATTTGAAGCGGAGATTGGGAGCAACATGAACAAAATTTTATTTACACATTCATATTTCTATAAGTTTGATAAGAAACAATGGGATAATAAACAATTTTACCCACCACTAGGGACGATTACAGCTGCCGCTTACATTCGCGAAAAAGGGTATAATGTTTCTTTATTTGATACAAACCTGGCAAATGGCCCTCTTGATATAATACCAACCCTCAATAAATTCAATCCGGAAGTTTTGGTTATTTATGATGATGGGTTCAATTACCTCACTAAAATGTGCCTTACAGCCATGCGCGATGCGGCTTACGAATTGGTTAAAATTGGCAGGGAATATAATTGCAAAGTCATCGTTTCAAGTTCCGATTCTACCGATCATTTTGAAGATTACATTAAGCAGGGGGCAGATTTTATACTTCTGGGTGAAGGAGAGGCTTCGTTGTCAGATGTACTGGATAAACTAAAAAAGAATTCTACCGACTTTAATGAGATAAAAGGTATTGTTTATACGGAAAATGAAAACACAATTAACACCGGCCGCCGCGATGTTATTGATGATCTGGATAGTATCCCAATGGCTGCCTGGGATTTGGTAGACATTCCTGAATATAAAAAAAACTGGTTGGATAATCATGGTTTTTTTTCAATGAATATCGCAACAACAAGAGGATGTCCCTATTCGTGCAACTGGTGTGCTAAACCTATTTTTGGAAGAAAGTATAATGTCAGGTCACCGGTAAATGTGGTGGATGAAATCGCATACTTAATGAAAAACTTCGGGGCTGTGCATTTTTGGGTGTGCGATGATATTTTTGGTTTAAAGCCGGGCTGGATACAGGAATTCAGGAATATTGTTTTACAACACAAGTTGAAATTTAAATACATGATG
Organism: Bacteroidales bacterium; assembly: GCA_041393275.1. Lineage (GTDB taxonomy): Bacteria > Bacteroidota > Bacteroidia > Bacteroidales > JAADJA01 > JAADJA01. The sequence goes on from JAWKKL010000014.1 coordinate 12,832, forward strand.
CAGTCAAGGGTGGATGTGATGTTAAAGGATGACTCCATTGATGCACTGGCAGAATCAGGCCTTGATATAGTATGGGTGGGGGCTGAATCGGGTTCTCAAAAGATTTTGGATGCCATGGAAAAAGACATCACTATTGACCAGATTTACAAAGCCCGTAAAAAATTAAAAGATCATGGTGTGAAAGTCGCTTTTTTCTTGCAATTTGGGTATTTGGGCGAAACCATTGACGATATTCGGAAAACCGAGAAAATGCTTTTTGACCTGATGCCAGATGATATGGGAATTTCTGTTTCTTATCCCCTGCCTGGCACTAAATTTCACGAAAAAGTAAAAGAAGATTTAATTAAAAAGGCAAACTGGAAAGATTCTGATGATCTTGACCTGATGTTTAAAAATACGTATTCACCAAAATTTTATAAAATACTCCACCGGTACATTCACAAAAAATTCAGGCGGAAACAGGGTTTTGGGAAAATAAAACAATTTATTTCAAATCCATTCAAAAATTACAAAGGAATTTTACGAACAACTGTTGCCACCGCCTATTACATTCCAATGACAATGGTTTACAAAGCTCAATTAATCGTTGAAAAAAGCCGGAAAAACTAAGTTGTATGTTCGACAATGTGGCGCAATTATATGACGAATCGTTTACCAGTTCCGGCATTGGAAAGGCGCTGCGCCGACAGGTTTACGTGTATCTTGAAACCATTCTACCTGAAAATAAGCCCCTCGATATTCTTGAGCTAAATTGCGGTACAGGTCACGATGCCCTTTATTTTGCGAAAAGAGGACATAATGTAATTGCAACGGATATTTCATCGGATATGATAGCGGTTGCCAATGATAAAGCAAAGAGAGAAAAACCAATAGCTTCCGTTCGGTTTGTTGTTTCTGATATGAGGGATTTATCAGAAATTTCTAACGGTGAAAAATTTGACTTAATATTTTCAAATTTTGGAGGATTGAATTGCCTCGATAGTAAAGATTTAAAAATCCTGTCTTATAAATTAAGTTTGTTATTAAAAAAAGGCGGACGTTTTATTGCAGTGGTAATGCCTAAAATCTGTTTATGGGAGTCGGCATATTTCATAGTAAAATTTAAAATGAAGAATGTATTAAGAAGAAATACAAATGACTCAGTGATGGTAAATGTTGGCAACAGCAAAGTTGAAACATGGTATTACAGTCCCGGCGACTTTAAGCGGATTTTTGTTAATGAGTTTCAGGTTGTAAACAGAAAACCTGTCGGTATTATGTTGCCGCCATCTTATATGGAACCTTATTATCAGAAAAAACCATATGCATTGAAAAGGCTTGAATATGCCGAACGTTTGATTGGCAATATACCGGCCTTGTCTTATTTAGCCGATCATTTTTTAATCGATTTCAGAAAACGATAACAATGGATGTAATTCTGACCCATGGATATTTTCTTGAAGAGGACCAGGTAGAGCAAAAGGTCCTGAAACCTTATCCACCGCTTGGGTTATTATGTGTTTCCGCCTACCTCGATAAATATAAAATTGAACACGATGTATTTGATTCAACATTTCAATCCTTTGAAAAGTTAACTAATTTTATTGTTGAAACGAAACCTGCCTATCTAGGAATTTATGCGAATTTTTTAACACGAAAAAATATTCTTAAAATTATCCGGTTTATTAAGAATAATCATTCCTTACGGTATATAAAGATCATTCTTGGCGGGCCCGATGTAAAATACCATGCTGAAGATTATTTAAATAATGGCGCCGATTTTCTGATTATTGGCGAAGGGGAATTTACAATGTTCTTATTGATCAATTCATTAAAAAAAGGGGAATCATTAGAAAAAATTGATGGCATTGTATATAAAAATGAATCACAAAAAATAATCTTTACAAAACCCAGGAGCCATTTTAAAAATCTTGATGAGTTGCCCTGGCCAAACCGCAATAAAATTGATATCGGCAAATACCTCAATACCTGGAAAGAAAAACATGGCTATAATTCTATTACCATAAATACCCAACGTGGTTGCCCATACACTTGTAAATGGTGCAGCCATGCTGTTTTTGGGGATACCTACCGTCGTCGTTCACCGGAATCGGTTGTCGAAGAACTGGCTTTTCTTCAGGAAAAATATCTTCCTGATTCATTTTGGTTTGTGGATGATGTATTTACCATGAGCGAAAAATGGATTGATGAATTTACGTCTCTCTTGCAAAAGAAAAACCTTAAAATTTCTTACGAATGTATATCAAGGGCCGATAAACTTAATAAAAACATTGTTGAAAATTTAAAGGCTTCAGGGTGTAATTTATTATGGATAGGAGCTGAAAGTGGTTCTCAAAAGGTAATTGATTTAATGGACCGTCGGGTAGATGTGCTTAAGGTGAGGGAAATGATAAAGCTTGCATCAACTTCGGGTATTAAAACAGGAACCTTTATCATGCTTGGATATCCCGGCGAAACCATCGAAGATATTGAAGAAACTATCCGGCATTTGAAAGAATGTAATCCTGATTATTTTACAATAAACATGGCATATCCAATCAAAGGGACAAAGCTATTTAATGAAGTTGAAAGTATTATTACCAATGCAGATTATCTTTTTCAAACACCCGACCGTGAAATTGATTTTACCCGAACCTATAAAAAAAGTTTTACGATTTTGCTGTTCGTAAAGTGTATAATGAAGTTTATTCCGAAAAACATAAAGCTGAAAAAAAATGGCAATTATATGTCAAATGCAAGATAAAATCAAAAGCAGCATCGGTGGGAATGCACTTATATAAAAAGATAAAAGATGAAAGGTCATAGTATTTCAAAATATATTCATAACCTTAACATTCACAAGGGATTTCTTTTTGAAAAACAAGTGCCTGTTATTAAACCGTTTGAAGAAAACTACATAAAAGCCAGAGAAAAGGAAGGGCGGATCTATTCTGAGGCTGAAATAAAAAGCCTGCCATATTTGACGAATCATCCCCTTGCCAATGAGTGGAAACTTCGACAGACCGGTACAAAAAGGGTTTGTCATTATTTTCAAAAAGTAAATGAGAAAGTTTTAATTGATATCGGTTGTGGCAACGGTTGGTTTAGCCATTTGCTGGCTGGAAATGCCGGGATTACAGTTATTGGCCTTGATGTAAATACCCTTGAATTGGAGCAGGCATCAACGATTTTTTTAAAAGATAACTTAAACTTTTTATTCGGTGATATTTTTAACCTGTCAATCCCTTCCGAAAGTATTGATTTTGTTACAATGAATGCATCCATTCAATATTTTCCTGATTTGGATAAATTATTCGATCGTTTGTTTGCTTTGTTAAAACCCGGTGGAGAGATCCACATTATAGATAGCCCTTTTTATGCTGTATCAGACGAAATTTCAGCAAAGCAGCGTTCGTTAACTTATTTTACTAACCTGGGTTTTCCGGCAATGGCGAAATTTTATTATCATCATACCTGGGAACGGTTGGCAAATTGGGAATATGAAGCATTATACAGGCCTTCGGGAATGAACCGATTAAAAAAATTGTTAAACAAGCCTGATTCGCCCTTTCCCTGGATTAGAATACGAAAGCCATGAAACAAGCCAAAAAGCGAAATATAAAAACCCCAAAAACCACGAACAAAAATAAACTGTCTGTTTCGGCCATAATTTTGGTTTTGGGCCTCGTCATTTTAATGCCTTTGGTCAAATTTAAAATAACCATCGATCCTACCTTTTATCCACGCTTTGCCATTCTTTCATTTGTGTTGTTGTTACTCACTTTTACTATAAAGCCCATCCATGTTTTATATGTATTTCGGCAGAAAGGATTATTCCGTATATTTTTAATTGTTTTACTCGTATTTATAGCATTTACGCTATTGCTGTTGTTTTTTGCAGTAAACCCCATTGAAGGGTTGGCCGATCTGTTTAAATGGATCATGTTTTTAATTTTGGTTGTGTATGCTTATCATATTTTTACTACTGCTCCCAACGCTATGATAGTTTTAGTTAAAGCGGTTGTAATAAATTCTCTCATCGCATTCGCAGTTGGGATATACCAGTTTTTGAACCTTAGTTTTACTGAACAAAATCCAAATATTGTTTATGAAGTTACCGGTTTGATGGCACATAAAAATCAATTTTCATTTGCCCTGTTTCTTCTTCTGCCTTTTCTGGCACATGGCATTTTAATTCTGGACAGAGTGTGGAGAAAACTGGCAATTTTGGGATTATTATCCGCCTTGATATTGATTGTTGGTATTCAAACACGGGCGGCCTGGATGGCCATGTTTTTTGCCGGTCTTACAATGTTTTTGATAGTATTGCTTATAAACCGTAAAAAACAACTCATCAATTTTCAACACAGGCTGGTTAAACGAATTGCGATATTGATTGCTGGATTATCTGTGGTCCTGGTTCTTGCTCTATTTCTTGTCCCGGAAAAAGGGCCTGTGGGTAAAATAAAATCACGTATTACTTCTGTTGTAGATCCCGAATATGCAAGTAATACGTGGCGGCTCGAAATGTGGCAGGCGACCATCGAAATGATCAGGGATTATCCCATAGTGGGTGTCGGTGGTGGCAACTGGAAAATAACGATTTATCCTTATTACAGCAAATATTTACCTTCCATTTACAGGCATTGGCGCAATGTACATAACGATTACCTGGAAATCCTGGCCGAAAAAGGGATCATTGGCTTGTTGTTGTTTATTTCAATGTTGGCTTTGGTGTTATTCAGGGGGTTTAGGTTTTTGTTTTCTTCGAATAATAAAATCCGGCAATGGCAAATGATTTTTTATTTATTCTGCCTGATTGGAGCGCTGGTGATCTTCTTTTTTTCTTTTCCGCTTGAACGTATAAACCAGGTGGTATTTATCGCTATCCAGTTTGCCATGATATTTTCTTTTGGAAATGAAGGCGCGAGGGAAAATAACCCAATAATAAAAAAACGGGGATTATTCATCCAATTGCCAATCGCTGTTGTTTTGCTTATGATTCTTATTTTCAGTATCCAGGTTACAAATTCGGAAATTAATATTGGAATAGCTAAGGCAGCAAGAGATAAAGGGCTTTGGCATGAAGTAAAAAAATATGCCGAAAAAGGCGATTATAAATTTGCACCCCTCTTACCACAATATTCATTTCCGGTTGTCATGTACCGTGGCCTTGGAAGTTTTCATTCCGACCGAGACTTTAAGGAGGCGTTACGATTTTTCGAAATTGCCCATAAACAACACCCAACAAGTGTTACTGTGCTAAACAATATGGGAGCGGCGGCCGGACAATCAGGGGATATTGAAGCTACTATAAAATACCACCAAAAATCGCTGGAAATATATCCTCATTATGAATTTGGCTTACTGAACCTTGCAAAAGCCTATTATCTTAAAGAGGATTACGAAACGGCCTACAAGGTGATATTATCGTGTAATCCGGGAAGTGTAAATCAAGAGGTTGGTAAAATCAGGTTGATGATTGAAAATAAATTGCCAAAATTCTAATCCAAATGGTTTCTAAATGGAGTTTGAATTTTTTACCAGTATCCCCCCATTTTTTAGGGTAATTTCGGTGGCTTTGTTTACCTGGTGAAAGATGGAATCATTTAAATTTACCGGATTTGATGAAAGCAACCAGGTGAATTTGGCACCTTCAATAGCGACTCGCGCTTTTGACGAGAGAGAATCGCCGGTTTGCCAGTTAAAACCGTGTGTTGCATGAATATCCTGCATTTTGAATTTAAATATAATGGAATCTAATTCGGGTTGACTTACCGCATTATTAATATTTATTAAAACACCATACCCATTTTTTCGAACTCCTGACAGGATTATTATTTGCTGTAAACTTGTATCGGGGTTTTTTTTATAATTAACAAAAAGGGTAGACGAATTTTTTTCGAAGTCAGCATTCTTCAGATACTCTTCTGTATTGTCGACAAGGCAGGATGTTAGGATAATGACAAAGCTTAATACGAAAATTTGGTTTTTATTCATGTTAATTATTATTTTGCAAGCTTAATCCGCTGTCCCGGAAAAAGGTTTGCATCTTTTTTCAGGGTATTGTATTTACATATTTTATTAAGCTTAACACCGTATTTTTGTGAAATATCATACAGCGATTCCCCTGCATTCACCGTATGGTAATCCGTTGAGGCATTATTTTTCTTACGTTCAAGATATAGTTTCTGCCCTTCTGTAATTTGGTGTTTTTTCTTCAGGTCGTTATAACGGAAAACCTGCCAGGTATAAATATTAAAATCCCGGGCTATTCCCCAAAATGTATCCCCATTTTTAGCATAAATGAATTTTACGCCATTGGTTTCAAAAATTTCGCGGTTTGCAGCCCCTATCAAGATTGGATTAAAATCATCCTTACTGTTTGTTTTTTTTGATTTGAAGGATGAAATGTTTTCGTTTGATGCTAACATTGGTTTATTATACAACTTATCGTACTTATGGAGCTCGTAATCTTCAATGATCTTAATTAATAATTGCGGATATTTTGGGTTGGTAGCATAGCCCGCTTTTTTAATCCGTTTGCCCACCCTTTATAATCGGTTATTTCAAGATCAAATAAAAAAGCATATCGATCGCGTGTGGAAAGGAAAACTGAGTGATCGTTGAACGATTCATAAGGATCTGAGTATTTTCTGAAACATTCATTTGCTTCATCATCATCCATCCTCATTGATGGGCCAGTCCATCCTTTGTGGCACTTTATCCCAAAATGATTATTGGCTTTTCGTGCCAGGGTACTATTCCCGCTGGCCGATTCCAGAATGCCCTGCGCCAGGGTTATGCTTGCCGGTATATGGTACTGGTTCATCTCTTTTACCGCAATATCTTTATAAAGAAGAATGTAATCCTCTTTTTGGACGTTTTGGCTTAATACTACCGATGCCGGTACTAAAATGAAAGCAAAAAGTATAAAAGAAACCCTTACCATAAAAAATAACATTTGAAGCGAACGTTGTACAAAGGTCTTATATTGCCGTCATGGGGGAATACACACGATGGAATTTTATCCACATGAATATGTTAATTGATAAATATTCCAGGGTTTATTTGAAAAGGCTCATGAAAAATTACCGTCTGCTTCGGGTGTCCTCCCCCGAAGAATAAGTTGGATAATACAAAACCTTTGAGCGTGGACGCTCAAAGCGGAAGGTTTATCACCGGGTAAACGCGTGATGTGCTAAGCGGGTTTTAGATTATTCAAACGGATAAACTTTGTTCCAGTCCTTTTTCATATCAATCACTGTCCAGCCTTTTTCAAGGGCTTCATCCAGTCCTTTGTCGAGTTTACCGATGTGTGAATCACGGTCGTATGCCCATTCACGTTCGGCATCGGTGTGATGCAAGTACAACATAAAACTTTTAAAATCATTGGATGCGGTCCATTGCATCATTTGCAGATCGCCATCAGAGTTGCCGGAAGCAAACACCGGTTTACGACCGATAAACCTGTGAATTCCCACAGGCTTTCCTGCTTTGTCATCAATAAAATCAAGTTCGGCCAACCGCCGTATTACCGGATTCCCATTGTTATAATCAAATTCAGTTTTAATGCTGCTGCCAACAACCTGGTCGGGTGGAATTCCATAAACCTCCTCTATCCACGGGCGCATAAATTCAATGCCGCCTCCCGAAACAATAAACGTTTTAAAATCATTGTCCCTTAAATATTGCAATAACTCAAGCATTGGCTGATAGACCAAATCGGTATACGGCCGGTCGAATCGGGGATGTATTGCTGTTTTTAACCAGTCCTTTACAATGGCTTCAAATTCAGTCGTGGTCATTCCTGCATGAGAAACCATCACCAATTTCAGTAAACCATGTTCTCCATGTTTCGCCAATTCCTTCATATCATTTTCAAGCACGGCTTTAAAAGGTTGTTCTGTTTTCCATTCAGGATGATCCGCAGCCATGGCTTTAATTCTATCCATTGCAAAAAACAATTGAAAATAGGCAGGCTGCTCCGACCACAGGTTCCCGTCATTGTCGAAAGTGGCTATGCGGTCAGCCACAGGAATGAAGTTTTCACTGGTAACATTCGTCACATCATTTACATAATCCACTATGGCCGATTTGGTAGTTCCGTTATTCCAGGATGGAAGAGGATCCGGTATTTCGGCAGTTTGAGATGTTTCCGATTCTCCGGTTTTTGTGTTTGATGTACAAGCCACAAACACACAAATCATTAAAATAAGACCAGATAAAATAACTATACCTTTTGTTTTCATAATGAACATACAAAAAGAGGCTGTTTCAAAAGGGTTTCACATCCTTATGAAACAGCCTCATTAAATCATATAACTTATCGGGTAGCGCCGGATGTCATAGCATCCACCTCTTTTTGTATCTTTTCAAGATTGAATGAACCGGGAGATTGACTTGGCGGGAAATCCTTAAATGTCATCAGCCAGCGAGCGGCGTACTGCTGCATGGGTATAAGGACGAACACCTTGTCTAAAAACCAGTCGTTATAGGTGTTTGAGTTATGCTGGGCTTTTTCGAATGGATCCCTGCGAAGATTAAAAAGTAAGGGCACCCTCAATTGTGTAAAAGGTTCGCGCCAGACTTCAAATGCCTGCCCGCGATTTTCGAGGAAAACTGCTTTCCAGTCGGTATAACGAATGGCAACAAGTTGCCCATCGTCGTTTACATAAAAAAATTCTTTACGTGGAGATTCTTCTGATTTACCTGTTAAATAATCTAGCTGATTATACCCGTCAATATAATTTTTATAATTTCGGCCGTTGAGGCTCACCCCATTTTTAAGTTTTTCTTTAATATCCGGATCTCCTGCTACGGCAGCGAATGTGGGTAACCAGTCTTCATGCGAAACTATTCCGTTCAGGGTAATTCCTTCCGGAAAGTGGCCAGGCCATTTAATAAAAGCAGGCACCCTGTATGCCCCTTCCCAATTTGAGTTTTTCTCACTGCGGAATGGAGTGGTCCCGGCATCGGGCCAGGTATTGTAGTGAGGTCCGTTATCGGTGCTGTAAAATACAATGGTATTATCAGCAATTCCCAGTTCATCCAGAAGGGCCAGTAATTCGCCCACATGCATATCATGTTCGACCATGCCATCGCTGTATTCATCCTGTCCCGAAATACCGCGGTGTTCTTCTTTCACATGGGTCCTGAAGTGCATCCTTGTTCCGTTCCACCAGACAAACCAGGGCTCACCTGCATCGTTTTTTCTTATAATAAAATCCCGCGCAGCAGCGAGTGTTTCTTCATCAATGGTTTCCATCCTTTTTTTCGTTAATGGACCAGTGTCCTCAACTTTTTGGCCACCCTTTCCATCTGCCCAACTGTGAATAACTCCACGCGGACCGTATGTTTCTTTAAACGTTTTACCATTGGCCAATACCATATCACCCGGATAATCTTCGTTTTCGGGTTCTTCTTCTGCATTCAGGTGATACAGGTTACCTAAAAATTCATCAAAGCCGTGCATGGTAGGCAGGTGTTCATCAAGATCGCCCTGATGATTTTTCCCAAATTGCCCGGTGGCGTATCCATTACTTTTCATAACGGTTGCCAACGTAACATCCGTAGCCTGCCAGCCTTCCTTGGCGCCCGGAAGGCCAACTTTCGTCATTCCAGTCCTTACGGGTACATTGCCGCCTATAAATGCCGCCCTTCCCGCCGTACAGGATTGCTGGGCATAGTAGTCGGTGAATGCCACACCTTCGTTTGCAATGCGGTCAATATTTGGAGTTTGATATCCCATCATACCTCTGTTGTTGTAGCTGATGTTCCATGTGCCAATATCGTCACCCCAGATGACCAGGATGTTGGGCTTGTCAGCCGAAACTTTGCCGGAGGCTGATTTGTCTTGTGAGAAGGCAGCCATAGCCAGGAATATCAAGCTAAAGACTGCAATAAAAGTTTTGTTTTTCATATTTTATTATTTTTAGTTGAGGTTTAATTTCAATAAGTTACAATTACCATTGCCAGCCAAATCCAATAGCTGAAACATAATCAGTTTTGGAGGATCCTTCAACAGGTTTATTATCAAAGTTATAAGAAAAACCTAGCCGGATGTAAAAATCATCATCAAAGGGCATTTCATATTTTGCATCCAGGTTAAAGTCTGCACGCCATCTGCCGGCTTCAGTAAAACCGGGATAGACAGTTAATTGGGTAGATAAAGACAAATCACCAATGTCGAACAGATTTAATTCAGTTCCCATAAATCCTTCCCAACTTTGTCTGTCAGGCGCGGTATAAGTAGAGTCACTTCCATCTGTACCAGTAACAGTATTTGGTAAATATGTTTCATTGTTGATGTTGGCACCAACAGAAAAACCCCAATAGGATCTGTTTGTATGTATTATATATTTACCAAGACCGGCTTTACCTGTGGTCCGTAAATCAATTTGCTGTTCATTGTTTGCCAGAAATGCAATCGATGCAAGTGGATACCAATCTTTTGGTAAAAAATACTTAAAGTCAATACTTCCTTCAGTTCTGTTAATGTCTTCAGTTTCATCCTGACGTGATAACAGCGAATTGTACGTGCCACTTAAACTCCAACGTTTGGCCACATAACCCAAGGTTGCCCTGGTGGAGAATTTTTTGTAATTATTTGCCTGGGTAAGATCAAATCCTATGTCGATGGAGGCATAAAGCTGACTCCAGAATCCCTGTTCCAGATCATCAAGCCAAACAATATCGTTATGGTCAATTTCTAATTCCAATCCTGTATCGGTTAGAATAGTTATCATCCCTACCTTAGTGGTTATTACATGGCCATTGTATCTACTGCCATCAGAGGTAGATATAAAAAAGTAAGTGGAGGTATAAATTTCCTTAATTTTTTCCCATTCAATTTTAAAATCTGCATCGCTGTAATCGGTCTCAACGGTTACAACTCCCCGGGCCATATGTTTAACTTCCCCGACTATATAATTGCCGTTGTAAAATACCAATGAATCAACCTGTGCGAAAAGTGAAATTGAAAATAACAAGGAAATTAGTAATGATGTAATAAACTTTTTCATATTCAAACAAAAAGCGATAACAATCTAAAAATACTGTATTGAAACCGTTTGATTATCGATTTAAAACTAATTAATTTTTCAAACATTAAGGATTGTTAATTGTTCAAGATAATAGGCAAAATGTTTAGGCTTAAGCTCATTTTATGCTGCAAAAGTAATAAACTCAGGGGATTTTAAGTTCATTTATAGTCGAAATATAAATTCAGGTCATTCTAAATAAGCAAAATGTGAATACTTTTTATTATGTAATAACTAACATACATATATAAATTATATTTTTGCCGCTAATTGAACTAACATATATAAACAGACGTTATGCGAAAACTTAAAAATATGCTCTTCTCCATGGAGCTCACCGGAATGTTGTTAATATTGTTTGCGGTGGCTGCCGGAGTTGCAACTTTTATCGAAAACGATTTTGGAACCGTTACTGCCAAGGCAAAAGTGTATAATGCCAAATGGTTTGAGTTCCTCTTATTGCTTCTTGCCATTAATATGGTGGGAAGTATTTTTAAAAACAAAATGTACCTTAAACACAAATGGACCATCTTATTGTTTCATGTTTCTTTCCTTATCATTTTTGTAGGCGCAGCCGTAACCCGGTATATCGGATACGAAGGGATGATGAGCATACGTGAAGGAAAGGCATCGAACGAAATCCGGTCGGATGAAACTTACATCAGGGTGTGGGCCAGTGGAAATGGAAATGAAAGTTACCAGGAAGACAAAGTCCAGGCTACACCCATTGATGTTCAGGGGCATAATACCTCGTTAAGCCTAAATAACAGAAAAATAGAAGTTAAGGTGCTGGAATATTTTATGAATGCCGGTGAAACGATGGTAGAAGCAGAGGGTGGTATGCCGGTTATCTGGCTCGTATTCTCGGGTGATGGATCTGGCCGTCAAAATGTTTATTTAAGAGAAGGCGAAATTAAAAAATTTGGCGGTTATGAATTTGGATTTAATATCAGACCGACCGGCCTGGGAATATATTTCACCAATGAAAACGATGAATTACTAATGGTCTCTTCCGATTCGGTGAGTTATATGAATATGGCGGCTAACATAACGACTATGCTGGCACCTGATTCTTCCCACCAACTTCTTCCCATGTCATTATATAATATCGGAAATAACAGTTTTGTATTAAAACAATATTTCAGAAGTGCAAAGACAAAACTGGTAAGTACCGAAGGCCAGGAAGGGATGAGCAACATGGATGCTTTTGTAGCAAAGGTTACGGTAGGCGATGTATCGAAAGAGGTGAACGTGTATGGAGGGAAAGGCTTTTTAAGCACCAATTCGGAAGTTGATTTTGGTGATGTTACGGTGACTCTAAATTATGGTTCGAAGCCTATCAAACTGCCTTTTGCCATCAGGTTGGATGATTTTCAGTTAGAACGATATCCCGGATCAAACAGCCCATCATCGTATGCCAGTGAGGTTACAGTAATTGATGAATCGAAAGACCTGGTAATGCCTTACCGGATTTTTATGAATAATGTATTAAATTATGGAGGATACAGGTTTTCAATCCTCGTATGACAGGGATGAACAGGGGAACAATCCTTTCGGTAAACCACGATGCTGCAGAACCATCATCACATATATTGGTTATTTTCTCATGTCTCTCGGCATGTTTCTTACCATCTTCAATAAAAACAGCCGGTTTAAAAGCCTGATACGGATGTCAACAAAACTCCGCGAATCAAGAAAGTCGGCGTTGACAGTACTGGTTATGGCCGGAATATTCTTTTCAGGTATTAATTCCATTTATGCCGCCTCGGATAAACTTCCGGAAATAAAAAAAGAACATGCAGAAGCGTTCGGAAAATTAATTGTTCAGGATCGGGATGGCCGGTTAAAACCTGTTAATACCTTATCATCAGAAGTATTAAGGAAACTTGCCCGAAAAATTCATATGAAGGTTTAACCCCTGACCAGGTTTTTTTGGGAATTATGGTATATCCTCAAATCTGGCAGGATGAAAAGATCATAAAGGTTGCCAACGATCAACTTCAGGATTTCCTGGGATGTGATAAAATGGCACGATTCAATCAAATCGTTGATATGCAAACGGCGGGGGATATAAGATTAGTGAATTTGTTGAACGGGCCTATGCAAAGAAACCATCAGTAAAGCAAATTTGATAAAGAGGTAATGAAGGTGGATGAACGGATCAACGTGTTTTATATGGTTTATTCGGGTGCTTTTATGGAAGTTTTCAATTCCTGGCGATGAAAACCATAAATGGGTAACCTCGGCCAAGTCGGATCAATTTAATGGTGAAGAAGAAAAAATGTTTGTTTCCGGTATTTTTCAAATGTATTACGACGAAGTTAGAAAAGCAGTTGAAACTGGCGATTGGACAGGTGCAGACGAACATTTGGGATATATTAAAACATTTCAAAAACGATTTGGTGCAAAAATTTATCCTTCCGATTCAAAAATTAATCTAGAAATTACCTATAACAAACTGAATATATTTAAACGGCTTTCGATGTATTATGGCCTCATAGGTTTTATACTTATCGTATTGCATTTTATTAATATTTTAAGGCCGAAAATTAATCTCAGAATGGTTATCCGGATTTCTTCCGTAATAGTCATTTTATTATTCTTGCTTCATACGGCCGGACTTGTTATTCGCTGGTCAATTTCGGGCCATGCCCCCTGGAGCAATGGGTACGAATCATTGATTTATATTGGTTGGGCTACCATACTGTCGGGATTGATTTTTGTATGGCGGTCCGAAATTACCCTGGCAGTTACAGCGTTACTGGCCTCCTTAATTCTTGCCGTTGCAGGCATGAGTTGGATGGACCCGGAAATTACAAACCTTGTTCCAGTATTAAAATCGTATTGGCTGATTATCCATGTGGCAATCATTACGGCCAGTTATGGATTTTTGGCCCTGGCTGCCATGCTTGGCTTTTTCAATCTTATTTTAATGAATTTAAAAACAAAAACTAACGTTGAGCGACTTAACCTTACGATTACTGAATTAAGCTATATCATTGAAATGACGATGGTTGTTGGCTTGTTTATGCTAACGATCGGAACCTTTCTCGGTGGGGTATGGGCCAATGAGTCGTGGGGCCGCTATTGGGGCTGGGACCCAAAAGAAACCTGGGCGCTGGTTACTGTTTTAGTTTATTCATTTGTTGTCCATATGCGTTTTATACCGGGCTTCAGAGGAAATTTTGCGTTTAGTTTTGCCGCTTTGATAAGTTATAGCTCCGTTTTAATGACCTATTTTGGAGTAAACTATTATTTATCGGGCTTGCATTCTTACGCAGCCGGCGACCCGGTTCCTGTACCAACATTTGTTTATTACACGGTCATTATTGTGTTTGTGGTTGGCATAATGGCCTGGATAGCAGATCGAAAACATAAATCAATTACAACATAAAATTTTTACTGAAAGGGTTAAAATGCTTTAGCCCTTTCAGTTTCAACTTCTTCTATCGTTTTTGGAAGCGGTTTTCCTAAACACCTGGCTCCGGTTTCAGTGATTACAAAATCTTCCTCGTTTCTGCAACCACCAAAAAATTTGTATTCTTCTACTTTATTCCAGGAGATAAACTCGTCGAATTTATTTTCTGTTCGCCATCTGTCTATTAATGCCGGGATAAAATAAATGCCTGGTTCAATGGTTAAAACAAACCCGGGTTCGAGCTTTCGTCCAAGGCGTAATGATTTTAACCCAAATTGTTTGCTTTTAGGTTCGCCATCGTAACCCACCCACTGTTCGCCTAAATCTTCCATATCGTGAACATCCAGACCCATCATATGGCCTGTCCCACAAGGAAAAAATAAGGCATGAGCCCCGGCAGATACGGCATCCTCCATATTTCCTTTCATAAATCCAAGGCCTTTCATTCCCTCAGCAAGGGCAAGGCAAGCTTTTAAATGTACTTCTTTGTTTGTAATGCCGGGTTTTAACATGGCTATTGCCGCTTCGTGGGCATCTAGTGAAACATTATAAATATCTCGTTGAATTTGAGTAAAAATCTTATCCACCGGGAATGTGCTCGACATATCACCCGCATAATGCATAGCTGTTTCAGCGCCTGCATCCAAAAGGAATAAGTCACCACTTTTTAACGTATTGCCGTGATAGTGATTGTGAAGTGTTTCACCGTGGATGGTGGCAATGATAGGGAATGAAATATCACCTCCAGAAGCAAGAGCAACCTTGTAAACGGCTGCCGCAATTTCCGATTCCTTCATGCCTGGTTTAGCTATTCTCATTGCGGTAAGGTGCATATCAACTGTAACATTATCAGCTTTTTCAATTTCTTTAAGCTCCTCTTCAGATTTATAGTTTCTCTGGTTAATAACCGCAATAACTAATTCATGAGAAAAATTGGTTTTAATCTTTGAGATGGGTTGATTTAACCAATGGTGGAGCTTTATCATATTATCATGACGATAAGGTGGGAGGTAATGGATTTTTCTTTCAGAATTTATTGCTTTTTCTAAAAAAGTTACCAGATCATTGATTGGCGAAGTATTTATTATTCCGGCATGAATTGCCCTTTCGGAAATGGTCGGTTGAATACCCGTCCAAACGATATCATCAATGGTTATGTCATCTCCGTAAATCATTTCCAGGTTGTTATCTATATCAATTACGCCAACTAAATTTGGAAAATCAAGGCCAAAGAAATAGAGGAATGAACTGTCCTGCCGGAAACGAAATGTATTATCGGCGTAATTCATCGGACTTTCACTATTCCCCAAAATTAAGACCAATCCTGATCCAATTTCTTTTTTAATTTGTGCCCTGCGCTTAAGATAAGTATTTGATGAAAACATAGTATCGTTATTTTTTTTGTGGTTTCGATATAAGAGAATTAATGTCTTTCTTTTTGCTTGGATTTGCAAAAACAACGGCCATAATGGCTCCTGATAAAACAAGTAAAGCCGTTAAAATTCCACGCGTTGATAGAGTTTCAGGTTCTATCCATTGCACTTCCATAGATGTTAAAACCCCCATTAATATAAAGGTGATTATTGGATTTAGTGTTATAATTACGCTCACTTTGTTTGCTTCCAGGAATTTGAATGCGAGGGCTAAACTTCCATAGGCAATAAGTGTATTAAGCCCAAGATAGATCATTAGTGCCCATTGGCCAACATTTAACTCCAGGAACGCCATGGGTTTGATGAATGGAATAAATAATAGAACAGGAAGTCCAAAAAGAAATAAATTCAATTGTGCGGCAGGGTAGGAGCGGACCAGAATTTTCTGGAAGGTGGCATATACGACCCATGCCATTGCAGCCACAACAATCCACAAAATACCCATATTGAACATCTCTTCATCGCTTGCCATTTTGGCCAGGCTTTGCCGGTAAAAGAGGAATAACCCAATACCTGCAATCATAAATCCGATGGCCTGTCTTCGACTTATTTTTTCTTTAAAAAATATCAGACCGACTACACCTAACAAAATGGGGCCTACCTGAATAATTACCTGGGCTGTGCTGGGGCTTGTGAGTTTTAAACCATAAAGAAAAGCAACATAGTTAATACCAATACCAAGAGATGCGATGATAATATATAATGGTGGGTTACGAAGAATATTAAGGTATTCAGGTTTTTTAAATGAAAAATAAACAAACAGAACAGTGAATGCGACAAGAAAACGAAACCACACAATGGTAAGCGGATCCATTAAAGCAGAGGCAACCTTAAGTGCGATGGCTAAAAATCCCCAGAATATGGCTGTGATTGATGCAAAAATTAATCCTTTAATCCGGCTGTCCATTTTTAATTTTTCTGTTTATTTGACTAATACTGACTTTAATCCCCGTGCTTTCACTTGTATTCCGTTATCCAAGCGTTCTTCTATTTTTCCAAATGGATCACTACGATATATTACCGGATTTCCTTTCTTTTTTTCAAATGTCACCCATTCGTCTCTCGTTCCTGGGTTGTACAGTTTTACCAGGGTAAATTGATCAGGCATTGGCTTCATGGTTTCGATGATGACATTTTTATTACGGATGGTGAAGGGTATTTCATTTTGCTTCATCGAAGCATCAACAACTATTGGGATTAAAGGTTGAAATAGTTGGACGGAAAATTTTTCTGACTGCAGCGGGTCAAATTCACGATGTGGATAAATTGAATAATTAAATTCGACTTTTCCGTGTTGGCTTGCTTTGTAATTTGTTTCCCAATAATTGTTCATAATATACGAGAACAGGGTTTGTGATTGGGGCAGAGAATCTATCCATCCATAGTCAATGGGGTCGGTGGTAATATTTCCGATTTCTATCAAAGGGGCATCAATGGGGACAAATGTAATACCATAATTGTCATTGGAGACATCAGCCCAGCGGTTGGCCGAAAAATAATTTCTGTTGGCAGCAGGCAGTTGCTCACTTTCTACTTCGAAATATCCCCAGGCATTACTGATCCTGACTTTGCCATTGGGAATATTAAATGGAAAAGCAAAATGCAATCCTTCAGGTTCAAGGATATCTTTTTTGTCAACAATATTTTTAATATCTATCCGGTCAATTCCTTTGATAATTTTAATTTGCCTGATCAAGGAGTTGCATCCAGGTGCTTCGGATGATATTTCAAATGTTTTTAAAACCGGGCCATTTTCAATAACGTTAATCTCCGATTCGTCAATCATAAACTTGTTTTTTGGATTCCGCCCGGAAATATAAAAATATTCATTTAGTCCGCTTAAGGTATCCACCGATACAAAATTAAATGGGTAATCCCTGAATTCAAGTCGGTTTATAGCTCCTGAAGTTTCATTGAAATCAATTTGTACATGATTGTGCAGAAAAAATTTGTCATCAGTTTCTTCTCCTTTATGGTTGTTTTCATGACGTTTTTCAATGAAATATCGTTTGCTCCCAAATGCTGGAATTTCGGTTGCAACAAAAACTAATTCACCAGAGGAAAGCCGCTGCGAAGAAATTATTTTACCATTTTCTTCTTTTATATTATTTCCATTAAGATTTAAATCGGATGGAAGGGCAACAAGGTCGGTAACAGCCCATGAATTTGTATTATAAATGTCAATGGCCTTTACCGTTTCAGCTTCTGATGACTGAATTGCGGAGATTAGGAGAGTTTTCGATAAACTATCTGCTTTTTCAGCAAATGATTTCTTTATTTCCCATTGCTGAAGGGTAAAATTACTAAATGGTTCGCTGATGCTGTTCCACGAACCCCAGGTATGCTCACTGTATAATAGTACATTTTCCCATGCCTGGTTAAACACCTCATTTGAATATTTAGAAGAATTGTAAAGCGAAAAAAGTTTTTCTGCCTGAACGAGTCTTTCTGCGGATAAGCGGTTCATTTTGGTCTCGCTGGCCGAAGAACCGGCCCCGTCTTCCCAGAATCCGGTAAAATCACCGGAATAGACTGGTAAACCTTTTCCGTACTTTTCTTCAAATTTTTTAAAACTATCCCCTACGGTTGAAATAATTAATTTTGGAGAAATATATTTTTCATTCCAGGATTTCACGATGTCAGAAAGATATTGATCCGGGGGACCATTGTCAGAGCCAATATTATACCTCAGCGTGACTATATCGTATGGATAATTCTGTTTTTCCAGGTCTGTAAGGTAATCGAAAATAAGTTGTTCCTTCAGTTTATTTCTTAAAACTGTATACGCGAGACCGGTATGAAAGGCCGAATACCCCTGCCCATGTACCCAACAAAGAATTTTTTCATTCCCACATGCAGATTGCCAGTAAAATGGTTTATCACCTATTATATCTATAACATTTCCAATTCGGTGCCCCTGATTTGTCCCAATGCTGAAATATTTTATACCCGACGCAGCCATGACAGGAACAAGGCTCCAGGTGTATCCCGGAATATCTGAAATCATGGCAGAATTAACCTTGACATTAAATTCTGTTCCAATTTCCTGGCCACTTTGCATCATCCGTAAAAGTTCTTCAGGCTTGCATAACCCCGTAAGAATATTGGCATAAATTCCGTTTAATTCGAAGCAACCTTCCTGAACAGCTTTTCTAAGTTCTTTTTTTTCGTTTTCAGTGCATGATTTTAGATAGCTGTCAACTGCCCACATTACTTCCGAATTCCACTTAAATCGAGCGCCATCAGGATAATTTTTGGTTTTTTCCGAAAGTAGAACTGCATCCTTGATATTTTGCCATTGAATTTGTTTTACAACGTCCTGCACATGTGTATAACCAATATCAATATGAGAATGCGGTAGTAGGTAAATGGACTTCATTTCTACTGGGTAAATCGTAAGCGAATCTTCCTTTATAAGTTCTTTGTTAATATAGAGGGCTACTCCTGTTTTGATCGGTTTTGTTACCAAAGGAATAGCCATGCGATGCATATTAAACCCAAGTTTTATGGGGATGGTTTCGTTCTGGCTGCTAATGTGAATAGTTACTTCGGCAGGTTCATCAAAATTCAAAATATCAACCCTGACTAATAGGCTCTTTGAATCTCCATTTTTAATAATTGCTTTTTCCTGGATAAATTTTACTTGCTGAACGGCATTGTATTTAAAAACCATAAACCAACTCCTGCTATTGGCCGATTCTCCAGCGATTTTAATTTTTACAGGCTTTCCCGGTTTGTAAATTGTTTTGGGAATACGAAGGAAAATATACCCAAAAAGATCTCCATATTTATCAACCATAACTGCCCTAAAATCCAACACAATACCTGAACTTCCTTCGATCGTCCATGATTTCGTGAGGGTATCAACAGGATTTCGAAATGAAAATTGTAGCTGATCGTTGATATAGCATTTAAATTCATGATTATCTTCTGCATTTACATCTATTCCAGCTAGAAGAATAATTTCAGCAAAGGGTTTATTGAAGTTTTCTGGAATTGAAGATGAAATCCATTCAATGTATTTTTCCTTTCGTTCTGACCGCACGAGCAATGATTCTTTAGCATCCGGCTGGTGGCTTTCGTAAAGCAGGGTTTCGCCTGAAATTTCTTCTGCATAACCACTGAGATATTGAGCATACGATACGGTTGTAAGGAATAACAGAATAAAAAAAGCAAATAATTTAAGATGCATTTTCCCAGGATTAAAAAATAAGCAAAAATACATAAAAAAGACAGGCAGGAGCGCTTCTCCTGCCTGCTATAAAGTAAGGTGATGAAAAGAAGAAA
The DNA here is from genome assembly GCA_041393275.1 of Bacteroidales bacterium. GTDB lineage: Bacteria > Bacteroidota > Bacteroidia > Bacteroidales > JAADJA01 > JAADJA01. The sequence goes on from JAWKKL010000014.1 coordinate 32,991, forward strand.
AGAATAAACCTAATTATTAACCAAAACCAATTAAGGAAAGACACCTTACTTCTAAATTTTTAAAGAACGTTTATATTAACATATCAAAATTCGTACCATTATTATAACGCTTTTAAAATATAAATATTGAGTTTTCTCTATATAAATTTTTTACAAAATTTATTAAAATTCAATTTCGAACTAATCCAATAAATATAAGAACTATTTTTTAAACAGCCTGAAGATATTCTATCTTATTGCTGATAGTTTTATTTTCACTTCTGATGACCGTTAAATTCTCATATGGAACTTTTACCTTTTCTTTTAACAGGCTTTTAATTTTTCGTTGGAGAACCGTCCTTGCCCTTGTCAACTGCGATTTTGAAGTATTGTCTGAAATGTTAAGCATTTCCCCAATTTCCTTATGTGTGTATCCTTCAATAACATTCAGATTAAATACTGTTCTGTATCCGACAGGTAGTTCCTGGATCATATTTACTAGTTCCTCCCTAGAAATTCTGCTATAAATATCTGTTTCCCTGCTATCTGTAATTTCCATATCATCCAGATTATTCATTCTGGCATACTTCAAATTTCTGCGATAATAGTTAATTGCCGTATTTATAATGGTTCTTCTGATCCAACCTTCAAGTGAGCCTTCGTTTCTAAAATCTTTAATTTTTGTAAAAATTTTAATAAACCCTTCCTGAAGGATATCGTCAGCCTCCATTTGATTTCCAGCAAATCGCAAGCAGATACCATACATTTTGGGCGCAAAGTGCCTGTATAATAAATCTTTCGATTTATTATCATTTTGCAGAGTATAAATTTGTATTTAAAGCAATTGCCGACATTAAATTAAAGAACGTTAGTTAAACTTAGTTGATTTACCGTTATTTCTTTTTGCATCTTCAAGTGCAACAAGCAATTTTTTCAAGGCCGAATTTTCCTCTTTCTTTTTACGAATATACTTTTCTATTTCGTCATCTATGTTTTTCGGCGGAGTAATTCTTTGGTAACTCATGCTAAAATTTTTAATTTGCGGTGCAAAGATTGACAGGAAAAAAATAGTATACAAGAAATTGTACATTACAAAATCACTACATTTATATATATCTTATACTAAAAAACCGTACAAAATAAAAACCTACCCTGACATTACCCGTACACTATTTTTTAACTATAAGATTAACAATGCTTTAGCTGAAAATTAGTATTTGTTTAAAAAATCGGAAAGGTTTTGGTTGCCATCAGCAATTTTCAATTTTTTTCGTAATCGGCTTCGGGCAGTTTCGATACTTTTAACGCTTAAATGTGTAATGGCTGATATTTCTTTGGTTGACATTTTCAATTTTAAAAAAGCACAAAGTTTTTTCTCATTTGCTGATAATCCTGGAAAATGCAACTTAAGGTTTTCATAAAAATCATTATGAATTTGGTTAAATCGTAGTTCAAACTCTTCCCAGGTGCTGTCTTCTACTCCTGATTTTAATTCAAGAATAACATCATTAATTATTTTCTGGTTTTCCGGATCTATGCCCTTTTTCAAATCATGAAAATCTTCGATAACTGAAGACAGCAATTCGTTTTTTTCCATGAGGTATTTTATATTATCCTTTAGATGTTTTTCTTTGAATTCCAATTCATCCAATAACTTTTGATTTTTTAACAAAAGTTTTTCCTGCTCCGACTTATTTTTTTTAGCAACTGATTTTTGCCTGCTGTATAATACTATAATAAATAGGACAAGGAATAATAAAACGATAGCCAGGATTAGATAGTAAAATTGCGATTGACCGTATTTGAGTTCAGTCAATTGTTTGGTTTCCTTAAATTTGTTCTGTGTTTCAATTTTTGAAATCAGTTGCATATTTGCCTGGATATTTAGGCTATCGCTATATTTTTTATATAAAAGGTGGTGCATATATGCCTTCGTAAAGTCTCCAATGGCAGCGTATGTATGGCTTAGCAACCCTGATGATTGGCTTAAGATACTTAAAGAACCGGTTTCATTAGCGAACTCCAAACTATTGGTTAAATAATTTATGGCTTTATCAAATTGTTTATATTTATAGTAATAGTTGCCAATCAGGTAGTTTGACTGGGCTATCCCGTCTTTATCGTTTTGTTCAAGTTTAATATATAATCGTCGTTTAAAAAAATCGAGGCTTTGTGGATTGTTCATCTTTAAATACGCGCTTCCAATATTACCATAATTATTGGCAACCCAGCTCTTGTTCCCAAGTTCTGTATTCATTTCAAGCGCGGTAACGTAATATCGCACCGCTTTTTCATATTCGCCAAGGCGTTCATAAATCATTCCAATGTTATTTGAATTTCCTGCAATCCATTTTTTGTCGTTTTGTTGCTCATTTAATTCAAGGGCTTTTGTATAGTATTCCAGGCTAAGATGATAATTTTGGAGGTAGAAATAGATTATTCCTATTAGATTGTAACACCTGGCGACACCTTGCTGGTCCTTAAGGCCCTGCATAATATCAAGACTTTTAAAAGTAAATTCTATTGATTCGCTGTAAATTCCTTTTACCCTGAAATAAATTCCCAGATTATTATAAGCTACTGCGATTCCTTTTTTATAATTAATTTCCTGGCTTATGTTTAAGGCTTCGGTTGCAAAATCATATATTCTGTCAACATCTATATATAAATGCCTTTCTGCAATTTCGTTTAGGATATCCACCTTTTCCATATCCTTTTTTGTGTGTTCAAGTTGTGATACAAGACTGTCAATATCCTTAGCTTCCTCGGCAATTAAGACAAGGTTAAAAAAAATAATAAATCCAGTGGCAAGAAGTTTTTTCATTTATATGCCTGATAAAAATTTATTTAGCCCAATATCAGTTTTTGAAATATTTAATTTTTTGCGTAACCGGGTGCGGGCTACCTCAACACTATTTATATTTAAGTGACTAAGAGTAGAAATTTCTTTTGTGCTCAAATTCAACTTAATGAGGGCACAAAGTTTTTTATCTTTTTCTGTTAAATGGGGAAATTTTTCCACAAGTTTTTCATAAAAATCTTTATGTACTTCCCGAAATCTACTTTCGAATTCTTTCCATATATCCTTATCAAGGTTTTGTTGTAAGTTTAAAATAATACTTTCTACTTTCTTTCTGTTCTCAGGTGAAAACTTCGATTTCGATTTTTGGAGTTTTTCGGTTATGAGATTGAGCAATTCATTTTTATTAACTAAATACATTACATTCGTGGTCAGCTCTCTGTTTTTAAAGTCAATTTCATCCTTTAGACTGATATGTTCTAGTTGCATATTCTCGGCTACAATATGGCTGTGTTTCAGTTTAATTCGTTGCCTGCCGTAAAGTAAAATTAATAATATGAGGACAAAACTTAAGCAAATAGCAAGGGTCACATATTTCAGGCTGGTTTTTTGCCGTTCCATTTCGCGTATTTTTTGTTCGTTGTCGTACAAATTTTTCATTTCGATTTGGGCAATTTTTCCCAAATTACTTATCTTAAGGATACTATCACTGACAACTTTGTATTCATTGTGGTAGTAATACGCTTTTCTAAAGTTTTTTTGTTGGGCAAAAACGTCACTTAAGCCCAGGGCTGCATCTTTGATTGATAAAAGGTTTGAATATAATAAAGAAGTTTCGTATCCAGTTAAAAAGTAGTTTAGCGATTTTTCCAGATTACCCTGTTTTAAATGATATTTACCCAGGCTAATATTGATTGAGGCATTTCTTTCCGGAATATCAATTTGCCGGCTTAAGTTCTCGCTTAAAGTGAGGAAATAGTAAGCAGAATCATATTTATTCTGGTTCAGATGCACAATGCCCATGTTTTGATAAACAACAGCAAGAAATTCTTTTCGTCCAGGATCTTCATTATAATCAATGGCTTTATTATAATACAAAAGGGCGTCTTTGCTTTGTCCTTCCAACCTGTATATTTCTCCAATATTATTGTAAGTATAACTGGCCCCTTTTTTATTATTGATCTTTATAAAAATTGAAAGGGCATTCTGGTAGTTCTCAAAAGCTTTTTCAGTGTTGCCCTGGTCGAAATAAACACCGCCGATTATGGTATACGTCGAAGCCAACATAATTTCATTCTCACGTTCCTTAAATAGTGTTAATGCATTATACAACAGGCGGAGTGCTTGTTCGAATTCGTAGCGCCGTTTATATTCGCTAGCAAGCAATAAACTCACTTTGGCAATCCACTTTTCATTTTTGTTTGTTTCGAAGATCAGCAATGATTCTGATAACAAATCAAAGGCCCCGGCATTATCCCGATTAATGATCAACGCTTGTGCAATATAATATTGTGCTTCAGCTTTGCCCTCTTCATCATTTATTGATTCAGCAATAAAAATAGCTTGTTTTGCAAAATTTTTAGCTTTTGTGGGGTCGTCTTTACTAAAGGTATGAGCTAATAAATTCAATATTTTAACCTTTTCGGATGGAAGATCGGTGAGATGCAAAACTTGTTGCAAACTATCGGTATCATATTTTGATGCAAACGATCCGATGGCTATAAGAAACGTGAAAATTATATGCAGAACTGGCTTAAATCGCATTTAAATCTTGATCTTTCCAAATTAAAACACACATTTTGAATTTATTTAAATATCCCTCTTTTTTAAAATAAAATAGGATAGCCAAACAAACAAAAAACCATATGCGATGCAAACCATCACATCACCTGCCGAAATGAATTCCTGGAAGTCGTAATCAAAACCAGGTGTTTTGACTTTAATAAGCGACGTATTTGGTGACTGGATAATGTTGTTCATCGCGTTGATTGGCAAATATTCAGCAGCTTTATCGGGAAGATAATAATCTATAATCGGTTCAGTAAATAAATAAACAAAATGAAGTATAAATGTCAATCCGGTTTTTTTAATTAATATCCCGAACAGTAATACAAAAAGCAAATAAGTAGTTATTTCAATAAAATAGCCGGCCAAGTAGGCCATCTTCCCAAAAACATCCGCAATAGATTTTGACGAAGAATGGACAAATCCCAGGTAAATTCCGGATAAAAATATGACAAGTGTTGAAAAAATACTTAACACGACGATCATTTCTATTTTCCCTGCCAAAAAGTCCTTTCTACTAAGCCCATTGATAATATTTGCCCTGATCGTTAAAAAATGAAATTCAGTGGTAATAAGAATTATGACTACAAGCCCAAGAATGATTTTGATAAAATATCTCATGCTGGCGACAAAGCTTATATTTTGCCAGATGTCAGGGAAATTAAAAACAATGGCCTTAAATATCCTGAACCTTGTAGGTTCTCCCGATTTTTCAGCGATATAGTCAATCAAACCAGGGATGCCAAAGATCATAACCGCCAATAAAATCCCATAAAAGGCAATCATAAGCCAAAAGGCTTTATAACTGAGCACTTTTAATAATTCTATTTTTAATAAGCGTATCATTCTTTGTTGTTTAAAAGTTCAAGAAACTGCTGTTCAAGGCTTTTCTTTCGTAAAGCCAAATGCGACAATACGATGCCTTTTTCTACCAAAAATGTGTTCAGGTCGAATGGGGTAAGGCCGGGCTGCAATCGTACCAAAATATATTCTTTCTCCACTTCAAATTCTTTCAGTCCGTTATATTCGTGTATTGCCAGTTCGAGCATCTTCAGATTAGCCGATGAAACTTCGATGGAATCAGATAAATTAAGGACATCGTTTACATTTCCCGAAAATAGTTTTTTGCCTGATCTTAATACCGCCACATGACTGCATGTTTTTTGCACTTCATCCAACAAGTGGCTGGCGAGAATTATGGTAATTCCTTCTTTTGCTATTTTTATAATTAATTCTCTAATTTCTGCAATTCCTTGCGGGTCTAATCCATTAGTCGGTTCATCAAAAATTAATACTTCTGGGTTTCCAAGTAAAGCTGAAGCAATGGCCAACCGCTGTTTCATTCCGTACGAAAAGGTTTTGAATTTTGAATTACGGCGTTCGAATAGCTCCACAATCTTTAATACCCTATCAATATCAGAATATCCAATTTTTTTAATATGGGCAACAATCTGAAGATTTTTAACTGCTGTGAGATAGGGATAAAAAATAGGTTGTTCCAAAATAGCACCGATCCGCCTCCGGTCTTCTTTTGAATTTTTTTGCCCAAACCAACTATAACTTCCACTCGTAGCATTTACCACCCCAAGAATGGTTGCAAGCGTTGTTGTTTTTCCACTGCCGTTGGGGCCTAAAATACCAAATACACTGCCCTTATCAATGTCAAGTGACAAATCATTAACGGCATGAATACTGCCATATTTTTTATGCAGTTTGTGTATGGAAAGAACTGTTTCCACTTTAAATTATTCGTTCATGGTTTAAATGATCTTTGTTTGGCAAATGTAATAAATAATTATTCCCATAAAATAGAATTAACAGGTTTATAACATTTAGGTAAAACTAAATGTTATAATAAGCGAACAAATCAAATCGGGAATAAATGTGGGGTAATAAATTTCAAATTTCCTAAAAAATGGAGTTACCTAAATCCGCCGGGATAAAAGAAAGAATCGGATGGATGGCCCATTCCCGGAAAGCCCATGGGCGAATACTGATATGGATTCCTGCCATTCGAAAATTCAAGCTGTCCCCGGATAAAAACATTTTTGCTCACTTTGTAATCAATACCGAAGATCATTCCTTTATTATCATACGAAATGGCTTTATGATCAGGATACGGACTTTGATTTAAATTAAATTCTTTATATACAGTTCCGGTCAGGATTAGCCGGTCATTTAACTGATAGGCCCCTTCGGCATAAACAAACGAACGGTTAAGGTTGCCTGCATAATAGTTTACCGACCTATTTGGGTAAGGTTCATTAAATGTATTTCCCAGGGTAGTGGTTAGTGTACCGCCAACCCGAAGGCTGAATCGCTTACTTACCGGATAATAAATATGCGGAGAAACATAGGTGCCGAAATAATTTCCCCCTCCAAAATTAGAAGCAAAAGTTGTCCCGAACGAAATATTAAAACCTGGTTTTCTTTTGGTTTGGATATCCTGTAACGAAAGTCTTTCGGCTTGCCCCAATTGAACACTGTCAAATTCCTTATCAGGGATGTACAGTACGTCATCCTGGCTAAAAACAGCCAATGATAAAACAAAAAATAATATGGTATAAATTATTTTCAAGCCCTGCAAAAATAATAATTTAATGGAATTCGCAATAAGCGATAATAACGATTATTATCTTCCGATATTTTATACCAGTTGGCTATTGTGCAGACAGTTCATTGAGGGCCATTGATTTGGCTATACTTTTCACAAAATCAATATTATTCTGGTTGTCGGCCTGGATGGATAAAAAGAAACGGTTTCCAATACCTAACGACAAATTAGCCTCTTTATCCATTTTCCTGTATTCTTCCCAGCCCATGATGTTTTCATCCCATTTAACCGATTTGGCAACGGACTCATCGTCTTCAAAACTCATTCCGGCATTCCACATGGCAGTAGCTGCCTGGTACATCGAAATGGCCGCTGAATAATCAACCAGTGTAATTCTTATATTATCGCCATTTGCGTTCGTGAATTCAATGTCGGCGCTCGAAAACGACATGTTCTGCATGTTCATGGTTGATCCTCCTGGTTCACCGGCTTCATATCCGTTGATGGAAGTGGGCAGGTAGGATTGTAAGTCTTTGTAGTTCATCACCTCGTCCTGGGCCGTAAGCTGGAGGAAGGGAGTCCATAAGATCAAAAGAATTAATTGTACAAATGTTTTCATGGTGTTAAGTTTTTAATTAACTAAGTTATGGTCATATGCATAACAATATCCCCATCATATAGTTTGATTTTGCATATTCATTTTTATCACAAAAATTTGATAACCTGGTGTTTTATTGAAGGGTTTGATTAGGCTAAATTAAGACAAAATAATTAAATAATATGTATATGATTAAACCTTTTTTTAATTTACCCTTCTAATTTGGAAAATAATCCGACATTTATCAACGATATAATAATCTCATTTGACGGACTTACCCGATCATAAAATTATTGAACTGTGCCGCGACCCTGGTTCGGCAAATGTTGGCTATGGCCAGTTGGTATTAAAATACCAGGAACGGGTTTACTGGCACATCCGTCGCATGGTACTGGGTCATGAAGATGCCGATGACCTTGTACAGGAAACTTTCGTTAAAGTGTGGAAAGCCCTTGGTTCTTTTCGGGAGGATTCGCAATTGTTTACCTGGATATACCGCATTGCTACCAACGAAACACTCACTTTTCTGAAAAAGAAAAAAAGGGCCTTATTTATTTCTTTTGATTCTGTATCGGATTACCTGGAACAGAAAATGGAAGATGATAACTATTTTTCCGGAGACGAAATTCAGAAAAAACTTCAAAAAGCCTTGCTTCAATTACCTGAAAAACAAAAGTTGGTTTTTAATATGAAATATTTTGACGATATGAAATACGAGGAAATTTCTAATGTACTAGGTACTTCGGTGGGTGCTTTAAAGGCATCGTACCATATAGCTGTAAAAAAAATTGAGAAATCTTTAACGAATGATTAAACCATTCTAAACCAAATACATCAAACAAGTATATGTCAGAAAACAAAACACATAACACGAACAACGAAAGGCTGGAAGACATTTCCTCTTTGCTGGCAGGCATTAAAAGGGAAAATCCCTTCAGGGTACCGGAAAATTATTTTGATGAACTGCCTGAAAAAATCAGGATTAGGCTTGAACAGGATGGGGCGAAAGCAGAGGGTGGAATCAGACTGAAGACCATAAAACCATTGTTCTATATTACAAGTGCAGCGGCTTCCATCCTGATCTTTCTGTCTGTTTGGTTTTTTGTTAAACGGGATCAGGAAATGTCTGATGCATTTACCGGTATTTCATTTGAAACCCTGATGAATGAAAGTCCTGAACTGATCGAATACATGGATGAACATTCCTTGATTGACGTTTTATTGGTAAATTCTACTGAAGCCATTGATTTTGGCGATGTTTCGCTGGATTTGGACAGTAACCTTACGAATGAAGACATATACGATTACCTTTATTATGATGAAGAAATCTCAAACGAATTATTATACAACCTTTAATTTTTTTATCATGAAAACGAACCGAATGAATTTATTGAATTTGCTTGCAGGAATTTTGTTGATCCTTTGCCCGGTTACATTATCCGCACAATATGGTCAAGGACGCGGATATCAGAAAGGCCGTGAATACCGGCTCCAGCAACAGGGGCAAATTGAATCCCAAAAAATCGCTTTCCTCACTAAAATGCTTGATTTAACCCCAGATGAAGCCCAACAATTCTGGCCCGTTTATAATGCTAACCGCGATTTAATGAAGGAAGAATTTATAAGTTTTCGTGAGAATCACGATTTTACCCCTGAAGATATTGATGCAATGACCGATGACGAGGCCAAAACATTTCTGAATGAACAAATTGACCACGAACAGAAAATACTAAACTATAAAAAGGAATTCAACAAAAAATTGGAAGGTATTTTGTCCCCTCAAAAAATAGTAAAACTGATAGAGGCTGAAAAAGATTTCAAAGTGGAACTTATGCGCAGGGCAACTTGCAGGAATAACCCACCACCACAAGAATGAAATTGATCGTGCTGGTATAATAAAGTGTCTGCTTTAAATCGATAGAATTTAAATGGCGTAAATGTCCGTTTGTGCCATTTTGTATTGAAAGTAATAATTATTTAATCCCAATGAAGGTATTCATCCAACAGACTCAGGGTAGTTTCATCAGGTTCGGTAATATAAGTTGTAACAGAAAGCGAACTCAACGACTTTGGCCAAAAAACCACTGGCATTATATCTCCCCCATATTCACCATTGCTGGTCAAATAAGTTTCACTATCCAGGAATGACCCAACGTTAAACATGTACGGCCCTTTCGATTCGTATTGAAACAGCCCGACCGATTTCAGGTTTTCGAAATCAATGATCACTTCACCACAAAGTTTACCATCTTCTTCGAATAGTTTTTTACTTCGAATGATGGCTTCGGGGTAATCCTGGTCAATCTCGGTGCCATCTATATAATTCATCACCATTTCTTCAAAATCGCTTGCCGAGACATCAAGGGTGTCATCCTTCATCGACATAATGTTGATAAATTTTATGGTAAGTGATCCTGAATTGCTGTCTTTTAGTTCAAAGGTGTAAATCTTTCTTTCGACGGTAAGGCAGCTTGTAAAAAATAGGATTAAAAAAAATAATAAGCCGAAATATAATACCTTCCTGTTCATGATAATTTTTTTCAAAAATAGGAATTTTAATTTGTTATCATTATGGTTTTGATAGGAGAAACGTATTTTTGCCAATATTTAAATTTTATATTATGAAAATTTCTATAGACATCAGCTATTACCCTTTGCAACCCGAATTCGTGACGCCAATCCTGGATTTTATCCACCGCCTGAAAGCATATCCCGAAATTGAGGCCGTTAAAAACAGTATGAGCACCCAGGTTTTTGGCGAATATTTTAACGTAATGGAAATTCTTACCAAAGAGATCCATAAATCATTTGAAGTCCCGCATTCAGTTTTTGTTATGAAAATTATTAATGCCGATCTACAGGATTAAGTTATGTGTAAAATCATACCTTGTACCACGTTTCCTGCATCTCGCACGCTGCACACACAATAAAAATCCAACCAATGCTCACAACAATCTTTGATACCTTTTGGACAAACTTGCTAGATACCTCATGGCTTGAATTTATCGCCGTAGTATTTGGTTTATTGAGCGTTTGGTTAGCAAAGCAGGAAAAAATCCTGGTTTATCCTACCGGTATTATCAGTGTTTTAATTTATGTTTACATCTGTTTTAACGTGAAGTTGTATGCATATGCCGGTATAAACTTTTTTTTCTTTATTATGAGTGTTTATGGCTGGTATATGTGGTCGAAAAAGAGTGATAAACCGGTGTTGAAAATTTCGGCTTGTTCGGTAAAGAACTGGATAACTGTAGCTGTTATGTTTGGCATGTCAATAATAATTATTGTAGCGTTGCTGAAGATCTTTAAAGCGGATGATGCGGAATACTGGTCAACGAAAATTCCATATATTGATACAGTCACAACCGCTATTTTTATTGTAAGCATGTGGTTGATGGCGTTAAAAAAAGTAGAAAACTGGATTTTCTGGATAATTGGTGATGCGGTCTCTGTTCCCCTATATGCTTATAAAGGACTTGTGTTTACTAGTTTTCAGTATCTTGTTTTTCTAATAATTGCCGTTTTGGGTTATATGGCCTGGCGAAAAAACTGTTTGCTGAGCGAGCATGATAAAACGAATCACTATAACCGGGCCGGAAAGCACAGGGAAATCAAAACTTGCCGAAGATTTGGCAAACCACTATAAGGTTAGTTGGGTTCCCGAATTTGCCCGTGATTATATTGATGGTCTCGGTCGTCCTTATTCATACGATGATATTTTGATAATTGCGAAGGAGCAATTTTCACGAAATGAATCAAAGCATTCTGATACCGGTCCATACTTATTTTGCGATACAGAATTGATCGTGACGAAAATCTGGTGCGAATTTAAATACGGCAAATGCCATCCCTGGATCAAGGAAAACATTAAAAAGCAACATTTCGACCTTTATTTATTGACGGATATTGACCTGCTCTGGCAACCCGATGAGCAAAGAGAGCATCCTTTACAAAGGAAAGAATTATTTGAGTTGTATATAAAAGAGTTGGTTAATCTGAATTTTCCATTTAAGATCATTTCGGGAACAGGGAATAAACGATTACGAAATGCAGTTTTAGCATTATCGTTGGCATTTGAAAATATTTAAGACCTTTGTAATCTTTCGCTTGATCAGGTATGAATAATCTTCCGGGTAAAATATGTTTTCTCGCCGATAGCCATGGCCTTTTTGACGACCGCATCTATTGGAAAGAAGCGGTCTCCTTAAAAAAATTAGGCTATGAGGTTTATTATATTATGGCTGACTGGGAAAATAAAAGAGGGACAACAAATGAAGGAATCCATTATATAAAGGTAAAGCGGGAGAAATATTCAGAGAATCGCTACATCAACTATTTAATTAAAAGAATAATACCCGGAGGCCTTTATAAAAGAATGGTTAAAAAGGCGGCCGAATTAAGAGCAGATGTGTATCATTTCCACGATTTAAAATTAAACCGCATAGGCCCAAAACTTAAAAAGCTTCCCTGGAACCCAAAAGTAATTTATGATGTTCATGAACCTTATCCTGAGAATATCAGGGATTATCATCAAACAAAAGGGATTTACACATTTCTCAAAAATAGCTACTCGAATTATATTCAATGGTGGGAGAGGAGTTGCGCTAAAAATTATGATTTGATTATTGTAACAGAAGACAATTTGCAAAAACGTTTCCAGGAATATTTCCCCAAAAAGCCTGTTGAGATTATTTACAACTACACCAACCTTGAAGCTGAAACTAAAAGCGAAGTTGATAAAGAATTCGATGCGATTTATACCGGTGGAATTACCAAATTGCGTGGTGCCTGGAAAATACTGGAAGCATTGAAAATTGCTTCAAATGAAAATCGTGGTATAAAAGTTTTGTTTTTAGGAACATGGTTTCCTGAAAAACTTAAAACTGAGATGAAGGATTATATAGCTGAGAACAGACTTTCAGATAATGTAATATTAAAAGATAATGTTCCATATAATGAGGTTGCCGGATATTACCGAAAAAGTAAAGTTGGTTTCGGAATATTCCTGCCAAATGACACGCATAGAATTATTTTGCAGATCAAAATTTTCGAATACATGAATTTTGGCTTACCCATTATTGGAAGTAATTTTGGGCATATCAATAAAATTATTCAAAAACATAATTGCGGGGTTTCAGTTGATCCCGAAAAACCAAAAGAAATAGCTGGTGCGTTGGTTGATCTTCTTGATGATTCACTTAAGTATAAGCAAATGAGCGAAAATGGAAAATCGGCCGTTAAACAATTTTATCGCTGGGCTTTGATGGAAGAAAAGCTCAAAAAGGTATATTCTGATCTATTAAATCAATCCAACAATGGAATACCAGGATAACAATAAACGATTTGTCATTGATATGGGATGGTATCTCCTGGGAACCATGGTTCCGATGGGCGTTGGTTTTATTAAAACGCCCATTTTTACCCGCTACTTTACCCCCGAAGAATACGGATATCTTGGTTTGATCACCATCACCTTTTCTTATATTTCAATTTTTTTATATTCGTGGCTGTCAAGTTGTTTGTGGAGGTATTACAATGCTTACAAACATAAAAATGAGTTAAGCAGCCTTTACTCAAACCTGTTTTTACTGTTTTTGTCGGCAAGCGTAGTGATGCTTTTCATAAGCGGCATTTGGTCGGTCATTGCCGATAAAACGCTGGTCAAACAGTTGATCCTGTTGTCCTTTGCCCAGTTCATTTTTAAGGAATTTATCAGTTTATATCTGATCACTGTGAGGTTAGAGGGTAAAGCCTTACGATACAACCTTATCCATTCTTCGCGGGCTGTCCTCAGTTTTGTTGTATTGTATGTGATGACTTTTGTGATGCACTACCGCATTACCTCGGTATTGATTAGCGCCATTGTGGTGGATGTAGCTGTGATGATGATTGTCGTTTTCCTGGGCAATGAAAAAATACGGATTTCTTTCAAAAAAGTATCGAAAGAAACACTGAGTTTATTGCTGAAGTTTGGAAGCATTGGCCTCGTCTCAAATTTCTTCTTTTTGCTGATCTCCTCTTCCGATCGTTACATCATAGCGTTGTATAATGATATGGCCACTGTTGGGATTTACAACCAGGTTTATAATATTTGCCAGCTGAGCGTGGTGGCTCTGGTCACTGTTTATTTTAATACCATCAACCCAAAACTAAATAAAGAACTTGAATTGAATTTTGAAAGAGCCAATTCGTTGATGACAAATTACATTTTTGTGTTTTTTATGTTTGGCTTTCCGCTTATCACTTACCTCAGTATGTTTCCCAAACAGATTGCCATGATATTATTGGGCGAAGAGTTTCGCAGCGGATATTCACTTATGCCCTATATTTTTATCAGTGCATTTTTGTATGGATTATTTTTATTTATTGAAGTAAAATTCAAATTTGCCGATAAACTCAGGAATATTGTCGTTGGAGTTATCCTGGCAAGTATTCTGAACATTATTTTAAACTTTACATTAATCCCTTTGTATGGATATAAGTGGGCAGCCATTTCAACCCTTATTGCTTATGTGGTCATTATTCTGTATTTCTTTGGCCAGGACACACTTGGGTTTTTTCGGAATAAAAGCTTTACACGGTATTCCGTTATATTCCTTGTCGTATTGATCGTTCAGGCTGCAGTGGATAATTATATCAGAAAACACATACAATTAAATGTTGGGCAAACCATTGTTGAAGTGATTATTTTTGGATCAATATATTTAGGAATAATTTATAAACCCCTCAAAAAACTAAAAATACCTGTATGAAACTAAGCAAGTATATTTTCTTTCTAACGTTTATCATAATTTCGTTATCCTGTTCGAAGAATAGCGATAACCTTCCGATAACGAAAGTTGAGCCTGAAACAACCGGCAAACAAAAAAACATTATTTTAATGATTGGCGATGGCATGGGGCTGGCTCAAATTTCCGCAGCAAGAACAGTAAATGGAGGCCATTTGCATATGCTATCGGGCAAAACAGTGGGTGTTCAATCTACCCATGCAGCCGACAAATATGTGACTGATTCCGGTGCTTCGGCAACGGCTATGGCTTGCGGCCAAAAAACAAATTATTATTCTGTTGGGGTAGATGTGGATGGAAATCCGTTGGAAAATATCATTGAAATTATTCAAAAAAAACATATGCAAACCGGCCTTGTTACGACTTCTTCAATTACTCATGCAACGCCGGCGGCCTTTTATGCCCATCAGGTCGACCGGTTTCAATATGAAGCCATTGCCCTCGAATTGGTGGATGCAAAGGTTGATTTTTTTGCGGGAGGAGGAAGACAGCGATTCAATCAACGAACGGATGGAATTAATTTGCTCGATAGCCTTACAGCCGATGGTTATAAAGTTTGCCAGGAGTTAAGTGAAGTGGATTTAAACAAAAAAAATGCAGTATTTATTGCGGATGGGCATCCTGTGAGGTTAAGCGAAGGCCGTGGCGATTTTTTGCCAAATGCCACGTCCAAAGCACTTGAATTTTTGGGTACATCAGAGGAAGGATTTTTTCTTATGATAGAAGGGGCTCAAATAGACTGGGCCTGCGAAGAAAATAACCAGGCTTATTTGTTGGATGAAATGCTGGATTTCGACAGAGCCGTAGGAGTTGCCTTAAACTTTGCCAAAAACAACGGAAATACCGTGGTGGTTGTAACCGGGGATCATGAAACCGGGGGGTACGCATTGTTGGATGGTGATGTGTATGGCCAAACTGTTGATGGACAGTTTTTAACCTTTATGCATACCGGAACACTGGTCCCTGTATTTTCTTTTGGAATCGGCGAAGAAATGTTTAATGGCATGTATGAGAATTCTGCCTTTTTTACCAAGTTTCTCGACTTTTATAATCTCACTAAATAGTAGAAAATATTAGACCTGGCTTGATTTACATCTGGCTGACGAAATAAGACAATTCATCCAGAGTAGTTCTCATATCATAATCTTTCAGATAAATACCATCCGGCACCCTGAATGGCCCACCTATAAAATTGATAAAGCCCCGAATGCCTGAAAGAACTAAACTATCAACAATTTCCTGAATTTCAGGTGAATTAATTGTTAGGATAGCGATCCGGATATCGTGTTTTGTAATTAGTTCGGGCGCTTTGATAAAATCATAGCAAGGAACATTGTGATATGTTTTGCTGGCCCGGTTTGGATCAAGGTCGAAGGTGGCCGGAATAAGCGCCGGACAGGCAGGATTTGAACTTATGTTTTTCAGCAATGCCTGTCCCAGTTCACCCATTCCGATAATGGTGGTTTTTTGAGTTTTTGGAATACTCAGCGTTTCATTAATGGTTCTTAAAACTGCCTTTACATTGTATCCAGAGCGGTAATGCCCGGTTATTTTCAGTAACATCAGGTCACGCCTGACCTGGACCGGCGTTAACCTAAGCATACTGGCCAGGTCATGCGAAAAAATATAAAGTTCATCAAGGTCTTCATATTTTTGAAGTACGCGTCTGTATTGACTTAAGCGTTCAACTGTTTTTGCAGGTAACCTCATAAAGGCAGCAAAAATACAATTTTAACAATTATGTTGTTAATACAATAACAAAGCATAATTTTGTAGCAATTTCGGTAATAAAGTGCTTAATTTTTGCTTTATTTTGCAGCGTTGAAAATAATATATTGGCATATCAGATCAGAATAAAAGGATTGGTCCAGGGGTTGGATTCAGGCCATATATATACAGGTTGGCAAATAAACACAGCATTAAAGGGTGGGTAGAAAACCGGAATGACGGAGTTATTATACATGCTGAATCAAAAAAAGAAAACCTGAAGCAATTTTTCGATGATATTATTACAGAAGCGCCAAAGGCTTCAAATATTCATACCCTGGATAAAGAGAAAATTATCGATGTGGGGTTTAAAGATTTCAGGATTTTAAAAAGTGAAAATAATTCGGACCAAATAACCGATATAAGCCCGGATATTTGTGTGTGTGATGCCTGTTTGCAAGACCTTAAATCGCAACCTCATCGGATACGCTACCCGTTTACGAATTGTACAAACTGTGGCCCGCGCTTCTCCATCATCAAAGATTTGCCCTACGATCGGGATAAAACGACCATGGAACCTTTTATTATGTGCCAAACCTGCCAACACGAATATGAGGATGTTCTCGACCGCAGATTTCATGCACAACCTGTGGCTTGTAACAACTGTGGCCCCAAATATACATTAATTACCGATGAAGAAAGAATCACAGATTTTAATAAAATACTTTCGATTTCGGCAAGCCTAATTGAAGAGGGAAAAATAATTGCCATCAAAGGCGTTGGAGGATTTCAGCTGGCTTGTGATGCGTTGAATGAAAAGGCTGTTCGGCAGCTTAGGGAACGCAAGATACGGGAAGGGAAGCCGTTTGCCGTGATGTTTTCAACTATTGATTCATTGAAGGAATATACCCATCTTACGTCAGTTGAAGAACAATCAATTACTTCCTGGCGAAGGCCTATCGTAATTGCGAAAACAAAAAAAGAACTTGCAGCAGGCATTAGTGTAGGTTTTCCTACAACGGGTGTTATGCTGCCATACATGCCATTTCACTACCAATTATTTGAACAATTAAAAACTCCGGCCATTGTACTTACAAGTGGGAATATTTCCGACGAACCCATTGTTATTGCCAATGAAATAGCCGAAAGCTCGCTAACCCGAATAGCTGATGCAATCCTTGTTTATAATCGTGAAATCTATAACCGAACAGATGATTCGGTGGCCATTGTGATCAATGAAAAAGAAAGAATGATAAGGCGGTCAAGAAGTTATTCTCCGGAACCTGTCAATCTGCATTTAAATGTTGACGGAATTGTTGCAACAGGCGCGGAACTTGTCAATTGCTTTTGTATCGGAAAAGGAAATCAGGCCATATTAAGCCAACACATCGGCGACCTGAAAAATCTGGAAACCCTTGAATTTTTTGAAGAATCTTTCGATCGGTTCTTAACATTATTCAGGGTAAAACCGGAATTTATTTCTCATGATCTGCACCCCGATTATCTTTCATCAAAATTTGCCAAAGAGTTTAATGCGAGACCCGTTGCTGTTCAGCATCATCATGCTCATATTGCGGCATGCATGGCCGAACACAACTTCGATGAAAAAGTGATCGGCGTCAGCCTTGATGGAACCGGATTGGGAATAGACGGAAATATCTGGGGCGGTGAGTTTTTTATTGCTGATCTCGCAGAATTTGAGCGGTATTCACATTTTGAATATATACCGCTGCCGGGTGGCGATAAGGTGACCAAAGAACCCTGGCGCTCTGCTGTTTCATTGCTTTATTTGGTGTATGGAAAAGAATTGTTCACCCTGGATTTGCCTTTTTTGGATTCATTGGATAAAAGCAAAGTGCGAATAATAGTTGAAGCCATTGAAAAAAATATCAATTGTCCGCTAAGCTCTGGTGCAGGAAGGTATTTCGATGCAGTTGCTGCGCTAATAAATATTTGTACCCATACTAAATTTCATGCCGAAGCCCCCATGAGGCTTGAATCAATAGCATCCGAAAATTGTGATCTATCCTATCCCTTCACTTATAAAGAAGTTATTTCCTTTAAACCAATAATTGTCGAAATTATAAATGATTTGATGAATAATGTAGATAATTCAATAATCTCGGCTAAGTTCCACAACACAATCATAAACGTTGTATTAACTGTAGTTAAGAAAATGCGAAGCGATTCTAACATAAATAAAGTGGTTTTATCGGGAGGATCATTTCAAAACAAGTACATTTCGACGCGGTTGGAAAATATGCTGGAAAAGGATAAATTTGATGTTTTTGTTCATCAAAAAACCCCTGCTAACGATGGGGGAATCGCATTGGGGCAGTTAGTAATTGCGGCAAAAAGGAGGGAATTAGGATTATTAAATCTACCTTTGTCAATCTGAAGTCAAACAATTAAATCTAAAATTATTATGTGTTTAAGTATACCGGCTAAAGTAGAATCCATTAAGGACGACATGGCAATCGTTTCAGTGGGCGGAACAACGTACAATGCAAGCCTGCAAATGCTTGATGATGTGAAGATCGGTGATTATATACTGATGCATACAGGTTTTGCCATCCAGAAATTGAGCCCGGAAGACGCCGAAGAATCTTTAAAGGTGTTCGAGGAATTTGAAGAGCTTAATAAACAAATGGATAAAGAAGAAAAGGAAACTGGCAAAAGATTAATTTAGCAGCTAAACCATAATACGATGAATTTGATTGAGGAATATAAAGCAAATTTTCACAAAGACAGGAAAACTTTTGCCCGAATAATTGAAGAAAGAACGGTTCTTTTTGCCGTTAAAATTATCAGGTTTTCGGCTAATTTACCTGATACACCGGAGGGAACCATTATTAAAAATGAACTCTCAAAAGCCGGGACTTCAATTGGTGCATTTTTCAGCGAAGCAAACATGGCCCGAAGCAGAATGGATTACGGTGATAAAATTAAAATATGCGAAAGCGCGTCAGGAAGGGCGGTATACTGGTTGACGATTGTGAGCCATTTAAAATGGGTTGCACTAAAAGAAATGGAAGAAGAACTTCAGGAGGCGAAGGAATTTTTGAGTTTATTCAGAACCATTGGCAAAGCAACCAATGAAAGCACTAAAAAATAAGGTGCTATTCACTGGCCTCCATGCGATTTTATTTCGTTCAGCTTAATTTTTAGATAAAATATAATGAAATATATAGATGAATACCGAGATAAAGACCTGGTTAAAAACCTGATAGAACGTATCCATCAGGTTTCAGTTAAACCTATTTCTTTGATGGAAGTTTGCGGAGGGCATACCATGTCTATTCAGAAATTTGGTATTCCTTCCTTACTGCCCGATACGGTAAAATTAATTTCCGGGCCGGGTTGCCCTGTTTGTGTTTCTGACCGTAAATATATCGATCAGGCCATTGCCTACAGTCGTTTGAATGACGTTATTATCACAACTTATGGTGACCTGATCCGTGTGCCGGGTTCTAGATCTTCACTCAACCAGGAAAAGGCAAAAGGGGCTGATATCAGAATTGTTTATTCCGTGCTTGATGCATTGAAGATTGCCCAGGACAATGGAAATAGAAAGATTGTTTTTTTGGGGATCGGATTTGAAACAACGGCCCCAAGTTCGGCTGCCGGTATCATCCGCGCACAAATGGCGGGCATTCGGAATTTTTATTTGTTCAGTTCTCATAAAATTATGTCGCCAGCCATGGAAGCGCTCATTGACGGAGGGGTTAAATTAAATGGTTATATTGCTCCGGGCCATGTTTCAACAATCACAGGAACAGGGATTTACGAAAATATACCAAAAAAATATGGCCTGGGCTGTGTGGTTTCAGGTTTTGAACCAGTGGATTTGTTAACTGCTATTTTAATGCTCATTATCCAGATTGAAAACAATGACCCCAAAGTTGAAATTGCCTACACCCGCGTTGTAAAACCGAAGGTAACATCAAGGCGCAGCAAATGCTTGATGAGGTTTTTGAGTTGCGTGATGATTGGTGGCGCGGCCTTGGGGTACTTCCAAAAAGTGGCATGGGCATAAGGAACAACATATGAAGCTTGATGCTGAAAAGCAAATTCCGCTGAGGTGGAACCAACCCGTGAAGATAAAGGGTGCGTTTGTGGTGAAATTTTGAAAGGCCTTAAAAATCCGAAAGACTGCAAATTATTTGCAAAAGCCTGTACGCCTCTAAAATCCGGTGGGCGCTTGCATGGTGTCCCACGAAGGTTCATGTCATGCATATTATCGTTATAGCCGCGATTAAAAGTTACATATTAAATTTATGAATAAAAATATATTATTAGGTCATGGCAGCGGAGGCCAGCTATCTCACGAATTGATTAGTAAATTGTTTGTAGAAAACTTTTCTAATGCTATATTGGAGGAACAAACCGATGCTGCTGTCTTAAACATTTTATCTGAAAACCTTGCTTTTACGACGGATTCGTTTGTAGTTGACCCCATTTTTTTTCCGGGTGGGGATATCGGAAAGTTGGCGGTGGCAGGCACAGTGAACGATGTGGCAGTTTCAGGAGCAAAACCATTATACCTTAGCACTTCCTTTATTCTTGAAGAGGGCTTTTCATTTGCTGATTTGGAAACCATTGTTAAATCGATGGCTGACGAGGCAAAAAAGGCCGGGATTCTAATTGTAACTGGCGACACTAAAGTAGTTGACAGGGGGAAATGTGATAAGGTTTTTATAACCACCACAGGAATAGGAGCCTTACCTAATAACAGGAAAGACATTGGCTCAGGCAAAAACATAAAGCCGGGCGACAAGATCATCATTAACGGTACCATTGCTGACCATGGCATGTGCATCATGGCTGCCCGTGAGGATATTAGTTTTAAAACCAATATTGTGTCCGATTGCGCAAGTTTGAATCATTTGATAAATGAGACCCTTGATGTTAGTAAAAATATCCATTTTATGAGGGATGCAACCCGCGGTGGATTGGCCACTGTGCTTTGTGAAATGGCCCGGTCAAAAAACCTGGGGATTGAAATTTATGAGGAAAATGTTCCGGTGAATGAAAATGTCAGGGGCATGTGTGAATTGCTGGGATTTGACCCGTTATATGTGGCTAACGAAGGCAAGGTAATGATGGTGGTTGATAAAGATGATGCGGACAAAGTGCTTAAGGCTCTTCGCAACAATGAATTGGGAAAAGAAGCAGCCATCATCGGTGAAGTTGTGGAAGAACACAAAGGGAAAGCGTGGCTGACAACAGGGATTGGTGGCAGGCGGATAATTGATATGTTGGCAGGGGAACAGTTGCCAAGGATTTGCTAGCAGTGACAAAATTATAAGTTAAAAGTTAATCGAATGCATGAATTGTCAATAGCAATGAGCATTATTGAAATTGCTGAGGAAAATGCAAAAAATGCAGACACTTCGGTAATAAACGAAATTGAACTGGACATTGGATCGCAATCGGGGGTTGTTGTTGAAGCCCTTGAGTTTGCCATGCAATCAGCCAAACTTGGCACCATGCTTGAAAATGCGGAAGTGAAAATTAATTTTATTCCTGCCAGAGCAGCTTGTGCTCAGTGCCAGCATGAATTTTATGTGGATGATCTGTTTTCTCCCTGCCCTGAATGCGGTAATCCATTTTGCGAAATAATTCAGGGGAAAGAATTAAAAGTTAAATCCCTTAAAGCTGAATAATAAATATCTTTGCAACTAATTTAAAATTTAAAAAAGTATGTGCGATACTTGCGGATGCGGACACGGCGATGGGGTTACCTTCAGGAAACCAGGAGACACTGAACATAACCATGAACATTTGCATACTCATGACCACAATCATGATCACGGAGATGAATCTCATTCTCATGATCATTTTCATAGTCATTCACACAGCCATGATCATCAAAAGGGCCATACCCATACCCACGATCACCATCATCATGAGGACGGCCACTCTCACGATCATCACCATGCTAGTCATGATCATCTGCATAGCAAAGAAATTCAGGTTGAACAGGATATTCTTTCGAAGAATAATTTATTGGCCGTACGGAATCGTGGTTACTTTGAAGCAAAAAATATTGTCGCCTTAAATCTTGTTAGTTCGCCCGGATCAGGCAAAACAGCTTTACTCGAAAGAACCATCAAAGAATTGGGCAAAGAAATAAAATTTTATGTTATCGAAGGCGACCAGCAAACCATGAACGATGCCAATCGCATTTACCAGGCCGGAGCGCCGGTAGTGCAAATAAATACCGGCAACGGTTGCCACCTCGATTCGGACATGATTAGCAAAGCGGTAAAACAATTAAATATTGCCAATAATTCGGTATTGGTCATTGAAAACGTTGGAAACCTTGTTTGCCCTTCCTTGTTTGATTTGGGAGAAGCTGCACGTGTAGTTGTCATCAGCACCACCGAAGGAGAGGATAAACCTTTGAAATATCCCACCATGTTTCAATCATCCGATATTTGCATTATAAATAAAACCGATTTACTGCCCTACGTTGATTTTGATGTTGAAAAATGTAAAGAATATGCCAGGCAGGTTAACCATCATTTATTATTCTTTGAATTTTCGGTAAAAACAGGCGAAGGGTTGGATAAATGGTATACATGGCTCAAAAAGCGGATGGGTGATTCGCAAAGTTGAGTTGTTATTTGTGCTATCCTGATTTAGTCAATCACATTTTCATTGATTATAGTTTCGACTGATTTAAACCTCTTGATTTCTTATTTTTATAAATTCCCATCCTTTTACTAATTAAAAGGAATTTTCATCGAAAATTATCCTTTTTTATTCTTGTCCGGGATCTATTGTAATGAGATAGAATGCCTATTTGTTTTAGGAAATTAATACAGTTTCAATCCAAATTCAGTTGGAATTTAACAATGCTGAAATCCATCAGGAATCATATGTTTACTCAGTATCTTCTCCAGACATTTTACAGATTTTAAATTAACTATTCCTTTAACTGATTTTTGGAGAAAATAAACAAATAGAAATATGATATATATCATAAAAAGTAATAGTTTTATTCCTCGGAACTATTTGGAAAGATTGATAAAAAGCAACATATAGTTTAATTAGAGTCATAGATAGTGTATTTAGAAATAATATAAATTATGATACAACGCATATAAAAATGTGATACAAATCAAATAATATATATTTTTACCGGAAAATAAGTACTACAAATATTTAATTAAATTTTTATGAAAACGTTATTGACTATCCTGGGTTTGTTCATGATCATTTTGGGAAATGCCAATGAAGGTGAGGAGCTGTATAACCTTACTTGTAAAGCGTGTCATACGGTAGGAAAGGGAAAACTTGTCGGTCCTGACTTACAAAACATTACAGAAAAGCGGAACCAGGATTGGCTGATCTCTTTTATCAAATCCTCAAGTAGCATGATAAAGAGCGGTGATCCTGATGCGGTAGCAATTTCCAAAGAATTCAATGGAATATTGATGCCAGACAATTTGTATAGTGATGCCCAGATAATTTCCATTCTGGATTTTATCAAAGCCGGAGGCCCGCAGGATAGAGCACAGGCCCCTGTTGTTGATATGTTGAGCGAAACAACCCCTGCAAACATCAATGCCGGAGCTTTGCTTTTTTCCGGGCAAACCTCGTTTTCAAATAGAGGCCCTGCCTGCAATTCCTGCCATACCGTAAAAGATGAACGGATCTTTAGCGGAGGTACTTTGGCGAAAAATTTAACAGAGTCATGGGACATTATGGGAAGTGCTGGCGTAGCTGCTGTAATCAGAAATTCCCCATTTCCGGTAATGAATAAAGCGTATTCTAATCGCCCACTTACCGAAAAGGAGGTAATTGATTTGACAGCCTATTTGAAATCGGTAAGCCAGGAAAGGTATTATCAACGGTCATCAGATTTTAGCTTAGCCTTTGCCATATTCGGTATTGTATTTTTTTTGATAATTTTTATTATTACGATCGCTTTATACTTTAAGCGTAAATCGTATCCGGTGAATTATGATATTCTTAGCAAGCCTTCAAAAGTTGTAAACTAACAAAATATATATATCTTATGAGTTGGATAAAAGATTTAATTTCCCCCAAAACCAGGCAATGGGAGGAGTTTTATAGAAACAGGTATCAACATGATAAAATTGTACGAAGCACACATGGTGTAAATTGTACAGGAGGTTGTAGCTGGAATATTCATGTAAAAGATGGGATTGTTGTTTGGGAAACCCAGGCCCTGGATTATCCTTTGCTTGAAAAATCCCTGCCACCATACGAACCCAGAGGTTGCCAACGTGGCATATCCTTTTCATGGTATTTGTACAGTCCTATACGGGTAAAATATCCCATGATCCGGGGGGCGCTTATTGATATTTTTAACGAAGAAAAAGCCAAAACAGGAGATGCCTTAAAAGCCTGGGAAAATATCCAAAACAACTCTGAAACCCGAAAACGATATCAGACAGCCAGAGGAAAAGGCGGATTGCGTCGTGCATCATGGGATGAGGTGCTGGAGATCATCGCCGCTTCAAATATTTATACAACCAAAAAATATGGCCCCGACAGGATTATAGGGTTTTCGCCTATACCTGCCATGTCAATGCTGAGTTATGCAGCAGGTTCAAGGTTTTTGCAGTTGATGGGAGGGGTAAACCTCAGTTTCTACGACTGGTATTGTGATTTACCAAATTCCTTTCCAGAGATTTGGGGTGAACAAACCGATGTTGCCGAAAGTGCAGATTGGTACAATTCAAAGTTTATAGCCTGTATGGGGGCCAACCTGGGAATGACACGTACGCCTGATGTTCACTTCTTTTCTGAATCGCGTCATAACGGAACAAAGACTGTTGTATTCTCACCTGATTTTAACATGGTTGCCAAATATGCCGATAAATGGGTTCCGGTTCACGCAGGGCAGGATGGCGCATTCTGGATGGCTGTTGTTCATGTAATTTTAAAGGAGTATCACCACGAGAAACAAACCCCTTATTTTATTGATTATACGAAGCGATATACCGATAGCCCTTTCCTGGTTGAAGTCGTTGAAAAAGATGGCAAACTGCTACCGGGTCAATTGCTGAGGGCCGGTAAAGTCAGTAAATACAAAGATATCGAAAATGGAGAATGGAAGTTTCTGAACATCGATTCTAAGACTGGAGACCTGGTTTGTCCGGGCGGTAGTTCAGGACATCGTTGGGATAAAAAAGACGGCAACTGGAATATGAAGTTTGAGGATGCCGAAACAGGAAAAGTTTATGATCCGATTCTTACCTTGCTTGAAAATAATGATGAGATTCTCAAGCTTGATTTTGTTGAATATGGAAAAAGCCTGAGTGCTAAACGCGGTGTACCTGTAAAACATATAAAAACGACCGATGGTATTGTTAAAGTTACCACCGTGTACGATCTCACCATGGCCCAGTATGGCATTGATCGCGGTTTGGGTGGCGATTATCCAACTTCATACGAAGAAAAAGAGGCTGCTTACACACCGGCCTGGCAGGAAATAGTTACAGGAATCGGCCCAAAAACAGTCCTGCAATTTGCCCGCGAATGGAGCAGGACTGCCGCCACAACCAATGGCAAATGCAGCATCATCATTGGTGCCGGTATCAACCACTGGTATCACAACAACCTCATATACCGTGCCGGAACCATGGCCTTGATGCTCACTGGCTGTATCGGTGTAAATGGCGGTGGTATGAACCATTATGTGGACAGGAAAACTGGCACCCACCGATTCATGGGCCACCATTGTCGGGTAAGGACCGGCAGGACCGCCCCGTTTGCAGCAAACACCAATCTGGCATTATATCAATTCCGACCAGTGGCGATATGATGGAACTGTACGATTACAATACAGTACCTAAAAATGACTCGCTGGATGCACTCCGCTGATATGACTGTAAAAGCAGTTCGTAATGGATGGATGCCATTTTATCCGCAATATAATAAAAACAATTTTGAAATTGTTAGCGACGCAGAAAAGACAGGGGCCAAAACCGATGAGGAGATTAAAAAATATGTGGTTGAAAAGCTAAAAAGCAAAGAATTGCTGCATGCTGTAGCTGAGCCTGATGAAGAACGTTTTCCCCGCGTTTGGTACATCTGAGAGGGAACGCCATTGGTGGAAGCGCCAAAGGACATGAGTTCTTTTTAAAAACATTATTTAGGAACGCATCACAACTCGATAGCCGATGAAGTGGCGGATCAATTTGTCAAAGACATTAAATTCAGAAGTGAAAGCCCGAAAGGGAAAATGGACCTGATTGTGAACCTGAATTTCAGGATGGATACATCGGCCTTGTACTCGGATATTATTCTCCCGTCGGCTTCGTGGTACGAAAAAACGGACCTGAACAGCACGGATATGCACTCGTTTATTCACCCATTGTCACAAGCTATTAATCCGGTTTGGGAATCAAAAAGCGACTGGGTGATTTTCCGTGAAATTGCAAGGGTAACAAGTGAACTTGCTAAAACTCATTTTAATAAGCCGGTGAAAGATATTGTCAATACACCCATTGCGCATGACAGTGCAGGCGAAATCTCTCAGCCTGTAATTAAAGACTGGAGTAAGGGTGAGTGTGAACCCATCCCGGGTAAAACCATGCATGGAATTGTTGTCGTTGAACGCGATTACACAAAAGTTTACGACAAGTTTATCCGGCTTGGGCCGGGCGTAAAAAATGGCCTTGGTGCTCATGGCAATAGTTACGATTGTACCGATTTTTACGAGCAAATGCTGGATGACCGCAACCACGTAAGTAAACTTGACGGCATTGAATACCCTTCAATTTATGAAGATGAAGAAGCTGCAAATGCCGTGCTTCATTTATCAAGCCTGACGAATGGCGAGCTTGCCCACAGAGCTTACAAACGTGCTGAAAAGAAAACGGGGCTTACCCTTTGCGATTTATCGGAAGGCAGCAAAGATGTAAGGATGAATTATAAGGATCTACAGGCCAAGCCTCACCGTTATCTCAATTCGCCCGTGTGGTCAGGCCTAATGACCAATGGCCGGGCCTATTCTGCCTTTACCTATAATGTTGAACGCCTTGTTCCGTGGCGTACCCTTACCGGAAGACAGCATTTTTATCTGGATCATGAGGGTTACATTAAGTTTGGTGAACATCTGCCAACTTATAAACCATCTCCAAGACCTGAAGCTTTCGGTGAATTGAGAGTTACGGTAGCTAAAGGAAGAGCAAAAATGCTGAATGTGTTAACACCACATGGCAAATGGCATATACACTCTACTTATGGTGATACATTAAGAATGTTGACACTTTCGCGGGGGATGGAACCTTGTTGGTTGAGTGAAGAAGATGCCGCAGAATTGGGAGTAAAAGATAACGACTGGGTTGAAGTCTTCAACGACAATGGGGTTTATTCCACCAGGGCTTGTGTGAGTGCTAGAATCCCTAAAGGAGTGTGTTTTGTTTACCACGCCGTAGAACGAACATATTCAACACCAAAATCACAGGTAAGGGGAGGAAAACGCTCTGGAATGAACAATAGTTTTACCCGAGTTCACCTCAAGCCAAACCTAATGGTTGGCGGATACGGGCAGTTTACTTACCACTTTAATTACTGGGGGCCGGTTGGTGTTAATCGCGACACCTTTGTATTGGTGCAAAAAATGGACAAAGTTGAATTTTAATATTAAAAAACTATGGATATAAGATCGCAAATTGCCATGGTGTTTCATCTCGACAAATGCATCGGATGTCACACCTGT
The DNA here is from genome assembly GCA_041393275.1 of Bacteroidales bacterium. Lineage (GTDB taxonomy): Bacteria > Bacteroidota > Bacteroidia > Bacteroidales > JAADJA01 > JAADJA01. Next base: position 60,906 of record JAWKKL010000014.1, read on the forward strand.
TCGATAGCTTGTAAAAACATCTGGACCGACCGCAAAGGAGCTGAATACATGTGGTGGAACAATGTGGAAACCAAACCCGGAACAGGTTATCCAAGCAAGTGGGAAGACCAGGATATATATAAGGGCGGTTGGGAAAAGAAAGGAAACAGTGTATCGCTTAAGGGTGCCGGAAAATTCAAGGGGTTGAAAAATATCTTTCACAATCCGAATATGCCGGTTTTGGATGATTATTATGAGCCCTGGACTTACAAGTTTGAACATTTGTTTGAAGCAGAAGAAGGCGATGACCAACCAGTTGCCCGGCCTGTTTCCCTGATAACCGGTGAAACAATCACGCCAAAATCAGGCCCAAACTGGGACGATGACCTCTCCGGCAGTACAGAGTATGCAAGAAATGATGTAAACTTTAAAGACCTTACGCCGGCTGATCAGGAAGCGATGTTCCAGCTTGAACGGATGACCATGCATTACCTGCCACGGATTTGTAACCATTGTTTGAATCCGGCTTGTGTTGCGGCCTGTCCTTCTGGGGCTATTTATAAAAGGGGTGAAGATGGAATTGTTCTGATCAACCAAAAGAAATGCCGCGCCTGGCGGATGTGTGTTACAGCCTGTCCGTATAAAAAGAGCTATTACAACTGGAGTACCGGAAAATCGGAAAAGTGCCTTTTGTGTTACCCTCGCCTCGAATCGGGACAGATACCGGCATGCATGCATACCTGTGTCGGAAGGATAAGATATTTAGGCGTGCTGCTTTATGATGCTGATAAAATTGAAAGTTCAGCCGCGAGCAGTGAGGAAGATTTGTTGAAAAATCAACTGGATATTTACTGTGATCCGTTCGACCCTGAAATCATTAAAGCAGCCCGAGAAAATGGAATCGCCGATTCTACTATTACCTCAGCTCAAAAATCACCGGTGTATAAATTTGTAAAAAAATGGGGACTTGCCTTACCTCTGCATCCTGAGTTCAGGACACTGCCCAATTTGTTTTATGTGCCGCCTTTATTGCCAACCATGGCATACGTTGAAAACGGCAGCTACGAAACCACTACCGAATCATTTTGGGGAGCCATTGAAAAATCACGTTTGCCCATGAAATACCTGGCAAGCCTGTTCAGTGCCGGAAATGAAAAAGTGATTGAAACCGTATTAAAGAAACTAATGGCCGTTCGTCTGCACCGGAGAAATGAAACCGTGGGCGATTTACCCGAAAATGAAATCTCTGATCCAATGGGCGAAGTAAAAATGGACAAGGATACTGCCGATGAAATATTCAGGTTAACCTCACTTCCCCTGTTTGATGAACGCTTTGTAATTCCGGCAGCACATCGCGAGGAAGCCATGGAGATGTTGGAAAGCACAGCCGATGTGAAAGGAAATCATGGATTTGGGTTTAAGGAACAGCCAAAAAGAGGGTTGTAAAATGATAGAGAAGATGAACAAATTAGATCACTATAAAATTCTGGCCGATATCTTCAGGTATCCTAATGATAATCTGGGAGCCATATTGAATAAATTTCAGGTACTGGTTTCTGAACAATTTCCTGAACAATTGGAAAAAGTAAATCTTGCAATGGATGTATTTAACAAAATGAACCTTTTCCAACAACAGGAATATTATTTGAAAACCTTTGATGTTCAGGCGGTTTGTTACCTTGATCTTGGGTATGTATTGTTTGGTGAAGATTATAAAAGGGCACAATTGCTTGTTAACCTGCAAAGCGAACATAAACTTGCCGGTATTGATTGTGGAACTGAATTAGGTGACCATTTGCCCAATGTTTTAATGTTATTGTCGAAAACCACCAACCCCGATTTTGCTGAAGAACTGGGTTTTATTATCACTACTCCGGCTGTTCGGTTTATGTTAACGAAATTTAAAAATATCATCAATATTTATAAAGATATGCTTGAAGTGCTATTGCTTTTCCTTCAACGTGATTTCAAAGGCGAACAACTTGAGGAATATGCACTGCCCGAACAAACTTTTGACGGTACGAGCGATTTTGCTATACCCTCGGCCAAATCGGTTATTTGTGATTCTCATTGTAATAAACGTAAAAACTTTTAATCATGTTTAATAACTTTTTCTTTATCGGTTTGCCTTATGCTGCATTATTTGTAGTATTAATCGGTACAATTTTCAGGTATCTGAATTTTGGGTTTAAAGTTTCATCCCTGTCGTCACAGTTTCTGGAGACACGTGAACTTTTTTATGGAAGCCGCCCTTTTCATTGGGGTTTATTGTTCTTGTTTTTTGGCCATTTGGTGGCATTTTTATTTCCAAAAAGTGTTTTGTTGTGGGACAGTGTGCCCTTACGATTGATCATTCTGGAAGTGGTGGCCTTAGGATTTGGGATAACTGCACTTTTTGGATTAACTGTATTGATCATCCGGCGGGTAAAACACAAACGACTATTGGTCGTGGCAAATAAAATGGATATTGTTGTTTATGTTATTCTAGCTGTTCAGATCATTTCAGGACTTTGGGTGGCATTTTTCTTCCGGTGGGGAACATCATGGTTTGCCGGCACGATCACGCCATACCTGAAGTCCATATTTTTATTTACCCCTGACATCGCTGCTGTTTCGGCCATGCCCTTAGCTGTTAAGATCCATATTATCTCAGCTTTCACATTGATCGGAATTATTCCATCCACCCGGTTTATGCACTTTTTGGTTTATCCGTTTGCGTATATATGGCGGCCTTACCAGTATGTGATCTGGAATTGGGACCGGAAAAAGATCAGGGCTTCTAAAAATCTGGTGAATGGAGTACGTTCAAAAAATAATTAATCTTTAATTAAACACAAACCGATTAATAAAAATTTATCCTATGATTCAAAAAGGCCCATCTTTAATTGATTTCAAAAATCCAAGTATCCGAACGTTACACCTTACCTGGATTGCATTTTTCCTAACCTTTGTGGTATGGTTCAATATGGCAGGAGTTCTTTCACGTATGATCGAACAATTCGACTGGCTTTCAAAATCAAACGTCAAAGCACTGTTAGTGACCAATGTGGCTTTAACCATTCCTGCCCGGATTATAGTTGGTGGCTTAATTGATAAATATGGGCCGCGCATAATATTTGCCGGATTGATGATTATTATGCTCATTCCGGGTTTGACTTTTGCATTTGGAAACGACTTTACTCAACTGGTTTTATCCAGGCTGGCACTTGGCGCTATTGGTGCCGGTTTTGTAATTGGTATAAAAATGACAGCTAACTGGTTCACGCCAAAATACATTGGCCGTGCCGAGGGTTTTTATGCCGGATGGGGAAATTTTGGTTCCGCAGCAGCAGCAGCGATGGTTCCTTTTGTAGCGGTAAATATTTTGGGTGGCGACTGGCGCTGGTCCTTAGCTATAACAAGCATTGTAACTGCAATTTATGGTGTATTTTATTTCTTTGCTGTTAAAGACCACCCGGACGGGTATAATCCCCCTGCAAAAACGAAAAAAGGCGGCGCAATGCCTGTTTCATCCTATTTTGATTTAGGGCAATACATTGTTTGGGAATTGCCCTTATATGGAGCACTTGGATTGGTCGTATTTGTCCTGCACAAACAAATGATCCATGGCGAACACATGATCAGTTGGACACAGGTTTGGATTGCCTGGATAATACTCGGGATTGTTTATTTGGCTGATGTTGGCAGAATTTTAAAAGCCAACTTGCCGCGCCTTAAAGCCGGAGTGCCCGAAGAAGATAAATTTCCTTTTGGAAGTGTTGGGGCATTAAACACAACGTATTTTGCAAACTTTGGGGCCGAGCTTGCCATTGTTTCCATGCTTCCCATGTTTTTTTATGAAGTGTTCAGCAACTTACTTTATGAAGACGGAACCAATATCATGACTTTGACCATGGCAGGTTCTGTTGCAGGAAGTTTTGCTTTTATGAATTTGGTGGCCCGTCCGCTTGGGGGGCTGCTTTCGGATAAAATGGGAAGCCGAAAAAAAACCATGTTGTTGTACATGGCAGGCATTACTTTGGGATTTTTCCTGATGGGGATCATTTCAAAATACGGGCCGGTCGACAGCGATGGACAGGTAACCCTTATCCCACAATATAATACCATAGCGTGGTTAGTGGTTTCCATTGTTATAACCATGTTTGCTTCATTCTTTGTTCAAGGTGCCGAAGGGGCAACTTTTGCCATGATCCCTTCCATTAAAAAAGAAATGACTGGACGAATTGCGGGAATGGCAGGAGCCTTTGGAAATGTTGGCGCAGTAACCTATTTGTTCCTGTACAATTTTATGGATGATAAATCTTTCCTTTTTATGCTTTCCGGAGGCGCATTGATCAGCCTTATTTATTGTTTTGTAATGCTGAAAGAACCTAAAGATGCATTTATTGATAGTTTTGATTAATCTGCAACCTGTAATATTTTGAGAACCTAAAATAGAGATAATTTTAAACCTAAACATAATATTATGTCGAAAATTAACCTGTCTGTTTGGAATGTAGAGGATGAAAACTTCTGGAAATCAACCGGGAAAAAAATAGCCACGAAAAACCTCTGGATATCAATTCCGGCCCTTCTTCTGGCATTTGCCGTCTGGATCATGTGGAGCATTATTGCCACGAAACTTAAAGAGTTCGGTTTTAATTTCGGGATGATCAACCCCGGGATGAGCCCTGATGAAGTTGCCAGCAAACTGAATGAAATTAATAGCTTGTATTACACGCTTCCTGCAATTGCTGGATTGGCAGGGGCAACATTGAGGATTCCAAATTCATTTCTTATTTCTCTCGGCGGGGGACGGAATGTAATATTTGTTACAACTCTGTTGCTATTAATACCGGCTATTGGAGTAGGTTTTGCATTGCAGGATGTCAATACACCATATATGACATTTGCAGTCTATGCAGCATTGTCAGGTTTTGGCGGGGGAAATTTCTCTTCATCTATGAGCAACATCAGTTTCTTTTTTCCAAAACGCATGCAAGGCACTTCTCTAGGATTGAATGCGGGCATTGGGAACCTTGGGGTAGGAGTAATGCAGAAAACCATTCCCTGGGTTGTCGGGTTTTTCCTTTTTGGAGCCATAGGATCTGATGGTACAAAAATTTATGGCGAAGCGTTATCCGGTCTTCAGAATGCCGGTTGGGTATGGGTTCCGCTCCTGAGCCTTGCAACAATTGTAGCCTTTTTCGGGATGAACAATGTGATTACTGGTACACCAAAATTGCCTACAACAATTCAAGGTGTAACAAAAACCTTATATTTGGTTGCCCTTGGCCTCGTTGCAACAGGAATTGGAGCTTATCTCCTGATTAGTTTAAAAGTGAATATGTGGATTGTTTTACCCGTGGTAATTCTTCTAACAGTTATGTTGATGAAATATGCCACACCAGGTGAAATGAAAGCCAACCTGAATAAACAGTTTGCCATTTTCAGCAATAAACACAATTGGGTGATGACTGTGATCTATACGATGACTTTTGGTTCCTTTATTGGATTTTCGGCAGCCTTTCCAAAATTGAGCCAGGATATATTTGTTTATACCGATGCCAGCGATCCGGGGTTTGTTAATCCCAGTGCTCCCAATTTTTTGATGTGGGTATTCCTTGGGCCGGTCATTGGAGCTCTAATACGCCCTGTAGGGGGTTGGTTTTCTGA
>JAWKKL010000015.1:0-65857 GCA_041393275.1 Bacteroidales bacterium
TCGATTGGAAATTAAACAATCAGCCTTTCCTTAAACGGCAAAAAGGTCATAAAATCGGCATGGTGAACGATATAGGCTTCTGTTGTCCGTTTTACCATATTTCCTTCACCGGCATGAGTGGCGATGATGTGGCAAACTTCTGCGGGAACACCGCATTGTTCGGCAATGGAAACTCCGCTAAAGGGGTGACGCAGGTATTTGCCATACGTTCCCTGGATGGCATTGCCGTTTTCATCTAATACATATTCCAATAGTTTTGCAACATCGGCTAAAATTGCTCCGGCAATCACCACATCCATGTTGACAGGCAGTTCGCCATGATACATTTCGTTGATTTTATTCCCTGCATCGCGGGCGATATGCACCACCGACCGTTTGTGATCCATAAAAGTAACTTTCAGGTCAGGGCCACAAAGCAAGGTAAATGGAATCCGGTTTAAATCGTCGGGTGTCAGTACGCTTTTTTCAAGGGCCAGTTCCCAGGTTTTAGCTGTTTGCTCACGAAGTTTTTCATCCTTGATCCATTCAAGTTCAGGCCAAAGTTCTAATACTGTTTTATTCATAACTATTTATTTTCAATAGAGATTTAAGGATTATCATGAGACTGCTTGGTCATTCTTCTTTGCAATGACTTCATTGCTGGGACGAGGGACGAGGACGTAGCAATCTCATAATTAATTTATTTGAGTCGCAATGTAATTATTACAACTTAGCAATAACTGCATCAGCCATTTGTTGCGTAGAAGCAGCCCCTTTTTCAACAACATCTGCCTTTCCGGCCATCTTCATCATATCATAGGTTTTTACTTTCCCTTCTTTAATGACTCCGGCAACGGCTTTACGGATTTTAGCAGCAATAGCATTTTCATCAATAAAATCAAGCATCATACAAGCCGACTCAATCATCGCAATGGGGTTAACAATGGAGACTTTATAATCAGCATATTTGGGGGCTGATCCGTGAGTAGGTTCAAAAACACCTATTCCTTTTTCAGGATTGATCTGCGCACTGCAGGCAAATCCCAAACCGCCAATCAATCCGGCAAAACCGTCAGAAACAATATCGCCAAACATATTTCCGGCAACGATTACACCATATGTTTCAGGGTTTTTGGTAAGCCACATCATCTGGGCGTCAATGTTGGTATTCCAAAGTTCGATATTAGGATAATCAGCTTTTTGAATTTGCTGAGCCATTTTGTACATCATACCTGATGTTTCGCGGATAACATTTGGCTTTTCGCAAACAGTAACTGATTTATACCCATATTTTTTCGCATGTTCAAAAGCTGCCCGAAGAATACGTTCGGTGTACTTTTTGGTAAAAATCCGAGTCGAAACAGATAATTCCTCTTTTGGGCACCAATCGAAGTTTTTCTTAAACTTCGGATGCGTCATTAAGGCATCGTATACCTGGTCGGGAGGATTGCTCCATTCCAACGCCACCATAAAGGCCTTCTGTATTTTGACGGAAAATGGCTACATCAACGGCCGGTTCTTCAATGGTATTGCCAGGGCCGCGACGGATAAAATTCAATGGATTGCCAATGTATGATTTACAAGGCCGAAGACAAATATCCAGTCCAAAATGCTGACGTAATCCAACAATGGGGCTGGAATATACCAGGTCCTTTTCTTTCAGTTCAGGGGCTAATTCTTCAAAAGCTGCATCTTTCGGCTTTGACGTTATTGCTCCAAACAAACCTATCTTGTGTTTTTCAAGGAGTTTAATGGTGCGTTCTGGTAAAGGATTACCTTCTTTACACCAAAATTCCCAACCAATATCACCTTCCACATAATTTGCCTCAAATCCAGCAGCTGTAAGTACGCGAATGGTTTCTTCCAAGACAACTTTTCCAATGCCATCACCTGGCATGCTAACGATGGTTCTTTTTGCCATGTCTTTTTCTTTTATAAAAAAATAAGTTGATGTGTGTTAAAATAAAGGCTTCAAATTTACAACTTTAACTAACTAAGCAAGGATTTTCGGGTTTGATTTTCAATCTTTTCATAATTTGGAAATAGTATAAATTGCAGGAAACTCCTATGAATAAAAGGAAATAGAACACGAACGATGACAGCCTACCTTTGCGAAGAATATTATTTTGTATTGAATCCATATATTCTCTAATTTAGTAACCTAATCAAATCACAAACTAAAATTTATTTTTATGACAAGAGTTATTTCGACCATTGGTGCTATGATAATATGCATCGGTCTTTTTGCCCAACCCCCACTGGGATTTAAATACCAGGCAGTCGTTCGCGATAATGCCGGAGACATCGTGGCAAATCAATTGGTTAATTTTCGCTTATCCATTCTTGATATAAGCAGTGCTGGCCCTGCCTTATATAAGGAAATACAACAAGTAACCACCAATGATTATGGCCTGGCCAATCTTGTGGTAGGTGAAGGAACAGTTCTTTCAGGTGTATTCGTGGATATTGACTGGAGAACAAATGCCAAATTTCTTAAAGTAGAGATGGATCCATCAGGAGGTACAACATATCAGGAATTGGGAACAGCCGAACTCATGAGTGTACCTTATGCCTTGTATTCTGGCTCTGATTGGCTAAAATCAGGAGACAATATTTATTATGAGGGTGGCTATGTTGGAATAGGAAACCCGAGTCCGGGAGCAGGTTTATCCCTGAAAAGTGGAGACGGTTATGGTTCTGCAATTGGACTTACGAATACAGTTGGCGGCTTTGAATGGCGCTTGACATCGTGGACTGATGGCTCATTTCGAGTGGTTAAAACGACAGGTTTAACATTTTCCCCGCTGGTTATTGAACCCTTTGAGGGTAATATAGGAATCGGGACTTCTGCCGGGGATATGAAACTAAACGTTCATTCAAGTTCGGGTATAGCCTATATTAGGGTATCTGATATCACATCAGGGCCCACATCCGGACTTCGAATGGGCTTGAACGGAAGTGGAAATGCCTTTATTATCAATGATGAAGCTACCAAAACTTTAAGCCTGGGGACCAATGGAACTTCACAGATTCGTATAAGCGAAATCGGCCGGGTTGGCATAAATGAACTATCACCTGAAATGATGTTGCATATAAAACAAGATGTTGCCAATCTAGCCATTCGATTTGAGCACCAAAATACTGCGGACCAGTGGCAAAATGGGATAGGAACATCAACTAAAAATTATAAATTTTATTATAATAACCTTAGCAGAGCGGATATTTCCTCAGTAGATGGCGCTTACGTAGCAACCTCCGACATAAAGTTGAAAAAGGAGATTCATTCTTTGGAGCCGGTGCTTTCAAAAGTGATCCAGCTAAAACCAGCGACATACTATTATATTGATAATACGAATAATGCTGGTCCAAGATCGACAGGATTTATTGCCCAAGAAGTTGAGGAATTATTTCCGGACCTCGTCAGGGAATCAGATGATGGATATAAGGGCCTTGTGTATGACGGATTTGCCGTGATTTCTATTAAAGCCATTCAGGAATTAAATGATAAAATCACGTTACTTGAACAGGAAATTGAGGAATTGAAAACAATGATTAAGCAGTAATAAGTTAGGGAATTCAATAATAATTTATGCTAGAATAAAAGATTTTTCAGAATAAAAACTAATCCCTCAACAGGGCAATAATCGGCTTTGATTATATCTTTAAACGCGGTTTTGTTAGTTACATATCATGTTGAATAATGTTAGTGTTTGCTAATTTTTATACTCCCTAGGGTTGTAGTCCAAATTTTTGATTTAATGATCAACCAGGGAGGGTCTTCAAAAAAGTAATCAATTTCATCCGCAAATTATAAAATACCATTTGTTAACTATTTCAGGAATTCTGAAAATTCTTACGTAATTTTGTAATTCAATATGAACAAATAAATATTTGACTTGTAAGGTTACTTTAATTTTTTATTTTAAATTACAGTACAATTGAATGTGATTTCCAGGAATATTTAAATACACTTATTATTTTAATGTTTAACTCAAATTTATTACGATGACATACATTACCTTTCGATCTGCAATTGTTTTAGCCATGCTTACGTTTTATTTCAGCATTGCAATAGCACAAAATCAACATAATAACTATGATCTGCTGTTAAAAATCGGGAATGTAAATTTAACCGAAAACGTTGATAATTACGTTCAATCGTTTGATCAGTCGTTACAAAAACCGGTAAATGGGAAAATCTACAAGATCATACAATTTTATCAAATTCCCACGCGAGAAATTAAAGATGAAATTGAATCATTGGGCATTGAACTGATTGACTATTTACCTAATTATGCCTTTGTCGTTTCGCTGCCGGTCAGTTTCGATTTTTCCCAAATAGCTGATTTTAGCATCCGGAGTATTTCGGATATTTTGCCGGAGTACAAACAGGATCCATATATCCTTGATAAAAATTATCCGGAATGGGCCTTACGGGGAAATAATCAGATGGATATTATTATCACATATTTTAATAATATACCATATTTTAAGGTAGCATCTGAAATTTCAAATTATGTAATTGACATAATTCAGGATGATGAAATTTCAAAAAGCCAGATTGTAAGAGTTGATATCAATAGCCTGGAATCCATAATTGAATTACCCTTTGTTCAATTTGTTGAACCCGTATATCCTGAAGGCGAGCCTGAAAACTATACCGGAAAAACCCTGCATCGTTCAAATGTATTGAATTCTTCCTATGCGGCCGGGAGGCACTACGATGGGACAGATGTGAATATCATGTTGCAGGATGATGGTTATATTGGTCCCCATGCCGATTATGAAGGAAGGATAGGAAACCAGTTTATTACATCAAATAGTGGCGATCATGGCGACCATTGCGCAGGTATCATATTTGGCTCTGGCAATATTGATCCGACCGCGGTAGGGCAGGCTCCCGGAGCAACCATATATACTTATGGTGCGGCACCTGCATATCCCGGATTTTCATCTATCCCTTCACATTACGGACTTTACGATATCCGGATTTCTTCAACATCCTACAGTAATGGTTGCAATGCAGGTTATACAAGCCTTGCCCGTACGATGGATATTCACATTAACCAATACGAGTCGTTGATGCATGTTTTTTCGGCAGGTAACGATGGAAATTCAAATTGTGGCTATGGAGCAGGTGCCGGTTGGGGTAACATTACCGGAGGCCATAAAATAGGGAAAAACGTAATGACCGTAGCCAACCTTTCCGAAACCAGTTCATTGGCGGGTTCAAGTAGCCGCGGGCCTGCCCATGATGGTAGGATCAAGCCAGATATAAGTGCAAAAGGAAGTAATGTTTATTCCACAGTTGATGTTCATGAATACGCCTTTAAGTCCGGCACATCTATGTCGTGCCCGGGTGTTTCAGGTTCATTGGCTCAACTTTATCAAGCTTACAAAGAATTAAACAATGGCGAGGAACCAAAGGGTGGTTTTATTAAAGGACTTACGCTGAATACTGCAGACGACCTGGGAAATACAGGTCCGGATTTTAAATTTGGGTGGGGACAGATAAACAACTTCAAAGCTGTAAAATTGTTAGAAGATGAGCGATACGAAACGGATGAAATAGAAGAAAGTGGTACAAACTATCATACTTTTGAAGTACCTGCTGGGACAAAACAAATTAAGGTAATGGTCTACTGGACCGATAAGGAAGCCAGTATTGGGACAAATAAAGCCCTGGTAAATGATCTCAACATTCAGATTGAAGATCCTTCTTCAGTAACACATTTGCCCTGGTTGTTAAACCATTATCCTCATCCCGATAGTTTAGATAAACCGGCTATCAAAGGAATTGACGCCCTCAATAATATGGAACAGGTCAGCATTGACGATCCGGCAGCCGGTACGTATACCTTAACAGTTGAGGGTTTCGAAGTACCCTGGGGCCCCCAGGAATATTTTGTATTTTATGAATATATAATGAATGAAATAAATCTGACCTATCCTATTGGTGGTGAATCCTTTGCTCCCGGTGAGAATGTTATGGTCAGATGGGATGCATTCGGTGATACGAACCCTTTTTATTTTTCGTATTCTGTTGATGGTGGATTAGTCTGGATTGATCTGTCTAACACTATTAACCCAAACCAACGATATTTTACCTGGAGCGTACCACCCGTTATCACATCTTCTGCTTTGGTGAGGATAACGAGAGATGGCCTTAGCGATACAAGCCCTGAAACATTCAATATAATGGGAATCCCTGAAAACATTGAATATCCCCGATCATGCCCTGAGTCTGTTCTAGTAAAATGGGATCCTGTAGAAGGTGCTATTTCATATGATGTATTAAAATTGGGAGAAAAGTATATGGAGGTAGTTGGTAGTACAGCGGCTGATTCTATGATGGTTGAAGGCATTAGTTATGAAGAGGAATATTTTTTTAGTGTGCGGGCTATAGGTGCTGATAATGCCATAGGACGCAGGGCAATTGCAAAAATGAAAGATCCTGGGGTATGGAATTGTTTATTTAATAATGATTTAGCTTTGTCAGATATTATTTCACCTCCCCTTGGAGTTCTTTTTTTATGTCAGGATTATTCTGAAATTCCTGTAAGGATTGAAGTTTCGAACTCCGGCCTGGTTGATATTCAAAATGTAACCGCTCATTATCAATTTGAAAATGGAAGTATTGTTACCGAAAATATTCCAGGGATAATTGAACCTGGAGAATCAATCATTCATGAATTTGCTTCCTCTGTAAGCCTTCCATCCAATGGCAACTACGATCTTGCTGCATGGGTTGAATCACCGGGAGATGAAAACATGGCCAATGATTTGGTGGAAGGTGTGTGTAAACTAAAGATCAGTCAATACATGGAGAACTTCGTAATGCATACTTTCGACGAGTTTAACAGTTGCGGGATTGAGACAGATTGTGAAGATGTTACTTGTTATATAGATAATAAATGGAGCAACCTGGAAAACGAAGTACATGACGATATCGACTGGCGATTACTTAACGGTATTACACAGACACCAAATACAGGACCCATTGGTGATCATACTACAGGAACAATAGAAGGCAGGTTCTTGTATATTGAACCTTCGGGTGAATGTTATAATAAAAAAGCGATTTTGAACTCCCCCTGTATTGACCTTTCGGGTATTGCAAACCCGGGCATGATGTTCTGGTTTCACATGTATGGTACTGACATAGGCTCATTGCATGTGGATATTATCAGCAATGGAATGTTGATTAAAGATTTTATCCCTCCCCTTACCGGCAACTGGGGAAATGAATGGCATGAAGCGGTTCTTTATCTAAATCAGTTCAGTGGGGAAAATATCAATGTAAGGTTCAGGGGGTATACAGCAGATGGAGAATATGGTGACATTGCACTTGATGACTTTACTATTACGGAAATGACAAATATAAATAGTGCAGATCTTAATAATGGGGTTCACATTTTTCCTAATCCTTCAGATGGGCTATACAATATCAGGATTTTGGACCCACAATTTTCTATTGAAAATCTAGAGGTAATTGACCTGGCGGGCCGTTCAGTTTATAGCCTGGCTCAGAAATCCCCCAACCTTAACAATCAGACATTTACACTTGATATATCAGGATTGGAAAAGGGCATGTATTTTCTGATCATTAAGTCAGGTGATACCATATTGAAGGAAAAATTACACAAATATTAAGGACAAATATTTTTGCAGGGAAAAACCGGTTCAAGGAGCCGGTTTTTTTGTATTAATATATTGATATTGATTTAGAATGTTTCTAAATCACAGCCGAAAACTTATTTTAATCAACCGTTAACTGATTAATGATTGACATTTGTGTTAATTCTACTACTTTTGTATACCAAGTGAAAGCACTTGTTAAACAGTATTTTGAGTATAGGTATGTTGGGTTGATTCATCGAACCAACTATCTTCAATAGCTTATCGTTAGTTTTGTTGAAATTTTTTTAGTAAAAACTTGCTTGCTGATATTTAAAAAAGGTGTAACTTGTGCCACTCTTTTGAAGCACATATTTATCATATAATATAATAATAATCAAAGAAAACTGATATGAAAAAAAGATTTTTACCAATTGGATTTTTTTCATTTTTATTTTTAGGGTTTGGTGTCCTTTTACTTATATCAACAGGCCAAAATAAAGATGAGGGTTCAGATGTGGTGGTTAAGAAGGATGCGCAAAGTATTGAAGGGGCAAAGCAATACCTTGCTTCCATCAGAAATAATCAACATACGGGTTTACTCAATCCACGCGATGTTATTAAATCAAGGGCGCAAAAAGAAAATATTGCCACGAAATCCGGAGAAGCTATTGAATATACGTGGGAAAGTCTTGGGCCTGATAACATTGGCGGACGCACTCGGGCACTTATTTTTGATAACAGGGATGCACAAGCAAAAACATTATATGCCGGGAGTGTAAGCGGAGGAATTTTCAAATCAACCAACCTGGGTTCCGATTGGCAAAAAGTTAATTTAGGTAGCGGTACAGCCAATCTGAATGTTACTTCCATGGTGCAAACAAGCGACGGAACAATTTATGTTGGAACCGGTGAAGGACTAAGCACAGAAAATTATTCGGTTACCGGCGATTTTGGGTATGAAGGCGGATTTGTTGGAAAAGGCCTTTTTAAATCAGATAACAATGATAATTTTTATCTTGTACCTGGTACAGCACCTGTTTTAACCGAAGAATCTGCAGATTGGGCCTACATCAATGAAATTGCTATTGACACCAAAGGAAACAGGCTTTTTGTTGCTACCCAAAATGGACTTAAATATGCGAACTTTCCAAACCTTGATAATTGGCAATCGGAATTTAAATACAGGGTTGACAGCAATATGGTTAACCGGCAAATTTCTGTAGATTCGGTAATTGTTTGCGACAGTTTTGATATCGATAATGGTAACTTTGTATTCTATGGTTCGCTGGGTTGGCAATCCGATATCACAGTGAATGATACTACTAATGTTGAATTATTAAGCCGTGAATTCAAATCGTTCGAAACTTACGGAAATTGTTACGACGTTAAAGTAAGCCCTGAAGGAACATTGATCACCACCTTTAATAACAGTATTTATATATCTGAAAACGGAGACCCCACCAACATGGTCAACAGTTCAGTATATCCTGAAAATGCCACTAATATTCGTAAAGATAATATTACCTGGTCAGCCCATTATATGATTAAAAATAAGTCGGGCAATATCATTTATGATTCAACCAGTCAGAGCCTTGAAGTTACTAACTGGCATATTGATTATTATTATCCCGCCCCATCAACCATCGAGCAATATCCTACCAGTATTGATGCCGGCAGGACAGAGTTTGCCATTGCCCCGTCAGCTTCCAATGTCATCTATGCCATGGTGGCAAAAGGGACAAGCCCTAACAAAAACAGGTTAATGGGAATTTACCGTTCCGTTAATTCAGGAAAAAACTGGACAACCGTTGCCCCTGGTGGATCCACCAGCCTTAATATTCTGGGATCGAAATACGGGACAAATACTGCTTATTATCAGGGAGATTTCTGTAATACCCTTGTGGTATTCCCGACAGATCCTTATAAAATACTTGCTGGCGGTATAAATATGTGGATGGGCCAAAAAATAACAGAAATCGGTTATTACCAATGGGGAAAAGTGTCTACGGCTGAAGCCTATTTGTTAATTAACGGAATATTCGATGCCCAATATTGCCATATGGACCATCATGCTTATGTTTTCAGGCCTGGGGTTAACAATGAATTGTTTGTCGGTACCGATGGCGGTATGTTTAAGGCAAATACCCTGTCAACCAGTGTCTCATTTCAATCCATTAATAAAAACTATTCAACGGCACAGTTTTATTCGGTTGCTGTTTCAAATCTTCCAAATGAATATATCGGTGGAACGCAGGATAATGGCTCCTTATATAATAGTGGAATAACAAGTACAGGTATATCGGCTGTTGATATGTGGAGGGCATCAAACTTTCCAACGAGTTATCCGACGGGTACCGATGGAGGATCAGTTGCCCTTTCAAATATTCGCATCGATTATTCAGATGATGACGATGTGGCACCACCCTCGTTTTATTCAAAATCACCATTACCGAATATACAAGAAGGATTACAAGATAGAATGAGGCGATCAGAAACACTTGGATATGATTTTTCACTTAACTTCCTTTCCGGCGATTTGGAAAATGACGCATTCATTACCCCAATGGTTTTATGGGAAAGTTATAACAACGAAAACAGCCGTGATTCAATTAAATACATTGCCACTACAAATCTGGCGCAAGGCGATACCATAGTTGTCAGGAGTAAAATTTACGGACATCCATTCGATTATTTTATGCCACACGATCTCGTAAATGGTGATAGCATAATGATCCAGGATATTTTCTCCACAAAATTATTTATTGCTACAGAAGATGCAATTTGGATGACGCTCGAATCGCACCGTTTTGAGTTAACCCCTGCATGGTGGGAAATTTCTAATGCACAACATGCAGGATTTGCTGGTATTCCTATGAGCCTGGCCGTTTCATCAGATGGCAACTATTTATATGTGGGCAACGATGAAGGCCGTTTATTCAAACTTTCAAACATAGCCCTTGCATATGATGAAGTAAGAGCGGATGTTGGAAGCTCTGAATGTATAATTTCAACCCAGGAGTTGATTATTTCAGAAGGGTTTACGCAAGCTGTTACATCCATATCAGTCGATCCAAAAGACAACAATAAAGTTTTAGTGACCCTGGGCAATTATGGTAATACTGATTATGTATATTATTGTACAAATGCAGTCTCTGATGATCCTGTTTTTACATCAGTACAAGGTAATTTACCCGCAATGCCGGTTTATTCTTGTTTGCTTGAGATGGACGAAGATTCAGATATTGCCCTTCTGGGAACAGAGATGGGAATTTGGGCATCGGATAATGCAGGATCTGGAAACTGGTATGCTATTGCACCGGAAATTGGGGATGTTCAGGTAATGGATTTAATGCAACAATCCATATATAAACGAAGTTTTACTTTAACCTATTACGACCCCGTTACTGAAATTCCCTATTATGAAGTTTATCCAGAAGTGAAAAACTATGGACACATTTATGCAGCCACCTATGGAAGAGGAGTATTTCATGTTGCCATCAACGATTATGTTGGCATTGATGAAAGCCATGAAACAGCAAGCAAACAATCCATTCAGTTTGAGGTTTATCCAAATCCTTCAGTTGCATTTGCCAGCATCAGTTTTTATCTTGTGGAAAAGGCAGATGTTGAGGTACAAATTTATAATCTGTCCGGACAAAGGGTATTTACACAAAAATTTAGTTCTGTGAAATCCGGTAGCAACGAAATTCCGGTCGATGTTCAAAAATTAACCGAAGGAACATATATTGTTCAACTGACTTCGGGCAATACAACAGGCACAAACAAAATAGTGGTCGTTAAATAAATTGAAATCTAATTTTAATATCTCAAATATATTAAATGATGAAAAAGTTACTCATAACAAAAATTGCAATTTTAGTATCAGTTATGCTTTATGCACAAACAGATATATTACCCCCACAGCTTATCTTTCCTGCGAATGGAGCCGTAAAACAAATGGCAGATTCAGAACTTGACTGGTATGCAAGTGCAGGAATTGGAGAAGTTTCATATCGGGTTGAATTAGACGAAGACCCCGGTTTTTCGAATCCTGTCGTTTTTAATTAGGCTTTATCAGCCCAAAAACTGGAGAATCTGTTTTTTGGCCATACCTATTACTGGCGTGTTAAAGCGATAGATGATACCGGCGAAAGTGACTGGTCAGAGAGCTACAGTTTCACCGTTATTTCAAGAATACTGCCAAATAAACCTGATGATGGTAACTTAAATTTTTGCCCCAAATGGAACAATAACATGGAAACCCTCCATCAGTGGTACGCCATTATCTGGATTAACGAGAATTCAGTGTGTGGTTGATACAGCTTATCAATGGACGAATGTTATGCAAGAGGTTACAGATACTAATTTATTTGCTTCCTCATATGTCAATGAAAATGCCGGATGGGTAGTTGGTGCTGGTGGTAATATTTTATTTTATGATGGTGCCGAATTTATTGAACAAATATCACCTGCAACCAATGCTCTTTATGCTATTGATATGATTGATACAAATAATGGCTGGGCCATAGGTGAAAGCGGAACCATTGTATTTTTCGATGATACTGTTTGGGTAGAACATGTACAAACAACACCGGTCACCAAAGATTTGAAAGGAATTGCAATGATTGATGCAAACCTCGGATATGCGGTTGGTGAAGATGGAATTATTTTAAAATTTGACGGAACTGAATGGAATGAGGAAGACAGCCCGGTATCAAATTTATTAAGTGCTATTACTGTAGTTGAACCAAATAATATTTGGGCGGTAGGCGAAGATGGAACCATCGTTCATTATGATGGAACAGCCTGGACTGAAGAAACCAGCCCATCAACAAAAGATCTGTATTGTATATCCTTTGCCGATGCTAACAATGGCTGGATAGGAGGAAGGATGGAGTCATGTTGTTCTTTAACGGTACTGACTGGGTTGAAGTGGAGATTGATTCAGGGATTGACATAAACCTTATTGCGATGATGGATGCCGATATGGGTGTTGCCGGAGGAGAAGATGGCCTCCTTTTGGAATTTGATGGAACCGACTGGGTTGAAAACAACGAGCGGACAACCTAATATATTAAATGGCGTTAGTGCCATGGATGCCGACCATGTTTTGATTGTTGGGGAGACTGGAACTATGATAATGAAAAATGAAGGCGCATTTTCAAGCCCCCTTACCAGAATATTTTCGAAATCAGCTGATAGTTTGAAATTATCAACATCCGAGCTCTTTTTCGGTTTGAAGTATTATTGGAAACTTCGTGGGATTCATGAAACAGATACAACTGAATGGTCGACTGCAAAGTATTTCTCTACCATAGCAAACCCGGTAAATGTTGCTCCAACCAACAATGCAACCGGCCAAATGATTGACCTTACGGTTGAATGGGAAGTTGTACCGGGGGTGTTTGAATATATTGTTGAACTTTGTGATGATCCTGATTTTAGTACCCCATGTATGTACTTCTCAGATGAAAATACGTTTACCCCTCAGGGACTTTTATTTGACAAAACCTATTACTGGCATGTAAAATCTGCTCATACCCAGGATACTTCCAGTTTCTCTCCAACATGGAGTTTTGAAACACTCAATAAGGTAAATCTCGTTAGTCCGGCCAATGGTTCGCATGTAGGTGAAACTTTTGCAACCCTTACCTGGCAACCCTTATCCGGCCTAAGTGGAGTTCAGGTATATTACGATACTGACCAAAATTTTCCAATGCCAGAAATTGTTGATCTTGAAGGGGCTGTTAGTAGTTATAAAATTCCTTTCATGCTTGTTGACGATGAAACATATTATTGGAAAGTCAGGGCTTATGAAGACGGCGACACAACCAACTGGAGTGATACCTGGAGCTTTATTATGGGCGAAGTTGGAATTAATGAAATAAACAAACATAATGTAAAGTTATTCCCCAATCCCAACAATGGCGTTCTTAATATTGAGGTTGACGGAAATGTTCAGGGCGATGTTTACTTTTCAATATCCAATGTTCTTGGTGAAATTATCCTGAATGAAAAATATATATTCGCCCCAGGCGTGAACAACAGGAGAATTGATCTGGGTGATTTTGAAAACGGGATGTATATTGTCCAATTTAAGTCAGGAAAGTCGGTGTATACGCAAAAAGTGATTTTGGATAGGTAATATCTTTTGTGAAAAATTATATTAAGGGCTGGTATTTACCGGCCCTTTTTTTATCTTTTACAGTGAATGTAGATTGAGATACAAATTTGCGTAATTGAATGCTATTGCAGAAACTCTCGTTGATTTAACTATTGACGAAGTGATCATTACCAAAACAAAAAGCAGATCAATTAAACCGTTTACCAAAATTAAAATTCAGATAAAAGGTTAAATAGAAGTAGTTCGGGTCGTTGAAGGCCATGATGGGTATAGCGCGTGGAAAAACATCAATGATGGCACCCATTTCGAGTGATTTAACTTTATTACGATAAGAGGCATAATCGAAGTCGAGGCCAATTTTGCCATGAAAACCGGGATAAAAGCCTATTTCATTAAAACCCTTGGTAAATGACGCCCTGCCGTAAATATTGTCCAAGAAATGTTCATACGGATCATATCGTTCAACCGTCGTAATAATATAGCCTCCATCGCCAGGATTATTGATATCGTAAATATTCAGATACACTGGTTTTGCAAAACCCAATGAAACACCACCCATGTAGAGTAAACGCACTTCAACTCCGCCCCAGTACGGTTTTCGGTTTAGCTGTTTATAATTACCATAGGCACCCCGCAGCACAAAAACTGCATTCAGTTTTCCGTAAATAAAACTTTTGGAATTTGTAAAATAGGGATTGATGGTACGGATTTGCTTTGGAGATTGCATCTCAACAAATTCAATTGTCCAGGCACGTTTATTAAATGCCGATTTGTTGAATGCTTTTGAATATTTAAGCCCCCATCCTGGCTATGGAAAATAAAACCCATTGACCGTTCCTTATAAAGAATGATATTATTGGATGTATCGTCAACCACTTCACCCTGACCGAATGCTGCATTGGCAAAGGTTATAATAAGAATGAGCGAAAGAAAACGTATCGATAATTTCATCAAAAAGAATAATTTGAGAACCCCGAAAATAAAAAATATTTACCAGATAACGAAATCTGATAAATATATATTATGATAATAATGCCGGTATTACAGCAAACTATTATCTGCGATTTTCAATTTGAAATTTCTTCGCTTCACCATAAGCAGGACAACTCTCCGATGATTTACACGAGGATAAAATAATGCTCAGTGTGATAATGGCTAAAACAAGGACAACGATTTTTTTCATAGTTTCAGAATATGCGTTTGCAAAAATATAATTAATTTCTTATTTCAGCTTTATGTTAATAAAACTTAATTTTGATGCTAGTATTGCAATTAATCTGCCAATAGGTAAATAAAACAAAATTAAATCCATGACAAATGTTAAACCGGTAATCGAAAGTTCATGGCTGGCAGTCCTTTCAGAGGAATTTGAAGCGACATATTTTCTTGGGCTAAAAAATTTTCTTCTTGACGAAAAAAAGAAATATCGGATATATCCTCCGGGATCGGATATTTTTTCGGCATTTAATTATACCCCATTTAACAAAGTTAAGGTGGTTATTATAGGACAAGACCCTTATCATGGCGACGGGCAAGCCAATGGTTTATGCTTTTCTGTGAGGGACGGAATAAAAAACCACCATCACTCCAAAATATTTTTAAGGAATTACACAATGACCTCGGCGCGGACATTCCTGAAAGTGGGAACCTTGAAAAGTGGGCAAACCAGGGTGTATTGCTATTAAATGCTACCCTTACCGTTAGAGCAAACCAGGCGGGTTCGCATCAAAACAAAGGATGGGAAAAATTTACCGATACGGCAATACAAAAACTTTCTGGAGTAAAAGAAAATCTTGTCTTTATTTTGTGGGGTAAATTTGCACAGGCCAAAATTGAACTGATTGATACCTCAAAACATTTTATTATTCAATCAGCACACCCATCCCCTTTTTCTGCCGAGCGGGGATTCTTCGGAAGCAAACCTTTTTCTCAAACAAATAAGTATTTAATAAGTAAGGGCCTAAATCCGGTGGATTGGTCGCTTGAATAAAAAACAGTGTTTATTAGTCAGTCCGGACAATTATAAAGAGAATAATACTTTTTTAATCTTCCTCTATCCACGAAATGATTTTTTCTGACATGGGACTTTCTTTTGGATTTGCAAAATCCACCAAATTACCGCTACCATCAATCATATATTTTTGAAAATTCCATTGAACTTCCGAATCCATAACACCATTCTGTTCTTTGGTTGTCAACCAGGAATATATTGGATCAATATCGTCTCCCTTTACCGATATTTTTGACATCATTTGAAATGTAACACCATAATTGACCTCGCAGAATTCGGCAATCTCTTCATTGGTGCCGGGCTCCTGCGACATAAAGTTGTTGGCGGGAAAACCAACGATGACAAATTCATCCGGTCCGTATTTTTTATAAAGTTCTTCCAACTCTTTGTATTGAGGCGTAAGCCCACACTTTGAGGCGGTATTTACAACCAACACTTTTTTACCCCGAAAGCTTGAAAGGTCAAGTGTTTCGCCGGAAATAGTTTTAGCTTCAAAGCTATGAAAATTGAGATTTTGTGCTATCATTGAAATTGAAATTAACAGACTTGCCGTAAGCGTGATTATTTTTATTGATTTCATTTGTGATATTTTTAACTATAACAATTTGTTGCTTTGTTTGTTTTAATCCCTATTCTTTGATGCTTTTGATTTCAATTGAAATCCCAATTTCATCATGGATAAAATTATCCTTTAAATCATCAAAAAATGATTTTGATTTATATTGAATATCCCATTCTGCTCTGTTTATGGTGAATTTTTCTGAAAAAGCTTCTATTCGATTTTCATTATAATTTACATATGCTTTGAAAGTGATACTTTTCGAGATATTTTTAATGGTCAGGTTCCCGGTTATTAATTGGTTGGGTACCCAATCACCCCCGGTCAAATCGCTATTTAATGGCTCAATTTTGGTAATTTCAAATTTTGCTTCGGGAAATTCAGATGTATTAAAAAAGTCAACCGATTGAAGATGGTCAACAATTTTCTGACTTTTATCAGGGTCTTTAATATCAGTGTTTTTAATACTCATCATGTCGATTAAAAACGAACCCCCGGTTAATTTTCCGTCTTGTAAGAGGAACTCACCGGATTTAATGTAAACTGTTCCGCTATGCTCTCCGGTTGGTTTTGAACCTACCCATTCTAGAATACTATTTTCTGTATCTACAATTCGTAAATTTGTTTTAGCGGTTTTTCCTTTCACTTCTTTTGCCTCTGTAGCTTCTACATTTTCACCAAAATCAGCAGATCCACATGCCCCAATTGTAAAAATCAATATTAGAACAAAACTTAAATTAGCAATGATTTTCATACAATTTATTTTGTTTAATTATTTATATAATTATTTAAACATTATAACAATATAGTTATGGATATGTTCAGTTGTATTTTTTGAATTACGGTCTTTCACAATTTTTTATCTTCGTAACTTTTTGATCAAATGAATAAACAAATACTCAGGCTTGCCATACCAAATATTATCAGCAATATTACAGTCCCTCTTTTAGGTATGGTTGACCTGGCTATTTTGGGTCATCTTGAATCGGAGACCTATATTGGGGCCATTGCTTTGGGGGGAATGATCTTCAATTTTATCTACGCTCTTTTTAGTTTCTTGCGGATGGGAACCAGCGGATTTACGGCACAAGCTTTTGGAGAAAACAACCGTCAGGAATTGATGATGATATTTGCCCGGTCAATGTTTTTCGCAGTGGCCGGCGGACTCTTGATAGTTTTGCTTCAATACCCCATTGATTTGTTAAGTTTTATGCTGGTTGACGGCTCTGCCGAAGTTGAATCACTGGCCCGGGAATATTTTTATATCCGGATATTTGCGGCGCCGGCTTCGCTCGGTATACTTGCCCTATCAGGTTGGTATACCGGGATGCAAAATGCAAAATACCCCATGATCATTGCTATCATAATAAATGTTATAAATGTGTTAGCCAACCTTCTTTTTGTCTATGGTTTTGGAATGAAATCGGATGGGGTAGCCTGGGGCACTTTAATTGCTCAATACACTGGGCTATTGATCGGGCTAATGCTTTTCTTAAAAAAATACAATGGATATTTTACATTTTGGGTAAAGGCCGATTTTTTCAATTGGACAAAATTGGGGAAGTTCTTTAAAGTAAATGTTGATATCATCATCAGGACCTTATGCTTGATTTTTACCTTTGCATTTTTTACCGTTCAATCAGCATCAATCAATGATACCATTTTAGCTGTAAATACGGTCCTTCTGCAATATTTATTTCTCTTCTCCTATTTTACTGACGGGTTTGCTTATGCAGCGGAGGCTTTGGTTGGGAAGTTTATTGGGGCTAGAGACAAAATAAATTTGAAGAAATCCATTAGGTTATTATTTTTATGGGGATTATATATAAGTATTCCATGTACCTTAATTTATCTTTTGGCAGGTGATTATATGATGTTGATTTTAACAGATAATCCCGGCGTTATTGAAGAGGCAAAACCTTTTATGTTT
This sequence comes from Bacteroidales bacterium, assembly GCA_041393275.1. Classification (GTDB taxonomy): domain Bacteria; phylum Bacteroidota; class Bacteroidia; order Bacteroidales; family JAADJA01; genus JAADJA01. The sequence continues at coordinate 18,224 of JAWKKL010000015.1, forward strand.
TGGATGGGGTTGGTTCCTTTGTTATCATTTGCTGCATTTCTTTGGGATGGGATTTACATTGGGGCTACAGCTTCAGCCCCTATGCGAAACACCTTATTAATTTCAACCGTTTTAATTTTCCTGCCTGCGTATTTCCTTTTTAATGAACCGCTGGGCAATCATGGATTATGGTTAGCCATGATGTTGTTTATGATTAGCCGGGGGGTACTTTTAACAATTTTCTCAAATAAAAACATTTTGCAATCAATAAAACGGTAAATAGTTTCTGATCAATTTTTAAGTTCACCGGCAATCCAGGTGGATAGAGCAACTGCTCCGGCATCGTTAAAATGGTCCTCATCATGCCAGTAATCCATATTCTCAAATATTTCGGCAGGAGGGAAAATCACCTTTCCATATTTCTTATAGGTTTCAATTTCCAATGGTTTAGTAAGATTTGAACCATAACTGGGGAGATAAATAAATATCAGTTCTACATTATAATCCTTACAAAGTTTATGAATTTTCTTCAGGTACGACCTGGGAAATTTCATATAAAAGTCCCGCTCAAACGTTGTGGATGTTTGAGGACTACGGCCTGATTCCTTAACGGTAACAAGAAACTTTGTATCCGCCGTGTCGGGCGACGAACTATGCCCAAAATCCATGTCCTGAATTTCAATGGGTTCATTTTTATTGAAAATTATTTCCTGTATCAACAGTAGTTTGTAAGCATAAAAGTGATAAAGATCAATGAAAATATCACGGTTAAAAAATGGGCTTGGTAAAAGAATATCTTTGTTTTCGGCGATGAAAGGAAATATAGGATGACTATACCTGTCTTCATCATCCCTCACTTCAACAATGAGTTTTTTCAATGTTTTTGTCTTTAGAATATCCTGTGCAATAATATAATGCAGGTTACGCCCCGGCCTGCAATATCCAAAATTTACAATATTCAATTTCCTGTCTCAATCTTTTCTTCTATAAGTTTATCATGTATTCCGTTGATGGTTCGTGAAGATCCCAGAAAAGCAATATCAATTGGTTTTCATTATTATACAAAACGATCATAAATCCATATTCCATGGTCAGAAACAATCATTTTTGAGCTCTTGAAATTTTAACCTTCGGTCAATTGGTACAACTGTTAATACTATTAAAAGAGGCAGGAAAACAAGGGACATATTTTTATACAATCGTTTCATTAAAACTGAAAATAAATGAAATAGGGTTTTACATCGAAGTTTCCTAATAAGGCTATTGTTACAATAAGCACAACATAAGTTGAAATCCTGTATTGATTTTTCAATTTTCCAATCCACGAGTTGAAATCGCTTAAACCAATGTTGTACTCTGCAATCATAAATATAAAAATAACAGCCAGCAGAGTTACTGACTTTTTCACCGAAAGCAATGCATTTGAACTTTGCCAAATTTCCTGAAAAGAAAAATTAAAAACAGATAACCTGTAAAGCAAATCATATAAATGACTCATATCAACTGCCCTGAAAGGCAACAACAACAAGCAGAAAATAAAAAACACGAAAGGAATGGCAATCCCGGGTTTAAGCTTAAGTTTTAGATACTTTTCGATGATTAAAACAACGCCATGTAACGAACCCCACAGGACAAAAGAAATATGGGCTCCATGCCACAAACCCGATAAGAAAAAGGTGATAAATATATTTAAATCAACCCTGAACTGGCTTTTTTTGCTTCCGCCAAGCGGGATATAAACATAATCCCTGAACCATGTTGACAATGATATGTGCCAACGCTTCCATAACTCTGAAAAGCTGGCTGAAAAAAAAGGGGTTTTAAAATTGATCATTAATTCAAAACCCAGCATTTTTGAAATACCGATGGCAATGTCTGAATATCCTGAGAAATCGCAATAAACCTGGAATGCAAATAATACACCGCCCATAAAAACAGAAATGCCTGTAAATTCGGAAGCCGGATCAAAAATTACATCCACAAGTAATCCCAGATTATCGGCAATAACTATTTTTTTAAATAACCCCCAAAGGATCAGCCGCAACCCGGCCACCGAATTATTGTAGCTGAATTTTTTTTTCTCCATGAATTGAGGCAATAGCCTGCCGGCACGTTCAATGGGCCCGGCAACCAATTGCGGAAAAAATGCCACAAACGTAAAAAAGGAAACGACATTGCGGGTTGGTTTTAATTTTCCATAATAAATATCAATGGTATAACTAAGTGTCTGGAATGTGTAGAAACTAATCCCCACCGGTAAGATGATATTCAGTGTATACACATTTAATGAAACATTAAAAATATTGGCAAAATCAAGAAACGAATCAATAAAAAAATTGTAGTATTTAAAAAACCCAAGAATGCCAAGATTAATAAACAAACTTAGTATCAAATAGATTTTTTTAGTGCGCTGAGTTTTTGCCTTAAAAAGCTGTAATCCTAAAACATAATCCGAAACTGAACTTATAAAAATTAAAACAAGAAAACGGTAGTCCCACCATCCATAGAAAAAATAACTGGCAATCAGGGTAAACAGGTTTCTGACCTTTACGCCAGTATACTTATTCAGAATCCAATATACATTGAAAAAAATAGAAGAATACAAAAAATGTAATCGAGTTAAATACCATAAAATAGTAATGTAGTAATACAACTGAAATTCAATCAAATAGACTTACCACCAGATCTGATAGCCATTTTCATCCAAGGTGAATATTCGTTCCTCTTTTCTTGAATTTTCTTCAACCAGCCAGTAAATGGCTCCAGACGGAATTCCGGAGAATGTTAAAGGCTTACCTTCTGCCATTTTCCGGCCTGCTTCTATCCATTTATTATTCCAGAAATAAAGGATATATTCTTTCCCAACATTAAATTCAATCTGTTCAATAAAGTCAGTTGTTTCTTTTGTAATTCGTTTTGTTGTAGAGTAAAGTTTCATGTCAATCCGTCTGTCGCCATTTGGAATTTTGTATTCTACATTTCCTGAATCCGATAAAATAAAAGCATCACCGGCAGGAATGATATCTTCATCATAATAATATGCCGGCATATAGGCAACACCCAGCCCAACTTTCGAAAAACTTGCCTTTGTACCATAAGGCCGGGTATAATCTATGGCTTTCCATTGGCCCGAATTAAATACACACAAATAAGCAAAGTTTGTACTATCCGGAATGCCACTTTTGAGATCAATTTTAACCCGTTCTGTCGGAACGTAATCGGGTGTCACATCCATGATGCTATTTTTATTAAGATAAGGGGGTGCTTTTTCCCATTCCTCAAGTTTTTCAGCCAGGCTGTTTTTTTGAACTGAAAAAGTTTTGCGATAAGCTTTTACCAGTTTATGGCCAAGGTCATATTCTCCCGGATTGGCTTCCCCGCCCATAAAAATGATCACACTGTCGTTTTTATCAAGAATGGCATTCCATGCATGATTGTTTCCGGTGTTGGCCCAATAAGGGGTAAAATCGCTCATCACCGGAATAGCCAGTGCCCGCATGGCATAAATGGCCAGGTTGGTCATGTCTTCGCAGCGGCCCATTTTATTTTCTAAAATTTCATTTAAACCTAAATCGGTGGGGTGTTCGTAATAACGTGGATCGAACCGAAACCACGATTTGATATAATCATTTACATAACAGGCGGCTTCTACCGGATCGGATGGATCCTTTAGAGAATCTTTAACCCAGGCTAACTCCTCAATAAAATAGGTTCGCCAATCTTCAAGAGGTTCATTGCTGCTGCGGTAGGGCAATACATATTCACAAAACTGCTCAAACGTTAGGTGCTTTGCCCAGGGATTTTTTTCCCAGGCTTCCGTAGCCCGGTTTATATTATTAATTAAATAATCCGCCTTTATCGCCTGATAATCTTTTATCATTGTATCAAGCTCGAAATGAATTTTGCCCCGGTCTCCTTCTAGTTCATCCCAACCGTTAAGCAATGCTTCGTAATCGGCATAATCCAGTACATTAAAATCTATTTCATTGCCAACCGAATCAACCAGTTTAAATATGGCATATCCATGATCTTTCATGTTCCCGATAAGAAAGTAGGCAGCTTCTTCTTTAATTACTTCTCCGTTATCCTTAAAATGTTGAATGACTTTTTCCAGTTCACTTCGGTTTTTACCTGCTAATTCAAGGATACTTTTTACATCTTCGGGTGGTTCGAATTCACGTGGGCCGCAACCTGTAACGAATACAGCGATGATAAAGAACATTAGATATTTCATGGTAATTCAATTTATGTCTGACAAATATATCAAATGTTAAGAATACGGGAACAATCTCATTGAGATTTTGAAAGATTCCATACTTTTGCTAAAAATATAAAACATGAAAAATACATTTGCAACCCTGATTTCAGTGTTTGTTTTTTCTTTCATCTTTGGCCAAATACCACCCGGCTATTACAATAGTGCCATTGGATTAACGGGAAACAATTTAAAATCTGCCTTGCATAATATTATTGATAACCATGTAGAATATTCGTATGATGATTTAAGGGATTTTATTTTGGAAGATACAGATGAAGACCCAAATAATTCAAATAACATTATACTATTATATACTGGCCGATCCCAAAATAAAAATACCTTTGGCGGAGGAGCCAATGACTGGAACAGGGAACATGTATGGGCAAAATCCCATGGCGATTTTGGAGATTCTCCACCATGCGGAACAGATGCCCATCATATAAGGCCAACCGATGCTTCTGTAAACAGCGCTCGCGGAAATAAAGATTTTGATAATGGAGGCCAACAGCACCCTGAAGCAACAGGTTGTTATTATACGAGTTCGACCTGGGAACCCAGGGATGAGGTAAAAGGGGATGTTGCCCGCATGATTTTTTATATGGCGGTCAGGTATGAAGGCGATAGCGGAGAGCCTGACCTGGAAGTGGTGGATTGGGTAAATACAGCGCCAAATCCTCAGCACGGTAAATTTAGTACCCTGATGTCGTGGCATGCATTTGACCCGCCGGATGCCTTTGAGATTAACCGCAATAATGTGATATACGGATATCAAAACAACCGAAACCCATTTATTGATCACCCTGAATTTGTTGATATGCTTTGGAATACCTATACGGATATAGAAAATAGCGAGAGTCAAACCGAATTCAATATTTATCCAAGTCCGGCGAATAATTATTTTACAATTGAATTGTCAGCTAACACAGATTTCGTTGGGAATTTTACCATTTCAAACGCGTTGGGTCAGCAAGTTTATGCAGGAGCACTAACAAATGATCCGTTAACAATTAATTCAGCATCATTTGTTGAAGGATTATATGTTGCCATGTTTGCCTTTGAAGGCAGCATTCTTACCAGAAAATTCATTATTAAACACTAACAGAATTATTCCGCATAAGTTTAACTGGGCTGCTAATTTTTTAAGGTTGGCAGCTTTTATTATATACTGTTAACTTTTGTTAAAACTACGAAGAATTTCGTAAATTAATTTGCAATTACGAAATATTTCGTATTATATTTGCGTTATCAAGTTCAGAATATAGAAATTCGATTATGCCATCAAATAAAATAAAACCGACAGAGGCCGAACTCAACATCCTGCAAGTATTGTGGAATATGGGGCCATCATCTGTCAGAACAATCAATAACGAACTGAACAAAGCCAGGGAAATTGGTTATACCACCACCTTAAAAATATTGCAGATCATGACGGAAAAAGGGCTGGTATCACGAATTAAAGATGGCCGCAACCATATTTATTCAGCTGCTGTTGAGCAAAATGCCGCTCAACAGCAGTTACTTGACAAACTGCTAAATGGTGTTTTCGGTGGTTCGGCTAAAAAACTCGTTATGCAAGCTTTAGGATCAAAAAATCCATCGAAGAATGAGTTGGAAGAAATCAGGAAATACATCGAAGAACTGGAAGGAGGTGAATCATGATAACTACACAAACTGTGATGGAAGCTTTTGGCTGGACAATTATTCACTCTTTCTGGCAAATCAGTTTGATTGGGTTGCTGCTCAAAGTATGCCTTATAATTTTTCGTAAAAAATCACCTAATATATCTTACAACCTGGCATTAACAGGACTAATTACCATAATAGTGGTTTTCAGTTTGACATTTATTAAATACATTCCTTTAAATAATAACAGCCAGTATAATCATATGGAAAAAGAAATGACTAACGTTACTTTTCAAAACAATCCTGAATTTCAAAAAGAAGAAAGTATTCATGGTTCATCTGAAACGGAAGTTGGTTTTACAAAAGTGTTTCTCGATTTTGCAGAAGAGAACATAAAGTTAGTTGTAATTTTTTGGCTTGTGGGATTCCTCATTTTCTCCATCCGGTTTATGGGAAGTTATTTGTATATTTCGAGGATCAGATCAAAATATACAAGCAAGGTTTATGGCACATTCAAGGACCTTTTAGAAACCATAAAATCAAACTTAGGGATTAATCATTCTGTTCAACTGCTTGAATCAGCAACAACCAAAATTCCCATCGTTATTGGTTATTTAAAACCAGCCATTATTCTCCCTATTGGTTTAACAACGTCAATCCCTTTTAATCAGCTGGAGGCCATCCTTGTTCATGAAATGGCACACATCAGAAGGAATGACTTTCTGATTAACCTTATTCGAAGTATTTTTGAGTCTGTGTTGTTCTATCATCCTGTATTTTGGTGGATTTCTCATGTAATTGATACAGAACGCGAGCATTGTTGCGATGATATAACGATAGCTTATTGCGAAAAACCCGATTCGTTGCAGCAAGCTCTTGTAAATCTTTACGAATTCAATCAACAACCAATACCTATTGCGGCCGCTTTATATTCAAACAAATATCAACTTTTAAACAGAATAAAGCGTATGAAAACAAAAAATCTCCCGGAGGGATCCCTCTGGAAAACAAACCATGGAAAAAGGGGAAACCTTTTTAGTATCTTAATCCTGATGGCAGGAGTTATTCTAATAATGTCAACATCAGCATTTTCTCCTCGACCCGCAGACATCCCACAATTGCCCGTCGAATTTGAGATTCCTTCGGTCGATTATAGTGTAGAACCATTGGAAGTTATGGATAAATCTGAAACGTTAATACCCGAGAAGGAAAAGGTAATTAAACCAGATTCAACAAATTCAAAGAAAAAAGCTATTATCAGTCTTGAACTTGATGAGGATGGGAACCTGGTCCAAATCTCAAAAGATGGAAAACCGCTGGAAGGCGAAGAGAAGGAAAAATATGAAAAATTGACAGCAAAAATGAATGATCTGAAAGACGAAGAAAAGGCTTTACAAGAAAACAAAGAACGCCTTGAAGAAATCAAACTAAAATTGAAGGAAAAAGAATTTATGATGCAGGAAATGCATGAAGAATATAACCAGGTAATGAAAGAATATATAGCATTATCGGAAAAACTTGCAGGACAGCATAACTCAGATAATAAAAGTTTGTTTGACAATGAATCATATCAGTTTAAAGAATTTGACGAATTGGCTCATCTGAATGAAGATCTACCCCTCCTTTACGAGCAAGTCCCTTTTCCTGAAAGTCTATTGGAAAAAGAAGACATTGCCCGTTTTAATGAGGAATTATTTAACGATCAATTTATGGCTCAGCAGGAAAGATTAGATGAGATTTTCCAGGATCTGGAAAACAATCAACTTTTACAACACGATCGTTATGTTGATATTCTTGAACATTTTGAAGATTTTCAGGAACTCAACAAAATAGATATGAACACCCACTTAACAGAAGTAAATATCAGGAAAGAGTTAAAAAAAGATGGTCTTTTAGCTGATGAAAATGATGAATTGGTGCTGGAACTTTCCACTAAAAGATTAATAATTAACGGAACAAAACAACCCAAAGACATTCATCAGAAGTATCTCAATATTTATAATAAATACAGCCCTTCACCCATAACAGATAAAACACAAGTTATAATCACGGATTAATATAGAGATCGGATTGAATATTTAACCGGGTCCAGCACGCTGATATTTCTTACTTTTGCCGTCAATAAATTATGGCAAGACACGGAAAACTATCAACGGAACGGGACACCCCAAAGAAAAAAGTAACCAAACAGGGCTTGAAAAGACTATTCAGGCTCTTCAGGTTTGTAAAACCACAGCGATATGTGTTTGCCATGGGTTTGTTTTTTCTTGTTTTATCCAGTTTAACGACATTAATTTTTCCAATGCTTATAGGCGACCTTCTTGATTCGGCCAATAATGGTACACTGGAAACCATCAATGAAACCGGATTCATTTTAATGGCGATTTTTTTGGCAACCGCGATTTTTTCCTATTTCAGGATTTATCTTTTCGCTATTGTGACTCAAAAAACACTGGCGTTGCTGCGGCAAACAACATACAATCATCTGATAAAACTACCCATGGTTTTTTTCTCAAGCCGCAGAGTGGGGGAACTCAACAGCCGGATATCGGCCGATATTGCATTGCTTCAGGAAACCTTTACTACAACACTGGCACAATTCCTCCGGCAGATTATCACCATTATTGGCGGTATCACTTTACTAACAATTATATCAGCCAAACTTACCCTTTTTATGCTTGCCTTTATTCCTGTTGTTGCAATTGTGGCGAGGGTTTTCGGAACATTCATTCGGAAACTCTCCAAAAAAACCCAGGATAAAGTGGCCGAATCAAATACCATTGTTGAAGAAACTTTACAAGCTATCACAAATGTGAAAGCTTTCGCAAACGAAGCCTTTGAAATCTTCAGGTATAAAACAAAAACGGACGAAGTAGTTAACATTGCCTTACAAGGCGCCAGGTACAGAGGGTTGTTTGTATCATTCATTTTTTTCGCCATGTTTGGTTCTATTGTCGGTGTGATTTGGTATGGAGTTTTTTTGGTTAATCAAGGCGAGGGCATGACATCAGGCGATCTTTTAAAATTTGTGCTTTATACCGTTTTTATTGCAGGTTCTATAAGCGGTATGGCCGATTTATACTCCCAGATACAAAAAGCCATAGGCGCAACCGAAAACCTCCTCGATATTCTTGAAGAAGATAAGGAACCATTTGAATCGGGTTCAGGAAAAAGTATTGAAAGTTGTAAAGGCAAAGTTGAATTCAAAGGGGTTTCTTTTACCTATCCAACCCGACAAGATGTGCCGGTTTTATACAACATCAGTTTCCGCGTTAATAGAGGGGAACAGGTAGCCCTTGTAGGCCCGTCAGGTGCCGGAAAAAGTACAATAACGGCTCTTTTATTCCGATTTTATGACGCCGTTTCGGGTGAGATTTTGATTGATGAAAAAAACATACACGATTACGATCTTTTCGAACTTCGCAGCAATATGGCTATTGTTCCCCAGGAAGTATTATTGTTTGGAGGCACAATCCGCGAAAATATTGAATATGGAAAACCCGGGGCCACCGAAGATGAAATATTAGAAGCCGCCCGTCAGGCAAATGCCATGGAGTTCATTAATAATTTCCCCGAAGGATTAAAAACCCTGGTTGGAGAAAGGGGCGTTCAGCTTTCGGGCGGTCAACGTCAGCGAATTGCAATTGCCCGTGCGATTTTAAAAGACCCGGCTATTTTAATTCTTGATGAAGCAACCAGTTCGCTTGATTCCGAATCGGAGCGACTGGTGCAGGAAGCCCTTCAGAAACTAATGAAAGGCCGGACTTCCATCGTGATTGCTCATCGACTTTCAACCATTCATTCCGCTGATAATATCATTGTCATTGATAAAGGCGAAGTAAAAGAATCCGGAACCCATGAGGAGTTGCTTAGACTTGAACATGGAATCTACAAAAACCTGAGTTCGCTTCAAATCGATATTATGGGGTAATCACCTCCTTGCCCTCCAAAGGTTGATCCTGCTGTACAAGCTTCCAGCCCATCAGAAGGCAGCTGCAATCCCAAACTTACCTCAACATTTTTTCCCCTTCACATACCCCCTCTGGTAGAATTCTGTCAGAAAAAAAAATAGTAGAATTCTGCTATTGACTTTAATAAATTACCTTCATATCTTTACATCTGATTATAAGCTATGTTCACTATTAACGCTCTACAGGTTATGCCATGAAGATATCCACCACACGTTTAGAATTTTAAGCTATAAGCAAATATAATTTACCATTTATGGCAATTAAATAAATTATCAACGTAAATTTTAAAATCATGAATGACGGGCAGGAGAATAAATTCACAATGTACGAAGCCACCATGGCCATCATGGACGAGTACGAAGCCATCTGGACAACCGTCGCCGCCGTCAGCGACATTACGTCTAAAATCACCAACATCATCACCGACATTGGCAGGAATTTCCATTAGATCCAGGTCGCCGATACCACCGACAGCCACCATCGATAAGAATGCAATTAAAGAAGACCTCATTCAGGCAACCTCAAGTCATAAACGGCCTCGTTGCATATGCGGTTGTCAACGACGACGGCGAACTCCGCAACCGGGTTAATTACACCAGGTCGATCTCGAATATTCCGCCAAACATCCTGGTCGACAAAGCCCGTTTAATTTACGGAAACCGCCCTCCCGCTCGCGGCTGATCTTATCAACCCTATCTCGTTTGCACAGGAAGACATCGATGCCATCACCAACTTACTCAAAGACTTCGAACAAGCCCTCCCGAAAAGCAACAGCCGTTACCGGTCAAAATACTCCACCAGAAGCCATCTGCGACAAATTCCGCGAAGCCGACGGCCTCCTCCGCAACAAACTCGACAAGCTTATCCTCATTTTCCAGCCGGCAAACCCCGAGTTCGTCAGCCGCTACTTCAACGCCCGCATCATCATCGACCTCGGCGTCCGGCATACAAAAGACCAAACAATCATCTCCGGTTTAGTCGAAGACCGGGCCACCCGGCAGCCCACATCCAGGGCGTCAACGTCTGGATACTCGAAAAAGGCCTCAGCTTTTTCAACAGGCCCGACGAGCCGCTTCACAAATTCATTAACCGAAGGCGGAACCTTCCCACCATCAAAGCCGAAAAATCAGGCTACCAAACCTACACCCACGACCCCGTCACTATCAAACAGCTTAAACCCCAATTCGAAATCGAACTCACAGCAATATGAAAGCTAAAGCAGCTATAGCCGGGGTTTACTTTTAACAATCTGTTAGCCCAGAAAGATTTTAATTTTCTCTTTTAATCAAATAATTTAAAAGTTTAATTTTAGCAAATAAACTTTCTTCAATCTACAAAGATTTAATAGCAAATTATGTCAGAAAACCTGTCCATTTTTAAAGATTTTGATTTTAACATTCTCGAATCCCGAATTTGAAAAGAAATATAGCGTGAGGGAGGAAATAATTCACCCCAATTTTAAAATCTCTTAACTACAAATCATTTGGTAGAAATAGAATAATAAGAGAAAAAACACATCATCACTTGTTCAGGTAGGTTCTTCAAAAAGAGAACTAACGAATTATCCTGATTATGTTAAAGTTGATGGCCGATATTCCTGGGTAATAAGGATGCCAAAGACCCAAACGAAGATATTAAAACTGGAAAAAACGTAGAGCAAGCCTACTTTTATGCCAAATTCATCGAAATATTAGGGTTGATTATTACAGCTTATGCAATGGCAAAGAGTTTATCTTGTTTAATATCTCAAAAAAAGATCCTGTCCCTATATTTTCAGGTGGATGAAATTGATAACTATTGGCATGATGATAGAAAAAACAATTCCTGTCTCCCGATAAATTTGTTGAAGATTTTATTCTTGCAGACAAACCCAAAGAAGTAGAATATAAGAAACCCGTTTTTGATTACGATACAATTAAACTTCCTAAACCAATAATAGTACAAAAGCAAGCTGCCAAACGCCATTTTGGTGTGCATGGTTATTTCACAAAACAAGCCTGGAACATCGTACATAATTACATAAAAAATTTTTCAGATAAGGCGATCTGGTTCTTGACCCCTTTAGGTGATGGTGTCACTCTAATTGAGGCTCTTATAAGATCCGAAAAGCAATCCATATCGATCTAAACCCATTATCAGTTTTTATGACAAAGGCGTTGGCATGTCCAGTAAACCTCGATGAACTTCATACCACGTATACTAAAATTCAAGCTGATTTTCAAAAAGGATGTCCTCAAACCAACCAAGAAATAACGGAAGCTTTATCCAGGTACTTTTATCCCAAGGGAATTACACTTACGAAAGATGCCGATGTCGATACCATTGAGGTATTTACCGAAAAACAATTAGCTCAACTTGCCTTTTTAAGGCATTTGATAATGAAAGTTAAAAACGAGAATATCAGAAATTCTCTTTTGCTTTCTTTTTCAAGTAGCGTTAATAAATTCAATAGGACTTTTCATTACACCGTAAGTAAAGGCGGAGGTGGGGGTGATAGTGCAGCATTCAGATATTACCGTTATAGAATAGCGCCAAGAACCTCGATTAAATCTTTGGGTGATTTTTGAAACCAAATTCAAAGGTAGTTTCTGCCAAAGAACGCCTTTAGGAAAAATTAATATAGAACATTTCAAAATGCCACAAATTAAAAAAGGCGATGCGACAAACCTGAGCGACATCGATACCGAAAACATCGATTATGTTTATACCGATCCTTTATGGCAGCAAAAATAAGCTTACCTCGATCTTTCTACTATGTGGAATGCCTGGTTGGGGTTCGATATAACCGAAGAAGATTGCAAAGAGCAATTGAAGGAGGTTCGCGAAACAAGTCATCCGATGAATATGCGACTTGCTTTCAAAATCAATAAAGGAACTATACAGGGTATTAAAGTTTGGCCGTTGGATGAGTTTTGTTTTTGCTCACAAAGACCCAAAATATTATATCTTATTGTTCAGGAAGCCGAAAAAGCGGGTTTGAATATGCCGGGGCTGTTCAACAAAGCAACGGACAGGCAAGTTTTAAAAAACGTCAAAATCCTTTTTCAGTATTATCAGGTCAATTAATAATCAACTTTAAAAAAGTTAAAACACCGCAAACCATTCAAAAAATAAATCTTGGTCACGAAATATTTGAAATTATTATTGAAACCATCGAATCTGTAATTGCCGTAAATGATGGGGCAACCCTCGAACAAATCAATGATGAACTTATCATGAAAGGCCTTGAAATGGGTTTCCTTGATATTCTCAGCAAAGAATACAAAGACTTAACCCCGCTTTTAATGGATAATTTTAATTATAACCCAAAAACAAAAACCTTTCATATAGTCGAAAACAAACAATTCAAAACAAACATACCCCTCGATTTAAGGATAAGGTATTTTCTATTATCTTACCTAAAGCGAAAGGATCATGAACACATAAATCCTACGACCGATCAAATTATATTAGATGTAATGCCTTTATTAAAAAATGGCATCACACCAAAAAACCAAACCATTTTAAAAGTTTTAAACCGCATTGCCGTCCATGTTGGCGACAACAGATGGAAAATAAAACGACACGGCCAGCAGGATTTGTTTGATTAAATATAATAATTATGGATATCACAACAGCGGCCATTGCTACATTAATATCTAGTTCAGTAGCAACTATAGTGGCGATTTCTTCAAATCGAAGTAATAGGATTAAAAATTTGAACGATCAATTAGATAGCATTATTAAAATTGGAATTCAATATCCGTACCTTGAAAATCCTGAGTTTACAAATACATGGTCCGCTAATAAAAGATTCCAATACCGAACTACCTTAGGTATGAAAACTATTGCACCTTAGTTTTTAATTTTCTTGAAAGGTTTTGTGCATTCCACAAATACAATAAATCCAATATTCAAAAAAATTTAAATGTTAAAAACTGGATTCGAATTCATAAACAATGCTGGGAACACCCATCAGTTCCATATGAAAATGCGGATGCTTATAATAATAAATTTAAAAAATTAATGAATGAATATTTAAACTAAATGATAATGAAGAAGAAAATTTTATTAATTGGAAACGACGATGGCCTACCCGGTGTTAAAGTTGATTTAAGGAATTATAAAGAATATTTCAAGAGTGATCGTGGTGGTAGATGGTATGATTCGGAAATAATTGAAAAACTTAATCCTCGTAAATCAGATTTAATACAGGAAATAATAAGTTTAACAGCACAAAAATTAGATTATCTTATAGTCATTTTCAGTGGGCATGGTGGTCAGGAGCGAGAAACAGTGTTTGAGTTAAATTCAAGTGGTGAAATAATTAATGAATCAGTTTTGTTTGATATTTCTACTAAGCAGTTAAATATTTATGATTGTTGCAGGGCATATTCAGAATCTAATACCAAAAGCATAAGATTAACAGCATTGATGGAGGGATACGCTTATAATTATGTCAGAACAAGATTTGAAGAAAGGATTCTTAAGGCATCAGATCAGCAAATTAAATTATATGCTTGTAGCAAAGGTGAAGTTGCAAATGATACTTCTCAGGGGGGTGCTTACTCCAAAAATCTAATTAAATCTGCGTATAATAGTAGTTCAGAATTTATTTTAGTCGGCAGTGCTCATACATCAGCATCCGAAATGACTAATCAGGAATTTCCCAAACAGCATCCGGATGCTATTTTACCCAGATTGTTATCATCTCAACAATTAATTTTTGGAATTAATTAAATCTATAATTAACAACTATCATATTTTTAAAATTATTGAAATTGATTTAAATTTATCTAATAAATATTGTTTAAATTCTCATTTTTAATGTTAAAATTTAATTATGGTTTAATCTTTAATATTTAAAAAAATGGATTCAGATGAAAAATTGAAATTGATGTTTGAGCAAACTGCCATTCTCCATAAGTACTTTTTAGATTGGAGATATAAGCTATCTGCCGGTTATATTGCAATTATCTCTTTTTTGGGCTATTTTATTTTGACATGGATTCAAAAACCAGAAAATTTTAATACATTTACCTATATTAGTGTTTCCATGGCGGGAATTTTTGTTTCTATATTATTTTGCTTAATAAATCATCGAATTACAAAACTTATTTGGAAATGTCAAAATAAGGCATATTTGATAGAAAAAGATTTAGGATTTACTGATTGTGGACAATTTATAAATGCTAAAACTGGAATATATGGCAGGTTTTTAGAAGTCAATATTAAAGATAAACTTGATAATAATCAGGAGTCTCAATTAGCAAAGGATAGTCCGGCGTTGCTAAATCCTCTTAAACACTCAGGAGCATTAAATTGGATGTATATAATTGTAACAGTATTCTACATTTTTTTGCTATGCCAATTGAAAGATTATTCAGATAACCATTTAAAGTGGGTAAATTCAAATACACCGTCTACTTCTGAAGTTATCATGCATGGTTATTAGCAAAAGCCCACCACTCGCGCGACTCTGAAGCATAGCCCTGTGCGTTGCGACTCGTGCGCCTTACATACCCACCCACCTATGCAACGTAGGGATTTTATTCCCCTGCATTTATAATCCTATCCCCAGCTCCCCTCCTCCCGAGCTTGCCGAAGTGGGGGGATTAAGGGGGGTTCATAATTTATTTCCCCCATTAAACAAAATAACATACCTTAGCCACAACAAAACAATATATGGATCAACCAATCAATTTTCAAAAACCTCTGCAAATCAATTCGCTGCAAAAGCTTTCGAATATATCCATATACGGGTGGTTTTTGAAATAAAATGTTTCTATATATACGGGTTGTATGAAAGACTGAAAACTTAGAAACAATTGCAAAAAGAAGTATTATTATTAAAAGAAAAATATGTTTTCAACATCAGATGAAAAGTACTTATTGAGACTCTTGAGTAGAAATGAGGTTGTACTATTTATTGGCTCAGGTTTCTCTAGAGATGCAAAAAATAGAAATGGAGATAATTTTCCCACAGGAAATGTTCTTGCAGAAAAAATATGGAATTTCCTTGGATTTCCAGGTACTTATGATAATTCATCTTTACAAGAATTATATCAAGCATTTCTTGGTGCGGGCATCAAACGTGACAAAAAAAGTGATTTCCTTAATGGAAATTTATTAAGTGGTGAAATTCCAGACATTTATAATAATATTACAATTCCATATTGGTATAAAATATACACTTTAAATATCGATGACATATTACAAAAGGTATATAGAAAGGAAAACAAACTAATACAGGAACTTATTTATCCAAAAGATGAATTTCGAGAAAGAGACCAATCACTTGAAAAAACACAAATTACTCATCTTCATGGTAAGTTACCTTGTAATCCAGAGGATGTAATCTTTTCTGGAAAACAATATGCAAAAGCTTCATTAAAGAATTTACCGCTTTATAGTCAGTTTGTATATGATTATGCTACGCATTGTACAGTTTTTATCGGTACGGATTTAAACGAACCATTATTTGAAAGTTATATTGAATCCAGAGAAGGTCGAAGTGGTTATGCAGAATTTCGACCTAAATCATTTATAATTACTCCTAGTCTATCTCCAGTAAAAAGAGAAATATTGAAAAATGATTATAACGTTTATCATATTAAAGGGACAAGTGAAGACTTTCTTAATTGGCTAAATACAATTAAAAGTCATCTACCTTCTCGAAATGAAATACTTAAAACAACGTTTCCTAATTTATTAAGTGTTCTCGAATTTGCAGACATAACCAATGTATCTAATAATTCAATAAATGAATTCGCTTCATGTTTTAAAAGAGTGCCAACTGAATATAAAATTAAACCAGTAAGGTCAGCATTTCTTCTTGGGGCGAATCCAAGTTGGAATGATATATTTAAAGATACAGATATTCCAAGGGCATTAACCTCAAATATTCAGACTGTAATTGATTTTTATTTAACAAACAGTACGCCTACTAGCAAACAAAAAATTATTTCAATTTTAGGTTATGCTGGTTCAGGCAAGTCAACAATTATAAAGCGCTTAGGGTTATCCCTATCACAAACGGGTAGAACAGTTTTTATATCAGATTCCGACTATTTACCTAGACCAGACCATATTGTGGATGTGTTAAGCGCAATAAAGGAAAGAGCAATTCTGATTTTTGATAATGCAAAAAATATTATTTCGCAATTAGATAATTTAGTAAAAGCATTTTCAACCTTGGATTATGTTCCAATAATAATTCTAGCATTAAGGACAAACCAAAAACATAAACTTGAATTTGTAGTTAATCCACATATTGTTGACCATACTCAGCATTTTATTCAAGATTTGGAAGATGAAGAAATAAATAACCTGATATCTAAACTTGATGAAAATAATTTACTTGGAAGATTAAAAGGGATGAATTCCTTTGAAAGATTTAAGGAATTTAAGTATCGGGCAAAAAAGCAGATTTTAGTTGCAATGAAAGAAGCGACACAAGGAAAATCATTTAATGATATAATTCAAAGTGAATTTGACGAAATCAATCCTTCAGAAGCCAAATTACTTTGCCTTTGTATTGCATTGAATACTGAACTTGGTTTTACAAATACTAAACAGGACTTTATTGGTTTTTCAGAAGTATCACATTCTGAGGCACTAAATTATCTTAATTCAAATTTAGCTGGAATTATCATGTGGGTTGGCGATTCCTCTAAATTTATGCTTAGACACAGAATTCTTGCAGATTATATGATTATGCACAGTTCAAGTCTGAGTATGTTAAAAACTGCCTACATTAGAGTTTTGTCAGTTTTATCACCTGAGTTAAAGAAAACACAAGGTAACTATAGAAAATTTAATTTATATAAATCACTTATAAATCACCAAATCTTATATTTCCGATTTAAAAATGATATTGAGCTAGCGCGAGAAGTATATGACTCATTAACTCCTTTTTTCTCAGATGATGCTCATTTTTGGCTTCAATATGGGTCATTGGAGTTAGAAGGTTTTGGAGGAGATTTGAATTTAGCCGAAAATTATATTAATCAAGCTGAGTCTCTTGCACCATCTTATTCATATGTGCAAAATGCTAAGTGTCTATTGTATTATAAACTAAGTACTGCTCAATCTGATTATTCACATGCGCTTGAGTATAAACAAAAAGCAGATGAGTTAGCAAACCATCTTTTAATTACTATTGGAAAAGAAGACCCGCATATTTCACATATTCATTGTAAGGGTGTCTATGGATTTATAAAAAAATGGGTAATTGACCCAGATGAAAAGAGAAAAAATTAAAAGAATTAAAAAAACTTCATTGAGGGTGCTGTAAAAATGTATCCCCAGAGATAAAAAATTAGAAATTGCATCACAAGCTATAAACAGAGCATATTTTACAACAAGGTATTGACATTGATTTACCAGACCCAGAAATTAATGACTATTAAAACCCCCGCTGGCGCGAGCTTGTAGCTCGTGCCCACAAATCGCGATTGTATCCAACCAGGCCATTACGTATGCGTCCTTCGTGCCTTAAAACCTCCCCGCCCCACTCCCACGACTCTGGAAGCATAGCCCTGTGCGTTTAGACTCGTGCACCTTACATACCCATCTACCTTTGCAACGTAAGCGTTTTTATTATTTATATTTTAAACCACCCTCCCCCCAGTACGCACCAGGTTGGCAAACTCCACCCAATAAATCGCGACAGCATTTACCGAGCGCCGGCCCCAAAAACGCCGGGCATGGGCAGGCCACACTGAGCCTGTCGAAGTGGCGCCAGGATAGGATCGTTTTTTCTGCATCGCCGTCGGCAAGCCTTTGGCGGCCACTGGATTCTTTTGCGGAGCCTGTCCAGCCCCCATTGGGCGGGATCTCATCAAGGAGAAAAATGAAGTGGGATTGGGCAAAGCCCCATATCTTACCACCATCTTCGCCCGTGTTTGCAACACGGTGTAAAATACTCCTATATCATCCCCCCCCAAACAATCCACCCCGACTGCAAAACATCCCATTTTGCCCATCCACCCCCATCCATAAACCAAAGTGTCCATCCGGTTAACAAAAGTGTCCATCCGGTATTCAATGTGTCTATCCGGTATCCACGAGTGTCCATCCGGTTATCAAATATGTCTGTCCGGTATGCAAGAGGTCCACCCGGTTATCGTAAATCTACATCCGGAGGAAAATGTGTCCATCCGGTATTCATTATCTGATTTTTTCATATCTTTACCCACAAATAACAACCCACATCAATCATGAGCCACATCGAAACATCATCCAGCATTGCAAAAGCAAAAGCATATCCATTGCAAGCATTGCAAGGCAATTAAACATCACCCGTTCAGGCATGTACAAGATCCTTCGCCACAACGACATGAACCTCACGCCTCAGACAGATTTCCCAGGCCCTCAACCACAACTTCTTCAACGATTACTACACCCACATCCACCCCCGGCGACAACAATCCTCCTCACCCAAACCGAGAACTGGCAACTAAAAGAAAAGGTAAACAACTAGAAAACGAAGTCACCTCCTCAAAGAAATTTACCAGCTCCTCAAAGCTGGCAATAAATAGTATTTCCCTTACTTGGTGTAGTCCCCTTCCTCCCTATCCGGAAAACCTGAGTAAAAACAATATCATAGAAGAATCCATTCAATCAACTCTTTCCTCCGAAGCTTATTTCACAAAACCATACAACCACTCAGTCTCCTCTTTCCATAAGCTATCATCCGGCGTCTCTAAAATAATAGGAATATGATCGAATCGGGGATCATTCATTATTCTTTTGAATAGTTCTTCGCCTAATAAACCTTTGCCGATGCTGTCGTGCCGGTCGACCCGGCTGGCCAGTTCTTTTTTGGAATCGTTAAGGTGAATACCTTTTAGATATTTAAAACCAACAATGCGGTCAAATTCTTCAAAGGTTTTTTTATATCCCTCTTCCGATTTTATATCATAACCGGCAGTATACGTATGGCAGGTATCGAGGCACACCCCGATACGACTTTTATCTTCCACCTTTTCAATAATATGGGCCAGGTGTTCGAATTTATAACCCACATTGGTTCCCTGTCCTGCTGTATTTTCTATTACTGCAACCACACCATTTGTTTTATCAAGGGTGATATTGATTGATTCGGCATTTTTATCCAGGCATTCCTCCTCAGAAATTTGTTTTAAATGAGAACCTGGGTGAAAATTTAGTAAAGTAATGCCAAGTTGTTCGCAACGCCTCATCTCGTCAAGGAAAGAACTTCTCGATTTTTTAAGGTTTTCCGGATCTGGATTGCCCAGGTTGATGAGGTAACTGTCGTGTGGCATAATGTGGTTGGAAGTATAACCATATTTCTCGCAATTTTCTTTAAAGCCCTCTATATTCTCTTCTGTTAAGGCTTTGGAAAACCATTGTTTTTGATTTTTAGTAAAAAGGGCAAATGCTTTTGCTCCGATTTCGTGGGCATTTACGGGTGCATTTTCCACACCACCTGAGGCACTTACATGGGCTCCGATATATTTCATAGGCATAATTTGTTTCAAAAGTAATAAAACCATCAAAATTGTTAAATTGTTCTAAATTTGCCGATAAATAATATAATATATTATGTCTCTTATTAGAGTAACGAAACAATTTACATTCGAAATGGCCCATGCCTTGCTTGGTTATGACGGTGCTTGCAAATTTGTCCATGGCCATTCCTATGGACTTTCTGTAACGGTTATAGGCAATCCGATAAAAGACGAATCCAGCCCAAAATTAGGGATGGTTATTGATTTTGGCGATTTGAAAAAAATTGTGAAAGAAACGGTGGTGGATGTATTTGACCATGCGCTTGTCCTGAATGCAAAAACACCAAGGGAAAGTTTTTCAATGACAAAAGAATTATTTGATAAAATGATTTTTGTGGAATATCAGCCAACTAGTGAAAATATGGTAGCAGATTTTGCAGGGCGAATAGGTTCAAAATTGCCCAGCGGAATGAAACTTCACAGTATCCGCTTACGGGAAACGGCAACTTCTTTTGCTGACTGGTTTGCCAGCGATAATAACTAATATTGTTTAAATAATTCGTTTATTATATCCATATAAACTGCTCCAAAATTAATTACGCACCAGGCTTTTAGGGCTCTTATTTCATTCTTTTTAAGCCACTTCATTGACTTATGAAGTTCCTTCTTAAACAAATCTCTATTAAAACTCACCTTTTGCAGGACTGTCTCCGTGTATTTTAGCATAGTAGTCAAATTTTAATTTGTGATTTTCCAGATTCTGATCAAATAACTAAATGTATTCGATATTAATCCTAATTACCACTTGCGTACCATTTCTGTCATATATTTCAATTTCAACGGTTTGTAAATAAAATAAAGATTTAATTTCATTCTCAATTTAGGACATTTTTCCTAAAATTGAAGTTAATTGAGAGATAAACGAGTAAACTTTCAAATTCGTGTATACTGTTAACAAATTAACAAAAATTTAACTTCATTTAACAAATGCCTTCTTGTTTTTAATAAACAATTGAATGTAGATATAATTTAAATTACTGATAACCTGAAACTTTCAAGTAAAAGTAAGCCCGGTATATTTGTAAAAAAAACGCAAAAAGTGTTTGATTATTCCGAAATAAAACCTTTAACTTTGCTTCGTTTTAAAAACACTTTTTATGACTACCAAACAGCAGAAAGTGGTAGATTTGGAACATGTGGTTGTTCGGTTTGCAGGAGATTCGGGAGATGGAATGCAGCTAACAGGTGCCTTGTTTTCGGATGCCACGGCCATAGCCGGTAACGATTTTGCCACTTTTCCGGATTATCCGGCAGAAATAAGAGCACCTCAGGGAACAGTGTCCGGAGTATCAGGATTTCAAATCCATTTTGGGCAAAAGGAGATTCACACTTCTGGCGATCAGGCCGATGTTTTGATTGCCATGAATCCAGCACCCCTGAAGAAAAATCTGATGTGGGTCAAAGATGGCGGGACAATTATCGTTGATACAGATACATTCACCGAAAAGGCATTAATTAAAGCAGGTTACGATTCAGATCCGTTGACAGATAATTCTCTTAAAGATTTCAATGTGATCCAGGCGCCAATTAGCATGCTTACCAAAAAAAGTGTTGAAGACATGGGCCTTGATAACAAAATGATCCTGAAAAGCAGGAATATGTTTGCCCTTGGAGTCATGTTCTTTATTTTTAACCGGGATTTTACCTCTGCAGATGAGTTTTTTGAGTCTAAATTCAAAAAAAATCCTTTGGTAATTGAATCAAACAAGAGAATATTGCGGGCAGGTTTTAATTTTGCAGAATCAATAGAAGCCTTAAGTTCTGTTACATACAATGTAGAACCAGCCGCCCTAAAAAAAGGAATGTACCGCAACATTACCGGAAATGTCGCAACAGCCTGGGGTTTTCTTGCAGCGTCTGAAAAATCGGGCAGGCCATTGTTTTTGGGTTCCTATCCCATCACTCCTGCTTCCGAAATTCTTCACGAAATTTCGATATATAAATCATTAGGTGCAAAAGTATTGCAAGCTGAAGATGAAATAGCCGGTATTGTTTCAACGATTGGAGCAAGCTTTGCCGGTTCACTGGCAATAACAACTACCTCCGGACCCGGCCTTTCATTAAAAAGTGAAGCCATAGGTTTAGCTGTTATGACTGAATTGCCAATAGTTATAGTTGATGTACAGCGTGCAGGCCCTTCAACAGGGATGCCAACTAAATCTGAACAATCGGACTTGATGCAGGCACTTTTTGGAAGAAATGGTGAAGCACCCTGCATTGTTATTGCAGCATCTTCTTCTGCAGATTGTTATTATTATGCTTATGAATCTGCTAAACTTGCCATTGAACATATGACTCCAGTTATCTTGCTTACCGATGGTTACCTGGCAAATGGTTCGGAAGTTTTCAGAATTCCAAAAATGGCCGATATGGCAGAGATTAATCCGCCATTAGCAAAACCCAACGATCCTGAATATTTTCCATACAAAAGAGATGCCGATAGATTGAACCGTCAGTGGGCCATACCGGGTATGGAAGGCCTTCGCCATAGAATAGGTGGTCTGGAGAAGGAAGATATATATGGCAATGTTTCACATGATCCTGAAAATCATCAATTGATGAGTGAATACCGGGCCGAAAAGGTTGCCCGCGTTGCTAATTATATTAAAGACCAGGAAATATATGGGCCTCAAAGCGGTGAATTACTTGTTGTTAGCTGGGGCGGTACATATGGTGTGATGATGGAAGCTGTTAAAGAAATGCATAAAGATGGCAAAAATATTAGCCTGGCTCATTTTCACTACATCAATCCACTGCCAAAAAATACGGCTGAAGTATTCAGCAGGTTTAAAAAAATTATTGTTCCCGAATTGAACCTGGGACAGTTTGTTTATTACCTCAGAATGCATTTTCAGCAATTTACATTTGAACAATACAATAAAATTCAGGGATTGCCCTTTATGGTAAAGGAATTAGTTAAATTATTCAGTAGTAAACTGGAGGAGAAATAATCATGGCAATAAATGAAGTTCAGGATCAGGCAACACTTACGAAAGAAGACTTTGTTAGTGACCAGATGGTAAAATGGTGTCCCGGATGTGGCGACCATGCAATCTTATCATCGTTTCAAAAAGTATTGCCATCCATAGGTGTTAAAAAAGAAGATGTTGTGGTGATTTCAGGCATAGGCTGTTCTTCACGTTTTCCATACTATGTAAAAACGTATGGATTTCATGGCATACATGGACGGGCTGCACCCCTCGCTTCCGGAATAAAAATAGCGAATCCCCGTCTTAATGTCTGGATGATAACAGGTGATGGAGATTCATTGGCCATTGGCGGAAACCATTTTATTCATGTTCTGCGAAGAAACCTGGATATAAATATAATGCTTTTTAATAACAGGATTTATGGGTTGACAAAGGGACAATTTTCTCCTACCACACCTTCGGGATTTAAAACAAAATCATCACCACAAGGAACCATTGAACATCCTTTTAATGTTGGAGAACTAGCCATTGGTGCGCAAGGGACTTTCTTTGCCAGAGCCGTTGATACCAACCCGAAAATGATGGTAGAAGTGATGTATGAAGCGTCACAGCATAAAGGGACATCGCTCATAGAAATTATGCAAAACTGTGTAATTTTTAATGATAAAACACACGCTGAATTTACCTCGAGGGAAACCCGGGATGATAACCAAATTTTCCTGAAGCAAGGTGAACCCATGATTTTTGGAAAAGAAAATGATAAAGGAATTGTCCTTCGCGGAACAAGATTAGAAGTAGTTCAATTGGGTGAAAACGGGGTTACTGAGAAAGAATTGCTGGTTCATAATAAGTACCAGAAGGAGTCAGGAATCCACATTTTGTTAGCGACAATGAAACCTCCCCACTATCCAATTGCCATGGGGGTTATTAGGTCTATCACTGATTTTACTTATGATGAAAGAATGGAGCAAATAATAGAATTGGAAAAAGAAAGGAGTCCTATAAAAACTGTTGATGACCTGTTAAATAGTGGTAAAACATGGGAAATTTAGTTTCCTGAAAAAAATAAAAAAACAAACCTCGCTTCGCCGCGGTTTTTTATTTCGAAAAGTGTTTTTTATACCTGGGGTTACGTTCAATAAAAATCCGAACAGCCGAACATGCAGGGATAACATCATAGTTTTCTGACAGTGCCCAATCCAGTCCCTCTTTTATTATTTCCTTTGCCAGACCTTTTCCCCGTAATTCTTCGGGTACGTAGGTATGAAAAAAAACCACTGTCGACGGATCATTCATTTCATATTCCATCACCGATTCCATGCCATTAACAATCTTGTAAAATTTATTCCCCGAGTGCTCAATTCCCGTATTCATAACCTTTTGTTTATTCTTTTTACAGGCCAAAAATAGTATAGTTTCAGATGATGTGAAAAAAATAACAGAAAAAATTCAGCGAAGAAAAAAACTGATACTATTTATTGTTTGGAAGGTAGAATTTACTTCTGCCCGGTGGCTAATAATTTCATATTGTACTTATCTTCCATAAATTTGAAATACCAGAATAGCTTGTATTCAAGATCGATTCCGTACTCGGTCATGTAATTGTAATGAATGATATTATCGTATGGCACATCAAACTCAATACTTCGCACCCTGACATTCCATTCATTGACATACAATTGGTTATACGTCTTATAATATGTTTCCTCATGATACCAAACGGGTTTTCTGTTAGTTATAAACCATGAGTCGAACCCGGGTTCTATGATGGTTAATTCGTATTGAGAAGTATCACTTGCTTCGGTAGCAATCTCCATGAATATGGAATCATTTTGGGCAAAGCAAAAATTACAACTGATTAAAACAAAAAATATAAAAATGATTTTCATGTTCAGGATTTATAAATTGAACGAAAAGGAAAAACAGATTGTTGTCGGAAATTATTGTTAATTTGTTTTTACCTAATGCCATTATTGAGGAATAACAAAACTAAAATTGTCTACCAGTTCCTGAGCCGTATAAAGTTCGACAATCACATGATTCATCACCACATCATCAATAGGTTTTTGATTTGAATTGACAGGTACCTGTGAAATATCATACACCACCTCAAGTCCGTCGAAGACAATACCAAACACTGTATAATCCCCGTCAAGCCCTGATTCTCCATCAGGATCGCTGACAATATAAAACTGTGATCCGTTTGACTCCATACTTGTGGCCAGTCGTGCTGCACCAACAGCTCCATAAACATGAGATAATCCGGCAACAATTTCTGCAGGAATGGTATAACCCGGGCCCCCATATCCTGTTCCTTCAGGGTCGCCACCCTGGATCACGAAATCTTCAACAACACGGTGAAAAATTAATCCGTCGTAGAAAGTAGAGCCAGCCAGGTCAAGAAAATTTGTTTTATGCAATGGAGTTGTATCGTAAAGCCATATCCTCATATCTCCAAACCCGGTTTCTATTTTAATGGTGCGGAATTTAAAATCAATTTTGATTGTATCAGATTTTGTAACCGAACAAATATCGGTAACCTCCACCCAGTATTCTCCCGGATCATTTATCGTAATGGATTGTGTGGTCTCGCCAGTCGACCATTTAAAAGTAGAACCTGGATTTCCGGCATCCAACGTAAAAGTATATTTGTCCAGCAATAAGGTATCACTTCCTAAGTCAACCAAAAGGTTACTTTCGCAAGGCGGAAGATTATCATCAGGGTCTTCTTTTGAACAGCTTAAGATGATCACACCAAAAAACAATACCAAAAAAGAGAAGCGAAAAGTTTTCATAATACTAAATTTGGTCAGTTAACGCCTTAAAAATCCGGTTGTAAAGTTAATCCAATTTTGGGGTTCTTCTTTGATCATTTGGAACATAAGTTTGGTGAAGAATTTTGGATACGCCTTAAACAATCGGAAAATGCCTCCAGATTCAATTGGATAGCGGGCATCAAACTTATTCCTGATCTTAAAAATATCTTCCGAACTCAAATGCCGAGTTTTGATATTGCTCGCATAATGGTTATATTTCGAATAATCATGAATATTTGTAACCAGCCCTTCTTCAATCAATTCATCCCTTAGTTCTGTTTTAAGGTGAGGTGTGAGGATATTAAACAATTGAAATTCGACCCCTAATTTTTTTGCGAATTCAAAATTCTCGCGCATGGTTTGTTCGTTATCATCGGGGTAGCCAAAAATAAACCCACCAACGATGATGATCCCGTATTTCTTTAATTGTTTTACTACCTGAACGGTATCAGCGCTTGTCAACTGATTGCTTTTATGCATAAATTCAAGCGCTGTATCAGAAGCATTTTCGATGCCCAGGAAAACAAATTTTGTACCTGCCATTGCCAGTGCTTCCGCCAGGTCAGGATTCTTTTTAAAACCCCGAACACTAGCCTGAACAGCGAATGTCATATTCAGGTTTGCCTTAACTATTTCTTCGCTCAGATTTTGCAGGCGTTTGCTATCAATGGTAATATTATCATCGGTAATAAAAATCCCATTCGTCCCGCGGCTTTTTGCATCTTCAAGGTCAGCCAGTATACGTTCAATAGAAAATTTGCGAAACGATTTCCCATACATATTCCGTATGCTGCAAAAATTACAATCATAAACACATCCTCTCGAGGTTTCAATCACATCGCCCGACATGCCCAGCATATGAAATCCCTTCTTGAAAATCCGGGCATCACGTTTGGGTATTTTTAGCTGTTCCGGTTCTAATAAGCTGGCCCTGGGTGTTTTTAAAACACTCCCATTTTGACGAATGACCAATCCCGGGACGGATGAATAATCATTCCCATTATTCATTGCTTTTAACAGCGCATTGAAGGTTACTTCTCCTTCGCCGTCCACAATAAAATCAATCAGGCCGGCATGCTCGCCCACAAGGATATTCTCGGCATCAGCTGTTGCATGATATCCACCTAAAATGATTTTTGCATAGCCCAGGGTTGCTTTTGTTGTTTTAATAAGGCTGATCGCCGTATCAAACTGAAAGCTCATGGCCGTAAAACCAACAACATCGGGTTTATAATCAAGCAGGATATCTTTTAATACCTGGTTCGCTTTTTTTGCATAAATGACAAGGTCAGCCACTTTTATTTCTGCAACTCCTTCGTCAACATTGGCGGCAAGGGAAGCAAGGTTAAGGCTTGGGAGTTTGGTGAGCCGGTTAAAACCCATCACTGTTCTGGGGTTTCCTACAAGTAATACGCGCATAGTTTTCATTATAGTTTTCAAAAATAGTTAATTATTAGTGGCCACGAATGCATGAATTAAATTTATTCGTGCATTCGTGGCTTTCCAATTTCTTATGATAACATAGTTTTAATAGAATACATCAGATATTCATTAAATTTGTACAAATTATTTATTATGAAAATTTTCGTCTGGATTATAATAATCATCGTTGTATTAATCATTGTTTATTTTGCAGGGCCAAAGCCTAAAGTTCCTAAACTGAATCTAAAAATCAATGATGGAATGGTTTCAGAAAACTTAATGACGCTTGAAAAAGAAATTAATATAAAGGAACAATCCATTTCAGGAATAAAGCCTGATAACCAGGCACGTATTGTCTGGGCTGATACTGCTAACAAAACTAAAACCGAGTATTCGGTAGTTTACCTTCATGGGTTTTCTGCCAGCTGTGGTGAAGGTTATCCGGTCAACCTTAATTTTGCCAACCGGTATGGTTGTAATATGTACATGGCCCGCTTGTCGGAACACGGTATAAAAAGCGAAAATGAATTATTAAACCTGACCCCTGAAAATTATCTTGAATCAGCAAAAGAGGCAATTGTTATTGGAAGACAACTGGGCGAGAAAGTGATTATTATGGCCACATCAACCGGAGGAACACTATCCCTCGCCCTGGCCTCAGAAAATCCCTGGATTCATGCCCTGATCCTTTACTCACCGAACATTGAAGTGGCCGACAAACAATCGGACATTTTCCTAAAACCCTGGGGAATGCAAATTGCGCGGCTTATGAAAGGTAAGTATAATGAATTTGACGATCCGCCCGAAGTTCAAAAGTACTGGAACGTCAAATACCGGTTAGAAGCCGTTCAATCAATGAAAGTCCTCGTTGAAGCCACGATGATTCAATCTACCTTTCAAAAAATTAATCAACCGTTGTTTCTGGGATATTATTACAAAAATGAAAATGAACAGGACGAAACTGTGTCGGTTAAACGAATGCTTGAAATGTTCGGCCAGGTTTCAACTTCTGAACAGTATAAATGGAAAGTCGCCTTTCCGGAAGCCGGCTGTCATGCTATCCCATCAAGCATTTATAATAAAAACGTGAAAAAAGTGGAAATAAAAACGTTTCAGTTTGCCGAGGAGGTCTTAGGAATGAAACCAACTATGGGAGTATATCCAGCTCCACCATCACCGGACAATGATCCGAATGTTTTGCCTGTGGCAAAATAACTGCCCGTTTTATTTTATCTTTTAATGGTTCGGCCACCATGTTGTAATCAATACGCCAACCCAGGTTTTTTGCACGAGCATTGGCGCGGTAGCTCCACCAGGTATATTGATGCGGTTCTTCGTTTAAGAAGCGAAAAGAATCAATAAAACCGGAATTTAAAAATCCTGATAACCATTCCCTTTCTTCAGGTAAAAAACCAGAACTTGTGGCATTTCTAATAGGGTCGTGAATATCAATTGGCCTGTGACAAATATTAAAATCTCCCGAAATTACCACGTTTGGAATGTCTTTTTTTAGTTCATTTAAATACAAATAAAAATCATCGAGCCATGCCATTTTAAAGGCCTGTCTTTCGTCTCCGCTTGAACCGGATGGATGATATGCGCTGATGACAGAATAATTATCATAATCAGCCCTGATAACCCGCCCTTCAACATCGTACTTTTCCAATCCCATTCCATATTCAACATGCTTAGGTTTTGGCTTCGACAGGATAGCCACCCCGCTATACCCCTTTTTAAGGGCCGAATGAATAAAAACACTGTATCCCAATTCCTCAAAAAGCTCTACCGGTATCTGGCCAGGCTGTGCCTTTGTCTCCTGAATACATACAATTTCTGCATTTATACTTCGCAACCAACCCACCAATCCTTTGCTTATGGCCGCTCTAATCCCGTTTACATTATAAGTTATGATCTTCATTTTTTAATTCAGCTAAAATAACTCTTTTAATTAATTGTAATTCTCGGGTTAAATATAAACCGGATGATGAAAATAGTTTATACTTTCGCATTTGAAAATGGACAAACAAACACATCTCGAACGGTTTCTTCAATGGCGAGTGAAACACATCAGCGACAATCAGTTTATGCTTATCCTGAGTGTGGTTATCGGTTTGCTTGTTGGTCTTGCGGCCGTGGTGATTAAAAATTCAGTTCATTTTATAAAACATTTGCTGACCTCCGGTTTTGCTACGCAATATCAAAACTACCTCTATTTTGTATATCCTGCTATCGGCATTCTGGGAGCTGTTTTATTTATTAAATACGTTGTGAAACAGCGGGTGGGCCATGGAATTCCGAGTGTTTTGTACGCCAAGTCGAAAACCAATGGATTGATAAAACCGCACATTATATATTCATCGGTTGTTACCAGTGCACTGACCGTAGGTTTTGGCGGATCTGTTGGGTTAGAGGGCCCGACTGTTGCTACCGGAGCAGCCATCGGATCAAATCTTGGCAGGGTGCTTCACTTGAACTACAAACAGATCACCTCCTTGTTGGGATTTGCTTGTGCGGGAGCCATGGCTGCTATTTTTAAAGCTCCTATTGCTGCGATAGTTTTTGCGCTTGAAGTCATCATGCTCGACCTTACTATGTCGGCCCTGGTGCCACTGCTAACCGCTTCGGTTACGGCAGCCCTGACCTCCTATTTTATGTTTGGGATGCAGGTATTGTATACCTTCAAAATAAAAGATGACTTTCTTCTGACCGATGTTCCGTACTTTATCCTATTTGGCATTCTGGCAGGTTTGGTTTCGGTTTATTTTACAAAAATATACATGTCGTTCGGGAGGGTATTCGATAAAATAAAAACCTGGTACGTTAAACTGATCATTGGGGGTACAACTCTCGGTATTATGATTTTTTTCTTCCCTTCACTTTACGGTGAAGGTTACGAAGCGGTGAATTCATGTTTGAGCGGAGATTACAGTTATGTTTACGACAATAGTATTTTTTATACTTATAAAGATAACCTGTTCATTATTACCGTTCTTATCCTCGCAATTGTGTTGTTGAAGGTAATTGCTACATCCGTGACCTTTGGAAGTGGCGGCATTGGCGGAATTTTTGCCCCTTCTTTGTTTATGGGTGCCAATACCGGGTTGTTTTTTGCCAAAGCCACCAACTTTATGAACCTCGGAAATATTTCGGAAAATAACTTTGCCCTTGTTGGTATGGCCGGGCTCATTGCCGGCGTTATTCATGCCCCCTTAACCGCCATCTTCCTCATCGCTGAAATTACGGGAGGTTACGCTCTTTTTATGCCGCTGATGATCGTGGCAACGATTTCGTACGGCACGGCAAAACTATTTACGCCCAATTCTGTTTATACCATCCAGTTGGCCAAACGTGGTGAGCTATTGACCCACCATAAAGACAAAGCGCTCCTTGCCCTTATGAAAATTGATTCGCTCATCGAAACCAATTTTACCATCATTAAGCCCGATGCAACCCTTCGCGACCTTGTAAAGGCAATTTCCAATTCGCAAAGGAATATTTTTCCGGTTGTTGACCAAAAAAACAACTTTCGGGGAATCATCATTATGGACCAGGTGCGACATATAATGTTTAATCCTGAGCTATATGATACGACATTTGTCCGCAATCTCATGTTTACGCCAACCAACATCGTTGATATCCATGACTCAATGGAAGTTGTAGCCGGGAAATTCCAGCATTCAGGTAAATTTAACCTGGCCGTCGTAGATGAAGGGAAATATATTGGATTTGTTTCGCGGGCGAATGTCTTCTCAAAATATCGTGAACTGCTAAAAGATTTTTCGGAACATTAATACTAAAAATCTTTTCCATCGAGTTATATACTCCGTTACCTTGCAAATAATTATAATCGTTGTATTTTAATAACAGAAAACCAAACTTCTGAATTATGAAAAAAATACTTTTGATTACCTTAATCCTTTTTGCTTTTACAGCCCAATCGCAGTTTTATTACACATCAGATGCAAACCCAATTTTTACACAAGTTTCCTTTCTGAATTTTTATCCCGATGCACGGGGTGTAGGATTAGGTAATACCGGAGTAGCGACCAGTCCCGATGCCAACTCAATGTTCTGGAACCCGGCAAAACTTGCTTTTATTGAACAAAGCGGATATAGCGATTTGGGGTTTACGGGCTCTTTTAATCCTGATTATGTTGACCTGGAAAAACGGTTTAATTCGTATGCTTCAGCCTATAAAACCATAGGCCGGCAAACCATCGCTTCATCCTATAAATTTCATAAAAGTGGCGAGATCATGCTAACGGATAATTATGGAAACGTGATAGGTGCCATGAATCCTATGGATTATTCCATTGATGTGTCGTATGCTTACCGTTTTACTAAAGGTTTTTCAGCAGCCCTCACTTTTCGTTATATTTATTCAAGATTATTCAGCAAGGACATCTATATTCAAGGGATTAAAACCCAACCAGGAAGGTCATATGCCGGAGATGTTTCGGTATTTTATACAAAAAAATTACCTATTTCATCGTTAGAAAAATGCAGTTTAAACCTGGGTTTGAATATTTCAAATATAGGTAGTAAAATGTCTTACCAAAAACAATACGATGATACCTACTTCATTCCTACTAACCTTCGACTTGGGACAAGTTTTAATATAGAACAAAACGATCATAAAGCAAGCTTTTCGTTTGATCTGAACAAATTACTCGTCCCAACAAACCCGGTTTATGCAATGGATTCAACCGGTTTTCCATTATATGAAAATGGAGAACCGGTAATTTCTGAGGGAAAAGATCCAAATGTCTCAGTTGGCAAGGGAATGATCCAGTCGTTTTATGATGCCCCCAACGGATTCAAAGAAGAAATGCAGGAAATTCATTTTGGCCTTGGGCTTGAATACTGGTATAAAAAAAGGGCTGCGTTTCGTACAGGATACTATTATGATCATATATATAAAGGGAACCGCCAACTTTATAACGTAGGCACTGGTTTCAGGTATCAGTTTTTTGAGCTTGATTTTACCTATTCTTTTGTATTAAATAAAAACCAGGCTGAATTCTATCGAAAATATAACCAAAGCAGTTGGTTTGTATCGCTCATCTTACATTTTAATACAAAAACCAAACAGTCTGGCTAAATAAAGGATCATTTTTTCATCTCACGTTCCATCTCATCGTACATTTGTATTACTTCTTCCCTTATTGAAACCGGATCCCATGCACTGTCATTTTCATGGATAACGCCATCCTGCTCTGCTGATAACAAAGCCTCGAGTTGTTGGCTATACCTTTTTACCTCATGCATATAATGTTTGTCATCTTTGCCCCATAGTTTATGTAATTCCTGCATGATGATGTTATCATGATATTTAAATGAGCGGGCAAGCCTGTGGGCCTGAAACTTATTAAATCCCAGCATATTTAATGCATGGATGCCCAATTCAAGGGATGAATCATAGGTTTCCCTGCGAAAAGCATCCACCTCCAAATCTTCAAGCTCAAATGAATGGGGTACATCGACGGCCCTGGCGATAACTTTCAGGTTTGGATAAGTATGCTTGACATGTTTTGTTATTTCTGTGATCTGTTCCCTGTTTTCAAGCGCTAGAATCAATAATTTCGCTTCGGCAGCACCTGCTGTATGCAATAAATCCGGTCGGCTTGCATCACCGTAGAAAACCTTGAATCCAAATTTCCTCAATACTTGTATATTCCCCGGATTATTATCAAGGATAGTGGCCGAAATTCCGTTGGCTTTTAAAAACCGTCCGATCACAACCCCAAAACGGCCAAACCCTGCAATAATAACGGGATTATCTTTTTCGGTAATTTCATCAACCTCTGGCTCATTCACCCTGTTCCTGTAAATGGGTTGTAATATTTTCTCATTTAGAATTAAAAGTAAGGGTGTTATTAACATCGAAAGGGCTACCACGATTAGAAGAATGCTAGTTACATTATTATCTAAAATGGCATTCTGGCTTGTAAATGAAATTAAAACAAAAGCAAATTCACCGGCCTGTGCAAGGGCTAATGAAAACAACATTTCCTGGC
This sequence comes from Bacteroidales bacterium, assembly GCA_041393275.1. Taxonomy (GTDB): domain Bacteria; phylum Bacteroidota; class Bacteroidia; order Bacteroidales; family JAADJA01; genus JAADJA01. The sequence goes on from JAWKKL010000015.1 coordinate 51,754, forward strand.
CCGAACGAAGGCCAAAAATACGGCCAAGGAATTGAAGAATAACAAACTTAACTGCCATCAGAATACCAACCAGGCCCATGATAAGCCCGGGATTTTGAATTAAAATCTGAAAATCGATAAACGACCCCACAGCTATAAAAAACAAACCGAGAAGCAATCCTTTAAACGGTTCAATATCCGACTCCAGTTCATGCCTGTATTCATTATCTGCCAGAACCACACCGGCTAAAAAAGTACCCAATGCCGGTGACAAACCTACCTGGTCCATAGCCACGGCTATGCCAATCACCAGCAATAATGCAGCCGCAGTAAATATTTCGCGAAGTCCCGTACTGGATATAAACCTGAATAAATACCTTGCTAAAAAACGACCAACAAAAATGATGACAGCAACGACTCCAAGAATGATAAGTACTTGCTGCCAACCCGGAAGTGAAGCTACACCTGTAAGATGCTCTGCATGGTCGCTACCGGTGCTGATAATGTTTACAGGTTCAACCTGGTTTGCCATCAAAGGCAAAATTGCCAAAATCGGAATAACGGCAATGTCCTGAAACAGTAAAACCGAAAAGCTCCCCTGTCCGCCCTGTGATTTAAGTAATCCTTTTTCAGCCAACGATTGCAATACAATAGCAGTAGATGATAATGCCAGAATTAATCCTACAGCGATAGACTGCAATAAATTTAGTCCAAAAAACATAGAAATACCAGCCACTACAGCTGTCGTAATTAATACCTGCAGGCCACCCAATCCGAAAATGCTTCGGCGCATGCTCCACAATAGTGACGGTTTTAGTTCCAGACCGATCAGAAATAACATCAGCACTACACCAAATTCTGCAAAATGCATGACATCTGTCCCCTCTTCACCTACTAACCCTAATACATAAGGACCGATCATGATACCGGCAAGCAAATAGCCTAAAACCGATCCCATACCCAGTCGTTTTGCAATGGGAACAGATATTACAGCAGCGGATAAATAGATAATTGCCTGGAAAAAAAAGTCTTGCTGATGCATTGGAAAAATTTATTTTGTTTGAACCAATAGCAGATCGTTAAAATATTCATGATTCCTCATTTCATCTTGCGAAAAAAGAGAATCCCTCAATGAAATAATTAATTTATGATATTCTTTTCCTGCTTCTTTTATTCCATTTTCTTCCAACAGATGCGACCCATGAACCGCAAATGGAGGCAGGTATTCCATGTTACACAAAGTGGCCGTTCTGTTGAAAGGTGCAAGAAATTCATGGATGGTAAACCGGGCAAACCCGTCTTTTTGATATGCCTCCCTTCGTCCCCCTGTTGTAATTACCGATAACAATTGTTTACCTTTTAAGGCTGTCCCCTCCTTTCCATAGGCAAAACCATGTTCCAGAACAAGATCTATCCATTCTTTAAGTATGGCAGGAGCACCATACCAGTAAAAGGGGTGATGCCAGATAATGATATCATGATCCAGGAGAAGTTGTTGTTCATGCTTTACATCAATATGAAAATCGGGATAACGCTCGTAAAGATTATGAAAAGTAATTCCTTCAGTTTCTTTTATGTTTTCAATCATTACCTTATTTACCCTTGATTTCTGAATAGCCGGATGGGCAAATAATATCAACACTTTTTTATAGTCCATAAAATCTTCCTGTTACTATTTTATATCATCTGAAAACATAATAAATACTCTTATGTTCAATAGTTGTTGAAAACTGAATTATGAAAATATCACTTCTAAAATAATATGGATTGTTTATAAATTACAAGGAATTTTTAGAATTTTTTAAAAGCATCATTTTTAAAAGCAGCAATACTTAAATAACTCATTTACTAAAACATATGATATTTATTTACTGTTAAATTCTTTGTCATGGCACAACTTAACAATTTCCATTAAAAGATTATACAATATCAGACTGTAAAATATCATAAGTTTTTTATAATTTTCGCGCAAATTCAAGTACATATGTCAGACCTTTTATGTCCTAATATTGAAGCGTGCCGTTTGGTTATAACAACGGTGGTCGTTCCTGATGATAAAAGGAGAAATGAATATTTAACGACTTATTGTAAAGCAGGTGAAGAAAAGTGGAGTCTGTGTAAACGATTTATTACAAAACAAAAATTGAATTTTTGCCCGGATTTTGTTTTTCCTGACACGCAACTTACCCCGGACGAAATTATTGATAAATTTGACGAAGAAAATAACAATTAATTAACTATAAATATGGCAACAATTGAAATTGACGGACATGCATTTGATGTTGACGGGGATGGATTTCTTTCCAACCCGGAAATATGGAATAAAGAAGTTGCGGCCCTTATTGCTAAATACGATGGCATTGACGAAATGAATGAAAAACACTGGGCCATTGTGAATATCATTCGCGAAAGTTATGAAGAGAAAGGCATGGCCCCCATGATCCGGACCATTTGTAAAGAAACCGGCTTGAGGCTTCGCGAAATATACGATCTGTTTCCTTTGGGCCCGGCCCGTGGTGCATGCCGTGTAGCGGGGCTGCCAAAACCCGATGGTTGTGTTTAATAATATCTAAAATTATGATTTGGTACCATTGGCTTGCAATTGGTTCGCTCGGGTTTTGTTTGGCAAATTGTTTTTTCCATTTTCTAATGTTAGTAAAACTGGGAAAACCAACAGATTTATCTGAGAAAAGGGGCAATACAAATGCCGCTATTGTTTATGCTTTTACCGGCGCTATGAGCCCGACAAAAAAGGAATCAGCATTTTTGCATTTGCCAACCTATACGGCAGGTTTGCTTTATCACGTTGGTACATTTTTGTCGATTTTTGTTTTTATTATGTTATTCCTGGGAATAGCCATTGAAGGATGGTTTGCATATACAATTGCAGCTATTTTATTAATTAGTGGAATTAGTGGGGCAGCTATTCTAATTAAACGAATAATAAAAAAACAATTACGCGATCTTTCAAACCCTGATGATTATATTTCAAATTTATTGGTCACGTTCGTTCAATTTTTATCCATCGCTGCCATTTTAAATCACATCTTTTTGCCGGTCTATTTTGTTCTTGCCAGTATCTTGTTTTTATATCTTCCATTGGGAAAATTGAAACATACGATCTATTTTTTTGCTGCTCGCTATCATTTAGGGATTTTTTATGGTTGGAGAGGCGTATGGCCACCTCAACAAAAGTAAGGCATGGAAACATTAACGAAAGATAAAATTGAAAAGGGGCTAAGTGTCCTTAACATTGATGAAGACGGTAAACTATTTACCCATCTGAATAGTTGTGTCCATTGCGGATTATGCGCCGAAAGCTGCGTTTGTTACCTGGCGAAACCGGAATCAAAATTTATTCCCGCCACTAAGGTTGATTTGGTTGCTTCCGTTTTCCGGCGGTATAAAACTTTTACCGGGAAAATTTTCCCTAAACTAATTGGCGCACGAAACCTTGATGATAAAATGATAGAAGAAATGGTGGACCTGCTTTATGGAGCCTGTACCATGTGTGGCCGCTGTGTTTCGCATTGTTCCATTGGGGTTGATATTACGTATGTGATAAAAAAAGGGCGTGAAATGCTGTCGAACATGAATTATGTCCCAGAAACGCTTCAATCGACAATAAATTCAGCGCTTGAAACAGGAAATAATATGGCCATCAAAACCGATGAATTTATAGAAACACTTGAATGGCTGGAAGAAGATCTTCAATTTGAGGTAGAGGACGATTCAGCAACTATCCCATTAAATATGGAAGGCAAAGATTTATTATATACATTAAACCCAAGAGAACCCAAATTTTTTCCGCTATCGATTTCAGCTATGGCAAAGGTGTTTTACGCAGCGAATGAAAGCTGGACGATTTCAACCCGGATGTATGATGTGACAAATTATGCCTACTATTCAGGGAACCTGGATGAAGCTGCCATCATTGCCCAACGACTTCATGATGAAATGATCAGTATGAAAGCCAAAACGTGTATATTAGCTGAGTGCGGACATGGTTCAAGAGCATTTCGATGGGAGGGGCCAAACTATATTAAAAATAATTACCCTTTTAAAGTTGAAACATCTGTTGAATTGCTGGCCGGTTATTTACAATCAGGCAGAATTGCAGTAGATCCCTCAAAAATTCCTCAAAAGGTCACATTGCACGATCCATGCAATTTAGCCCGCAGTGGAGGAATATGGAATGAACAGCGATATATTTTAAATGCCTGCGTTTCCGATTTTGTGGAAATGACGCCGCATGGGCTTGATAATTTATGCTGTGGTGGCGGCGGCGGACAATTGGCAATGAGTGAATATAACGAACGAAGAATGGCCATTGGAAAACTCAAAGCGGATCAGATAAAAGCAACAGGAGCTGAGATTGTGGCTACACCCTGTCATAATTGTGTCGATCAGCTAACCCAACTTAATGTGACATTTAAATTAGGTGTTCAAATAAAAACCCTGGCCGAAATTGTTGCCGATGCATTGATTATTGAAAATTTAGAAAACAAACAAGAGGTTTTATAATAGGATAAACAAATGAGTAATTTAATATATTTGGATAATTCAGCAACCACTTTTCCAAAGCCGGAAGAGGTTTACCGTTTTATGGATTCTTTTTACCGCAAACATGGCGTAAATCCGGGCCGGTCGGGTTTTGATGCCGCCATCGAAACGGAAGAAATTGTACAGGGAACCAGGCAAATGTTAATGGAACTTTTCAATGGTGATGACCCCAACCGATTGACCTTTAGTTATAATGCCAGCGATTCGCTGAATATGATCCTGCAAGGCCTGGCTGAAAAGGGTGATCATATCATTACCACCTGTCTTGAGCACAATTCTGTTCTTCGCCCGTTGCATCATCTCGAAATTCAGGGAATTGCAGAAGTAGAACATATCCCTTTTGACAAAAATGGTTATGTTGATCCTGATGACATTAAAAGAGCCATTAAGAAAAATTCCAAAATGGTTGTGGTTAACCACAGCTCCAATGTAATTGGTACAATTCAACCACTTAAAGAAATCGGTAAAATTTGCAAGGCTAACGGCGTGTTTTTTATCGTGGATGCAAGCCAGAGTGCTGGGGCCGTACCCATTGACATGAAAGTGATGGGCATTGATGTGGTGGTCTTTACCGGCCACAAATGCCTTATGGGGCCAACCGGAATTGGTGGTTCGTATGTGATGGAAAATGTTCCGGTAAAATATACCCGTTTTGGTGGAACAGGTGTTCGTTCGGCAGTAAAACTCATTTGGAAGAATTCCTTACCGGCTTGAATGTGGCACATTAAATATTGTCGGGGTAGCCGGACTTCATGCCGGGGTTAGGTGGATCAATGAGAAAGGCATTGCAAAACTTCACAAACAGGAAATCACTTTGTATAACAAACTTCGTAATGCTTTACACGAAATTGAGGGTGTCATTACATATTGTGTTAACAATACCGACAATCAAAATCCGGTTCTTTGTTTTAATGTGAACGGATTTGAAGCCGGCGATGTGGGAACCATGTTGGATGTTGATTATAATATTGCTACCCGTACCGGTTTGCACTGTGCCCCAAAAGTGCACGAAGTTTTAGAGACTGTTGAAATTCATGGAACGGTAAGGATGAGCATAGGGCCATTCAATACAGAAAAACATATTGATGCGGCCATTGAAGCAGTTAAGGATATTGCTTCGATTCGGAATTAGAACCTTACTTTGCACTTTACATAGTTCGATGCAAGTTAAAAACCATCCTTATTCCTGATCAACCCGCTTAATTTTTGAAGCGAAATAAATTGAAACAAACGGCATAGTAATAGCAAGAGTTGAATACATAAAGCCGGCAAAAATGCCAATTTTTATGGGCATGAATAACGCAAATAGTGCTGAGGCCAATCCCGTGGAGGCAGAAACCAGCCAGAAGACGATTTCACTTTGTGTTTTTACTTTTTCAAATTTATTTAATCCAAGTTGATCTTTTAACTTGTAAGAATGAACATATAATATGGCGATGGTTCCGCATAATAAAAAAACCAAGGCCATAAAAAACAAATAGGTCAGTCAGTTCGAATTGCTGAGCTAAAGTAAATTCGCTGGGAAGCCAGCCGCTAGTAAACCACGAAAACATGGCGGAAAAAATCAGGCGAAGCGGGTATATATAAATTAGCATGAAAAAAATCAAAATCAAGGTGAGGAAAATAGACATATTGTCTTCCAATCCAAACCACCGGCTCCATTTCCGATGACCCATCCAGAACCAGGTGATGCCCGCAAAGGAAGCGGCAAACGCAGGAACCTTTTTTATTGCCAGGATCAATTCAGAATAATTTTCAGGAATTGTTCCAACAGAAATCACTAACATGGTTATCGAAAATGCAAAGGCTGCATCGAAAAAGGTTTCAAGCCGGGTGGTTGCTGCTCCACGAATTCTGAATTGTCGATCGGGATGTTTGGACATAATAATTTCACTAAATAAATGAATCGAATTGGTTATTGAATAAACAGAAATTAAGATGGAATTGTTTTTATCAATCGAAATATCCCATTTTAACAGGTTGCATTCTCTTCATTAAAACTTTTTTTACCCTTCACTTGAAATGTTATTCGATAATGGTTATTTTTGCTTTCACAAAATCGAAAGGCTCTATCACTAATTGATCATCTTGATAATAATTTAATTTATCTGCTATGAAAAAGTTAATCTTTCTGAGCTTTATGCTTTTATTGTCGGTTGTCATTGGTTGTAAAGATGAAAATGATGACCCGAACGCCAACAATACCCAAACCGGAATGCTTGGCGAAGTCGGTAATTCATGGCAAGTTACTATTGACAACACATATGATCTGTCGGCCGAATTGATTGCAAAAGAAGGGGATGTTCGAACAGTTGAAGTTTCTTATGGTAAACTGGTATCCAAACAATTTAAATTTGGATTTTCAAACAATGAAGTAGTGGATTATGGCTACAGCCAGGGCGACCTTGCGCAACCTTTTACTATGGTAAAATTCGATGCAAAAGTGGGTGATATTTATACAGCAGAGATTGATGGAGTTTATCATTACAGGGAGGTTACAGAGATTACCACCTATAATATTCCTGCCTTAAATAAAGATATTCAGACCATCGGCGTTTATGAAGAAATCCCTTACGAAACACCTTCCACTTATTTTGGGTTTACAATCCGTACTATTATCTGGTACTGGCACCCCACCTACGGACTTGTTTGTGTTGATGTCTGGACTGACCAGGGAGATTACCTCGAAATAGTTTTTGTTCAGATTGATTTGTAAACTTTTCTTACAATAATGTTGAATTTATTTAATAAGGTAAAACCAACCAATTTTATAGCATATTTTTAATTTAATAAGTTTTAATTCTGATTAATTTAGGAAATGCAGTAAAAAAAATCCCCTCCGAAAAACGAAGGGGATGAGTTCATTATAGAAGAAGATTTTATTTTTCTTTTTCTTCTTTTGTATCAGCATCATCATCAGCCTTTTTCTTCTCAGCCTTTTTAGGCTCTTCTTTTTCCTTCTTAGGCTCTTCTTTTTTTGCTGCTGAAGTTTTCTTCTGTTTCGACATTTTTTCCAACTTCTCCCTTGCTTCTTGCTCCATGTCTTGTTTTAATGAGGCCAGGGCTTCAATGTCGCCCAGGGTTGTTTTTTCTATATTGTCTTTCATTTTTGATACAGCCCTTCTGGTCGAACGCTCATCTTTTTTCTCCTTGGCATCTTGTGATGCTTTTTGATCGGCTTCGGCATCCTGAAAAACGCGTGAGTGCGATAAAATTATTTTTTTGTTTTCTTTCGAAAACTCAATTACCTTAAACTCATTGCCTTCATCAGCTTTCACCAATGAACCATCTTCTTTGTTCATATGACGTTTCGGGGTAAATCCTTCCACACCATAAGGTAATGCTACAACGCAACCTTTGTCGTTCAATTCAATAACAGTTCCTTTATGAACTGATCCAACGGTAAATACTGTTTCAAAAACATCCCATGGATTTTCCTCAAGTTGTTTATGGCCCAAACTTAATCTTCTGTTTTCTTCATCTACATCAAGAACCACAACTTCAATATCTTCACCAATTTTCGTGAATTCAGCCGGATGTTTAATTTTTTTCGACCAACTGAGGTCAGAAATATGGATCAATCCATCTACACCTTCTTCAAGTTCAACAAAAATTCCAAAGTTGGTAAAGTTTCTTACAACTGAATTATGTTTTGAATTTACCGGATATTTTTCTTTGATGTTGATCCATGGATCAGGAATCAGTTGTTTGATACCCAATGACATTTTACGTTCTTCACGGTCCAATGTAAGAATAACAGCTTCTACTTCGTCACCCACTTTCAGGAAGTCCTGGGCTGTGCGAAGATGTTGCGACCATGACATTTCAGAAACGTGAATCAGGCCTTCAACACCAGGTGCTATTTCGATAAATGCACCATAATCGGCAATAACCACAACTTTACCTTTAACTTTATCTCCTACCTTGAGGTTTGAATCAAGGGCTTCCCATGGATGTGGGGTAAGTTGTTTGAGACCAAGTGCAATACGTTTTTTGTTATCATCAAAGTCAAGAATTACCACTTTAATTTTCTGATCGAGTTCAACCACTTCTTCCGGGTGATTGATCCTGCCCCATGAAAGGTCGGTAATGTGAATCAGTCCGTCAACGCCACCCAGGTCGATAAATACACCATAGGAGGTAATATTTTTAACGGTTCCTTCAAGTACCTGTCCTTTTTCGAGTTTCGACATGATCTCAGCTTTTTGTGCTTCCAGTTCATCCTCAATGAGGGCCTTATGCGAAACCACAACGTTTTTGTATTCCTGGTTGATCTGAACTACTTTAAACTCCATGGTTTTATCAACAAATACATCATAGTCGCGTATGGGTTTAACATCAATTTGCGATCCGGGCAGGAAAGCCTCAATGCCAAATACATCAACGATTAAACCACCTTTTGTACGGCTTTTTACATAACCATTAATGATTTCATCTTTTTCATGAGCTTCGTTAATGCGTTCCCATGAACGCAGTGTCCGTGCTTTTCTGTGGGAAAGAATAAGTTGGCCGGACGAGTCTTCCTGGTTTTCAACATAAACTTCAATAGCATCACCAATTTTCAGGTTTTTAATGTACCTCAGTTCATTGAAAGGAATTACGCCATCGGATTTGTATCCAATGTTAACCACAACTTCACGGGCATTGATCGAAACAACACTTCCATCAAGAACTTCATGTTCAACTATTGATTTCATAGTGTTGTTGTAAAGATCTTCAAGTTTCTCTCTTTCAGAATTGGAATAAAATTCTTGTTTTTTACCCAATGAATCCCAATCGAATTCTGCAGGTGTTACTTCATTAGCGGGAGTTTCAACTTTCTTTTTAGCTACTTCTTCTTTTTCTGCCTCAGCTTTTATTTCTTCAGCTGGCTCCTCTTTTGTCTCTAAAACTGTTTCGTCCTGCTTTTTCTCCTCAGGTTTTTCTTCAACCTTTTCCTCTTTCACAATTTCCTTTTTTGCTTCCACAGGAACTTCCTCCTGTTTTTCTTCAACTTCAGGTTCAGCTTCAGCTTGTGGCTTTTCTTCTGATTTTTTAGTTTCTTCTGTTTGAGGGGGAGTTGATTCGGCGGAAACCTCTTCTACTTCAACTTTAGGTTCTTCTGCCATTGGAGATTCTTCAGGCACTGTTTTGTCTTTAATTTCTTCTGACATTAATAAATACTTTGTATTCCGGTTGTTTGGCTCCTCCCGATTAAAGGCTAACCACACAGGGCCGGAATGGGTTATACAATACGTTCAAAATCGGGGGTGCAAAAGTAGTACTTTTTTTAATATATCCTATATCTTTGCGGATTCTTTTATTTAAAAACATAAGATTATGGCGCTTAAATGTGGCATCATTGGTATTACAAACATTGGTAAAACCACCATTTTTAATTGTATTTCAAAAACAAAAGCTGAAACCAGCAATTATGCCTTCAGTGCATCAAGTTCGAATAAAGGCATTGTGGAAGTCCCGGATAACCGGTTGTTTGAAATTGCAAAGTTGGTGAAACCCGAGAAATTGACCCCGGCAACAATTGAAATAGTTGATATTCCAGGCCTTGCAAAAGGGGCAAGCCAGGGTGAAGGAATTGGAAATAAGTTTTTGGAAGATATTCAACAAGTAGATGCCATAATTCATGTGGTGCGCTGCTTTGATGATGAAAACCTGCCCCATGTGGAAGGTTCGGTAAACCCTGTCCGAGATATTGAAATCGTTGACCTGGAATTACAGATCAAGGATTTGGAAATGGTTGAAAGAAAAATTCACCGGACTGAGAAAATTGCCAAATCAGGTGACAAAGATGCCAAACGTGTACTTGATATCCTTGCCCGGTATAAAGAACACTTTGAAAACTTTCAGAATGCAAGAACGTTCGATATTTCAGAAAACGACCGAAAACTCCTCGGTGATCTGTTTTTATTGACAGAAATACCTGTAGTTTATGTGTGCAATGTGGATGATAGTTCGGCGCTATCCGGCAATAAGTATGTTAAGCAGGTTAAAGAAGCTTTGGCAGGGCAAAAAGGTGAAATTCTCGTAATTGCTGGTGCGCTGGAAGCCGATATCGCTGAGCTGGAAACAGAAGAAGAGAGGCTTGAATTTTTGCAGGATGCCGGATTGGCCGAGCCAGGTGTTAATAAAATGATTAGGGCAGCCTACGATTTATTAAATCTTCAAGCCTTTTTTACTGAGGGGCCAAAAGAGGTCCGTGCCTGGACGATTAAAAAAGGAATGACCGCCAAACAATCTGCAGGTGTGATCCACAGCGATCTGGAGCGTGGATTTATAAGGGCAGAGGTCATCAAATATGCTGATTTCATGCATTATAAGACCGAACATGCTGTAAAGGAAGCCGGGAAAATGAAATTAGAAGGCAAAGATTACATCGTTCAGGATGGGGATATGATGTTTATCCGGTTTAATGTGTGATAGTCCTTACCATTCCCAAACGCAGTGCTGGGAATCGTAGGGACTATCGCATCCAGCCAACGGCAGGATGCCCTCATGAGTACGTAATCTCGGTTTGTAAATACGGTGAATCAATATAAAAACCAAATGCGGTGGAGGAAAAGGTAAGGACATGGAGATAGTATCTTAAAAATAGATAGGATGAAACTTGAATCCCTGTTCAGTGTTATATTCTAATGTTGGAAAAGGGATTTTTATAAAATTCAACCCATTCAATAAGAACTTTAAGAAGTGGGATCGGGTTTTTATTCGTGGCAAATCCACGTCAAAAGTAAGGAAATATTGCCGGTATCTAGGAAATTCGGGAATGGGTTCTCCGTTCATTTGTGATGGATTAGCATTTGGGCCTACCATACCTTCTCCACTATATCCGAATGCCACATTTATCCAGTATGGAAAATTTGATTTTTTAGGTAAAAAAGATTTAATATTTCCCGATAACCAATAGGTTTGGCCATTGTAATCTTTTAACATACTGAGCATAAAACTGCTTCCTAATTGTTCGGGATTGTATTGTGCGTATTCCGTTGGATGATAAGACCATTTCAGGTTAAATCGCTGGTCGTTCCAGGCTAATTGCTGGCCAATGAATAATCCGGTGCCTGCTGCATTTGCAATTAAATCCCCAGCAGATGCTCCCCACTGGGCTGAAAATCCGTCTAGTATCTCAATAACCGTTAGAAATATAAAACCGGTTGAACCTCCTATCCAAATTGCTTTTTTTCTTTCAACGCCAGCCCAACGATACATTTCGTAGCCAAATTTTCCAAAGTATGCCGAAGTGGTTGCATGGCCGATTTTGTCCATTTGCAGCCATTCCCCGTTATCGTCAATCCAATGGAAACTTGATTGGGGATAATCTTTATACCATGCCTGGTAAAGAAAAGCCAACGAAATACCATAAACTGCAGCCTGGCCTCCGACAACATAAGTCAATCTCTTTTTATTCAGGCTATCCGGGTATTTATTCAGGAAATAGGGCTGATCCTGCGATTTGCCGTGTAAAAATAAAAAACCACAAAGGAATAATATGCTTAGTATCCTGGTCAAATTATATTAATTTTTTCGCGGGAATATGAATTACATTTCGGAAAACCTGCCATGTTAATTTCGAATATTTCGTTCATCCAGGGCTTGTCGGTATTTATTGGCGTTTAAATTGTGTCCGGCGTGGGTTGATGAAAATACATGGTAACCTGAAAAATCATCTTTAGCACAAAAAAACATAAATGTGTGATCTTCCAGATTCAACACTGCATCAATCGATGCAATGGAAGGAATACAAATAGGGCCGGGTGGAAGTCCCTCATACATATACGTATTATAGGGCGAATCAATTTGTTTATGAATATTTAAAACCCGCCTTATACTAAAATCGCCCCAGGCATACACTACTGTTGGATCGGCTTGCAACCTCCATGCGTACTTTAGCCGGTTTTTATAAACCCCTGCAATGGTTGGTTTTTCGTCATTTTTATTGGTTTCCTTTTCCACTATGCTGGCAAGTATATAAACCTCTTCTGGCGTCAGATCAATTTCTTCGGCTTTTTTAAGCCTGGTTTCGTTCCAAAAGGTTTTGTATTCGGAATACATTCTGTCGAAAAGGTCTCTTGCTTTAATATCCCAATATACTTCGTAAGTATTTGGTATAAATAAAGTTAATGCGTTGTCAGGAATAAGCCCGTAAAATCTCAGGTTAACTGTATCGTGTAGTAAATTAATGATGGTTGAAGAATCCAGTTCGATTTGTTCAGCCACCCGTTGGGCGAAATCTTCTTTTGTTCGAATATTGTTAATGATAAGTTTTACAGGGGTTTGTTGGCCCGACCTAAGCAAGTTAATTAATTCGTTATTGTTTAAGCCTTCCGAAATGGTATATTTCCCGGCTTTAACATTTGATGAAAGGCTTTTTTTATCGGCCAGAAATTCAAATGATTTTCGATTAACAACAATACCATTACTGTACAAAATAGTTAATAAACCTTCATAATTAGTACCGGTTGGAATATAGATAGCGGTATTAGCTTCACCTCCAGTCCAGGTATTGGGTTTAAAGATCACCCCATATAAATAATATGCAAACCCAAGAGCTCCAAGGATAAGAATAAATAAAACGATATATAGAAATCGTGAAAATTTTGATCTTTTTTTCCTCGATCTTTTTCCATAATTAGAATGATAATATGTCATTACTCATTTAGTTTTTGGTTTTCGATTTACAATTAATTTACTTTCAATCAATTTACAACTTTCTAATAATGCCGTATTTGGAATGGAATTGTTTTAAACGCATTTTAGGTCCTTACCAATTGAAAAATGTGCTCATCCAACCATTTGCCTTTCACCCGAATCCATTCCTTTTTTGTTCCAGCCAGCACAAAATTAAACTTTTTAAATAGTTTGATACTGGCATCATTATTTGGCAAAATATTGCAATATACCTGATGTAAATGAAGGACATCAAAACAATAATCCAATACTATTTTCAGGGCTTCTGAAGCCACCCCCTTATTTCTTTCGCCATCAACGATGAGGATTCCAATCCCTGCCCGTTTATTTGCAGGATCAAAATCAAACAAGTCGATACTTCCTATCGTTTTTGTTATACCCTGGTTTTTTTTGTCAATCATCAGCCGCAATTGCTTGTTGGTAAAGATATCCTGACTTGCACTCAGAATGTATTGTTCAAGGGTAAACTTTGAAAACGGAACAAGTGTATTGCTTAAATACCAAAGTTCTTCATCGTTCTCCCATTGATACAACAGATCAACATCTGAAAGTTCGAGTGCCCTTAACACTATATTTCTACTTTTAAGCATTACATATATTTTTCGATTATAGACCTGATTTGTAGCACTTTTTGCCTTACTTTATCGGTCGTATTTGCTTCTACGAGTAAACGCATGTAAGGTTCGGTGTTAGAGGCCCTTATATTAAACCACCAATCTTTATATTCTATTCTGTAGCCATCAAAATCAAAAAAGGCTTGTGGCTTTCTCTGTTTTAAATAAAAATCTTTAACGGAATCCATTGCCGATTTTTTATCAGCTATTTTAAAATTGATTTCCCCCGAATTTTCATATTTCTTTATTTTTGCGATTACCTG
>JAWKKL010000016.1:0-62217 GCA_041393275.1 Bacteroidales bacterium
TATTGATTTTGCCAATGCGTATGCCAAAGGTCTGAGAAAAGTTGTAGTCCCATCAAATGATTATGCCGGTTTTATTGGCAATGGTCATTTTATGCGTGATGCACTACATGGAATTAAAGAAGTGCAAAACCTTTCAAAAGAAATGCCTTTTGTTGAAGCCTTATATTGCGTTAATAAAGTTTCGCAGGACTTTCTTGTAAGGCCAATGGGAATTTTCCAACTAATCGATTACGTTGGGATAGATGTTGTCCGTTTTATCATGAATGTGATGAATCCTCATTTACCTAATGAAGACTTGCATAGCGATTTATTGGATAAATTATTTGACATGGGAATTAAAGGCGGCCAGAATTCTGACGGATCTCAGAAAGATGGATTTCTGAAATATGAACGTGGCAGGCCTGTTGGGGTGTTTAATCCCGATACCAAAAAATATGATGATATTGCCAGCTTCCAGTCCAAATGTGATGAATGGCTCGGTGATTTACCCGCCTCATGGAAACCATGGAAAGATGTTAATTTCAGTCGCGGTGCAAAAGAAGGAATCCTTTCGACCTATTTTAAAGACTTAGCTGGGATGCAAACGAAAGGCGCAAAGTTGGCAAAGACTTACAATTCGCGTTCCAATGAAATTGGAAACCAACTGGTATCGAGCGGGGTTGCAAATAATGCCGATGATGTGAATACGGTCATGTTAACTGGTTTTTATCATGCTTACGGACCGATCAACAGTTACATGTAAAATGAATTAAGGTTTAATTCTGAAAAAATTTAAGAAATGAGTAAACTAAGACGAAAAGTATATATGGCAGCCGGTTATAACACCGTATCGATCGGTACTGGCCGCAGTGAATTCAACCCGAAAAAAACCCGCCCGGGATTAGAACACTATATCCGTGAAGCCGGACAGGGAACATTAAAACAAATTGGTGGTGCGAAGAATGTTGACGAAGGGGCCATTGGTAATTTTATGGCTTCAAGGTTCAACAAACAGGGCCACCTGGCAGGTTTTATTCCTTATATTGACGAAGAATTGCAATACAAACCCTGTACCCGTACCGAAGGCGCATGTGCTTCAGGTGCTTTGGCTTTGATGAGCGGAGTTAAATCAGTACTGGCAGAAACGGCTGAGGTGGTTTTAACGGTGGGAGTTGAAGTACAAAACACAATGAAGGCGATTTATGGTGCTGATGTATTAGCCGGTGCAGGATGGTTCCAGAACCGGAAAAATGGCCATGCCTATTTTTTCCCCGGACAATTCAGCGACAGGGCTAAAGCCTATTACGAAAAGTATGGAATGGAATATGCGCGCGCAGGAATGAAACAATGGTTTATCAATGCCATGGAAAACGCTCGTCTCTGTCCAACAGCCCAGGAATATGAAAACAAAGTGGAAGATTTGGGTGGTTTGTACGATAAAATGGTACCCAATGGAAAAGCGTTTGTTGATAGCCTAAATGTGCTTGATTGTTCCAAAGTTTCTGATGGGGCATCAGCGATTGCTATCGTTTCTGAAGAAGGGCTGGAAAGAATAGGGATTCCAAAAAATCAGGCCGTACAAATTGTTGGGTTTGCCCAGGTTGAAAGAAATATTACTAATGACCCGCCTGATAAAACCGAATTAACAGCCATAAAAAAGGCTGCCAAACAGGCTCTTGATATGGCCGGAATAACTATTGATCAATTGGGAACAGCAGAGGTTCATGACTGTTTTTCGATTGCGGGGATTCTATCAACCGAAGCGCTCGGATTTGCTGAACCCGGAAAAGGGGCGAAATTTGTCGCCGAGAGGAATACTGCACGCGATGGAAGGATTCCTATAAATACAACCGGCGGATTGATTGGTTGGGGTCATCCAACGGGTGGTACCGGCGTTCACCAGGCAGTCACCATTTGGGAACAGTTAACCGGTAATGCAGGAGCAGCCCAAATAAACATAAAACCTGAACGGCCCTACGGCATGACCATCAATATGGGTGGCGATGATGTAACGGCGGTGGCTATTGTTTATAAAAGGGGAGATCTTTAAAATATTAAACCCTGCGAGGGTTCAAAACCCTCGTAGGGTTATTTGAAATTACCGGGTAATAACCCTTCCAAGCTGTAAATTTATTTGTTTGCTGATCCCTTTCAGTTCCTGCTGTTTTTTTAACAATTCCTGTATTTCTTCAAACTCCTTTTCATTCGTTTTTCCTTTGATCTTCAGTTGATTTTCGGCAATCATTTGGTCAATTTTTTTGGCTTTAAACGACAATACTGAATTAACGACTGCAGTTTTTAGTTTCATCCCTTCAGTTGCTACTTCAATTCGGGCAATGGTCTCCCAATTATCACTTAACATATAGGGTGAAGTTAAAAGGTCAATGGCTGCGGTAGCAAGTTTTTTACTTGTATTTATCTTGTAATCACACTTCCTAAAATATTATTGATTTTCATACTTATTTTTTTAAATTCCATATATTCTTCTTGCAATTTAGTTCGAAGTTTATCATCAATGTCCTGCTTAAGAGTATTTTCAATCTCATCAAATTTTATGTATAGGATTTTATCCTTTAACCTTAAAACTAAATGGGAAACTGTTTTATGTAAATCGTCTTCTTCTAGAGTTGTAAGAATCTTTTGCTTTAACTCCCAATTTGGGCTTAAGTAGTAAGGAGACAGTAACAAATCTGTAGCCGTTGTAGAAATTTTTTTATCTTCATGTGCAATGAAATAATTTTCTTTAGGTATCTCATTTCTAGAAATAAAAAGATCATATAAATCAAAAATCTTACAATAGGTTTTTGTAGTGATTTTTATATCATCAGCCTTTAAGTCATTGATTATGAAACTGGCTACATAGATATCAATTGAGCTTTCACTTTCATCGTCATTTATAGTAAATTGCCTGTTTCCATAAAGCAATAGTATTCTAGTAATTTCTTTTTCGAGGTGAGATGTATCTAAAAGTCGAGTAGTTGGTATAGTCTCTTCTTCAAATTCAGAAGAATAAAAAACTTCTTCATCAATAATTTCTGATGGTTTTTGCCTGAATTTTTTCCTGATTAATTTATTCAACTCATTCATCAGGGTCTGCTCTGGCCATTTCCATCATGAAAGAACACTCCTTACATACACTGAACGAATGATAGCGTCCGGGATCATTGCGATGGATTGAACAATTTCTTTGATCATCCCGGCCTTTCTTTTTACCGGATCGTTTTTCGTTTCAGCTAACAAAATATTAGTCTTGAACTGGATAAAATCTTTTGCCTGGTTTTCAAGAAATTCCTGGACCACTGCGGAGCGATTATTACGAACAAAAGAATCAGGGTCTTCCTCTTTGGGAAACAAGACAATTTTAACATTCATCCCTTGTTCAAGGATCATATCAATTCCGCGGAAGGAAGCTTCTTCAAGCCTGCTTCATCGCCAATGTATAAAATGGTGATGTTTGGAGTGTAACGCTTGATTAAGCGAATTTGATCCGTTGTCAATGAAGTGCCGGAAGA
This sequence comes from Bacteroidales bacterium, assembly GCA_041393275.1. Classification (GTDB taxonomy): domain Bacteria; phylum Bacteroidota; class Bacteroidia; order Bacteroidales; family JAADJA01; genus JAADJA01. The sequence continues at coordinate 3,492 of JAWKKL010000016.1, forward strand.
GGCAACAACATTCTCAAAGCCTGCCTGGAATAAAGAAATGACATCCGTATAGCCCTCAACCAGGTAACAATTGTCTTTTTTTATGATGGCATTTTTGGCAAAATAAATACCATACAAAACCTGGCTTTTATTGTAAATATCCGATTCTGGTGAGTTGATATACTTTGCCTTTTTTTCTTCAGTTTTAAGAATGCGGCCTCCAAAACCTATTACCCGTCCTGAAAGATTATGAATGGGAAAAATTACACGGGCTGAAAACCTGTCAAAGGTTCTTTCATTTTTTTTGATTGATAAACCCGACTTAACCAGGAACTCGTCCTTAAACCCATTTTGCCTTGCAACATCAGTAAATGCTTCCCATTTATCGGGAGAATATCCCAATTGAAACTGTTCAATAACGTTCCTGAAATCCCGGTTTTTAAAATAACTTAAACCGATAGATTTGCCTTCTTCCGAATGAAATAATTGTTCAGTAAAATATTTCGTGCGAAAGCAGTGCAATGACAAACAAACTCTCCTTTTCATTCACCGCTTCAATTTGTTCCGTGGTCTGTTCTTCCTCTTCGACCTCGATGTTGTATTTTTTTGCCAGGTACTTGAGTGCCTCGGGATAGGTGTAATGCTCGTGGTCCATGATAAAATTGACCGTTTGCCTGCTTTACCGCAACCAAAACATTTATAAATTCCTTTGGCCGGGGAAACGGTAAATGAGGGGTTTTTTCGTTGTGAAAAGGACACAGCCCAATCATGTTCACACCACGTTTGCGCAAGGTGACGAAATCGCCCACAACCTCTTCAACTCGGGCGGTTTCCATGATGGTTTGTATGGTATCCCTGGGAATCACAAGCATAAAAATTTGGAATGCGAAGGTACGAAAAATTACTGCTTGATTTGAATTTGTGATGCAGTGGCTAATAGTCAATTATTGACCAAAATGTTCAACCGATAACTCATGCCTGCCCGTTGGTCAGGCGAGTCATCGGATGATATATGTTTGGAGCTTATTTAATAATCACCCGAATCCCTTCCGAATGGCTGGTAAATTCAGGTGCATACATACACTGAATGGATGTAATGCCATTTGAGAAATCTCCCTTTTGTGAAGCAATCAATGGATATTCAAAAACATAGGTCCCTTTCCTTAAATAATCGAAAAAGAAATTGGTGGAAACATCCAGTGTGCTTTCGTAGTAGCCAAGCCCGCCCTGGTAATGATATCCCGAAAGGACATTAACCGGCTCAAAAGCAGAGGCCCGCATATCCTTCATATGAACAAACTCCATATCGCGGTCGACCCGCAGTTCAATGCGGACGATGATCTTATCTCCAATTGTTATTTCTGCTTCATCAGTTATGTTTTTCAAAACCGGCCCTGCATCAGTATTTGCTTCAACGAAAAGTTCTTTCTTTAACTTTAAGGGTGTTTCAGCAAAGGTGATCTTATCAAGGTCTTCGAAATATTGCCAGTAAACCGCACCCCAGGCAATGGTTGGATTTTCATTTGTAACCGTAATATTTCCCATGACGGGTTTTATCTCTTCGGTCGACCAACTGGTTTTAAAATAACCTGTTCCGGCTTCCACTTTGGTATCTTCTAATTGAAGAGGATCAACGGTGATATTGCCAAGTTTTATTTCGGCTAATTCATCGTTTACCAGCCAGTCGGAACCTCTTAATAATAATGCATAAACTGCTTCAGCGGTGGCTTTTGTGGTTTTCCAATCCTGGGTTTGTTTTTGTTTCAATAGCCAGATTTTCATTTGTTCAACCGATTTTGTATCCTTCGAAACTTCATCGAATGCCTCAATCAACAGGGCTTGTGTTTCGATAGGTGCTTCATACCAATACCAGCCTGCTGTGTTATCCCGCCAGTACATCCCCATTTCATCCGAATATAGGGCATGTTCTTTAATAGAAGCCAAAATCATCGAAGCAACATTTACTTCATTTGAGCGATGCATTGACAATGAAATCAATCCTTTCTGGAAATTTTGACGTTCTACCCAGTATTTTTTTGCCTGGCCAATATAATAATCATATGCTGCCTTGATATATCCTGGAATTTCCAATTGTTTTAAGAAATATGAACGGGCATACAGATACTGGATTTGGGTATTGCCTAAATGATTTTCATCCAGCTTTGCATCACGTTCCAATAGCCGGTCATGATCTCCTTTGATCATTTGGTCGAGGTATTGAAGAGCCCTGATAAGCATCGATTTTACCTGCTCATCTTTCATTGGGTCAAAAACGCCGATATTTTTGAGATGCCCCAACCCTGTTACAATTTGTTGGGTAATGAAGCGATTATCTGGCATTCCTTTAAACCAGGGCCAGCCACCACCTTGCGATTGAAGCTGGATCAGTTTTCGCAAAGCGGTTCTCTTCTCATCAGCCATTTTATTCAGGTCGAATAAAACAGCGATTCGTTGTTTTCGTTCCGTTTCGTTTTGAGCATCCCGGACCCAGGGAGTTTCGTTCAAAATAAGGGCTTTCAACTCCTGGTTTTTTTCGAGGTTCGACAAAAGTGCATCGGGTGTATAATTTTTCCATGTATCAAACACCTGTTTGATTTTAGGATTGGAATTAGCAAGAAACGAAGCAATGGTATTGGCATAAAAACGGTAGAATACATTTTCAGCCGACTCATGGGTTCCTTCCATCATATATGGCAACGCCTGCACAGCATACCAGGCAGGGTTTGATGAAAACTCAAGTGTTAGTTTATGATTCTTCAGGCTTGTATTACCTTTTGAATCTTTCAGTTTCTTAAAGGTAAAATTTTTCGTTTCGTTTCCTTTAACCGGCAAGGGCAGTGATTCTGTAACCAACATCCGGTTTGACAAAACAGGTATGGGCTTTTCTTCGCCATCCGAAAAGTCGCCGGCATTGGCCACGATGCGATAGGTAATCACATCAAATTCCTCAGGAATAATAATTTCCCATTCTACTTTTTTATTCCCATTTGCTCCAATCTCAAAACCCAGGTTTTGATCTGATGTCAATAGTTTGCCGGAAATATCTTCCATGGTCCGTGTATCAAAAAATTGTAAGGTGGTTTCGCCGGAATAATTTTCTTCTTTCATATTTATCACCTTAGCCGAAAAGGTCATTTTATCCCCTTGACGGAAAAACCGGGGTGGATTTGGAACCACCATCAAATTTTTCTGCGTAATAACCTCTTTGGTAAACTGGCCAAATTTTAAGTCTTTTGAATGAGCGAGGCCCATTAATTTCCAACGTGTAAGCGATTCGGGCACTGTAAAACTTATCGATACATCACCATCCTCATTGGTTTTGAGATTTGGGTAGAAAAAAGCAGTCTCCCGAAAATCACGGCGTACCTGGACTATATTCACAGGATCTGTTTCACCTTGTCCTGCACTGGTTTCAATCACTGTATTTCCTGTATTATCCTCACCATATGTTTTTTGGTTATCAAAACTTTCTTCGTCGTGATCGATGACCGTTTCTGCTTTTGCATCCATTTGCATATTTTGCCCGGCTGCCATGGGAAGGGCATCCGTTTCATAACCCGTTCGACTTTGCCTATAGGGCATGCTTCCATAATAATTAAAACCAAACCAGTTTAACTCATCGTAGGTGTAAAAAAAGTGGGATGAAACAGGATAATATTTTGTGAATGAAGAACTCGTAATAGTATTTTGAAATGATTCCCCCGCATTCCAGCTAAAAGACCGGTATCTCTTTCCTGCTAATGCCATTTCCCAAAAATTCGATTTAAACTTATCAAGTGAAGCATCATACATACCGGATACCAACTCAGCCGCAATTTTATCACCTTCACTCCCTCTTATTTTAATTGTCCATTCTTCTTTTTGTCCGGGAATCAATTTATCACGGAAAGTGGTAAATTCGAAATCAAGCTTTTTATCAGGTAATGGCACATCAACAGTAAAACTATTGTTAAATATCCGGTTGTAATGTACAAATATCAGATTCACACCAAAACCTCCGCGATATTCTTCTGTAACGGGAATCTCGATTATTTTTTGTTCATTGTTTAGACTGATCCATTCCGATTTTACAATTTTTTCCTGACAGGTAATTTCATAAAGGACGCGTATATTTTTCTCTTTTGAGCCAATGATGAATTTTGCATTTTCGCCCGGTTTACAATTACTATTTAGTGCATAAAACCAATTCAGTTCATTCAGTGGTGGAGTTTTTTCTGTCGTGGAAAAAAGGATGAGATATTTGACAAATTCCACATCGCTTCCAAATTCATCTTTTGTTTTTATTTCAAGTTTATACCTTCCTGAAAGCCATGTTTTAACTTCAGGAACTGAAATTAACGAATCGGTTTCGGTATTAAAATTAAGCTCTTTAACAATTGATTTTACTTTCAGCTTATCCGGTTTATTTTCGTCATTGTAAATGTCGAATGGGAAATCTTTGATAAAATTAGCTTCATCCAACACAAATACATCGGGGCTTCTCCATGACTGTTCGCGCAACAGCCTTTTTGGTTCTTCAAGCAATGAAATGGTAATATTACCTGAAGCAGGCACGGGAACTCCATTAAGATTACTTGCTGAAACGGAGAATGAGTTAAATTCATCTTTATTCAATACTTCCCCAATATTTGTATTAATAGTCATGGCTTTATAAGAAACATTCACATTTCTTTGAGCAGATTGGGTTTCGTTATTAATATCGGTTACATCTGCTATTACGGTATAGTTAAAGGCGGGTTGGAATTTTATTGGAATTGAATAATCCGGAATCGCGGTAAATTCGATAGTGAAATTCCCATTTACATCAGTTTGGGTCAAACCATTTGTGATTTCCATTTCAGTACTTGAAGGCCAGTAATCAATAAATCCCCAATGCCAGGGCCAGGGGTAGTAAACTTTTCTAATGACCCGAAATGTTACATCAGCTCCTGAAATAGCATTTCCTGCATACGCTTTGGCCTGGCCTGTAACTTCAATGTTTTCGCCTATTTTAAAACTTCCTTTAACAGGATTAAACACGACTTCGAACTTCGGCCTTTTGTATTCTTCAACTGTAATGATGTGGGAACCTGTTTCATTCTTAATTGTCATTTGTCCATTTAATCCACCCTGAGGCGCCGTAAACGAACCATGAAACGAGCCATACTCGTTGGTAGTCAATTCAAGAGATGAAATTTTTTGGTAGTTGACATCCATTAATTCAATCGTGGTTTTATGATCGGTAAGGATTGAATTTTCCCCTTTAAACGTCTCCAAAACAATACCTTTAAAATATACTGTTTGTCCCGGACGGTAAATGGCCCTGTCAGTAAAGAAAGTGGTGCGGGTGAATTTTTGTTCTTTTGGAGGTGAATAGGGTGATCTGTAGAAACGGTTTTCAGAAATCAGTTTGTCAGTGCCATCGGTAAATTCTATTTTAAATGAATTTGGTCTTAAATCTCCTGTCAATGAAGGAATTTCAATATAGCCATTTTCATCCGTAGTGAAGGTTTCACCATCAGCATATGTATACTCTCGTGTTCTGTAATCATAATTCTGATAAAAAAGTTTTACGTTTACATTTTCTCGTGGAGTTCCTGAAGTGCGGTCAAGGACAAAAATCCGATGACTGTTTTTAGGAGTGCTTTGAGAAATATAACTTAAACCTGAAACCCAAAACGATTGAAAAGAAACCGTGTGTTTATTAACATCAAAATTTTCTGAGTCTCCTGCCAAAAGAACATAGTAACCGGCCGATAAGGCGGGAATTTTGATTTCCGTATGATGCGATTGAAAATCACCGTCATTAGGAACAGTCAATTCCCATGATTGATGAACTTCTTTGGTGAGATATGTTTCAATCTGCTTCTCGTTTGAAATACCTGACCGGCTTAAGGTTTGGTCTTCATAATAATCCAATTTAATAATCCGAAAATATAATTTGCGGGCATTTTTATAAGTCAACAAAGAAAGGATCGGTTTTTTGGGTTCGTTTTCCCGTTCAATGGAAAATGTAAACGTAGTATCCTGAATGGTTGCTTTTAATGTGGCACAATTTTTACCACCAACTGATTCGGGTAATTTTTTTATGGCTTCGTTGCATTTTTCAACGGCTTTTTTTGCATCCCATTTATGTTTATCCGAGATAAGAGGTTTGTAATCATTGCTTTGTTTGAACAATTCACTGGCGATTTCAAATGTTACATTCACAGAAGATGGATAGGTGCCTATTAAATCTTCAAAATCCAACAATGATTGCAGGTATAAACTGTCCTTAAATTCATGGGTTGAATTATTCCTGACAAAATTTAGACGTTTAAGGTTTACATCTGTCATTGCCGTTGGTTCTTCATCGTTTTGATGAAAAATAATGAGGTCCTGTAATAGCTCAAGTGCATAATATTTTAATGAAAGGGAATCTTTTGTTTCAAGATTTAGCCGGCTAAATTCAAGAGGTTGTGCAAAGTATTCTTTCTTATCTATTACAAAAACAAAAGCTGGCTGGATAAACGAGGATTCATCATTCATAAAAAAGTCAATGGCGCGATGTGCCAGAAAATCATATAAGGTCGGGCGTAATTTTTTTGACTCTTTTTGTGTTGTTATAATCGCATCATAATCTTTTAATGATGTTCTTTTTAGTAACTCAGGATTTTCAAGCGAAGCATAAAAATGATGTATGATCCGGCCCATAATGGTTTTCATGTCCCAGGTTCTGATGTCCGACATGTCAGGGGTTTCGAGTGTGGTCCTGTCCATGAATTTATACCGGTTAGCCTGGTAATACCGCCAGTACATATCGGCTTGTATAGAATGGAGGATTTGTGTTGCCGGCTCCTCCGATTCTTCAATCTCAGCGTTCAGGTCGTTAACCGTGCGTTCAATAAACTCTTCGGTATAATCAGCATTCAGTTTAATCTTGTACAGAATTGCTTTGATAAATTGGGGATAATTGTTTTCGCTTTGTGCTTTTGTATAAATTTTTTCTGTCAGTTCCAATGCTGATTTAGGAAGGCCCTTACCAACCAGCGAATCTATTTTTTTCCAGTCGGCATCATAGGTTTCGTAATCAATCGGGGAAGCCATGGTATTAAAGTATTTAGTATTTGAACATAACAGGGTAAAACTGCTTATGAGGATTAATAGGGTAAATATTCCAAGCAGATTAATGATATTTTTTTTCAGATTCATATTATGTATTTTTATAAGGATTTCAATATAGATACAAAATCCGGGCTAAATCCATAAAAGTTTCCCGGGTAATTAAATTTAGCTATCAAAGGTATTTAATTTTCAGGGAATTTTACCTGGAATTAATTTTACCCGGGTTTAATAGGCATGACTTTAGATTAGCAATGATAACCCCATGACTAGGTTTTTTTCTTTTTGCTAACGAATTTTTCTATTACAGAACGTAATTTTTCTTCGGTGGGGGGAGGCCCGGTACTTATTTTTTTCCCATCAATGTATAATGAATCGGTCGTTCCCCATTCTTCAAAACGAGATGTATCGAATGTGTCAACTTCTTCAATAATAATATTATCGCCAAACTCACTTGCTACCTTTTTGGCACGATGAACAGATAGGTTCATGGCCGGGCACCAGCCGTGGTTCAGGCAGGTAATTTTCACTTTTTCAGAATCTTTTTCGGGAAATTTTTTTTGTTTGTTCCATTTGGGCGGCTGTGCATCTTCAGCAAGTTTTTTCCATAACAATACATCCCCTAAAAATCCTTTGCGGTCGATGGATTTATATCCCCGTTTTTTGTACCACGATGCTTTCATCCAAACGGGTAAAGCGGCTCCCCAGGCGACAATTCCTTTTGATCCTATTTGGGCAACATCTTTTTCTGCCGCATTTAATAAGGCTGTCCCAATTCCCTGATTTTGATAATTTCCTTTTCCTTTTATATGGCTTGGAACCCATATACAGCCAATAAAATAGAGGTCTTTGCCCTGAACCCACGATTGTTCAATCGGAAAATATTGAATCATCCCTGTTATGGTTCCATCTTCGTCGCGGGCAAGTTTTACCCTGAGGCCCGAACTTTTCATTTTCACGTACCAGTCCTCTTTGGCTGTGGTGGCCTCTTTCATCTCTTCCGAAGATTCCTGGAGACAATGAAAATACGTTTGTTCATTTTCCCTGGTAAGATCAATGATGTCCATATAATGTTTAATTGTTTTTATATAAATAGATTTTTGCCTGAAATGTTCATTTTTTAATGAACAATTATAAATCAAAATTGAAAATGACTACCTTTGAAAACATGAAGAATTTATGGACAACTGCATAAATACGCTTGATGGCAATAATAAAACTAAATATTATAATCGTTTTTAGGTTTTTGCTTATAGCAGTAATTGCAATGTTTTTTGTTTCCGGTTTTGCCCAAACACCAACATATTCAAGGATTAAAGTATATGCCGGTGAAGCGCAATTGATGGAACTTGTGAAAGCAGGTTTTGATGTTACCGAAGGTGTACTCAAATTTGATAAATTTCTAATCTGCGATTTTTCGGAACCTGAAATTGACAAAATTGAAACCATGGGCCTGTCCTATGATATTTTAATAAGAGATGTTTCGAAATATTACGCTGAACGTAACATTGGAAAATCAGCCAATATTGATGATTACAAAGGAGTCGGTGAGTGGGAGGTCCCTGAGAATTTTGAATTTGGCTCCATGAGTGGCCATGCCACCTGGGGCGAAGCTGTACAAAATTTAGACAATATGGCAAGCTTGTTCCCAAACCTGATCACTACTAAAATTAGCCTTGGCCAAACCCTTGAAGGAAGAGATATCTGGATGGTTAAAATTTCAGATAATCCAAATGTTAATGAAACCGAGCCCGAAGTTTTATATACTGCTCTCCATCATTCCAACGAGCCTGCCGGCTTAATGACATTGTTATATTATATGTGGTATTTACTGGAAAACTATGAATCGGATCCGTATATACAAACCCTGGTCAATAATACTGAAATGTATTTTGTCCCGATTGTAAATCCTGATGGATATGTTTTTAATGAAACAAACTACCCAAATGGAGGTGGTAACTGGCGAAAAAACAGAAGGCAAAATGCCGGGACAAACTGTCTTGGGGTTGATCCAAACCGAAATTATGGTTATATGTGGGGATTTGATAATAATGGCTCCTCTTCTAATCCATGCCATGATAATTATCGCGGTGAATCCGCCTTTTCCGAACCGGAAACACAAGCCATACGTAACTTTATTGAAAATCATGATATTAAAAATGCCTTGAATTATCATACTTACGGAAACCTTTTGCTTTATACCTGGGGATATACCGAAGAACCTTGTGATGACAATGAACTTTATCAGGCCCATTCACGGCTTTATACAACAGGCAATCATTATTCGTATGGACCGGGTAGCCAGGCCAATTATATCACCAATGGCGGATCGGATGATTGGATGTATGGGGAACAAAACACAAAACCAAAAATATTTGCTTATACCCCTGAACTTGGCGGAGGCAGTGATGGTTATTGGTGCCCCATTGACCGCATTATTCCTATAGCACAGGAAAATATGACCATGAACACATTGTTGGCTGCTTTTACCGGAGAATATTATGATGTTCAGGAAACATCACAAACAATATTTAATGAAATCACAGGCGAATTATTATTTGATGTTCAACGGCTTGGTTTACAGGATGGTGGTTATGTAAGTATACTGCTTCAAGCACTATCCGGCAATATTACTGCCATTGGTGATAATTTATATTATCAGGATTTGGAATTGCTTGAAACCAAATCTGGAAGTATTTCATTTACCCTTGATAAGGAATTACCTTCAGGAAGTGCATTTACATTTTTACTTACCATCGAAAATGGAGACTACGTAACATATGACACCATTACCAAAATATTTGGTAGCACGGTTTCTTTATTTGAACATGATGGTAATACAATGAATAACTGGACCAGTACTTCCTGGTGGGGAATAACCTCAACCTCTTATGTTTCGCCCCCGGGTTCCATTGCTGACTCACCTATCGGATATTATTTTAACAATCAATCAACCTCAATAACCTTGAATGAAGAGATAGATTTGACAGAAGTGGCGTATGCTCAACTTAAGTTTAGTGCCAAATGGGAAATCGAACATGGATGGGATTATGTTCAGGTTCAGGTTTCAACAAATGGTGGTTCTTCTTGGGAAGCCCTTGCCGGTAAGTTTACAATAACTGGTAATGAAAACCAGGCAGAGGGAGAACCTTTATATGACGGATTCCAATCAGAATGGGTTGTAGAGGAAATTGGGTTGATGGATTATATTGGGGAAAAGGTTGCTTTTAGGTTTATTTTTAAAAGTGATGCCTGGGTTACCAAAGATGGATTTTATTTTGATGACTTTACGGTGATAGGTGTTGATAATGAAAATGCAGGATCAACTAATCAATCTGCAAAACCGAAGGTAAAACTATCAAGCCCTGTTCCGAATCCGGCACAAGACAGGGTTTCATTTCATTTCTTTGGATTGAAAACAAACGATCCGCATCAATTTAATATTTATAATATAACCGGGCAAATTGTTTTTAGCGAATGGATTGAATCTAAAAACTCACCCATTAAAATTTCATTGATTGATTGGATGCCAGGCGTTTATTATTGTTATCTTGAAGGAATTGAAGGTAGGAGTGAGACAAAAAAATTAATAGTCAGGTAAAAAGTTAGACAAATATAATGTCAAATCCCGATAGATTCATTGCTTAACTATTATTACAACCATTCTAAAATCATGATCAATTACGCAACTTAAATCATTTTTTCCCTGTCTCTTACAAAAACTAAATTAAATGATTATGAAGAGGTTCTTACTTTTAACGGCATTCGCCGTATTTTTTATTTCCGGTTTTGCACAACAGGAAAAATATTCCAGAATTAAAGTGTATGCCAATGAAATGCAGGTGATGGAACTTGCACAGGCAGGCATTGATGTTACGGAAGGAACACTAAAATTTGGCAAATTTATTATTTGCGACTATTCCGAAACAGAGATTGCCAAAATTGAAAATCTTGACCTTTTGTATGAAGTGTTGATTGAAGATGTTGCCCAACATTATGTTGACCAAAATATTGGAAAATCAAAAAATGTGGACGATTACAAAGGGGTTTCCGGTTGGACTGTTCCTGAGAATTTTGAATTTGGTTCCATGAGTGGCCATGCCACCTGGAGCGAAGTAGTTGAATACTTAGACAATATGGTAAGCATGTTCCCTGATTTGATTACAGCAAAGGAAAGCCTTGGCCAAACCATTGAAGGGCGTGATATCTGGATGGTAAAAATTTCGGATAACCCGGGGGTAAATGAACCCGAACCCGAAGTATTGTATACGGCCCTTCACCATGCCCGCGAACCTGCCGGATTAATGACGGTTTTATATTATATGTGGTATTTGTTGGAAAACTATGATTCTGATCCATTCATCCAGGCTCTGGTTGATAATACCGAGATGTATTTTATACCTGTGATCAACGTTGATGGCTACGTTTATAATGAAGCGATCGAACCAAATGGTGGTGGAATGTGGCGAAAAAACAGAAGAGACAATAGCGGTACATCTTGCATGGGTGTTGATCCAAACCGCAACTATGGCTATATGTGGGGACTTGATGATATCGGCTCTTCACCCGATCCGTGTGAGGAAACTTATCGCGGTGAATCTGCCTTTTCTGAGCCTGAAATTCAAGCCTTACGTGATTTCATCGAAGCTCATGAATTTAAAAATACATTGAATTATCATACCCATGGCAACTTATTACTCTATGCCTGGGGATATACCGAAGAACCTTGCGAGGACGATGCGTTGTTTCATGCACATTCACTACTTTATACGGCTGATAATAATTATACTTTTGGTGCCGGTAGCCTGGCTATCTACCCAACAAATGGCGGTTCGGATGACTGGATGTATGGTGAACAAACAACAAAACCCAAAATTCTTGCGTATACTCCTGAACTCGGTGGAGGCAATGACGGTTTCTGGTGCGCCATTGACCGCATTATCCCCATTGCACAGGAAAATATGATCCAGAATATTCTTGCTGCTGCCCTGTGTGGAAATTATTATGATGTAGCAGAAACTTCCCCAACAATTTTTGAAGAATTATCATGGAGCTTAACTTTTGAGATAAAACGGCTTGGCCTGGCTGAAGGTGGCGCAATTACCGCTTTAGTTCAGCCTCTTTCCGATAATATTCAGGCAGTTGGTGATTTTTTATATTTTGATGATATGGAATTGCTTGAAGCGGAAACCGGAAGTATTTCTTTTTCACTGGAATCAGGGACACCCTCAGGAAGTGTGGTTGAGTTTTTAGTCTCTGTTGATAATGGTGATTATGTATTGCAGGATACCATCACCAAAATATTTGGAACAACGATTAGTTTATTTACAGATGATGGAAATACCCTAAATAACTGGGTCAGCCCATCGTGGGATGTAACCACGTCAAGTTATGTTTCACCTCCGGGATCCATTACTGACTCACCAAACGGCGAATATCAAAATAACCAGACAAATGGTGTAATTTTAACCGAAGAAATAGATTTGACTGAATTAACTTATGCCCAACTTAGTTTTAATGCCAAATGGGAAATTGAACAAGGCTGGGATTATGTGCAACTCCAGATTTCATCTAACGGAGGGTCAAGCTGGGAAGCTTTGGAAGGCAAGTATACCGTTATTGGAAATAGCAACCAGGCTGTTGGACAACCCCTATATGATGGATTCCAAACGGAATGGGTGCTTGAAGAAATTGAGCTGATGGATTATATCGGCGAAGTTGTTATTTTCCGCTTTTTATTAAAGAGTGATACATACGTTACAGAAGACGGTTTTTATTTTGATGATTTTACTGTTTTGGGAGTTGAGCTGGCAACAACAGGATTAAATAATCCGGTTTCCAAATCTGATCTGCAAATCTCCAATCCAATGCCAAACCCGGTAAAGGATGTTGTTTCCTTCCATGTTTCGGGGATAAGCTCTGATGAACATATACTATTTAATATGTATAATATGTCAGGGCAAATTGTCTATTCAGAAATGATTGAAAATGGAAATTCAATTATAAAAATTCAGGTAAGCGAATGGAACCGGGGTGTATACTATTACCAGGTTGAAGGCAAAGCAGGTAAAAGTGAATCTAAAAAATTAATTGTACTGTAGAATTTTGCCGGTTTATTTTTTTTGTGAAATTTATTTATTTCTATCTGTTTTCAATTTTCGTATACCGTAAAAAACTCCGGCTATTAAAAAGGTAAGTAATCCACCACCAATGGAAGAACCACCTCCCACCGGCGTACCCCCAGTGGGGTCACCACCAGGATCGGGCGGTACATCGGCCATTACCGGGAAGGCATACAAAATGACAAGCCCGGCAACTATAACGAAAAGATTAATCCACTTTTTCATGACTATTTACTTAAGTAGATTTTCTTATTTACCACACCACGATCAGATACAATGTTTACAATAAAGTAACCTGATTTATCAGTCATATTTATTTCATGATCACTGGCATAGTTTAATTTGGTTGATAATACTTCCTGACCTAATATATCATACACTTTTACATCGCCCGAGAATTGCTCATTCGACATTATTTTGATAATATTGTTTGCGGAAAATACCAAAATATTATTGTTCGCTGAAATATTTCCAGTACCGGTGATTTCCGGATTAAAGAAATGAAGCAGGAAACGATCTGTCATATCATTGGGAGAACCGGTAAAATTGTATACATCTGCTTTCATATCAACAATTATATTTTCCTTCAGGTCTTCAAGGTAAAGCGGTGTTTCATCAAATCCATTAAGCTGGTTCAATGAAATTTCGTAAACTGTTTCAACACCTGCTTTAAATCCTACTGGAATAGTCATATTGGAAGTTACTTCAGGAAGTGAATTAATGCTTAACCTTTCTTCGTCATTTGACATGGAATAAAGTTGTGGGGCCTCTTCTGAACCATTCATTTTTTTGGCATCAAATTGTGAATCAAAATTTATGCTTGTTTCGGCGTTGATTCCAATAATGATTTCATCACTATAGTTATTTCCGGTTACAATAAGGTTCAAATTATCTGAATATACTTTTCCTCCCTTAAGGATTTCCTGGGTAGTATGGATCCTGGCACCATTATCAACAGCAAGAGAACCATAGCCTGCACCCGGGCCTGCATCATCATCACAATATACAAAGAAACCCTGATGCTGTGGTATTTCATTAGTTACACCATTTGTTCCAGTTCCACCAGTTCCTTTAACATAAGCACCATAATTACCAGCACCTTGGTTCCAGATGTGAATGGAATTGGCAACATATGTTCGTGTCCATCCTGATCCATCATCTAAATCCCAATCTATAGCTGATGGATAGGGATTACCTAAAAAGTTAAAACCGCTGTTACCTACAAAAGGATCAATATTATTATTAGTTACACCAATGGACTTTGCTCCTACATTTGTTGTACCTGCGAATAAAACAGTTGAAGTGGCATCAGCCCATACTGCATAACCATACATAGTTGGATTTAATGTTACACCTAAATCTTCAATAAATGTCCAGGCTTCAGTTGGTTCATCCCATTCCATGAGATAAAGCCCTTCAAAAACATCAGAAACAAGTGAAGAAACCGGTGAAGAAATATAATGCCATTTGTTTGGGGTCAGATAACGCTCAATTGTTGCATCAACTCCGCTGGTTTCGATGAGAGATCCGGTACCGGATGCATCGGATTTTATCGTAAGGGTTCCACCGGCATTGGTAAATGTACCTAAAACTGTTAAATCTCCGCTTGAAGCTATTTCTAATGTTGATCCACTAGCCATGTATAAACTTCCAGCAATTGCTGAACCACTAATGACAGGAAACGGGGCTTTTGCATTGACATCAGGAATTGTAGTATTCAATAAATCTGTCGGAACCCCATTATGCCAGTTACCTGCATTATCCCAATCAGAATCAATCGCTCCTGTCCAGTCAGTATAAATACCACTATTTTCAACACCAATGGTTGTTGGTGATTGGTCATAGGATGTGGTTACCAATAATCCACCTGAACCATTAGGAATTCTTTGGTTTGAATCAAAATCCTTATCGCCTCTGCCATTTTCATTTATTTGAGGCTGACCAGGTGTAAGTACATCAATAAGTCCTGCATCATCACTATCATCGGTATCATATACTATGGCATCAATTAAATTTACATTGGATACCGGGGTATCATTGGGGTAGTCCGTATCATTTCCAATATGCAAAGCTACAGCATCGGCTCCATTTTGCAACCAACCTGTACCCCCTGGGGCAATTTCTATATCTGTCCCCATTCCTGTGGAGCCAATAACAAAATATCCCTGGGTATTCGTTGAATAACCGTCAAGGTCAATGGCTGGTAAGTAGGACTTATCGTCGCTTCCATTATATAATACAACTACCAAACCTGATAAATCTGTATTTCCAACACCCCCATCATACAATTCAATAAATTCAGCGGCATCATCGCCTGGTGTATCAGCGTCTACCTCATTTATCATAACAAAGTCTGCCACAGGGCATAATTCACAAGATTTGAAGCAAACCAAATCAACAGTTGTAGTTTCAGAAGGTACGGTAATGAAGCGATTGCCTCCTCCATTAAGACAGGGACCACTAAAGTTTTCTTCCCAGGTATCGCCATTCTTGAATTTATATTCCTGGTACGTAGTTTCTTGCAATGGAATAGTAACTTCCCAAATGGAACCACTCACATTGGTCATGGCAGTATTGCTCCAACTGTTAAACGATCCGGCAATATTAACAACACCATTTACTGTTTCATTTTTCATGTCAACCTGAAAGGTGATATCATAATCATATAAAACACCACAGTTAACACATGATGAAAAACATACCGGATCGAGGGAATAACTTGATCCTCCAATCTATTTCGAACCGATTTGTTGTACCCGGCGCTTGGCATTCAACAGGAACTGCCTCGTCAGACCCCCTCAGGCATTTCCGTTTATATATTTAAACTGATATTCAATACCCGAATACAAGGAAAGTGTAACATCATATATTAGGTCAGTATTGCCATCGGTCATTACAATTCCAGCGGGATTCCAATTCAGGTATCAAAGCTTCCGGCCAAATGAACACCATCCCCAGAAATGGGGTAATGATTCCGCCATTTACCTGGAATGTTACATCAACTAATGAACCTTCAAAAAATTGAAATGTCATCAACTCGCCACGAACGGAGGTGCATCAGTTGAACACTTAAAGGCAACATGTACACTGGTTCCAACAATTGAGGATAGATCAACAATATATGAAGGTTGCCAGGCGCCTACAGGATTAGATTGAATAAAGCTCAGTTCAGTCCATGTGGCCCCGGAAGGATCTCCCACACCTGCATAATCATCAGAATAGAATAGTTTTAAATAATTATTTGCATCTTCATTCCCGTACTCTGAATATGTATAAAATTGCATTATTTCATTTGAATAATTATCCAGGTTAATTCCAGGAACAACTAACCAATCTTCTTCGGGGTTTGAACCTAACCAACCATTCATATAAGCATGGCCATCAGATCCACCAAGATCATCCCAAACCCAAATATTTGTAGGCCCTGAAACACTGTAGTTATAGCAATCTCCCAAATCGGAGTCGAATGCCGGAGAGTATGGAAGAGTGGCTGTAGCAGGATCAAAAACGTCGTAACTAAATCTCCGCACTTGTGCTCCCATCTGAATCATCATCTACAGCATACACTTCATAAAAAACAGTTGTTCCGTTTGCTTGTGCAGGAATGTCTGTTGTTGTTGTATAAGTATCACCCGAGCCACTATAGGGCATAGCAATTGTAGTTCCCAGAACCCCTGATGCTGTTCCCCAATGTAATTCAACACCAGTTATTGTACCATCGGTGTCTGTGACATCTGCTGAAACAGAAACCGCTGTGGAAGATGTAATACCTGCAGAAGGATTTTGAATAATATTGGAAATAACAGGTGGGTTATTTCCACCTAAATTTGTTAAAGTCCCAGTAATTTGAATTCCTGGATCAGCCATGTTTGTGCCAGCAAATCCCTCAACATCAAACGTTCCTGAACCACTACTAGCGCCCCATGCAAATACTCTAAATTCAATTTCACTAGTTATTCCAGTTAAAGAAAGGCTTATTGTATAAGTGTTCCCAGAAGCGGATAGAGCACTTTCTGTGAATAAATCAGACACATATGCATCCTGGTTAGATCTCAAAACAAAATTACTAGGGCCAGTACTACTTCTATCCAGACGGATTTTTATTTCGGTGATGTCTAAGGTATAAGTAGCATCGGGAGTAATTGAGAAAGAAATGTAATCATCAGAATCAAAACTTCCTCCAAATCCATTAGAATTATAATCTCCACCAGAAGTGTAAGCAATTCCCGCTCCACGACAAAGTGTGGATGCTGTTAAATTACTGGTTACCCAAGTTGAAGTAGCTACACAGTCAGTATTGTTAGCTCTATCAAACTCTGCGAGTAATGTTTGAGTATTTCCAATCTGAATGAAGCCCAAAAACATAAAAACTCCAAAAAAGTAAAAAATAAAATTTTGTTTCATAACATTAATTTTTAATTTATAAATTTGATTATCTTAATAGCGAATAAAGGAAATATCATTGTATACTATCTTAAATCAACCTTAATTTTTCAATAAACATGGCAAAAAGGGTCATAAAAGTAGTAAAAATAATTATTCCCAATTTTAAGAATTGAATAATTGTTAAAAACTTGTTCTCATCATTAGTCTTATCCTAGCTGTAGTTGGTATACTAAAGCTGGGTTTCGTTCTTTATTATAATTCGGACTATTAATTTAACAGGTTAATTTGTAGTTGAATGGTTTAATTTACTTCAAATCATTAAATCATTTTTTATTTAAGTAGATTTTTTTATTTATCATGTTGCGATCCGAAACAAGGGCAACAATAAAATATCCTGATTTATTAATCATGCTAATTTCATAATCATTGCTACTGCTCAATTGGTTTGAAATTACTTCCTGTCCTAACATATCATATATTTTTACTTCACCGCTAATTGGCTTATCAGATAATATTTTGACTGTATTATTTACAACAAAAACAAAGATTTTATCGGTGGACTGTGTATCAATTGCCCCATTAGTATTCGGGTTGAAGAAATGAAGCAGGAAACGATCCGAAATATCATCAGGCGAATAAGAGAAAGAATATACCTCTGACTTAATATCAACTACCAAATTTTTCATCAGGTCTTCCAAATATAGAGGGGTTTCATCAAAACCATTTAGTTCATTTACAGATATTTCATAAATTGCTTCAACGCCTGCTTTAAAGGCAATGGGAATGGACATAGTCTGCGTAATTTCTGGCAAAGAGTTTATGCTGACATTTACTCCTTCAATTGTTTTTGAATAAATTTGGGGTGCATCCAGTGCGCCCAATAGTTTATATGCGTCAAAACTTACGTCAAATGAAGGGGATGAACTTTCATTTAAATCAATAATAAGCTCATCACTAAAATTATTTCCAGTGACGCCGATCCTGATCAGCTGTTCGTTTTCTTTACCGGATTTCCAGAAAGCCTGCGATGTATGAACTCTCGCCCCATTATCAACGGATATTAATCCTCCGGCAACGCTTAGACATTTTACAAAAAATCCCTGGTGCGGGGCTATATATCTTGTCCCGCCATTTGGTCCGGGCACCGGCCCATTTTTCACATAGGAAGCATATTGTGTTCCTGTCCAGTAATAAATTGATAAGGCCACATTTGTTGAAGACCTTGTCCAGCCTGAACCATCATCCACGTCCCAATCAAGGCCTGAAGCATAAGGATTGCCCACAAAATTCCAACCGCTCGCATCCTCTGGATTAGGTGACCCTGGAACATTGGTTAAAGACAAGGAAAGGGCCCCGGTATTTAATGGTCCACTAAAATTAACCGTTGTTTCTGTAGGAGCCCAAACACTATAACCATACATATTAGTATTAAGAGGTATGCCGGGATTTATAATTTCTGTCCAGGTTTCTGCAGGTTCATCCCATTCCATAAGATATAAGCCGTCAAACACAGCAGAATTGGCCGTAGTTACAGGTGAAGATACATAATGCCAGCCGGGACCGCTATCAGGACCTGTATTTGCTGACAGGTAACGTTCAACATTTGCAATTACCCCATTCGATTCAATCAAAGAACCTGCTCCGCTTGCATCGGAATGAATGGTTAATGTTCCATTGTTTTCGAAAGTTTCGTTAACTGAAAGATCACCACTGCTCGCAATGTCAAGGGAAGAGCCTGCAGCCATGAATAAATTTGCTAAATAAGCTGAACCACTAATAATTGGAAACGTCGCAGAAGCTGATCCTACATCCGGAATTAATACATTGCAAGATGAGCCAGGAATTCCAATATCCCAGTTTCCTGAATTAGCCCAATCATAATTTATAGTACCTGTCCAGGCAGTGCCATAGAATCCAAGATTATTGAAATAGTCCTGATCCTGCACAACCCATTCTGAATTCGAGGCATTTGTTCCGGCTGAATTAGCCCAGTTTGTATTTCCTTCAGAAACCGTAAGTTTTCTATTGATTGTATGCTCGACTGTAGCTCCGGCAACACCGGCGACATCCCATGATGAACCCGGGTCTTCAAAAGGATTACCAATAACATCAATGAGTACATTTGTAAAAAATAAGCCCAAAGCATCATCGCCATTAAAATAGGTTACATCTGATGATACATCGCCTACCGCCTGAATTTCAGGTCCTGCACTTGGATTATAGATAACATATACTTCACCAGGGGCAAGCGATCCCGATAAAATTAAAGAATTGCCCCAATCTCCTCCATTTGCTCCAAGTTTTACCGAAAATTCAGATAAATCTATAGTGGAACCAGATCCATTGTAGATTTCAATGGCTTTGTTGTTGCCCGTTCCTTCAATATATTCCGAAAAGAAAACATTTGGACCTGCGGGAGGTTCTGTCGTTTGGGCTTCGTCCTGCGGAACAGAAACGTCAACCTTATAATTAATGGAGGCTCCCGATCCGTTGTATGCATAGTTTTTGAAATAATAAATCGTGGAGGGTAATAAACCGGTAAACTGAAATGATTGTATACCCGTTGGTACATTATGGACCAATGCACCGTCGGATTCCGGCACACCATCGGCGGGATTGGCAATATCACCATAACTGACATTACTACCTTTAATTAAATAGCCCTCAGCACCTGAATCTGACCAGGCCACAGTAATTTTGTCGTATGAATTTACGTAAGCGGTTAGGCCACTTGGGTTATTAGTAGGTTCTACATTAAATATGGTACCATTACAAACGACACTTTTATCAACCGCGCCAGTGGACGTAATATCAATAATTTCATTATCATAATTCCCAACAGCTAAATTTGCTTTTAAACGGACATAAATAGTTGTTGGATCAACTGTTCCTTCTAATTGAACAAGAAAAACCGTATTGGTATATCCACTTCCTGAAATTTCTGAAATTTCATAATTATCAGGGGCATCTATTGAAATATTCCCCAAGACTAATCCTTCAACAGTAAACGATTGTTCTGGTGAAGGCTGCCATAAACGTAGGAAACCCATCAAGGGAGGGAGCGCTTGTATGGATCGTTAGACTTGTTACATTTGTAATTGTGTAAATCCGCCAGTTGATAATGTTTGACGGGTAGCATCATCACCACTCCAGTTTGTATAATCATTGATGGCTGTAAGAATTTCTTCTTTTGTGCCGGCTGTTATGCTGCGGTTATAAACAGCATTATCAATTTCGTCAAGGGCAACACAATTTGTCCCATTTATTAATCCCAATGGTAAAGCTGAAGTATTTGAACTTGTTGCATCACTTTGCCAAACATGATTTCCTTCATCGTTTAAAGCAGCCACCATATCTGAGGTATTTTGATAGGCAATTACCTGATCACCGGAACCAGAAAGTAGGGGCCCATTTAATAAAATGATGATCTCATCCCCGGCAGCATAAGCACCAGAGGCAGTCCAGGAATGTATCCCTTCGCCGGTTCTCCAGGTATTGTTGGCTTTCCATCCATTATCAGTAAATTTAATTTCGGTTCCAATTTCAATATCTATCAGAAAAACAAGGGATATTTCATCCGGATTATCCATGTTTACACCTGTAATTGCAATGTCTCCGGGAGAAAGTGTTGTTTGGCCAATACCGGTTAATACAGCAAAAATCAAAATCAAGCCAACGATCATTCCTAATTGTAAAATTATTTTCATTACTATAAATCTCAGGTTAATTTGCTTGTATACTTATTTGTTGTATTGCTTCATCTGTTTTATAGTCGATATAAGAACCACTCCCTGTATAGCCAAACATTTTAATATAATAAACGGTATTTTCGTTGAGTCCACCAAATGTGCAGGTTTCTGCGCCATAGGGTATGTTTTTATCCCAAAAACTATCAGAAATCGAAACCCCGTCAATTGGAACTTCAATATTTTCAAAACCGGTATCACTCATTCTGATTAAATAGCCGTCTGGCAAAACTCCTCCAACGGCATCAGTCCAGTCTAATACAATGGAATGTGCCGAAAAATCTACCGGATGATTTACCGGTTCTGCGGCAAAACCCTCGCCCCAAATTAAATCAGCATATTCTGGATGATCAATAAAAGGGTTACGGTTATTTTGTAACCCATAAACCGTGTTGTTCCGGTCGATCTCTTTCTGGCTCACCGGATCGCTTGCATGCCATTCCATTAGCATATTTTGAGCCCATTCTGCAGGCTGGCTTCCATTTACCATGGGGCTTCCAGGCCATCCGGAATCCTCATTATAATAACGTGTAGCCATGTAAAAAAAGTTTCTCGCCAAATCGCCTTTGTAGGCATCAATAGGTTCAAATACAATTCCTGAATACCCAGGATAATTACAGCTTCCGACTTTACTTCCATTTTGAGAAGTTGAAGTTGCATTCCCTACTTCTCCGTAGGGGTAATTTCCCCGCATCCCATTTACAAATCCATCTGTTGGAACAACCTGAAAAAGGTCTGTCTTCATTGGGCTTGCATCGTCAAACCAGCTTTGTGGGAAGGTATGTTCACGATTGTAACAATCCCCTTCCTGTGAGTAGGTCCCACACTGATCTGAAATAAAAGTGAAAAGATAGGGTGGCGATCCCCCGGGAATATCTGAATACATATCCCAAACTTTTCCGGCTGGAGTATCATCTGTTTCCTGAAAATCTATCCAAAGTTGGTCAAATCCTCTTGGGTTATGATTATCAATAATATTATGCAATGCAAGCTGGAGGGCAGTTCCGCTTAATCCGTTAGCCGGATCGTAATAGTTTGGAGGAATCTGACTATATGAAACTGTCACGAAAATTAGTAACAAAACAATCAGTAAAAAACGGGTAGATTTTTTTTTCATTTTTTTAAATCGAAAAGAATGGCAAAATTACCAAAAATCAAAATTCTGTATTTAGAAATGACTTATTAATTTATCCATAATTTTTAACATATTCTAAAAAGTCCGGAAATAATTTTTATCCTCAAAAAGTAACATCGTATTTACTTCCTACCAAAATCAGCCGGTATTTCACCCCAATATTCTGTTTCCCATTTAAGGATTTTATTTTCGTACGAATTATTATGCAACCAGTATAAAGCCCGGTCTAACAGTTGAAATAATTTTTCATTCTTCGGTTTTCGTACCAGCTTTGTATTAATTTTCTTTTTTCGAACCCATGAAATAGCTGTCCTTGAATCGGAGTAAATGGGGATAGAACTATTTTCTTTTTTTAAATGTGCAAGCCCATGTACCAATGCTAAGAATTCACCAATGTTAACAGTTCCTTCGGGAAAAGGGCCTTGTCGGAATTTTTCCCGACCACTCCCCGTAAATACGCCCCTGTATTCCATAATTCCCGGATTCCCGCTACAGGCTGCATCAACAGATAAACTATTTGGAATGGGGTCGCCAACTAATGCCCGTTGCTCTGGAGTTACGGTTAATTTTCGTTCATCAAAACCAATGTAGATTTCTGGGCTGTCAGAAAATGCCTGTTTTGCAATCGCTTCATTTTTGAAAGACTTATATTGTGGTTGGGGAAATCCTGTGATTTCTTTTTTACATTCATCCCAGGTATAATAGATGCCTGGGTTATGCCCTTTCCAGACAACATAAAATTTTGGCTCCTTCTTCATACAAAAAATGCCTTACAAGCATCCAGCTTGTAAAGCATATATTTTAAATGTACCAATTTGTATATTATTCTTCGGCTTTGAACTTGATCGTTTTTTTTAGTGCATATGCTGAACCTAAGGCCATCATTAAAATGAGCCCACTACCAAGAGGTGCCCCTCCGCCTACAGGTGTATTCCCACCAGTTGGGCCGCTTCCTCCATTAGGGTGTGGTGGATTTTGAGCCATCAGGGCAAATGGTAAAATGCTTAAACTAACGAATAAGATAAAAATTGTAACTGTTTTTTTCATTTTTTAATAATATTATAATATTTTTTAATCCCATAAACAATTCCCATAGTGATCAACATAATCAAACCACCGCCAATTGGTGATCCGCCACCAACAGGTGTTCCGCCTGTTGGGTCCCCTCCCGGATCAGGTGGATTATCTGCAAAAAGTTCCGGAATAAACAATGGAACTAATATAAACATCAACAGAAAAAGGGAATAAAGTATATTTTTCTTCATATATATTTAATTTACAATACCTTAATCAATTATGATATAAGAATGGCCATAATTAAGGGACAAATATAGCCTCTTATTAACACAAAAACAAATATGCAATCACTTTTTTATAGCGAAATGCTAAAATTTACTATTTTTTAACAATTTATTAATTGTATTATCAATTTGCAATCAATCTTTACCTTGCCTTTGTTTTCAAATTACCTTTGCACAATAATTTAATTTGGCGAAAAAAATGAAATCTCCAGACAATACCGGCAAAAAGAAAATTTCTATTAGAAATAAGCATAGCGAAGTAAAGAGTAAAAAAGTTAGTCCCCAAAAACCAGATGATATAAACCCAAAACTCATCCGGTTAAACAGATACATTGCCAGCGCCGGCATTTGTTCAAGACGTGAAGCGGATGTATTGATCGAAACAGGTTTGGTAAAAGTAAATGGTAAAATTGTAAAAGAACTTGGCACAAAAGTCTCACCCAATGATATTGTTCAATATGATAATCAAACACTGAAATCGGAAAAGAAATATTATGTATTACTCAACAAACCAAAAGGATACATTACCACAACAGATGACCCATACGACCGGCAAACCGTGATGTTTTTAGTAAAAAATGCCTGTAAAGAACGGATTTATCCGGTGGGAAGGCTCGATAAAAATACGACCGGCCTCTTGCTATTAACCAATGATGGGGATATGGCTAAAAAGCTCACCCATCCAAAACATAAAGTCGACAAAATTTACCAGGTAAATCTCGATAAAAACTTTACCAAAGCCGATCTCATTAAAGTGACAAATGGAATTACACTGGACGATGGTTTTATTAAAGTAGATAAGATTGCCTATGTAAAAGGGGCCGAGAGTAAAAAAGAAATTGGTGTTGAAATACATTCAGGCCGAAACAGGATCATTCGCCGAATTTTTGAATCGCTTGGATACAAGGTGCTTAAACTCGATCGAGTTGTTTTTGCCGGCCTTACAAAAAAAGATATTCCCCGTGGAAAATGGCGGCATTTAACCGATAAGGAAATTAGCTTTTTGCAAATGATTTAAACGGCTCTTTATTTATAAATGTTATAAATTACGGATTCATCTGCCTAAATATATGGATTAATCCATTATATAAATAAATTTGCAGAAAATTCACAAAATCAGAGAAATGACTAAAAAACTTTTTTACCTGTTCATGATACTTGCTATTGCAGTAGCATGTAATAATCAGCAACAAAATGCTGAAAACGCAGAAGCTGTGGAAGAAGAATCCATGGATGAAATTGCAGATCTAACCGTTGCCAATTTTACAGAAATGGCACCGGACCACGCTGGCAAACAAATTCGGATCAAAGGTACCGTAAGCCATACTTGCAAACATGGTGGCAAACGTATGTTTATTATTGATGAAGGCACCGAAGAATCAGTTAAAATAGAAGCAGGAGAAAACATTGCCAGTTTTGATGCCGAATTGGAGGGCAATGATGTAATCGTTACCGGTATTTTAACTGAACTGATTGTTGACGAAAACTACCTCAACAATTGGGAAAATGAAGTCCTTGAAGAAACCGGTGATGAATACAAAATTCATGATGGTAACCATGAAGGTGAAGATGCGGAAGAAGCCGAGATTAGCGAAGATGAAGATCAAGTAGAAGGCGAAACGGAAGAAGATCATCACGGAACTGATCTTGAACAGATCGAAGAATTGAGGAATACATTGAAAGAATCAGGTAAGGACCATCTTTCCTTTTATTCTGTTGAATGTATCAGTTACGAAATTGCTCCACCTCCTTCTGCCGAATAAAAAATTTAGGGCCGGTTATTCCGGCCTTTTTTTATTTTTGCTCCGAAGATAAAATCTTGGTTATGAAATTTAAATGGAGAAAATGGAACCGGGCCATTCACCGCGATTTTGGATATATTTTTTTCGCGGTAACAATCATTTACGCCGTTTCTGGTATTGCAATTAATCATCTTAACGACTGGAACCCAAACTATAAAATTACCATTACCGAAGTTGTTTTTGAAGGGCCAAACACGTCAAAACAAGTTACCAAAGAAAATGTCATGACATTTCTGAAATCCATCAACGAAATCAAAAATTATAAAAAGCACTATTTCCCCCAAAGCAATGAGATGAAAATTTTTCTTGACGGTGGAAATATTACGGTTTTCCTTGAAAATGGGTATGGCATTATGGAAAAAATCAAAAGAAGACCCGTATTGCATGTTATGAATTTTCTTCACTACAATCCTGGAAAATGGTGGACCATGTTTTCCGATATTTATTGCGTAGCATTAGTGATATTAGCCATTTCCGGATTATTTATAGTCAGGGGTAAAAATGGGATAACGCGGCGCGGTGCCATATTAACAAGCGTGGGAATTATAGTTCCTGTGATTTACATTCTAATATTCTATTAAAAATTTTTTTTATCTGGATTTTTTTCTAACTTGCGCCCAATATAACTAATAGAGACTATAATTGATACTCCTAAAACCCTGTAATTCTCTACGTTTAGCAGCTATGCTTAAAGGAGTTCAATAAGTGGTTAAGGTAATGGTAAAATTAGAGGTTCCCAATAGGACCTTATGGATGCATTTCAATGCATGGTAAAATCATGGTAATGTATGACGCTTAGCAATTATAGTGACAAGCGCTTCGGGGAAAATGAACTTCATGAGGATGAGGATCAATTGAAATCGGGACAAAATACTTCGTCGCCTGACAAGAAATTGTTATTAGGTACAGTACAATTTTATGAAAGTGTCCTTGATTCAATGGGTGATTTATATATTGCCGTTTTTAACAAATCAGGAAAACATATTGAAGTTTGGTCGGGCCCTGAACAGAAAATAATTTTCGGCATTAATCCTTTTGAGTTTAAGGGCAGATTACTGGAAGAATCCTATGATAATAAGGCGGCGAAAACTATCCAATTACTCCTTGATAATGCATTTATTTCAGGAAACAAACTTTCTGACAGGGTACAAATTTTATTTCCGAATAATACATTTTGGTTTAATTTAACCCTTTCTCCTTATCCTAAAAGCAGCAAAACGCCGGCAACAATTGTGTGTTTTTTTCAGAATATCACTGAAACAGTATTGCTTGAAGAAAAAGTACAGCAAATGCAGGCCAGGGAAAAGTCAGCGAACGATCTCAAGGACGAAGATAGCCTGTTGCTGAATTCAAAAGGAATTGTTACGGTAGTCAGCAAATCATTATTAGAAATTTCAGGATATTCGAAGGAGGACTTTATCGGGTATAAATACAATAAAATTCCGGTATTTCAAGAATATTGCCTGCCTTTAATCCAGTCGATATTTGAAGCCGCGCTGGCCGGCAGAAAATCCGGGAGCCATGAACTACGTTGGAAAACCAATGCCAATCAAACAATTTGGACTGAAGTGGTAGCGAAACCAATTCGTAATTCAGCCGGGCCGTGTAATGTAAAATTTAGCTTCAAGGATATTTCCGACAGAAAGTTTCTTGAAAACGAATTGCTAAAAAGCAAACAAGCGTATAAAATCATCATTGAAAACGCCAATGATGCCATATTTATCCTGCAGGATGGATTAGTAAAATTCAGCAATTCTCAATTATTGGATATGGTTGATTGTAGTCTTGATGAATTGCTTAAATTTCCATTTATTGATTTATTACACCCAGATGATAAGGATACCTTTGCAGATATTGTTATAAAACGACATCACAAAACATCAGAGGGTGCTGCGAATGTAAGGTTATTAAAAAAAGATAAAAGCTTTTATTGGATCGAAGTAAAATCGGTGTATATTGATTGGGATTCAAAACCGGCTACATTACTTTATTTTTCCGACATCTCAGAACGGCGGGCAAAAGATGAGTTATTAAATCAAAAAATTTCGGAATACCAAGTCCTTTCGGAAGAATCCATCGATTTTGGAACCTTGACAAACGATGATGAAATTTTCACTTTTACAGGTAAAAAGATTATTGAACTTCCATCTATTTCAGCGGTTTTATTAATTTCATACGATAATAATACCAATTCGCCCCGAATTGAACACATAGAAGGTCCTGGCGAAATCAGACAAAACCTGATGTCGATCATCAATTCTAATGTCGATGAATTTACCGGTAAAATCAACCAGGACCTCATTAAAAATATTTCCTATGGTAAATTAATAAAATACAATGATGGTTTATTTGAGCACGGACATACAATATTTCCCAAAAACACTTTCAATCTTATTCAGAAGGTTTTAAATGTAAGTGGTATTTATTTGATCGGTTTTACACATAAGGAGACTGTTTTTGGAACAGCCTTAATTTTCACTCCTGAAGGAAAAAAGCTTGAGCATCCGGGCACCATTGAAACCATTATAAAACTGGCTTCTGCATCGCTTGCACGTAAACAAAATTTAAACAAGCTTCGGTTAAGTGAACAAAAATACAGGCGGGTGTTTGAATCCTACCAGGATATTTATTTCCATACCGATGTGGAAGGGGTTATTATGGAAGTCAGCCCCTCAATAAAAAACATACTTGGGTATGAATCAAAAGAAGTGGAAGGTAAACTAATTACAAACTTTTTTAGTAATAACTTATTGCTTGATTCATTTTTAAAAACATTAATTAAAAACAAATATTTTTCGGATAAAGACATTGAATTAAAGAACAAAGAAGGAAATCCAATTTTTGCTTCTCTAAGCGCTTCCATATTGCGCGATGAAAGAAACAGGCTCATCGGGTTTGAAGGTTTTATACGCGATATCAGCGAACGTAAAAATGCTGAAGACCTTTACCAGCAAAGTGAAGAAAAGTTCAGGACATTTGCAGATTTTACCTACGATTGGGAATACTGGACATCGCCTGATGGTGACATCATTTATATGTCGCCCTCCTGCGAGCGCATTTCAGGATATAATGCAGGGAATTCAATAAAAACCCAAACTTGCTTTGATTGACATTATTCATGAGGATGACCGGGAAGAGGTAATGCAAAGCTGTAAATCATTGCAGTAAATACCGATAAACCTCAGGTAGATTTCAGGATAATTACAAAGGATAAGCACATGTCAGGTGGATTAAGCCAGATCAGCCGCAAAAGTTAAAAATGAAAACAATGAAGTACTTGGTTTGCGGGTAAGTAACCGTGACATTACAAGGCGAAAACAGGCAGATGAAGAATTAAAAAACTACAGTGAAGAACGGTTTAAGACCTTATTCATTGAAAGTCCGGATGCAGTTTTTGTGGAAGATTATGAAGACAATATACTGGATGTTAATCCGGCGGCTTGCAAATTCATCCAAACAAATTAAACGGGACAAGCTTCTTGGCCAAAATATCCAAAACCTGATCCCGCTCGAAAATAGACGTGAGCTTTCTGAACAATTCCCAAATGGATTAGTGGCGAATTAAAAATATACGATCTCGCAATGGCGCATCGCAGGTAAATCTATCCCAGTGGAAATACATGGAAATAAAATTAGCTACTCCCACGGAGCAAACGCTGCACTCTTTATTGTCAGAGATATTTCGGAAGTTGTAGAAAAAGAAAAACAATTAAAGAGGAGTCAGCCGAAAAAGCAGAAGAAGCAGATATGTTAAAGTCAGCATTCCTGGCCAATGTATCGCATGAAATCCGTACACCCATGAATGCCATTATCGGGTTTTCTGAAATACTTACAAATCCTGATCTGACTCAAAAAGAACGAGAGGAGTTTATTCATTATATAACCCAGGGAAGCAATACTTTAATGACCCTGATTGAAGACATCATTGACATTACAAAAATAGAGGCCGGACAAATTAAGATTGATTTTTACGATTGCAATGTAGATGACTTGCTGGATGAACTTTATGCTACATTTCTCAAAATGAAGAATAAAGAAAATAAACCTGACCTTGAACTTCGAATGAGTAAACCTCCGGCTGAAAAAGGTTTTATTATTTCAACCGATCCGCACCGAATCCGGCAAATTCTCTCAAACTTATTGGGCAATGCCCTGAAATTTACCAAAGAAGGATATATTGAATTTGGCTATAGTTTGAAAGGCTCTGATATCATCGAATTTTTTGTTAAAGACACCGGCATTGGCATACCTGAAAATAAAATGCAGGTAATTTTTGAACGATTTGGACAGGTTGATTCTAACAGAAACTTTGAACATAAAGGAACTGGCCTCGGCCTTTCTATTTCAAAAAAATTAGCGGAACTTTTAGGTGGCGAATTGTCGGTTAACTCAGAAGAAGATGAGGGGAGTACCTTTTATTTGAAACTTCCGGTTTATAAAGAAAGCCGCATAACAAAACAGCAGCAAACCAGGCCGGTTTCAAAATCAGTTGACTGGAGCGATAAATTATTTTTAATAGCCGAAGACTCCATTTTAAATTATACGTTTCTTGATGCCTTATTCCAGAAAACCCATGTGAAACTTTTGTGGGCCAAAAATGGTAAAGAAGCTGTTGAAAAGTGTAAAGACAATCCGGATATCGACCTGGTGTTAATGGATATTAAGATGCCGGTATTAGGTGGACTGGAAGCGATACATCAAATCAAAAAATTCAGGAAAAACCTGCCAATTATTGTCCAGACAGCCTATGCCATGCCTGAAGACCGCGATAGAAGCCTCGCCGCCGGTGGTGATGAACACCTTACTAAACCTATCAATGCCGACGAATTATTTTCAACTATTTCAAAATTTCTGAATTAATAATTTCTCAGGGTTTATTAACTTTGACAAAATCTTCGTCATGAAATTAATCAAGTATTTTCTATTGCAGGTATTTTCAATATTTATTCTCTTTACATTCATTTTTTTATTCGAATCATCAGAAAAGAAAACCTTACCAGTCGAATTAAAACCTAATGATTGGTTTTTTAATCAAAGGGCTTACCCCGCAGGGAAGATAAATTACGAAATTTTTTATAAGGAGGTAGAAACATTACAAAAAACGAAAAAGGAATTAAAAGATTCTTCCTATTGGGAGTTTGCAGGGCCAATAAATACAGGTGGTCGCTTAAGTGATGTGGAAGTTCACTCGGAAAACCCTGAAATATTATGGATTGGCGCTGCTTCAGGTGGAATTTTTAAGTCTACCAATGGAGGAAACCAATGGCATTCGGTATTTGACAATGCCCTTAGTTTATCCATTGGTGATATTGCCATAGCATCTTCAAACCCTGATATTCTTTATGCCGGAACCGGTGAAGCCAATGCTGGCGGAGGTTCTCAAACCTACGAAGGAGCCGGTATTTATAAATCAATGGATGGTGGTGAAACATGGGAATATACAGGATTGCCTGATAGCCGGAATATAGGGAGAATAGCCATTCATCCGGAGAATCCCGATATTGTGTATGTTGCGGCCATGGGTAACCTGTTCGCTGACTCGCCTGACAGGGGCATCTATAAATCCACCGATGGGGGTCTAAATTGGGACCAAAGTTTGTTTGTTTCTGATTCAACCGGCGGAATTGATTTAGTTATCGATCCTCAATCTCCGGAAATCATTTATGCCGCCATGTGGGAAAGGGTTCGCCGGCCAAACAGGCGAAGTTATGGCGGCGCAACCTGTGGGATATTTAAATCGACCGATGGCGGTGGTTCCTGGGTGGAATTAGTTAATGGATTACCTTCTCCCGGAAATAATGTGGGAAGAATTGGCATAAGTATTTCAAATTCTGATCCCAACATTTTATATGCAATATATGCCGATAAAACAGGATATTTTGACGGAGTTTATAAAACGGTTAATGGAGGTGAACTTTGGATACAAACAAACGATGATGACCTGGAGTATTCCTATCAATCTTATGGTTGGTGGTTCGGACGGATTAAAGTTGATCCGGTAAATCCAGATATTGCTTACGTTATAGGATTTGATTTATACAAAACAACTAACGGAGGCAATTCATGGACAAATATTTCATATATTTCGGTCCATGTTGATCAGCACGAAATTTATATTTATCCTGAAAACAACAATCTATTATTCCTTTCAAATGATGGGGGATTTTATACATCCACCAACGGAGGAAATTCATGGACCTGGATCAACAATTTACCCATAACCCAATTCTATACCTGCGAAATTGATGAACAATATCCGGTGAGGCTCTATGGAGGAACCCAGGATAACGGCACAAACAGGACTATGACAGGGGTAGTTGATAACTGGCAGTTTATTTATGGTGGCGATGGTTTTTATGTTTTAGTAAATCCTGAAGATAACAATTTCATTTTTGCAGAATACCAATACGGAAACCTGGCCAGGTCAGTAAACGGTGGCAATTCATTTTCGTCATCCATGAATGGAATAAATAGTTCGGACAGAATGAATTGGATGACCCCTGTAGTTTTTGACCCTACAGACCCTTCTATCCTTTATTATGGATCACATAGAATGTATAAATCCACAACCAATGGAAGTTCATGGAATGCCATAAGTACCGATTTAACCAACGGCCCCGGAATTAATTTAACCTATGGCACGATAACCACAATTTCTGTTTCACCGGTAAATCCTGAAATTATTTATGTAGGAACGGATGATGGAAATGTATGGGTTAGTGCAACAAATGGTATGGGTTGGGAATATCTTGGGGCTGAACTACCAGAACGATGGGTTACACGGGTAGTGGCTGACCCTGTTGAAGAAAATACGGTTTACGTAACATTTTCGGGATATCGTTGGGATGAATTTTTGCCCCATGTATTCCGATCGGAAGATAAAGGGGCCACATGGGAGGACATTTCATCAAATTTACCGGAAGTGCCGGTAAACGACCTTATTGCCGATCCGGAAGACAATGCCATACTATACCTTGCTACTGATATAGGCGTGTTCGTCAGTTATTCGTTGGGCCAAAGCTGGGAGCTGTTGGGTGCGAATTTGCCCAATGTGCCTGTAAATGATCTGGATTTACACAATCCAACCAGAAAATTAGTGGCTGCTACATTTGGTCGGTCAATGTATACTTACGATCTTTTTCAGGATACGTTAAGCACCTTTATTAATCCGGGAAAGGGTATACCCGAAGCCAGCATCCGAATTTCCCCAAACCCCTGGACAGATATTCTTGCCATAGAAATCCAGTGCACTGACGAATCTTACGGGAACATTCAACTCTACACCCTTTCAGGCCGTTTGTTACAAACAATTCCTATAGACTTTTTATCTAGAGGCAATAATTTTTTAAGGTTTAACACTTATCATTTCCCGGCCCTTAAAAATGGAACTTATATTTTTAATGTAGAAATAAACGGAAAAGATACGGGGAAAAAAATTGTGTTCAAAGGGGCAAATTAAGTCATAAACATATTGACGGGATGGAGCTCCATCTTTTTCCCTTCTTTTTCGCAGAAAGGGCAAAACTCATGATCTTCGGAAAATACATAACCGCATTCATCGCATTTAAACCGTTGTTCAGTATAAGGTTTCATTTTTATATGAGAAGAACTCAGGAAGAAAGCAAGCCCAATAACAGGAGTAAGAAATAAACTAATCAGGAATAACCTTTGGGTACCTATTTCTCGGAATTTGCCTAACCTCGAAAACAGGTAAGCAACGACAATATACATTATAACAATACTAACCAGAAGGATTTCCCTCGTTTCCATTCGTTGTTTTTTATTTATGCGCGCACGTCATGAGAATTGTGCAGAAGCAACAAAAGTATAACAATTATAAATTACTATGGTAAATAATTTCACACGAATAAATCGGATGAAATTCCATCGGCAAAAAGTTTTCCCCTATGCGATAGGGTATAGGTAGGACCGTGGTTTTCAACTTCACCCGATCGCACATATTTTTTTATTTCAGTTTCAAATTTAGTTTTATAGGATTGCCCGAATACCTTTCTGATAATTTCAACATCTGTACCCCACATTGTCCGAAGTGAGACCATGATATATTCATTATATTTTTGTTCAGGAGTTAGAATTTCTTCTGATGATTTTACATGTCCATGATTCAACGAATTGATGTATTCCTTAATATGGGAAACATTCCAGCGGCGTTGCGTTCCATTATATGAATGCGCCGAGGGGCCTATGCCAAGATATTTTTTACCTTGCCAGTAACTTACATTGTGTTTTGAATAAAATCCTTTTTTACAAAAATTTGAAATTTCATAATGTTCAAAACCATTTTCCTTTACGAAGTTTATTAGAGTCTTAAAATGATCCACAGCCAATTTATCTTTAACAGCTTTGATCTTTTTTTGGCGGATCAGGGTTTCAAGGGTTGTTTTGGGTTCCACTGTCAGGGCATAAGCCGAAAGATGCGGAATATTCATTGACAAAAATATATCCAGGTTTTTTTCCAATCTTCATCCGACATGGTTGGAATTCCATATATCAGATCAATGCTCAGGTTTTCAAATCCGTTATCCAACGTTTGTTTTAAGGCATATTTTGCCTGATCGGCAGAATGTACCCGGTTAAGGTATTTCAAATCCTGATCAAAAAACGATTGAATTCCGATACTCAACCTGTTAACCGGGGTATGTTTCAGTTCATTTAATTTTTTCAAATTCAAATCATCAGGATTGGCTTCAAGGGTAATTTCTGCATTTTCTTCAACACTATGAAAATTGCAAATTTGATCAAATAAAATATTTAATTGACTACCCGAAAGCAGCGAAGGAGTTCCACCACCTAAATATATTGTTTCTATTTTAACACCGGTTAAATAATCTTTTTGTATTACTATTTCCTTTATCAGGGCATCAAACAGATCATTTGCATGTTTAACAGACGAAACAGAATAAAAATTGCAGTAATGGCATTTCTGTTTGCAAAAGGGTATATGGATATAA
The DNA here is from genome assembly GCA_041393275.1 of Bacteroidales bacterium. Classification (GTDB taxonomy): domain Bacteria; phylum Bacteroidota; class Bacteroidia; order Bacteroidales; family JAADJA01; genus JAADJA01. Next base: position 38,015 of record JAWKKL010000016.1, read on the forward strand.
ATGCCTGCCATGGTATCAATTTGAATTACAATGATACCAAGAATTTTTGAATATGGTAAAATTCACAAAATGAATGGAAAAATAGTTTTTTCCCTCAGAGATTTCAAAATGCATTGTATTGCAAATTAATCTGCAAATCAATCTGGAATTGAACCGTAATAAACCATGCTGATTGAGCAATACTAATTTATCACCCTTTATTGAAAGCAGGAGAAATTAAAGATCAGAAAAAAAGGAAACCGGAATGTTTACCGGATTAACAATGTACAATTAGTTAAAATAGAACATGAAGAAAATAGCACCACCAAAATTCGTATTATCGATATCAAAGTAATTCTCACCACCTGTTTTATAAATCTCATCCCTTACGGTGTTGTCTTCAGCATTCCAAGATGATATCTTCGTATTTCCTTCACCCTCATTAACGTAGGATATGCCCCATCCAAATTCACCTCCAATAGACATTTTAGCCGCTATAAAAAATTCAACACCAATAAAAGCCTGGAGGGCAACTCCAAACGCACTGCCATCTTCCATATATGTAACCCTTTTCCCTTCGGCAGGTATATTGGACCCAAAATTTGTTGTTGAAGGGTCAGGATTTTCCATAGAGTAAGGATTGCCATATTTAAACGATTCAGAATAGGCATGATAAAGGAATGACAATTCAGCACCATAAACAGCCTGCACCCGGCCATAACCCGACCGTCTTTCCAAGCCATAGCCAATGGATACATTAGTTGAATTAATCGTACGGGTATCGGTAACTGTTATTGATGGCTCAGGAATAATTTGTCCATCCTCCATTATATACCGGTCATCACTATTTGAATAAAATCCTATCCTTAGTTTGGCCCTGTGAGCCAGATTATCATCAATAAATTTTTTGCCAATCAAAGCATTATCCCTAATAAAATTAAAACCCACATTTGATTCATTATTAAATATGTTTGTAAATGGCCGGGCATCGATACCCAGCGCCCAATCACCTTTAGCCGGTAAAATTGGAATCCCTTTTTTATTTACCAGAAGGGTGTCTTGTGTTAATGCTACGTTAGCACAACAACATATTACGATCAGAATACATATAATATTTAGTTTCATTTTTCCTGTTTTTATGATTTGAAAATAAACCTGTTAGGGTATAAAAATAAGTTCAAAGGTTTTGGTCATGTTTTTTGAAACCATGACTTCCTGTGTTTGAAAGGCAAATATTTTTTCTTCCCAAACACTGTCATTGATTTTCTGGTCAAATTTAAAATTGTCAGCAAATAAAGTAACATAGGTATTGCTGTTGCCCGCATATACCTGCACTTCATAGTTTCCAGAATTATCTACTGAGGTTTCAAACAGGATATCCTGGTAAAGATCATCCGTGGGTTCGTTTTGAAGGTCTTCCGAATTAATCCTGGCAAATACCTTCGTATCAAGCGGTACTTTTTCCCATTGTATTTCAAACCCACCGTAACTATTTGTATCGTTACTTAAATCGAGGTTTGCTTTGGCTTCGCCTTTAATGATTGCATAGGTAAGACTTTTTGGGGTGGTTTCTTCATCAATTTTAGTACACGAACTAAAATAGGCTAAACTAACAAATCCTGTTAGTATTAACAAAATTGTTAAATTCTTTTTCATTGTAGATAAAATTAGGTTAAACGAAAATTTTAGTTAAGATGAATGCAAATATAATACTTTCGACACCCAAAATCAACTGACACATCTATTTAGATCAGTTCTATATAATGCCAAGGATGATTTGTATGATTTAAAATACCAAAATGGATTTAAGACATTTAATTTTTTTCTTGACCTCAAACGACATTAACTTAATAGTGTTTATTCGTAATGGTTTAGAAGCCGGTTAGAGTTACAGGTAAAATTCTGGTATTGTGAAGATCCAAACCTTATACCCTCAAAGCCCGGCTTTCTGACCTTTGCAATCAAATATTTTTCTCTATTTTTACACATCATTCAAACATATTCATTATGGGTTTTCTTTGGTTTTTAATTATTGGTGCCGTTGCCGGATGGCTTGCGGGACTTATTATGAAGGGGGCAGGATTTGGCCTGATTGTAAACATTATTGTGGGTTGCGTTGGTGCCGTGCTTGGCGGTTGGCTCTTTGGGGTTCTTGGTTTTAATTCAACCGGATTGCTCGGCAGTTTAATAACAGCTTTGGTTGGGGCAATTGTTTTACTCTGGATATTGAGTCTTATCAATAAGAAAAAGTAATCAAAAAAAAATATAACAAGACAAAAACCCTCCCTTCAGAACAGGATCATGCGGGCAGGCTTTATTAATAGGCCAATGTATGTTATATGACTAACATTGTCTTAAACCCTACTATTTCTTAGGTAAAAATGATCTGGCTTCCCTCTCCGCCAGCTTTTTCATAAAATTCACCAACGGTGATAATCCCTTGCACGTGTTCGCTTAAATCTTCTTTTTTGATTTTGAACATATCGGCCGCCAGTTTGCAGGCCCAGAGATTTCCTCCTCCGGCAACAAACAGTTCAATAAATTCACTTACCGGCGGAACATCAAGTTTATCCATTTCTTTTTTCATCATGCTTGAAACCATGGCTTCCATGCCGGGAATAATACCAAGCCAGGTGGGCATACGGGCACCGCCGGGCAAGCGCATGGCCGGATTGCCAACAACACCGGTATGCAATTTATCCATTCTGTTTTTTATGACCGACTCAAGGCAGAAAAATGTAAAAAACAGGTTTGCTTCAATGCCTTCCATAACAGCACCATTTCCCATCACCAGCGATGCATAAACGTCTTCAATTGTTCCCTTGGCACAGATAATACTGACCTTCTTAATGGGATGATTGTTTTCTGACATAACTTTTTATTTTTATTTGATTGTAAATTTTTTATGTAACTCGTTAATGGTTAGAAGTTATAAGTTCTCTTTTAAGAATAAATTATAACAAATAACATTTAACTTTTTTCTAAACACAACTTGTCGGTTTAGGAATACCAGCAATCCTGGTAGATTTCTTTAATGGAGCTCCTGGAAACATCTGATAAAATGTTTTCACATCAACAATACCTGATTTGTTAATTCCTCTAATAGTTAATTGTTCACCGCTATTAAATTTATTTCTGAGGTATTCAAGCATTTCATAATGTTTGTCAGTTAACTCAAGGCCTTCTTCTTTGGCCATGGCTGCTGCAATTTCTTTTGTCCATTGCGATGGATCGGTAAAGTAACCTTCTTCGTTTACGTCAACGGTTACACCTGCAAATGTTTTTTGTGCCATAATTATGATATTTTATTAATGATTAAATATTGATGAATAAGTTGTTTTCTTCTTTGGCAAGTTTTTTAAGGAAAGTGATCATAAACCCAAGTCCTTTTTTCATCTCTGGTGAATTCATTTCTTTCATCGCTTTCCACAACGAATATTCAGGAATGTCTTTGGTATCGAGGTTTTTGAAAATATCCACGGCATTACCCATGGCCGATAGCATATCAGGTTGCGTTATTCCCTTTACGGTTTCCAGAATTGTTACGATATTATCGGCCAGGTCTTTTACATCTTTCGGCGTAAAATGAGTGATGATATTTTCCATGACTTTCGATAACTCTCTGAAAAATTCAATATATCCTTTCTGATCAAGTTCATTCATTTTTTGAATGGCATCAAGTCCAACCTGCCGGGCAATAGGTGAAGCATCTTTTATAAAATCGTTGATGCTTTCAAGGGTATCAAGGAACTGGTTGATGTTGTCGATATTCCGGATCAACTTAATTCCTGTCCCAACCACAACCTCTCCATCAATTTCAATTCCTGCTTTGTCTAGTTCTGTCACCGAGGTTTTGAATACATCCTTACCAACGATGGAAAGATCGTCCATCAGGTCATTCATCGATTCCCGGTTTTGTTTTTGGGCAAAAACCTCTTCGAGGATGATGTCGAGCTTGCGGTTTATATCGTCAATCTGTTGCTGAATTTTTTGTTCAGTCATATTCGTTATTTGTTTTAGGTTAATTGTTATCTGTTAGTTGTTACAGGTTAATTGAAGTTTTTTTTCACTCTAACAATTAACCGTTAACTAATAACCAGTAACTTTCTATTCCATCTTTTTCCCGGCCATTGTCATTTGCGAATCAATGGGCATTTCTTTTCCCTTCAGCAAAATATGCCAGTAAATCCACCGGAACATTAATTTGCCATAATGATTCATCCGGCTTTCTTTTAATAATCCAAACGGACCAATTCCGGGGAATGGGAATGACCCCGGCAACGGTTCCGTATCGTAATTGAAATCTATCAGGGCACCCTTACCATGACCGGTTTCAATATAACAGTTTGAGTGTCCGTCAAAGCTACTTGTAAATGGCCTGTTTTCAATATAACATATCAGGTTTTCGTGCAAGGTGTCGGCCTGAAAATGAACAACAGATCCCGCTTTGGATGTTGGAAAGTTCCCGGCATCTCCAATGACGAAAACATTTTTAAATTTGTCGGACTGAAGGGTATTTTTGTCTGCAGGAACAAACCCAAGGTCATCCGCTAATCCGCTTCGTTCTATCATTTCGTCACCTGTATGAATCGGAATTGAAACCAGGCAATCGAATAATATCTCCTGTCCGCCATAATCAATGATCTTTTTATTCTCATTGTCCACTTCACCAAGGAAAAAATCAGTGACCAGGTGTATATTTTTATCTGCTAATAAACTACCCAGCATTTTTGACGCCCTGGGTTTGGTAAATGCCCCCGAAAGAGGGGTAACATAAGTAATGTTTACCTTATCGCGCATACCTCTTTCGATAAAAAAAGCATCCGCAAAAAAGGCAAACTCCAATGGTGCCACCGGGCACTTGATGGGCATATCGGCAATATTTATGACCAATTCGCCACCTTCCCAGGTTTTAAAATATGTAGCCAGGGCTTTTGCCCCTTCGATGGTATAAAAATCGAAAATGCTTTTGTGCCATAATTCACCTTTAAGGCCAGGCGTTTCTTCAGGAGAAATTTTAGTTCCGGTAGCAAGGATTAAAATATCATACTTTAATACTTCACCATCTTTTAACAAAACCTTATTATTTTCGCCATCCACTTTCTCCACCGCTGAATAGATGAGGTTTACACCGAATGGAATAAAATTATTTTTGGGTTTTATAACATCTGCTTCTTTATAATAACCAAATGGGATAAACAAAAATCCGGGTTGGTAATAATGAGTTTTAACCTGGTCAATGATAGTAATATCCCACTCTTCACGGGCCAAATCCTTACGCATTTTATTGGCCATGATCGTTCCACCTGTACCTGCACCAATTATTAAAAGCTTTTTTCATATTGTTAAAATCAGTAAATTTGTTTGTTTTAAAAGGAAACAATCTCCTTAGTCTATTGTTAATTAAATAACAATACAAAAATACATTGACATATTTACTTATTCAAGTTTTTACATATGATATATATCATAGGCTAAATGAAAATCCTAAAACACGATAATTCAGGATGTAAGCATTGCACGTTCAAGTCTCTTCTTTTTACGAAGATGACGGATAAAGAACTTGATCATGTGAATGAATCCAGGAAGGAGATGGCCTTTGATAAAGGGGAGATAATCATCAAAGAACATGACTCGGTTAAGGAATTCTTATATTTAAAAAAGGGCCTTGTTAAACTTGTAAAAACCGGCGAAAACCAGCGCGAACGGATCATGAGTATTGCCCGACCCCTGGATTTTGTGAGTTTGCTTTCTACGTTTTCTGATAAAACGTATCAATATTCAGTAACTGCGCTTGAGCCATCGGTGGTTTGTTCCATTGAGTTGGACCGGATTAAAAATGTGATAAGAAAAAACGGTGATTTTGCCCTTGAGTTACTGGAGCATATCACCCGTTCATCAAACCTGGTGATCCAATCGAACTATGATATCGATGATAAACAATTGCGCGGACGGATCGCGTATATTATTTTATGGTTTGCCCAAAAAATTTATCATAAAAACCGTTTTGAACTTCCCATTTCACGCAAAGAGATCGGAGAGCTCATTAATATGACCACCGAAAATGTGATCCGGATATTGTCTGAATTCCGCAAAGACGATATCATCCTGATTGACGGGAAAACAATTGAGATTATAAACCTGGAATTTCTGGAACGGTTGAGTAAGTCGGGGTAAACTACCAATTAGGCAAAATACATTTATCACTCAATTTCTGAAGATAGTTGCTAAATTCTTCATCCAAACTTTTATTCATTGTCTCAGAATTTTCTTCATGGCAAGTTAAACAGGCGCCAACCGTAAGAATTTGTTTTTGTTCTTCAATAGTAAATGGTCTGAAATCGGTCCTGGTTGAATTTACATTGTGAGCTTCCTGTAAAAATTCAATCCATGCATCTTCTGGTAGACCATCATATTTATTGGGGGCAAATTCAGGGGTGAATTTCCATTGTCCAGTTCTTTCGTTTATTTCATAATTTAATTCACCTCTTCCATAACCAATGGCCAAAGGATTGTTATGACAGGATTTACAAGTCCTTCCTTTTATATTTGTTGTATGCGGTGCGGCAGGTGCATACAGGCGATGGAATATCATTGACTCATCCGTTGAATCGAAACTGGTTTTATCTATTGTCAAAATCATGCCCGGAATAGCCGGTTCAGTTTTTTTATTTATTCCTTCTCTCACGCCCAGGGTTGGCTGGTCAGCCAGAAATGTCCCAACGAATTCAACCCATTCGCCGGTAAAAAATTTATTGTCAAGCAAATCAAATCCCCGGGTGGTTTTGTCAAATTCATTATGGCAACCAATACATTGAGGCGCCCAGGCGGTGTGGCATGAACTGCAGGTAAGGCTTTCATGGGCATGGTCTTTTGTACAGACTGAAGTCGGAGGGTTTAATGGATGAATTTTTCCGGTATTTTTTCCAACCAGGAACGCACTGTCATTTTCAAGGTAAGTATTTATTAAGGCAATGCCTGATTCTGAACCTATAATCATTTTCTTTTCTGCATGTGCAAACTTTCTTAAGTCAAATATCTTTTTTGATTCGGCATCAAGTTGTGCATAAGTGAGCGTATTAGGTTCATCATCGAAATGGCAATCTTCGCATCGGATTTTCACCGCGTGTTCCTTGTGTAAATAGATATTCCCATCGCCCATTACTTCATAAGAATTATGGCAATCAATGCAATCCAATCCGGCTGTATGATGAACATCGGCAGCAATAAATTTAAAAACCCTTTTGTCCTGAAGAATTCTATAACCTTCTTTGCCGGAAACTTCACTTTCGTCAAATAAAGTTTCATGCCAGCCTTCATAGTTGGTTGAAATTCGTCCCGACCCGGAATGACAACCAAAACAATGATCATTTGTAATTTTCAAATCGAGGGACGGGTGAATAGAGGGTAACAGATATTCTGCTTTTTTACCGGAAATATAAGCCAAATGCTGATTAGCTGATTGTTCCGTGTAATTCAAATGACAAGCAATACAACCTCCACCACTCGAAAGTTGATCAATGGGTCCGGTTTCCGTTTTTTCATTTCCCAAATGGCATTTTGCACACAGGTCGTGTAAATGTTTATCAGCTGCCGAATGACCAATTTCTTTAATGTGGGAAAATTCATCAGGCGAATCAACTTCTCTAAAAACAAATCTATTCACGCTGACAATTCCACTGTTTGTTGTCATTAATGACGAATTTAATCGTCCCGGAATTTCAGGATGGCATTGGTTTGTTCCGCACGATAATTGAGCTGTTCCAAGATTTCCCGGGATAAGGATCATGTTTTTGTGAGCTTCGTCTTTTTCCCAGGCAAACGGATCACCCAGGTGGCAGGATGTACAACCAATTGCCATCGGATCATGTGCCGGAGAAAATCCTGAAACCGCTGTATGACAATTCATACACGTTTCCCTTTTGCCCTTAATTTGGGGAATATCTAATGAGGTGAGGTGGTTAAACCGGGTATTGACTTTTTGAAATCCCACTCTTAGGGAAACTGACGAGGTATTTTGATTGTCCCAGGGCGTTTCCCATTTCCAGTTTTCGCCCCTGAAATAAAAGCCAATAATGGTTAATCCCAAATAAATTGCCGAAAGAAATAAGATAATCCGCACAAAGAATTTATGATTTTTATCACTAAAATATTTCATGATAAACAGGATGGTTAGGAATACAAGAATTCCTGTCCATATCCAGCCAGGCTGACTCATCCAATGCAGCACTTCCTGTAATCCGACAAAATACCAGGGGCCTTTTAAAACTGGATTTATTCCATCGTGAAGTGGCGCCTGGACAAAAAAGCTAAAAAAAGTCAGCAGGGCAAGGACGATCAAAAAAGTGGATCGTTTTGACCAAAGAATCCCGGCATGTTCATATATAATGTAGATTAAGAAAATCGTTGCTGTTGCTATGTGATGAACATAGGTGAGCAACAGGTCTTCACTTTTTCCAAATATAAATTGATTTAAAGATGTTCCTAAAAGTGGGATATCAAGCAGCAGGGTCTCTAAAATTCTTCGGGCTTGTAAACTATCTGCATCGGCTTTTAATATAAAACCTGATAACATTACATAAAAGACAAAAAGGATAGAAAGAATTAACCTGAACCAAATTCCCGTTCCGGTTTCTTTAGCTGATTTTAAACGTATATGTTCCCAGGTATGTAATAGCGTGAAAATAAGAAAGAACTGGGCACTCCAGTAATGCATATTTCTGAAAACAACACCCGGCAGGTTGGTTATAACCAGCAAGTTAATGGAATCATAAGCATTCATTACATCATAGGGTATTGCCAAAATTACGCCTGATGCAATGCAAATAAGAAAACTCGCCAGGGCAATATTACCATAGGTATCAAACAGGATAAATGACCATATTTTTTTAATCGCTTTCAAGTATCAAGTCGTGACAACAATTTCATTTGTGGTTTCATCAATATAGAATTCAAGTGGTACAAGGTTGCGGGTTGCAGGCCCATTTAATGGTTTTCCTTCCAATGAAAAGGCAGAACCATGACAGGGACATATAAGTTTTCCGTCAGAAACTTTATCAATCCGGCAACCCAAATGGGTGCAACGGGAAGAAAGGATAGTTAGTTCGTTCTCATTTCGGATACATATAACATCACCTTCCAGGTGTAAATCGCCTTGAAAATCAACAGGAATTTTTATTTCCTTCGAACCAGAAACTTTCTCATGTTTGCTGGCCATGAGGCCCAATAATAATAGGTAAGGAAGTAATATAAACCCCCACAAGTTTTTTATAAATTCTTTTCTGGTGATTTTCACAACAAGAATAATATTTTCAGAACACGTCAAAAATACAATTCCATTTTTATAAAATGGCAGAAGCCCTAAAAATTCTAAAAAGCTTTTATGCAAGTTGAACGGTGACGTTATTTTAATGTGGGTTGATAAAACTGCTCAAATAAAATTCTAAAAGAATTTTCAATATCGCAATAAAAACTGATTTAAAACAGGTTTTTATGTGACCCATTTCCTATTGTTATTTCATAAACAATACAAATTGAATTCTACCTTTGCCGCTTATATATAATTATCTCTATATGTATGAGTAATAGACGGGATTTTATTAAAATATCCGCCCTGGGACTGGGAGGAGCAGCAGTAGCCGCCTCATCTCTTAACTTTGTAAAAGGGTCATCATTATTTGCTTCATCAGGAAGGAAAGGAGCGATGAATGGCCAAACGTTAAAGCGGTTTCCTACCTACTGCGAAGTTTGTTTTTGGAAATGTGCAGCCTGGGCTTATGTAAATGAAGACAATGAGATCGTTAAATTAATCGGGAATGACGATGACCCCCATTGTAATGGCAGGTTATGTCCGCGTGGAACAGGCGGGATCGGTATGTACAATGATACTGACCGACTTAAAACTCCTATGATCAGGGTGGAAAAAGATGGTATACAAACATTCCGCGAAGCAAGTTGGGATGAAGCCCTTGAATATACAGCAAAAAGGCTTAAAGAAGTGGCAGATGAGCATGGCCCCGAGTGCGTTGCTTTATTTAATCACGGTTCGGGTGGAAAATATTTCGGTGATTTATTAAATGCTTTCGGATCGAGTAATATTGCCGCTCCATCCTTTGCACAATGCAGGGGGCCCCGTGAAACGGCCTGGATTGCAACTTATGGAGAAGAGGTAGGGTCACCCGAACCGACTGATATTCGTGATACAAAATGCCTGGTACTGATAGGCTCACATATTGGTGAAAATATGCACAACGGCCAGGTTCAGGAAATGTCGGATGCCATTGATAAAGGGGCTACTATAATTACGGTTGATCCAAGATTTTCCACGGCGGCAAGTAAATCAAACTATTGGCTTCCCATAAAGCCCTCTACTGACCTGGCTTTGCTACTCTCATGGATCCATGTGTTGATTGAGGAAGAAATTTACAATAAAGATTTTGTTGAACAATATACTTATGGTTTTGATATGCTGAAAGCGCATGTCAAAAACAAAACACCTGAATGGGCCTATGGCAAAACAACCATCAAGCCTGATATTATACGTAAAACTGCGAGGGAGATGGCACAGGCAGCTCCTGCGGTAATTGTTCATCCGGGCAGGCATGTAACATGGTATGGTGATGATACCCAACGGATCAGGGCTGTTGCTATTTTAAATGCATTGTTGGGTTCTTGGGGAAGCCGGGGCGGCTTTTATATGAAAGAGAGTGCCCACCTGCCCAAACAAAAACTTCCGCCATTTCCAAAGCCAAAACGAACCTGGCGTGATGCTTATCCCGGACAATATAACCTTGCCAGCCTTGCCCTTTCGTCTGGAATCTGCGATGCAACGATTCCCAGCTCTAACCGCGATTGTTCGTTCAAAGCCTGGATCGTTTATGGTACAAATCTTCCATTGACTCTTCCAAACATGAAAAAAACTCAGGAAGCAATTTCACACCTCGATTTTATGGTAGTGGTTGACACCATGCCCATGGAAATTACCGGATATGCCGATGTCATTTTGCCTGAGTGTACCTATCTTGAACGATACGATTCAATCAGGACTTCGCCACACCGCGAACCATATCTTGCTTTAAGAATGCCGGTGGTTGAGCCAAAATATGATTCAAAACCAGGATGGTGGATTGCAAAACAATTAGCCGAAAAAATGGGATTGGGTGACTATTTCTCCTATGCTGACATTTCCGAATTACTCGATTGGCAGCTAAAAGAAGTTGGATCATCGCTTGAAGAAATGCAAAAATTTGGTGTGAAAAAACTGGAGAGACAAAACGGTAGCCTCTATTTTTCAAAGGGTGAAGAAATTCATTTTAATACGCCTTCCGGAAAAATAGAATTGTATTCCAATGAAATGGCTTCCGAAAACTTTGATCCGATACCTGTTTACACAGAGCACCCCGAACCACCGCGTGGGTTTTATCGATTAATATATGGCCGTGCGCCTATGCATACCTTTAGCCGAACGGCTAATAATGCAAATTTGACTGAATTAATGGAAGAAAATTTTGTTTGGGTCAACCCAAAAGTAGCAAAGCTTTGGGATATTGAAACCAATCAAAAGATTTGGCTTAAAAACCAGGATGATATAGTTTCATCTTTTCCAATCAAAGTAAGAGTTACAGAAAGAATTCGATGGGATTCTGTATATATGGTTCATGGTTTTGGCCATGAGAATAAAAAATTGACCCGTTCGTATGGCAAAGGTGCCAGCGATACGGAGATGATTACAAATGTTATGGTTGACCCAGTCATGGGTGGGACCGGAATGAGAGGCAATTTTGTTACGTTTCTAACTGAAGATCCAGGGAAGGAGGTTAAGTCATGAGATACGCAATGGCGGTAGATACCAAAAAATGCGTGGGTTGCAGCGATTGTGTTGTGGCTTGCCAGACGGAGAACAATGTGCCCATTGGCTATTGTCGGGATTGGATCACTGAAACAGTTGATGGAACGTATCCGAACGTTGAAATTGAATTGCGTTCGGAAAGGTGTAACCATTGCGACAATTCCCCTTGTGTAAGATGTTGCCCTACCGGGGCAAGTCACATTGTTGAAGGGGGAATTGTCATGGTCACACATAATGAGTGCATAGGTTGCGGAGCTTGCATTCAGTCCTGTCCTTATGATGCCAGGTATTCTCACCCTGAGGGTTATGTAGATAAATGTACGTTCTGTCATCATCGTGTGGAAAAAGGCCAAAACCCGGCATGTGTATCAGTTTGCCCAACCAAATGCCTTTATTTTGGTGATTTGGATGACCCTAACAGCGATGTGTCAAATGCGCTTAGAAACCGGAAGTTTAAAGTGTTAGCGCCTGAGGCAGGAACCAAACCACAAATTTATTTCTTAACCTAATAAAGTTCATTGCTATGAGAGAAGAATTATTTGTAAGTGGGCGCAACATTCCAAACATAGATCCATTCCTGCATATCTGGCATTGGCAAATACCTTTATACCTGTTTCTTGGTGGATTGGCAGCTGGAATTATGTTTTTTGCAGGTTTGTTTACAATCCTTGGAAAAGAAAAGGAAATGCAATCAACTGTAAAGTGGGCCATGTTTATGGTTCCAGGGGCTTTGATAATCGGTTTGATAGCACTTTTACTTGACCTTAAACATCAATTATATTTTTGGAGACTTTACACGGTCATCAGACTTCAATCGCCTATGTCATTAGAATTGCCTGGACATTGCTGATAGTAACTCCCATATCAATGGTATGGATTGCAGGCTATATAAAAGGAAGTATTTCCGAATTGGAACTGGCGGTTAAAAATATTAAATGATTTGGAACATCTGATCATTCAGAATCGGAAACTAATAGCCTGGATTATGATGATTTATGCAGTAATACTTGGAATCTATACGGGTATTTTGTTATCGGCCTTTAATGCCCGGCCCTTATGGAATAATTCAATTCTTGGGCCTGTTTTAGTTTCAGGAATGTCAACGGGCATAGCAGCTATTATGTGGATGTCGAAAAACCATAAGGAGCGAAAAATATTAAGCAAGATTGACTTGTTATTGATTGCCGTAGAATTATTCCTAATTACCCATATGATCATGGGATTTCTGGCAGGACCAAGCGTTCAATTGGAAGCTGCCGGTTTATTTCTTGGCGGGCAATTCACCGTTTCATTTTGGGTCTTTGTCATTATTCTAGGCTTGCTGTTTCCAGCAGCTTTGGAAATTTTGGAGCTGGTTGGATATAAAATACCGGTAGCGGTTCCGGCTGCGCTTGTGCTGGTTGGTGGCCTTGTATTTCGCTTCATCATGGTTGAAGCCGGGCAAATTACACGATACCTTTATTAACGAAATAAAATCATTGGAAATGAATGAAAAAAAAACAGATCGGAGCAAACTCTATTTCAACCCATATTTTGGAGGGGTGATGCTGGGTTTAGTCCTATTGGCTACATTCTATATTACAGGTCGGGGCCTTGGAGCTAGCGGAGCTGCAAAAAGCACCGTAGTTGCTGCTGTTGAAAAAGTGGCACCCCAACATGCAGAAGAGTCAGCCTATTATAGTCAGTTTATTAGCGATGATATTCATCCATTAAACAATTGGCTGGTTTTTGAGATTGTTGGTGCGTTAGCAGGGGCTTTCCTGATGGGAGGTTTAGCAGGACGGCTAAAATTCAAAACAGAACACAGTCCTAAGATCACAACTAAAAAACGTTTAATTTATGCAGGCATAGGCGGGGTATTTTTCGGTTTGGGATCTCAGATTGCCAGGGGTTGTACAAGTGGCGCGGCACTGAGTGGTGCGGCTGTCCTCTCTTTGGGAGGGTTTATTACCATGATGGCCATTTTTGGATCGGCTTATGGATTTGCTTATTTTTTTAGAAAACTTTGGATTTAATTTAACGAAAAGAAAATGGGACCATTAATTCCTTTAGAAGTTATTCCTGAACAATGGAACAACGTTATGGCTGTACTCCTCGGAATGGCATTTGGTATAGTCATGGAAGGCTCAGGCTTTTCCTCATCCAGAAAAATAGTAGGATTGTTTTATGGATATGATTTTACCGTATTACGCGTATTTTTTACTGCAGCGGTGACTGCAGCCATTGGGTTATTGTATTTTGATTACCTGGGATGGGTTGATATGACACTGATTTACGTTCACCCAACTTATGTAACAGGCGCCATTGTTGGCGGTATCATTATGGGGCTTGGTTTTGTTACCGGAGGATTTTGCCCGGGTACAAGCATCGTAGCTCTGGCCATTGGTAAAATTGATGCCCTTGTTTTTACCCTGGGACTAATGTTGGGGATATTCATTTTTAGTGAAGCGTTTCCTTTGCTCAAGGAAATGTATAATGCAAATTATTTAGGGAATGAAACTATAAATAACACCTTTGGAATGTCATCTTATTTATTTGTTTTCTTATTTACCCTTATGGCCGTGGTTGTATTTTATGTGACCACTTTAATTCGCAGAAGGGTAAAAGAGGTAAATTATTAAAAGAATAAACATGTCAAAAACGTATATCATTTTAGCTATCGTTTTGCTAACCCTTGCCGGTGGGCTGATATTTTTGCCTAAAACCAACAGGAGTAATGAAATATCTCCGAAAACTTTAGCAAAAGAAATAAATGATCCGGCCCGGTTTCTGTCAGTTGATAATATCGCTGCAAGGATGATCAATGAAGACCCATCTTTTTTAGTTGTTGATGTTAGGTCCGCTGAAGAATTTGATTTATTTACCTTACCGAATGCATTGTCAGTTCCACTTCATGATATAGCTAATCCAGATTGGGAAGATTATCTTAACCAGGAGGAAATGGATGTTATATTTTTCTCAAATGGTGATCTATATGCTGATCAGGCCTGGATTCTTTGTGCTCGAAAAGGATTCAAAAACTTGTATGTAATGGAAGGTGGGCTAAATCAATGGTTTAGTAATATTATGCAACCTACAGCCCCGCCCGAAACAGCCCCATCCGAAGAATTTGATTTGTATGCCTTCAGGCAGGGTGCCAGCCTCTATTTTAGTGGTGGTTCAATAGAAGTTGAATCGTTGGCAACAAAAACTGAACCGGTAAAATTGATTAAACGGGAAAAGAAAACAACTACAGCGGGTGGTTGTTAAACAATTTAATATTTCATTATGAAAGAATTAAACAGAACAAAAAGGTTAGTCATCGCGACTATTTTATTTGTTGTAATTATCCTAATAGGTTTTTTAACCTTTGAATTCCCTGAGTTTGAATATGCAATTTCGACTGATTCAATGATTGAAGAATTGAATAACCCCAATAATTTAATGACTCCTGAAGAGGCTGTGGAGATTATTGCCAATCAAAATTCATCTTATATATTTATTGATTTGAGAAACCCCTTTGAATTTAACAAAGGATATTTTGGTGAGGCTATTAATATTCCGGTTTCGGATATATTAGATAAAGAAAATATTTCCTTTTTTCAGCAGATGCAAAACGATTCTATCGTGGTTGTTTTGTATTCGAATAATCAGCGTGAAGCCAATGGCCAATGGATGTTACTAAGGCAACTAGGATTCTATAATATGAAGGTTCTTTTGGGTGGTTATAATTACCTGGTCGTCAAAAAAAATAATCCTTCTGATTTACCCCTGATTCAATTATACCATGTGGAAGCAGCGGCACTTGATTTTGCTGCTTATTTTGAAGAGGAGGGTAGTGGAGGCGATAAATCAAAAGAAAATCATCCCGACAAAACAGTAGAGGTTCAACCTGTCAAAAGGAAAAAGAAAAACATTTCTGCGGGTGGTTGTTAACCCCATGAGAGCTGTTCTCCCATTTTTTCCTGATTTTTGATTTATACCTACGAAAGCGGAGATATTAACCGGTTTATTAACAATGTACTTTTTTTTGACAAGTCTCTGCATATTAGTGAATTACGCTGTTTGACCCCTTTGTTTTTCCATATTTATTTTTTTCGTTAAATAATACTGTTGCTGTAAGTATCGCATTGACAATCAGTTGTAAATTTTGGTATAAACCTTGAAAAGGATTTAGCCGGGATAAAATATTGCCCGCATTTATTGTTTAGAAAAATGTAATGAACAACGCAAATCGCAAAAATATTATTTACCTGGTTTTATGGAATGCTGTTTTGATTCTTTTGATTTTATTAATTCAAAATAAATCATTCGGCCAATACCACAAGCCGCCTAATTTTTTTACAAAATTGGTAAAGGACTGGTCGGTTGGTGCAAATGCCGGACGTACTTCCTTCTTTGGCGATGTAAGTTTATATGATGAAGAATACAATGAAAAGATTTCAAAAGAAGGATCATGGGCAACAGGATTTACTGTTTCAAAACAACTAACCCCCATCTTCGGATTGACAGGACAATATTTAATGGGTAAGCTGGCCGGTTCAAGTTCGAAAGGTGAATTTGTTTCAAATATTACTGAATATTCTGGAAGCATAACCCTTAATTTGGTCAATTTGCTGATCCCCGACAATAATGCCAGGTTTGTGCCTTATTTCACCCTTGGCATGGGGCAATTCACTTACGATACACGATTAAAGTATTACGATCCCGATGAAGCAGATGTAACTGCCACTTCTGAAAGCCCTGAATTCATTTATATATTTGGAGGAGGCGTATATTATTTAATAAGCAACTCATTTAATGCCACCTGCGAATTTACAGGCAGAAGGATGGATAATGATAAAATTGACGGGAGTACTTCCAATAAAAAAGACGATGATTATTTTTCATATATATGTATAGGATTGACCTATAAAATTAACAATACACCACGAGATACAAGGTATTACAAACGAATGGGTATGAAATCCCCATTAATAAGACGGAGTAAATAAATCACAGTAAAGTAAGTCAAACAAGGTAATTATTTAAATATTTGAACCGTGAAAAGAGAAGTAAATATTTTAGTCCTATTTATCCTACTTGTAGGATTCTGTATTCCTGATTCGGTTTATTCCCAGGCATGGGGTGGCCGAAAGAAAAAAGCAGGCTTTTGGGATGATTGGTCAATCAATGGTAATGTTGGGTTAACTTCATTTTTTGGTGATCTTAGCATTTATGATGATGAAATTATTCAAAAATTGTCTCAGGAAAGCGGCCCTTCGGTAAGTGCTATTTTAACGAAATACTTAAAAAATAAAAAGTATGGAATCTCCGGGCAATTATTGTACGGTGGATTCAAAGCAGAAAGCTCAAATCATACGGCATTTGAAGCATCGCTGATCGAATACAATTTTAGTTTACGATTTAACCTGATCAACATTATTTTTGTTGATAATTATTCACCCGTTGGGCTTGAAGCTTATGGTGGTATCGGACAATTTTTATTCAATGTTCAGAAATGGACGCCCGTAGAAGGTGGAACGCAAGAAAGTGAAATAAATACTGGTACGCCCGAGTTTGTTTACTATTTTGGAATGGGATTGTATTACAACATCAATGAAAAAATTGGAATAACTACGGATATTTCATTAAGGCAGGCGCAAAACGACAAACTTGATGACCTGAATAAGAACGACAATTTTGATTATTATACTCACATAAGTGTGGGTGTAACCTATTACATTGCCAGCTTTAAAAAACAATCTGCTTTTGGGCGTGGATCACCATCAAAAGGTAGAATGCCAGGTCGTTTGCCAATGCGCCGCAGAAGATAAAATTAATGTATAAAGACGTTTGTTAATAGGAAAATATTATTCACTCCTTTTCCTGAATGCGAAACCCCATAAATCATTTCGGGCATTAAAGGCTTGCTAAATTTCATTGTTGGAAAGCAGTTTTTTTTGATAATTTAGAAGGGTTCGTCAAACATCATCACATTGGATTTTATTAAGTGCAGGTAAAATTACCTAGTCAATGAAGCCATTCCATCATTTAAAATAATGCTAAGCGAAATCTTTAGTAGGAGTAGTAATCTTAAAATACTGGAAAATAGAAAAGGAAAATAGCAGGAAATAAAAATGAGAACCTATTTATTTGATAAGGTTATTATTTCTTTTCTACCGTATCGTTATCATTTTTTTTTGTTTCATCAGGGTTTATCCCGTCTTTAAATTCCTTAACGCCTTTGCCAAGTCCACGCATGAGTTCAGGAATTTTTTTACCGCCAAAAAGTAATAAAACGGCAAACACAATCAGGACGATTTGCCATGGGCCGATCATACCGAGTAATATATTAACTGTTATCATAATGAATGAATTTAAGAAACAAAAGTACGAAGAAAATTATGATTAATACAAGCGTAAAAGATATTATGGGTTTATATCTGACATTCTGATGTTTTCAGGGGATGAATATCTTTTTTGTAAAAAGTGGTTTAATGCCATCAAAGACGATCCCAATATAAATTCCCGACGCCTTGTTTTTAAAACTAATAACTAACGGTTCGTCAGCATGATTTGAATTTGCGGAAATAATTTCCCGGCCATATAGGTCATATATTTTAATATTCATGTTCAGAGAGGTTTCGGAAATAATAATTTGATTAAACAAAGAATTGAAGGTGAAATACTCAATTTGATTTTCATTTTCCTGAATTGTGACAGGAGGATAATAACATCCGGGATAATCAGGATTCATATAGAACACCTCATTATTTTCCTTAAAACACAGCAATGTAAACCAAGGGCTGGTATTATAATAACCACAATAAATAACACCGTGCAAAAGGCTTCCGATGCCTTCAACCCAAACATCACTATACGGCCAGCCAATTGATTCAAGATAAAATCTTTTGCGGTATTCAGCGTCAATTAGAATTGAATCAACCGCAATAACCTCAAGATGAAAGCTGGGTCCGGATAGAACATTTCTAATATCCACCGTATCTCCAACTACCAAAGAGAAATCATATAATAGTTGTCGTCATCAACAGAATTTCTCATAAAACCTCCCTTGCTATGTCTTCCCTTATAATAGCATCCATAAACAACCAATCAGTTTCATCAGGGTCAAAAGAGGCCATCACTTTTTTGTAGGAAAATGAGCCAATCATTGTATCCTGTTCGCTAAAGCGGATAATTTGTGTTATGTCAAATCCGGTACCTTGTGATAAAATATTCCACTTAAATGCCGAATTCACCACATTATACTGGTTTTGTGAGCGACCAATAGTAAGGATGAGAAAACAAAAAAATAGAGTTTTGATTTTCATAACGACTTGTTTTAAAAGATCTCAAGCTACGAGATACATTAAATTGGTATTGCGAAACTACAAATAATTATTCTTGATAAGGATAAGAAAGGTGAAAATGCAACCAAACAGTATTTTGAAAAGTCTATTTTTGCAGATGCTTTAATTTAAATAGCTAAAGATGAATAGATTTTTATCCCTCATGATTCCCCTTATATTTGTGGCCGGGCTATTTGTACAGTCTAATGCCCAGGAAGAACCGGTAAAAAGAAAACATACCCTTACCCATCATATGTCGCCGGAAGAAAAGGCGGATTTTCATACGGTTGGAAAAGGATTTCTTGAAACCGATCCCCCTCCTGGTGTTATTCATAACATTGCCGAGTTTGAAAAAATGGAAGGAGTACTTGTTGGTTATCCGGGCAATTTTGGCATTTCGTACGAATTGATTGCTGCCATGTCGGAGGAAATACCTGTTACTTCTATTGTTGAAAATAATAACCAGCTTAATTATGTAACGAATCAATACCAGTCGAATGGGGTAAATATGGCCAATACGAACTTTTTGGTAACAGCCCTTGATTCATACTGGACACGCGATTACGGTCCGTGGTATATTCGTTATGGCGATGACCAGATTGGTATCATGGATTTTATTTATAACCGTCCAAACCGGCCAAATGATAATGCTGTTCCACCTCAAATGGCAGAATATTTAGGCATCGAATCATTTGCCATGGATTTTATTACGGCCGGAGGAAATTATATGACCGATGGTTATGGGATATCTTCTTCTTCAGATCTTTGCTGGGAAGAAAACCCATCTTTAACACCCGCAGAGATTGACCAGATGTTATTGGAGTATTGCGGAATTGAAACCTACCATGTTTTACCTGATCCCAATAATACCTACATTGATCATATTGATTGCTGGGGGAAATTCCTGGATGTGGATAAAGTGCTTATCAGGGAAGTACCAATTTCGCACCCACAATACGACGAAATTGAAGCAACGGCAAATTATTACGCCAATGAGATTTCGGCCTGGGGTAATAATTTTGAAGTTTACAGGGTTTGGACACCAAACAATGAGCCCTATACCAATTCTTTGATTTTAAATGACCGGGTATTTTTACCCATCATGGGCGGACAATGGGATGATGAAGCTGTGGCTGCTTATGAAGCAGCCATGCCCGGATATGAAATATTAACCTTTACAGGTTCATGGGAATCAACGGATGCTTTGCATTGCCGTACCAAAGGAATCGCTGATCGGAATACACTCTATATTGAACATTATCCCTTGCTTGGTGATCAACCGGTTCAACCTGATTATGAAATTGAGGCCACCATTGCTGCTATTAGTGGAGAAAAATATATCCGCTGAAAATGTATTGGTACATTTATTGGACAAATGGCGTAATACAAGATCCCATTGCCATGACTTATGAAGGGGATAAAATATATTCAGCTACCCTTCCGGCCGGCATCCTGGGTTCTGAAATGAAATATTATATTTCGGCGGAGGATGATGGAGGAAATTTAGCAAATCACCCATTTATTGGTGAACCTGATCCACATGTATTTTACGTTGGCGAGCAATTGTTTGCAGCCATTTCAATTGATGTTGCAGAAATTAACGCATGGGCAAACCAGGGGTATATTGATGTTGAAGAGTTTACTATTTCAAGCAATGAAGGTGAATTGGCATTGAATTATAATATTGATTGGTCTTCAGCAATTTTAGAAAATTTTTCCTTTGATGTAGATGACAGTCCTGCTCAAAATGCCTGGGATTACAATACCTGGACGGAACTTAGCTGGACAGAAATGGAAGTATCCGGTATCGAAGGTGAAATTGCCAACTGGAGCAATTGATTTTACCTGGAATACTGATCAATATGGGTATGAGAGTTCATTTTATGTGATGTCGCCACAGGGTACTCAATGCTTATTTCAGCGGGTTTTCCCAGTGAACCTACTCTTTATTTCACTGGATGCATTCAATGGAGAACAAATGCAGGGGACATGGCGGATATGGATCACCGATTCTTATGGCGATGGCGGCCACCAGAGCAACGGATATTTCAGTAACCATTACAAAAACGTATATTCTTTTTCCCTGGTTGACACCTGATCAATTTCAGGAACCATTCAGCCGTTGAAAGCCAAATTATTGAGGTAAATTGTGACGGTACAACCCTGCCCATTGGTGATTATGAAGGATCCATTACCGTTTCATCCAATGACCCTGATTTTACCGAAATTATAATTCCTGTAAATTTTCATGTTGATTTTGAATCAAATGTTGAAAGTGAATTTCAGGAATAATATGCATCAATAACTTTTTCAAATCCTTTTTCAGGCCGAAACAAATTTCGGTTTGACTGTTGAAAATACTGGACATATTTCACTTGATGTGTTTGATTTAAATGGAAAATTAGTTAAAACCCTGCTAAATGATAATTTTGAACCAGGAACTCAAAATGTCAGGTGGGACGCAACAAACGAATCAGGAAAGAAAATTCCATCAGGTATCTATTTTTATCAGCTTAAAACAAAGGATATAAACCAGGTACAAAAATTAATCCTGTATTAATACTGTTAAATTTTTTCTATTATAGTTAAGGCCTGGCAATGTCCAAAGATCCTGTCAGGTCTTTTCTTTTTTGTATCTTAGCCTTCGTAATAAAAACATGGTTTATGACAAAAATGTTAAGTAGTTTAATGATTGGTTTTTTTCTATTCCCAATTCTAAAAGCCCAACCGGTTTCTGACCTGGTAGATACAAATAGTGAAATTGAAATTCATCAAATGAAAGTTAAAAAGGGGCAAACCCTGAATGATTTTCTTACTGTTGAACTTTTTACCAAAACTCAGACCGATATTGATCCGGGCATTCCTCCAGAGGGTGATTTTATGTTAAGGTCATGTTATACAAGCGATGGAAGTAAAGTGTTGGTTTGCACCGGAGGAACAAATAATGTTACGGTTTTTGATGCTGCTACCATGCAGGCTATAAATGTAATCGGGGTGGGAAATTACCCCTGTGATGTGGCCTGTACTGATGAATACGCCATCATATCATGTATTTTTGGTGATGAAATCTATGTATTAGATGTTTCCGATTTTAGTGTTGTTGAAATTTTCTCAACCCCGGCCGGTTCACAACCGGCTGCTGTAGAAGTTAGCCCAGATGGAAACTATGCCTATATAGCTTGCGATATAAACGATCAGTGTGAGGTTATTGATTTACAAACATTATCACAATTAGCCCCGATTACTGACTTTCCAATGTCTTTATTAAGTTTTTCATGGATATCAACCGGAGGGAGAAGTAGTTTTAAATTTTCAAGGTTTGAGGTTTCCCACGATGGAAACCATATCATTGTCGGCAATTCTGATAATGATGTGCTATATATTGATCCATTGACTGGAAATATAGATTTTACTGTAACGGGAATTGCAAATTGTTTTGTTGTTGGTTTATCGGGCGATGGAAGTAAAATAATTGCTTTAAGCGATGTGAATAATGTTTTTAATGCCTATCAGATTGATAATTTAACTCATAGCATTACCGAAACTGTTGAATTGACAGGAAATTATCTGGCAACCCACGACGTTGTTGTAAACCAGGATGGAAACAAAGCATTTGTGGGAATTGGCAACAACAGCAGTGCCATCATTCGATTTGAGACTTCAGACTTTGTCACTTTTACCCAAACATATACTCCGTTTTGGATGACGTCATCCGCCGATCATCAATATGCTGTGAGTGGTCAATTTCGTTTTTCGATCATGGATTTCGAAACAGAGACTATGCTGGACCAGCTTCAGGGGTACACGCAGGACTTCGGGTGCATTTCGCCCATTGAAAATAGATTAATTGGATACGATCCGCTGAGATACGAGGGTGTTTACTTTTTTAATTTTACTGATCCTTCAGATATTCAGTTTGATGGCAAGGCTCTGGTAGGTTTACCTCCGGAGGCTGATACACCTTACCGAATTGCAATTTCGCCGGATGGTTCAAAGGCACTGACATCAAATTCGCTTTCCGAAAGCATGACAATCATTGATTTATTAACGTACACGGTTGATACGATCATTGACCTGGGCGAAAAATGCGATGCCATTGGCATTACACATGATTCGCAATGGGGCATTATGGGAGGTTATGATTTAAACACAATTAAACTGATTGATTTATCTACCAATGAATTTGTCACCTCGGTTTACACCAACCAACGCCCGTTAATGGTGGCTATTGCGCCGGACGATGAACAAGTTTATATCGGCAACCTGAAAAGCAATTCTGTTTCGATAGTTGAATTGGATGGAGCAGCAAGTAACGAAATTGTAGAAATCCCAACGGGTACAATTGGATTGTCCTGGGCCGCTTTTGGTGTCCGGAGCAGTGTGGAAGTTGATCCTACGGACCAGTATATTTTAGTCGCTGCAAGTTTTATTGATAAAGTTCAGGTAATTGATATTGCTCAACAACAAATAGTTTCAGAACTACCGGTGGGAACCTTTCCCCTGAAAATTGCTTTTAATTCCACCGGGGAATATGCAGCGGTAACAAATTACAACAGCGACAATTTTTCAATTATCCATATTGACGGGGCCAATTCTTCAGTTATCGGTACTTTTCCTTCAAATGGCGATGGGCCGTTGCGCCTGGCTTATAATGAAGTTTATGATGAGTTTGGGATCATTAATTATAGTACAAAAACCATTATAAATGTTGATCCAGAAACGGGAGCCATTAACAGTACCGATTATTATACACAGTACGGAAATCTCATCCAGGTTCTCTATGATAATCAGGGAAATCCTATAGTTTTAGCCCTTTCGGCAAATGATGACGCAGGTTTTCTGATAAGGAACGGGGAAGCCATCGTTCTTCCGGCCACACCTACATATTTTGATTATTGCCCCGCTACAAATACAGCTGTTGTTTGTATGCCCGGCCCCGATTTTGTTACAGTGGTTGAATTTGATCAAATAATCCTTGCACCGGTAGCCGATTTTACGGCAAACGTCACAACAATTATGGTAGGCGAAATGGTTGATTTTATAGATATCTCATTACATGATCCAAC